>JAEYPZ010000185.1:0-5781 GCA_023410275.1 Bacillota bacterium
TTTTCTCTGAAGCTTTTGTGCTATATCCTCAAACAGATTGTCTGAGCCCACGAGTTATCTGTTTGAGGATATGTCCAGCACAAAAGCTTCAGAGAATTAGGACTTCTTATACATTGGAATCGAAGCATTCATGCTTTCTATTTTGTGCAAACTGCCGTCCCCTTTTGAAAACCTTCCCTTTTATCCCTCAAATCATATTATGTATTTTCAATTTCATTAAGCTGTATTATAATGAAGCTGTATTATAATGGAACGGGGTGATTCTTATGAACAAAAACTTAATTTACCATGATACCGGCGAAAAATTATTCCAGAACGGTAACTCCATCTTTATAAACTACATAACCGAAAATCCCGAGCCTCATTTGCATGTCCATGATTTTATTGAGATCTCCTATGTAGCTTCCGGTTCCGGTATTCATATTCTGGGCGATAAACAATACGATGTAAACAAAGGAGATTTATTTCTCATTAACTACCATATACCGCATGAATTCCGCTCCTTTGCTTCCCCTGACAAGGAACCCTTAAAGGTCTATAACTGTGTATTTAAACCTGATTTCATAGATGTCAACCTGATAGACTACAAGGATTTTAAAGATGTAATCCATTACCTTTCCTTTCGTTCAATTTTTTCCCTGACTCCAGACAGTATGGGCGACTTAAAGCTGTCAGAAGGCGAAAATCCTGCCTTTGAGGCTATTTATCACAAAATGCTGAAGGAATTTACCGAAAAAGAAGATGGGTATGCAGAAATACTACGGGTATACCTGATTGAGTTTCTTATTAAAATTTTCCGCTCCCTGAAGAATTCGCCAAATAATAAAACCGGCATGATAACGCACCATGCCAGTCTTATTGAGCAATCCATACAATATCTGAAACAAAACTATAATGTTACTGTCAAGCTTACCGACTTGGCTTCCAGGTCTTTTTTAAGCCCGACTTATTACTGCAAGCTCTTTAAGGATTACACCGGCCTTACGATTTCCGAATATGTTCAAAGGCTTCGGATTGAAGAAGCCTGTCATTTACTTAAAACTACCGACAGCAAGATTATTATAATCGCCCAACAGGTGGGTTACAGTGATATCAAGCATTTTAACGAAGTTTTTAAAAGACTTACCGGCACCACGCCAAGTGCCTATAAAAAATCACATTGAGGAGGAAAACGGCTCCCGGTAAAGGCTCACCCTGTTTTTCCCCTCTTTCTTTGATTGATACATTGCTGCGTCCGCCCGCTTAATGACCTCTTCAAAGCTTTCATCCTTCTCATCAAAGTACGCTATTCCAAGGGATATGGTCGGACTTATGACTTCCTTTTCCTGCTGTATTCTTAGATCCGATATGGCTGCTGCCAGCTTTTCAGCAGTGTAAACAGAATTTGCTTCCTTCAGTCCGTGAAAGATGCCTACAAATTCATCTCCGCCCCAGCGTATCAGGCAGTCTGAGCTTCGTATCACCTGGAACACCCTGTTTACAATTTCAATCAGCACCTTGTCTCCCACATCATGTCCAAAATTATCGTTGATTCCTTTAAAATTATCGACATCAAACATAAAAATGGCCGTATCTGTTATTCTTTTCCTCTTAAATTCCTTAAACTCCTTTACCAGCTCCGTCGTACCAAACCTGCGGCTATAGGCTTTTGACAGAACGTCCTTATTCATTTCCAGTTCCATCTGTCTGCTGATACCCTTTGTGTACAGCCTTTCAAGTGACAGGAATAAAAACAGGCTGAATGCCACAAATATAATCATCAGCGCCACAAGGGTTATCATCTGACCTCTCACCGCTGCCATACTCCTGGCATTGGTATGATCAATATACTGCCGGATATCATCCAGGGGAATCCCCATAGCAATAATCCAGTTAAAGTCCTTATACAATTTGGCGTAGGTCAGCTTTTCCGATATGCTGTCATTGTTCAGTTCTTTAAAATAATAAGTAAAGAATAATTCTCCCTGTGCTTTTACTCCCGCCAATTCCTGTGCATAGGGGCGGTTTCCCTTAATGTCCGTCATGTCGGTTGACAGATATGTTCCTTCTGTTTGGGGAAGATTGGGATGCACCCGTCTGATGGCATAATCCTTTCCTCCTGCATAGTTGATGATTTCATTTACCCATACATAAGAGCCATTGCCAAATTTCATATTTCTTATCTTATCTGCCGCCGCTTCTTTTACTTTGTTATCCACATATTTCCTGCTTACACCGATAAGCCCATAGATTGGACCGTGGGTTATAATCCGGTAATACAGCAGCTGCGTTTTTACTGTCTTCAGACTTTCACTGATGTCCTTCTTTACGATATCGGCCGGATCATAGATAACCTTTTTGCTGCTGTTATTCCATAAAAAGACGGTCCACTCGTTTTCATTGATATCCCGGGAATAGCCGGAACCGAACCAGCGTTTAAAATAGTCTGCATACTCTTTTTCCGGCAAATTTTTCCCGGATAAAAGAGCCTCATATCTTTTATCGATATTTTTCTGATAATAGTCCCGTTCCTTTTCCCTGTCCAATGTGATATCCTGAATGATGTTATTGACCGTATCCTTCAGGAACAATTTACGCATTTTAATTATCGTAATCTGGGTTTCTTCCCGATATACCTCATTGATTCGCTGATAGGATATCCAGAAAAAAACGCCAATTATCGTACAAATGGCAATTATCATTATGGTACTGGCAATGGTATGCCTTTTAATCATTCGGAAATCACCCCATAATTTCTATAAGCATCATTAAAAAGTCCCTGTAAAACTGAAATTACGCTGTAAAGACTTAACTATATTATAGGCTTGGAAGGAGAAAATATACTTTTAAGAGCACCCTTGCAGGCTTACACGCCTGCAGGCTTTTGTTCCTCAATGCCTCATTCCTCCATCAGGTCTTTATATTTCAGCAGACAAAGCTCCGTAAAGCTCTTTATTGCCTCCGTGAAATACTTATTCTTATGATAAATCAGCTTAAACTGGCGTATAAAAATCAGCCCGTTTATATTTACAGCCTTCAGAATCCCTTCCTCTAATTCCTTGCTGACCGCCCTTTTTGAAATCACAGAGATTCCAAGGTCTTCTGCTACCGCCATCTTGATTGTATCGGCATTATTACAGGTCCAGGTTGCGGTCCACTTCAGCGAATTCTCCGCCATAACGTTCTCGAAGGTCTTTCTGGTTCCGCTGCCTACTTCCCTCAGAATAAAATTCTCTTTCTCCAGCTCCTTGGGCTCAATCCTGCTGCGTTTTGCAAACGGATGATCCTTTGCACATATCAGCACCAGAACATCATCTGTCAATGGCCTGCTTTTGATATCGGAGGAGGTTATTTCCCCTTCTACCAGGCCTAAGTCAAGCTTGTCATTTATAATCATTTGTTCAATCTTTGAGGTATTATCTTCCGTAACTTCTATGGTAAGTTCCGGGGATTCCCTCTTGAAATCAGATACCAGCTTCGGCAGGACACAGGAACCTACCGTAACGCTGGCACCAATCCTTATGCTCCCTTTTTTCCTTAAGGCCCGCATTTCATTTTCCGCTGCTGCATTCAGACCTATAATATGCCTGGCATAGCTTAACAGCTTTTCACCGGCCTGGGTAAGATATAACTTTTTTGATAATCTTTCAAAAAGGCGAACATTATAATATTCTTCCAGCTCCGAAACTGCCTGGCTCACAGCAGACTGGGACATGAACATGCTGTTTGCGGCTGCTGTCATATTCTTATTATCGCAGACTGCCACAAATATTTGAAAATGCCGTAATGTCAATGCTATCCCCTCCAGATATCCGGCATGGTAAATATGTCAGATATTTAATTGTATTTTTAACAATAAGTATTTACTTATTATATGTATAAGATAATAATATTTTACTTATATGTTGTCAAGCTATATACTGGTACAGAGCCAAAATAAACGAAAGAAAGATATACTTTATGCCGTTAACCAGTTCTCTCATTTATTTTAATTTGAGGTAATATTACAGGCCAGCCTGTGTTATGCAATAGTTTTAAAAGTGAAAGAAAATACTAATTATAGAAAGGATGCCGCTAACCAGTTCTTTCACTGATTTTTATCTGCGGCAATGTCACAGGCCTGCCTGTGATATGTAACAGGTGTAAACATGACTAAATTAACAAAGAACCCTTCCGTTGAAGCTGCTGTAAAAAAGCCGGGCAGAATACCGGGCATTTTAGTAACTGCTGTCATAGCAATTCCGGCCTGGATAATCGGAGAGAAATTTCCCATTATCGGCAGCCCGGTACTTGGAATTCTCTTTGGAATGATACTTGCTTTTTTTAAGAGACCTCAAGCCTTTGAAACCGGAATTACCTATACCTCCAAAAAGCTTCTGCAATATTCCATTATGCTGCTTGGCTTTAATATGAACCTTTACAGCGTGTTAAAGGTCGGCAGACAGACCATTGTCCTGATGCTTTTTACTTTGACTGCTACTTTTTTAAGTGCCTATTTCATAGGAAAGCTTTTAAAGGTTGAGAAAAATACAAAAATCCTGATAGGCGTTGGAACCGCCATCTGCGGCGGTTCCGCAATCGCTGCCACAGCCCCTGTTATCCAGGCGGAGGATGAGGATGTTGCTCGTTCCATTTCAACTATTTTTCTATTCAATGTTATTGCTGCCTTTCTCTTCCCTTTTCTGGGACATCTGTTTCAGATGTCGGATTACCATTTCGGCCTCTGGGCAGGAACCGCAGTAAATGACACCTCTTCCGTCGTAGCCGCCGGATATTCCTTCAGTAATGCTGCCGGAAATCTGGCTGTTATTGTAAAGCTTACAAGGACACTTATGATTATACCCGTAACTCTTGTTCTTGCCCTTTTCGTTTCCCGAAACAAAGCAAAGGACAGCAAGGTAAATTACAGCCTCTCCAAAATATTTCCCTGGTTCATATTAGGCTTCGTTGCTGCCTCCATTATCAGTACCTTTCTTCCAATACCGGACGCAGCAAAGGAATTTCTTGTTAAAACAGGAAAGTACATTATCGTTATGGCAATGTCAGCAATCGGCCTTAACACCAATCTTGTAAAGCTTGTGAAAAATGGATTAAAGCCTATCATACTGGGCCTGTCCTGCTGGGTGGTTCTTTCCCTCACATCACTCCTTGTGCAATTTACCATATTAAACTTTTAGATTCGCTTGTTAACAACGATAAATCATAAAGGAAGTTTATGGAACCGGACGATGACCAAGGGGGTTGTATTGACCTTTTGTTATGCGAGAACCCTTATTCCACTAAAGCGGCAGAAAACGTGACTGGCAGGTAAACCAATGCCAAACTCGCTGTGATAACTATGGCTGTGGTAGTTATCGAGCTCAAACAGTGGCATTGCTTTACCTAATCACGTTTCCTGCCGCTTAAGTGTCATAAGGAACCTCTTGAGACAAAATGCCAATACAACCCCCTTGGTCATCTGTGTATATCCATTATTTGGCCTTGTGCGTTTGCTGTGCCTAAACCCTATAAGACCAAACCCATACAACAACCGTCCAAGAGTTTATTGCCAATTCCCAGATGATTTTGGCTTACCTTTCGTAATTTTCTATTGAGGAGTTCCCTAATGACACTTAAATGGCAGCAGCTGTTCCTAGGTAAAATTATACCACTGTCTGAGCTCACAGCCCTGCACAAAATACAACCTTCCAGCGAGTTTGGTATAATTTCACCTGCCAGGAACAGCTGCTGGCATTTTAGTGGAATTTGGAACCCCGAACGAGAAAATTACGAAAGGTAAGCCAAAATCATCGTCCGTTCCCA
>JAEYPZ010000197.1:0-4500 GCA_023410275.1 Bacillota bacterium
GCCTTCAAGGGAGTTGAAAATAAGTTTGATGTGACACGGCAGGTGGATACCGTATATGGTGGGAAAACTCAGGAGGAAGTCAGACAGATTGTAAGTCTGTTTATTCAGTCAGTTTTTGATTTGAAAAGCAGACCGTTTATGGGGATTTTAGCGTTTAATCTGATGGCAGCGGGAGGCAGTATATTTGCCTGGGCTGTGTTGAAAAAGAACTGGAGACTGTGGAAGGCTTTAATTGCACTGGATGTTGTAGTTATATTATATTATGCTGGTATTTTGGGGTTGTATATCTTTTCCATGCCTTCTGATGAGGCACTCAGGCTTGCGGGATTTGAACGTTATGCGTCCAGCATTGTAGTGCTTTTTGCGGGAGGTCTGGTTTTATGCGCGACTGGGGATTTGGAACGAACTTTTTATTATAGAATCGGACAGGTTCCGGATCTGATGGCTTTTAAAAGTGTGGATAGTAAGGATCGGTATCATAAAGGGGTGATTGTCTGCATTGCGTTAGCGGTTATTCTTCTGATGTCGGAGTTTAATGGTATGGAGACGACTGGGATCTTATACTTCCACCTTGCCTTATAAGGTACGGCAGGTTACGGGAGACCGGTGGTATCGTGATGGAAAGATGGATGAGAGCAGGTATTTGTTTTATGCAACAGATGCGGACGGACAGGTGACGGATTATTATCTGCAGTATATTGGGAAATATATGCTTTTTGCGCCTCATGTGGATGGCATTTGCGCTTTCTATGAAGATAATATGGACAATCTTCTGAGCGGGTATGATTACCTGGTGGTGGTGGTGAGTGACGTGGAGGTGCGGGATTTGCTTAGGAAGCATTACGGGGTTGCGGGGGAGGTTGGGGTTTATCGGGTTGAGAGAGGGGGGGGGGAAGGTTGGATTGGAACGTCTGGATACTAATTTTTTAATGACTAATATGAGTATATGGGATTTGGTTTATATAAATAAAATCTCCCGGATATAGAGCTATAACCGGGAGATAAATATTAATAACTAAATTTATACATTAATATTTCTGTCAATGAGAATGTTTTTTACGCTGTCTCTGAGGGAGGCAGGCACGTCCTCTATTGTTTTATAGGTTTCATCTGTTTTAATACTTTGCTCAATCAGGTCTGCATATACAGTTGAAATTGATTTCATATCCGGTGTCGCTGATAATTTATTGCCAATTTCTGCAGAAGTATTTTTTAACAAAACAAATATGGAGTCCATAGAGAGCTTTAATTCGTAGATATCAGTAAGCAGACCCTGAATTTCTACTACTTTATGATTAAGCTCTTCAATCGATTCTCTTTCCGTAGGAATATATTCAACCGGAATTTTTGAACCATCCTCAAGAATACGGTAAAAGACTCCGTTTTCATACAAATCCCCAATCCCAGCTGCGTATCTGCTTGATTCCACTGCAAAGGCATTATCACCGAAAGAGGCTCTTGCTAATGCGTTTGCTAATGTATAGTCATCACATATAATAACGTTTTTTACTACATTTTCAAAGATAATTGCATAGATATTATTTGACATATTGATTCTCCTTTTTGTTTTTTAAGGCGCTTATATAACACCTTAAGTCATGTTAATTAGGGACACTTTAATTCGAATTTTCAATGCATATGCAAACGGCAGCCTGACAGCAAAAAGCCATCAGACCACCGGTAACAAGGAGTGTTATGAGAAAGGGATTTTCAATCATTACCTTTCCATATTAGAAAAATTACATTCGAACATACGTTTGTATTTTGCCCATATAACATCAGGGTTTTCAGGTCCCTTATGGTAATACCGGGTTGAAATGAGCCCAGTCTACACAGTTGTCTTATTACGGTAACGCCTCATTTTCAACTTCTGAAGTTCTTTACGGTGAGAGATCTTACATAAATAGCACCTGCAATCTCTGCTAGCCGCTTCTGCGTTAAAATGCTTTCCGCAGTCTATGCAGGTGATACTTTTTATTCCTAATGGAGTATAATAAGGATTCTTTTTTGCACAATCTTTGCAGTATTTCTTATTAACAGATGTTTTACGGACTAAGATGCCGCACCCGGAACATCTTATATAGTCCTCTCCTTTATAAATACGCCACTCATAACCCAGCTTACGGTAATCGGTAATGCAGATCCTCTTATCAGATTCATCATTAACAAATAACACCTTTATGCTCAGATTGTCGATCTTTTTAGCGAAATCAATCAGGCCAGCTTCTTTCAGCTTGTGAAAGCGAATGTCTTTTTCATAAGAATTAGTAGTAATACAGGCAAGTCTGTAAATTTCACTGTCTGGATTATTTACCCAGTTTTGATTGCTTTTATTTCTAAAATTATGATACTTTGCCAGACATAAGAGGGTAAATGCAAGACGTTCCAAAACCTTATCTTTGATCTGGCCAATAACATCAAGTTCATTTGAAGTAATCCAGATTCCGTCACATTGGCATAGGGGATACTTTAATGCCCGTATTGCGCAGCTTTCTATGCAGCTTGTCCAGTCTACAGGATTATATCTTGGATAACGCTGCTTCATAAAGTCCTGAAGCTGCTCAATCAGTTTATCACCATTGCAGCCCCGGATATGATAATAATAGCGGGCCAGAAGGCTAAGGGTCTGATAGGGTTTTGAAAAATCAATCTGATCAGATGTAAGTAATTGTTCTGCATAATCTTTTTCGTTTAAAATAATCAAAGTAACTCATCCTCTCTTAATTTCTTTTCTTTTATAATGAATGATTCTCCTCCAAATTTAAATTCTCCCTCAGTTTCTGCCAGTACAGGAATATGTATGGTGTTATTATTTTTTTTAAGAAGATTTTGTATAATGGAATCTCCGCAGACATCCCACACAAACTGCTTTGATTTATTGATGGTGTAGCACATGTCCAGAAGAATTTCACATAATTCCAGTGCATTAGGGCAAATGGATTCACAGGCAGAGCGAAATTTCATCACCATCATAGCCCGGTTTGCAGCAGCCTCTTCTTTATCCAAACGCAGGGTTTTGGCGGTCTGCTGATAGAGCTTCAAAGTCTCGTCATATTCTTTTTTTATAGTTTCTATTTTCTTATAATCACTTTTCTGATAGTTAATTCCGCATTTTAAAATGGAGTAGTCAAATGCGGCATCATTTTTTCGATCAGTAAGAAATTGACCAAATGCATCTTCAAATAAATGGCAGATCCGATTGATAGTACAGGGATTGTTTCCGGTTGGCATAAATTTTTGATGGTATTCCAGAAATTCTGCCTGCTCGGCTGTATAATTCGGAATTTGTTCAAGATCCTTAAGAGGCATTTGGAAACGCCGGATACATTTCTTATTGCTGTCAGTGGTATATTTTTTATAATCATTCATAAGGTCAGGGTATATGTATCTCATAAAATAAGGTTTTTTGTCGGCTGCTATGTGAAAGCAAAGTCTTTTGAATTCCTTTTCTTGTTCTGTTGTTTCAGGCAGCTGGCCGCAGGCTGCTTTATCATACCAGTACCTGGGCATTGGCTTTGAAATAATTCCCTTGGCCTTATCTATGGAATTTTGCTGGTAATGCTGCCCGCACATAATTCTGTATTCAAGTATCCCATATTCCTGGCTATCCCTTCTAAAGCTGGACTGAAGTTCAATCATCGAGGTGATTTTATTGGTTGTAGAGCCAATTTCATCACCAAAGGATAGAATATTTGCTTTGACAAGATGGGATTCGTCTGGAATAATCTTTTCAGCCTGCCGTTGAACGCATTTAATAGTAGGAACGTTTCTGGTATTTTTCAAAATAATTTCGTTATCGGTTGTAAAAAAGCTGTCACTGTCTTTATCTGCTCCGTTTAAAGCATCGCAGGTAGAATCCCAGGAATTAAGAATAATTCCGGTCTGATTGTACTGATACCAGTAATCCATTTCCTGGCTGTAAACCACCGACTGCTTTCGAATGTTGTTGTGACAGGTCATGGGAGCTCGGAAACATGCAATTTCTTTTACACCTTTTGATATCCAGTATTTGTGATACACCTCTCCTGATTTTAACAGGCCGGTAACAGGAAGGCCAAAGATTGACTGAGCCAGAGAGTAAAGGTCTCCAGATACAATGGCATAATTGCCGGAAAGCTGAATGGATCCTTTTGCGGCCATCTGTATCCTTTTTTTAATCATCCCATAAACCTTACCCAGTATAAAAGGATCATTCATCATCCGGGGATCAATCATGAGTGCCTTGATAAAATCATTGTTCAGGTACTCCATTTGATCCTCTTTTAAATACATTCCTTTTAAGAAAACAAGGGTTTTCCCCCAGTCCATGCATAAGGCACCTTTCAGTTCTTCCATAGTAGGCTCACAGAGTTGGATTAACTCTTCCTCTGTAAGTTCATAGGTTTGAAGAAACTGATAATTTGCATTTCTAACATGTTCCAGCTTAAGAGGTGTGGTTTTTGATACAGAAAACTGATAATGGTTTTTCATGGAGCAGCAAAGAAAATGCTCCAGACTTTT
>JAEYPZ010000048.1:0-8012 GCA_023410275.1 Bacillota bacterium
TCCGCAAACCGTACATTTTACAAAAAATTGAAAAAGAGTCTCCCGACGTAATTTGCTTTCAGGAAGTTCTGCCTCATGTGGCGCTGTGGCTGAAAGAAAATTTAACGGATTACAACATCGTAGGCTGTGGGAGAGGGAAAGACTTAGAGGATGAGCAGACTGCGGTTGCCTACCGGAAAATGAAATTTGATCTCCTGGGGCTGGAGGTTTTCTGGCTTTCCAATACGCCTGAGGTTTTTGGCTCCCGTTACGAAAATCAAAGCATATGTCCAAGAACCTGCACAAAGGTTTTACTGTGGAGTCTTGAGGAAAGAAAGCTGATTCGCATTTATAATACCCATTTAGATCATGAAGGCAGAAAAGCAAGGCAGGCAGCCCTCATGCAGATTCTGAAAACAGTCAAAGATGACCGGTGCCGCTGCGACGCCCCGGCTGTCATTACAGGAGATTTTAACGCCTGTCCGGATTCGCCGGAAATGGAAGTCATGAATACGGCTGTGGAATTTATTGATTTTACAGCAGGAACAGGTGGAACTTTTCATGATTATGGAAGGCAGAAGACAGAAAAGATCGACTATATTTTTGGGGACAGGAAGGTGATCTGCCAGGAAGTAACCATTTGGGATGACTTCTGGGACGGCGTTTATCTTTCCGATCATTACCCGGTTTGCGTAAGACTTAAATTTGCGGCAGAAGAAAAAGGAGAGAGTTAATATGTCCATAACAAAGAAACTGATCCGGTTCTGGCCTTTGTATCTCATGCTGGTACCCTGCATCATTTATTACGTTCTCATCTGTTATGTTCCAATGGGAGGAGTCATACTTGCATTTAAGGACTATTCCTTCCGAAAGGGAATATGGGGAAGCCCCTGGGTTGGATTTCGCTATTTTCGAATGTTTTTTACCAGTTATGATTTTCCCCGATTGTTAAGAAACACCCTGATTGTAGGACTGATTAAATGTATTCTGGAATTTCCTTTTGCAATTATACTTGCACTTTTGCTCAATGAGTTTAAGAATGAAAAATTCAAAAAGATCAGCCAGACCATTACGTATCTGCCTCACTTTTTATCCACAGTTATTATTGTTACCATGCTTCAGAGAATTCTGGCACCCAACATCGGGGTATTAAATCAGTTCATCGGAAAGCTGGGAGGGGACCCTGGCACATTTTTCTTAATGGAACCGAAATATTTCTTTCAGCTGTTATTCTCTATGGATTTATGGAGAAATATCGGATGGGATTCCATCATCTATCTGGCAGCAATCAGCGGCGTGGATTCGGCTCTTTATGAGGCGGCAAGCATGGACGGCTGCACCAGGTTAAAGAAGATCTGGCATATTACACTGCCGGGAATCAGAGGTACTATTGGTTTACTTTTTATAATGGGAGTGGGAGGACTTTTATCCAAAGGTTTTGAACAAATATACTTACTGCGGACTCCCGGAAACATGTCGGTTGCAGATACACTTGATACCTTTGTTCTGCAGATGGGGCTTCTGAATGGTCAGTTTGGTTATGCAACAGCAGTAGGACTCATTCAGGGTATTGTAGGACTTATTCTGGTAATAGTATGCAACCGGTTATCAAAACGATTTACAGGAGTCAGTCTCTGGTAAATAAAAGATGAAAGAGGAGGTAATTTTATGAGGAAAAGTATTACGAAGCGGCTGCTAGCCGGAGTTTTAGTGGTCGCAGTGGGGGCAGCAGGAGTAACGGGCTGCAGTTCAAAGGCAAATGAGGGGACAAAAGGCGGGGAAAGCGCATCATCTTCCGATAATTCGGGAAAACCGGAAACCTGGATTGCGGACCGGACTATTACAGTACAGGCTTATGTGAATGATATCGGAAACAGCCTGCCAAAGGATCTGGCCAATACAGAGGTTATGAAAGAACTGACAAAGCGCACTGGTATTAAACTTGACATCCAGTATACCCCGGGAGACAAGGATTCCAATGTTATGGCGGCACAGCTGGCATCAGGAACTATTCCGGATGTGATTTTTTCTTATATGGATGATTCTACAAGAAAAGAATTCCCAATTCTTTTAAAAGCAGCAAAGGAAGGAATGTTTGCCGATGTCTCCGGATTATTAAAGGATACAAAAGTTTACAGCCATTACCTGGAAGATAAATATTTACCTGACGATTCAAGAAAAAACATCATGTTCCGCAAGGATTTTAATGGAGCAGCTTATATTCTTCCTTTATCCATTGATTCAGAAGACCGTTCCTTAATTTATGATCCTGAGACTGCATACCGGGGCGGGATGTACATTCAGAAATCCATTGCAGATAAGCTTGGGATTGATCCGTCTAAAATCAGAACACAGGATCAGTTCTATGATCTGTTAGTACAGATTAAAAACGGGAACTTTAAAGATGACAACGGCAATCCTGTTTTTCCTCTGGGACCGAAATACTGGGGAGGATCTCCGGATACACTGCAATACATTGTGCCCGGCTTCACCTGGGGTGTCAGCGATGGCTACAACTTAGACAGTAACGGCGTGATTAAGCACGAGGCAGATACGGATTACGTATTTGAAAAAATCAATTACTTAAGAAAACTGTTGGCAGAAGGCCTGATGAATCCGGAGTTCTTTACCATGGATGGAACCCGTGCAGAAGAAGTTTCCAGATCCCATAATTCCGCCATCATGGCAGATGTACATAACTATCAGGATATTGTTTATGCATCTGAAGACTGGGTTCCCCTTGGACCGTTAGATGACATTACCGGAAATAATGCAAAGGTAGAACATGGAAAGAAACAGAACGGCGTATGGGCTATTTCTGCAGATGCAAAGAAACCAGAAGAAATCTTAAAATTCTTTGATTATTTATCCACACCGGAAGGACAGCTTCTCTGCCAGTATGGCGTAGAAGGAAAAAGTTATGAGATGAAGGACGGAAAACCGGTACTTACTGATGAGGCATTAAAGAAATTAAACGAGGGTGACAAGGATTATCTGGTTAATAACATTGGCGCCGGCTTTGGATATACAGGCTGCGTATTCTTCAGCTTTGTACTGACTAATTTAGACAATATGAATAACTTTGGAGAAAACCGGCCGGGAGCCAATTCCAGCGACACCTTTAAACGGGCCGTTGAGGTGGCAAAGGATTATCCAATCACCTACAGACTGGTTCCAGGACTGAATGCAACCGGGTATTTATCAGCGGATTCTATGGTAGACGTAAAAGCCCAGATGTCTCTGCTTAACTATAAGGAAATGATCGTTCAGGCTGTTTATGCAGGAACAGATGAGGATGTAAAGAAGATTGTGGAATCCTTCCGCCAGCAGTTAAAGGCAGCAGGAAATGATAAATTTGTAGAGTATTTAACACAACTTTATAAAGAAGATCCTTCCGCTATCTGCTTTGACAAAAAATAAAATGCTATGAGAAAGAAAGGGCAGGGTGCTCAGACATGAAAGCAAAAAGCGTAGTGAACAGACACAGTAAAATAAAATCAGGCAGATCGGATCAGATAATTCAGGTTTTAATCTATTGTGTGGTCATAGGGCTATGTCTTGCCATCATTCTGCCCTGTTTCAATATTGTCGCTCTGTCTTTTAATGACGGAAAGGATGCGGCAAAAGGAGGTATTTATTTCTGGCCCCGATTTTTCACCCTGGATAACTATAAACAGGTATTTAAGGATGGAACCTTAACCAAGGCCTATATGATTACCATAGCCAGGACTGTGATTGGCACAGCAGCCAGCTTAATGGTGACCTCCTTTGCCGCTTATGCCTTAAAAGAAAAGGGACTGCCAGGCAGAAAGCTTCTTACGATACTGATTACCTTTACCATGCTGTTCAGCGGAGGGATGATTCCCACTTATATTCAGTACAATAAACTGGGACTGGTGGATCACTTTGGTGTTTACGTGGTTCCGGGTCTGGTGAGTGTGACTTACTTACTGATGATGAGAACCTTTTTTGAAAGCATACCGGAAAGTCTGGAGGAGTCAGCTAAGCTTGACGGCTGCGGGTATTTCGGAATTTTCACCAGAATTGTTCTGCCTTTAAGCAAACCGGTCATTGCTGTGGTAGGTTTATATACAGCGGTGAATCACTGGAATGACTGGTTTTCCGGTGCGTTCTACATGAGAAGCAGCCGGTTATGGCCGGTACAGACCGTTTTACAGCAGATGCTGACCAGGGCGATGGCAAACAAAGAGATAACTTCGGTTGCTCAGGCAATTGCCCAGAATACCAATTCTGTCACCTCGGATTCTCTTAAGATGGCGGCAGTAGTTATAACAACAGTTCCCATTTTATGTGTGTATCCCTTTGTGCAGAAATATTTTACAAAAGGAGCCATGATTGGAGCAGTAAAAGAGTAAGTCGGGCTGACAGACGGAGGTTTCAATGACAGGAAAAAAGTGGGATGTATTTATTTACGGAGATATAAATGTTGATATTGTAATACCGGGAGTGGAGCAGTTTCCCGGTGCCGGTCAGGAGCATGTGGTAGAAGACATGAGTGTTTATCCGGGCGGCGGAGCAGCGCTTTTTTCACTGGGACTTGGAAAGCTGGGGTTAACCCCGGCTTTTCAGGGAAGTGTGGGAGCGGACTGTCATGGTGCATGGCTTCGTGAGGAGCTTGTTCACAATCACGTAGACTGCACCTTTTTACGTACCTCACAAAAAAATAAAACTGGAATATCCTTAAGCTTTACCAATGAAAAAGACCGTTCCTTTCTCACCTACCGGGGTACCAATGAGGAATGGAATTTAGAGGAGATTGATTTTGAAGGAGTAAAAAATGCGGCGCATATTCATCTGACATCTTATGCCGGAAGCCGCAATCACAATCAGTTTCAAATGCTTCTGAAAAAGATCCGGGAAATCAGTTCAGCCACAGTGAGCTTTGACGTGGGCTGGGATGAAACAGGGGAGTGGTATGAGGGCATTTATGAATTGCTGCCTTTCATTGATATTCTTTTTATGAATGAGACGGAAGCTGCTCATTATACGAGAGGACTGAGTGCAAAAGAGGCTGCTGTGGAGTTTTCAAAACAATGCACCATAGCAGTAATCAAACGGGGAAAGAGCGGATCCATTGGCGCGAAAGACGGTGAGGTTGTCCTGTCCCGTCCCTACCTGGTAAAAGCGGTTGATACCACCGGAGCCGGTGATTCCTTTAATGCAGGCTTTGTTTACGGGTTTTTAAAAGGCGAAGACATGGAACAGTGTTTAAGGATTGCCAATGCCTGCGGTGCCATGTCAGTCACTGCATATGGGGGCAATACAGCCTTCCCGTCTAATGAGGAGCTGTATCATTTTTTGAAACAACAGGAAGAAAGGCAGGAAGAAGATTAAATGAAAATCACAGTAATCGGCGGAGCAGGAGTAAGAACAGTCATTTTTATTAACGGTCTTCTCGATCGTTATAAGAAATTAAATATAGATGAAGTGGTGTTATATGATATTGACAGGGAAAAGCTGAAGGTCATCAGCAGTCTGTGCCGCTATGTTGTGGCCAGACGAGGATTTGATTTAACAGTCAGCACTTCTGATGATGCGGTAAATGCAATATCAGGGGCGGATTATATTGTAACCACAATCCGTGCTGGAGGAGATCATTCCAGAGTGATTGATGAGGAAATCGCCTTAAATGCCGGGGTGATTGGTCAGGAAACAACGGGAGCAGGAGGCTTTTCCATGGCTGTCCGTACCATTCCTGTTTTAATGGAATATTGCGAACTGATAAAAACCCATGCTCCTCATGCATGGATCTTTAATTTTACCAATCCTTCGGGGCTGGTGACACAGGCATTAAAAAGCGCAGGTTATGATCGGATTATAGGAATCTGCGATGCTCCCAGCAGCACAAAATACCGTATGGCAAAGCAACTGGGTGTAACACAGGAACAGCTTTCCGTGGAATTTTTCGGACTGAATCATTTGTCATGGATCCAGAGTGTGAAAGTGGAAGGAAGGGAGATTTTACAGGAACTGCTGTCTGATGAATCATTTTTAAAGGGCGTACAGGAGTTTAGTATCTTTGATCCGGAGCTTTTAAGACTAATCGGATATCTGCCAAATGAATATCTTTACTATTATTATCACAGGGAAAAGGCTCTTAATAACATTAAGAAATCCGGTGAGACAAGAGGAAAAGCAATTGAGCTGGTAAACTACAAGATGATGGAAGAGTTAAAGCAGATGGATTTGGAAAAGGAACCGGAGGCAGCGCTTCAGGTGTTCCTTTACTACATGGCACTGCGGGAAGAATCCTACATGAGCATTGAAACCGGGCACGATAAAAAAGAAACCATTAAAAAGGGTGAACTGGAAGTACCGGATGGTATGGGATACGCAGGCGTTATGCTGGACTGTATCGAAGGTCTTCAAAGCGAAGACGGGCATGAACTGGTATTATCTGTTGAAAATAATGGCTGTATTGAGGGACTTGAGGATCAGGATGTCATTGAGGTGACCTGCCGCGTATCAAAAAATGGAATTGTCCCTGTGCAAGTGGGGAAGGTCCCGGAGCATTGCTATTTACTCATCAGAATGATTAAAATGTATGAAAAACTCACTGCAGAAGCGGTTAAAAACCATTCAAAGGAGACTGCGGTAAAAGCTCTGACATTACATCCGCTGGTTAATTCCTATTCACTTGCAAAGAATCTGGTGGATGAATACGACTCTGCTTACGGAGGGATTTTAGGAGGCTGCCATGCCATTTGATTTACATAACAGAGACCGGATCTGTCATCTCATTGAAGAACTGGCAGAGTTAAGATACAAAAATCTGCATAGCTTTGACCATATTTTCTGGTATGAGGACAATGGGATAACTGGAAACAGAACGCCTGTGGGTGAACCCGTGGAAATTGAACAGGGGTTTCGGTGGAAAGGCTGGGATCAGTATAACTGGCTTTGCACCAGACTTACTGTGCCAGCAGAACTTATGGAGGAAGAGGTTGTCGGCATTTTTGATTTTGGCGTTCCAGAAGGAACCGGTAATAACAGCCATTTTGAAAGTCTTCTTTATTTAAATGGCAGACCATATCAGGGAGTGGATGGAAACCACAAAGAAGTCTTTTTTCAGGTAAAAGAAAACGGGGCTTTACTGGATTTAAAATTCCGCCTTTGGTCAGGCTTAAACGGAGGCGGAGTTCCAAAGAACATGGTTATGGAACTGGTTCGTGCCCAATACGGGGTGCTTGACCATGATACCGATGATTTCTACTTTCTGGCGAGAAATGTGCTGGAAACTTATGATATTTTAGATTCGGGCAACGAGTATAGAGAATGGATGCTGAACATGCTTGTAAAAGCCTTTGGTTTCATTGACTATACAGAACCGGGTACGGAACGCTTTTATGAAAGCATCAGTAAAGCATATGAATACTTAAACGGGAAGATGAAAGGACAGGGAAAACCGGACATACAGGTCAGCATGCTGGGACATACCCATATCGATGTGGCGTGGCTGTGGAGGCTTCGTCATACAAGAGAAAAGACAGCCCGTTCCTTTTCCACGGTAAATCGGATGATGGATCGCTATGACCATTATCATTTTCTCCAGTCCCAGGCTCAGCTTTATGAATTTATCAAGGAGGATTATCCGGATATTTATGAAACCATTAAAAAGCGTGTGAAAGAAGGCTAATGGGAGCCTGCCGGAGCTATGTGGGTGGAGTGCGACTGTAACCTGGCAAGCGGCGAATCCATTGTAAGGCAGATCCTTGTGGGTAAAAATTTCTTTCAGGATGAATTTGAATATGAGAGTGAATTCCTCTGGCTTCCAGATGTCTTCGGGTACTCCTGGGCACTTCCCCAGATTCTGAAAAAGGCAGGAGTGGAGGCATTCATGACTACCAAGATCAGTTGGAATGATACCAACCGTCTGCCCTTTGACACCTTCCTTTGGAAGGGAATTGACGGGACGGAGATTACAGCTCATTTCGTCACCACTACCGATCAGGATTCCGATTCCTATACCTACAATGGAGATACCAGACCCTACGCTGTCAAAGGGGTATGGG
>JAEYPZ010000076.1:0-194078 GCA_023410275.1 Bacillota bacterium
TAATTCTCTGAAGCTTTTGTGCTGGACATATCCTCAAACAGATAACTCGTGGGCTCAGACAATCTGTTTGAGGATATAGCACAAAAGCTTCAGAGAAAAGGACTTCTAATACATTTCCATAGGCGCAGGAAGCTTTCTATTTTGTGCAAACTGCCTTAGGTATTGGAAGCAGGGTGTTTGGCGGGCTAATACTGATAATGATTCGGGTGTCATAAGTCAATATTATTTTTAAAAATGTTTACCTGGAGTATAAGATTATACATAGACGAAAACTGAGAACTGAGATTAATTTATGGCACCTGAATAATAATTTGTGGCAAATTCTTATTACTGGAATATTGTGGTAGTAAAATAGTAATAATGGTGCGCATATGGAATATTACATTACCGTAGAACCCGGTGTTAGAATTTATATCAATGATATAAATCCCCAGGGGGAGAAACCTATTTTATTTATGCATGGATGGCCTGGAAATCACCATTTGTTTGAATACCAGTATAACGAACTGATACAAAAAGGATACCGCTGTATCGGCATGGATGTCAGAGGCTTCGGAAAATCGGATAAACCAGTGTACGGCTACGATTATGATACCTCGGCGGATGATGTCCGCTGTGTTATTGAAACCCTGAATTTAAAGAACCTCACATTACTTGGACATTCAACTGCAGGGGCTGTGGCAATCCGCTATATGGCAAGGCACAGAGGCTGCGGTGTGTCCAAATTAGTCCTCTGTGCGGCAGCGGCTCCCAGTCTTATAGAAAGGCCGAATTTTCCTTATGGATTAAAGGAAGAGGATGTGCTTCAGATTATTGACAGTTCGTACAAGGACCGCCCTAAAATGCTTCAGGATTTCGGAAAAATGTTCTTTTACAAGCCTATTACAATGCCTTTCTCCCACTGGTTCCTTTCTCTGGGATTGGAGGCAGCAAGCTGGGCTACCGTTTATGTGGCATGTGCCTGGCTTTATGAGACTTTATTTGACGATATGCAGTATGTAAACGTTCCGACACTTATCATGCATGGTATTCATGACGAGGTATGCAAATATCCTTTGGGAGTTGCTCAGCATAAGGGAATTAAGGGCTCTAAGCTTATAACCTTTGAAAACAGCGGACATGGGCTTTTTTACGATGAAAAGGATAAGTTCAATTGCGAATTAATGAATTTTGTTGGATAGGGATAATTAGGTAAGAAATATCTCCGGACTGATTTTTGACCGGAGATATTTTTATGATATTTTCATTTACAGCATATCCCTATGTTACAAAACTGCCATAGGGTCAGGTACATTTTATGCTAATTTTTTTAGCTATGTAACCTGTGACAGCAGCTTTCCGTTCACCAGCGTTTTTACTTTTCTTAGCCGAGGTCCTGCCGGCAGGAAGAATAAACAAATTGAAAATAGCATAGATATTACTAACCCTGCGAGGACAGCAAATATTGATGGATAATGGAACACAGAATGTTATAACAAGTGAAGAGTATGCAGATCTGATTGTGGATTTTACCAGAATGAGTGAGGAAGAAAAGAAGAACCTTGGAGTTCCTGTGCAGAAAATAAACGAGCAATTTTCGGTGATTCATATACCTACAGAGGATATTACACCGGAGACAATGCAGATTTATGGCTACTCAGCCATGCCGAAATGTTATGGAATCACTACCTACCGTCATGAAATAATTGATTATGCTTATACTGTCCAGAAGTTCGGATTGGCGGATATTAAAGGAAACGGCATATTAATCGGTATCGTGGATACTGGCATTGACTATACGAATCCAATCTTTTTAAAAGCCAATAATACTACAAAAATAAGAGCTATCTGGGATCAGACAATCGACATCCGGGAAAAGGCACCCGTAGGATTTTTATACGGAACAGAATATACCAGCGAGGATATTGAGGAAGCCCTGAAAGAAGAAAATCCTCTGGAAGTGCTGCCAAGTAAGGATGATGTAGGAGAAGGAACAGCTATGGCTGCCATAGCAGCCGGAGGTAACCCGGATGCTTCCGCATTTTCCGGCATTGCCATTAATGCGGAGCTGGCTGTTGTGAAGCTGAAGCCGGCCAAAACATATTTAACGGAATTCTATGGTATTCCGGAGACAGCTATTTGCTATCAGCAGAACGATATTATGCTGGGAGTAAAGTATTTGCTGCAGGTTGCAGAACGGTTTAATCTACCTATTGCTATCTGTATAGGATTGAGCTCCTCCCAGGGAGCCCATGACGGGCAGGATATCATGAGCGTGTATTTGGAGGATTGCGGAAAAAACACCGGAGTGGGTATTGCGGCGGCAGTGGGGAACGAAGGGAATCAGGAGCTTCATTATTATGGCATAAAAGCCTCCGATGAAAGCTATACCACGGCAGAATTAAATGTCAGCGGAGATAATCCTGATTTTTCAATGGAATTATGGACGAATATCCATAGTACTATGAATGTTTTCCTTCTGTCACCGTCTGGGGAAACCGTCTTCCACATTGACATATCCCTGCCTCCAAGCCATAATACAGTGGTTACATACAAAGAAATGACCCTGTATGTTGATTTGTTTATGAATGAGACTTATTCGGTCAAAAAACTGCTCCTCTTCCGGTTTAGGAATACGATAGAAGGTGTTTGGCGTTTTCGGATGGAAGAAGGAGTGGGATTAATTTCGAATTTCCATATCTGGCTTCCCATTCGAAATTTTCTTACAGGCAATACCTATTTTCTGAATTCTAATCCAAACACCACCATTTCGATTCCGGGCAATGCTACGCAGGTAATTACCGTTACTTCTTACAATGCGGTTACCAATACACTGGCTGGGAGTGCCGGCAGAGGTTTCACGTCAAATAACCTGCCAAAGCCCGATATTGCGGCACCCGGCGAAAATATTATCGTACCGACCCTTGAGGGTGGTTTCTATCCCTTATCCGGCAGCGGATTGGCAGTAGCTTTTACGGGGGGTATACTGGCAGCCATAATGGAAGGTGGGGTTATTCTTAGCATAATGCCGGATATTAACACCCAGCTGCTAAGATTTATTCTTACCTACCTTGCCAGAAGGGATACCGGCATGGAATATCCTAATCCGGACTGGGGATATGGATATATTATTTGATTATTTCTCTCCGGCAATACAAAGGCCAAAAAAATCTCTCGTTACGGAAGCATTGCATAGTGCGGAATTACGCAGCAGCTCAGTCATTTCTGACAGGGTATAGGCGGCGTTCAGGGAGGTGATAAAGCCGGGGCGCATTTCCTTTGGAGAGGTGGAATAATAGACCATAGTCTTTTTGAGGGGATGTATGTCCCTGCGCAAATCGGTGATGCAATACCGTCCTCCGGTACGGAGAACGCGGAAAATCTCGTTGAAGGCACGGATTGGATTTTCCCATTCGTGCAGGGAACCATTGGAGATTACACTGTCAAAGCTTTCGTCCTCGAAGGGCATCTCCATGCAGTTTCCCTGCACATACCGGGCTGCTATACCATAATCGGCAGCATTTTTCCTTGCGAAACGGAGCATGGCAGGGCTGATTTCACATCCCGTCAGTGAGTCCGGGTGAAGCTTCCTTTCAAGCTCCAGCCCCACATAGCCCGGACCTGGGCCAAGCTCCAGTACATCACCGCCTTTAATTCCGGAGGCAATCATGCCGTCCACACCATTCCAGCCTTTGTCGCGCATACAGCGGGCAAATACATCAAACATTTCTACGGTTACTTCGCTTTGAATTCCTTCATTGGTTTCAATTACTCTTGTTTTCAACATTTTCGGCCTCCTTCGTTCTGTTCATGGATTGTTCTGCCCAGGCAAGCTCAGCCTGGTAATGCCGGATATGGTGGTCAAAGATAATACAGGCAGAAGTTTTGTACTCATTGGGAATATATTTCATCGTTTCATCACGGTGCTGCGTAATGATGGACAGGGATTTATTCCACCTCCTGGAACCGGTGCCGTACTTCATCCGGAATAGTTAGAATACTATTATCTGAATCATTATCCTGAGAAAATACATTCCCTCCATCAGCCCCATCGGAGTTCATTAGAGTCTTTAACATCATTTTCCGGTATGCAGTCGGTAACATACCCAAATTCATTTTAAAAATGTTAGTAAATGATTTTATGTTGGGGAAACCGCATTCCAATGCAATCTGGGTTATGTTCTTTTTCGTGGTTGTTAATAGCACTTCAGACTGGTTCAGGCGTAATCCGTTAAGATATTCCTGATAGGAAATGCCTGCAATATCTTTAAAAAAATGTGACAGATAATAATAATTCATATGCATTTTTTCGGACAGATCATAAAGGGACAGCTTTTCGGTATAATGATCATTTATATAATCCAATATCAAAATAAAGCGCTTTAAATTATTCTCAGCAATATTGTCGGCCTTCTCCTTTGGTACCAGATAATAGTGCCGGATCATAATAGCAAAGCATGCATTAATGTGGCTCAATATCATGTTCTCATAACCGGGAAGCCTATTCTTATATTCTATATAAATCTTTAACAGTAAATTCTGAAGATCAGTCAAGGGAACCATATTTTTTTGAAAATTGTCTAAATAGTTTTCGTGATTGAATTTCATATCTTTAAAATTGTAAAAAACACTCTTTTTGGAATCTGTAATATGAATCGTTAAGATCAGATTGTCTTCATCCCCACGGCTGGTACTGTGTATAACGCCGCTGTTAATATAGCAAATATGACCCTTATCCAGCTTGAAATTAATTCCGTTGGTCGTTATTCGAATGGAGCCGTCCAGTACATATAAAATCTCAATATGATTATGCCAATGTAATTTAAAATGGTTTATATTTTGCAGAAAAATCCGCACGGGAAAATCATTATCCATAAAAGTATATTCAAAATTATTAACCATAGGATCACCTTTTCTGAGATTGGAACCAACAGGGTTACTGATTTAAGGACAATATAGCATAAGGTAAAAAATATTTCAATACAGCAAATAATGTTGAAATAGCAAAAAACAACCATTTATTATCACAAATACAGAATAGATGGACACTGATTGCTATGTTATATTATATGCAGAAGCAGGAAAGGAGCAGGCATTATGAGCAGCCATAAACTGATGGAGCAATATGCAAAAATTGACTTAAGCAAAAAGCCATGTCCTTTCTGCGGCAAATGGGGTACCCATTTAAGCTAAGAGTTATTTGTTCTGAGAAGAAGTAGAAGTATTTATTCCCGGAACTTGGAGGTAAATTATGAAGAATAACACATTACTTTTAGAGGTAAAGGATATTGTAAAAAGGTTTGGCGAAGTAACCGCCCTGGATCATGTTTCCCTTCAGGTAAGAGAAGGAGAAATTCATGGGTTAATCGGTGAAAACGGCTCGGGTAAATCAACGGTTTCATCGATTATTAGCGGAATCCATCAAGCCACCTCCGGTGAATTGTATTTGAACGGTAAACCGTACATTCCAAAATCCCCTCTGGATGCAAAAGCAAATCATATCTCTATGATTGTACAGGAGATGGATACAATTGATATGCTGTCCATTGCAGAAAATGTATTTCTGGGACAGGAACAGTCTTTTGGCAAGCTTGGCTTTGTAAATAACGCTCAGCTGAACCGTGAGGCAAAGCTGGCCCTTAAGATGGTGGGTCTGGAGAGCATCGACGTTACTGCTCCTATGGCTTCCCTGAATTTTGAAACAAGAAAAATAGTAGAAATAGCAAAAGCACTGTATTATCAGCCTGACCTGCTGATCATTGATGAAACAACTACAGCATTGTCACAGGACGGACGGGAGAAAATATACGAGATAATGAAAAAGCAGAAGGAAAAGGGAAAGGCAGTCCTTTTTATATCTCACGATCTTCCGGAGTTGATGGAAACCTGTGATTGTCTTACTGTTTTAAGAGACGGTAAATTAATCGAGACAATATGGAAAGAACAATTTGAGGAAAGTTATATTAAAAAATCAATGGTTGGAAGAACCTTAGCAGAGCACCTGTACCGTACTGATTATGAGGGAAAAACAAGCGGCAGGGTTGTTGTTGAGGCAGAGAATGTTTTAGCAGAGGGCTTAAAGGGAGTCTCTCTTTGTATCCATGAGGGAGAAATTCTTGGCCTTGGAGGACTGTCCGGCAGTGGTATGCATGAAATGGGACAGGTAATAGCCGGTCTTAAGAAAGCAAAAAAAGGCAATGTGGTGGTTTTTGGAGAGAAGTTGAAAAGCGTATATCATGCAGGAAAATTAAAGGTCGGCTATATCTCAAAAAACCGGGATACGGAAACCTTAATACTAAATGAAAGCATACAGGACAATTTGACGATTTCTGCTTGGAATTTAATCCGAAAACTCAAATTTTTTATCCTGCCCGGTGAGGAGAAGAAATTTGCGGTGGAGCAAATCGACCTGTTAAAGATAAAAAGTTCATCCCGTAAGCAGCTGGTCAGGGAATTATCCGGCGGTAACAAGCAGAAGGTCTCCTTTGGAAAGCTGATAGGTAACAAAAGCAAGGTTTTGATTTTAGACAGTCCTACAAGAGGTGTTGATGTAGGGGTTAAGACTACGATGTATCAGCTGATTTATGATCTGAAGAAACAAGGCTTTGCAATAGTAATTATTTCAGAGGAATTACCGGAGCTAATCGGTATGAGTGACCGGATTCTTATTTTTAAGGATGGCAGAATCACGAAGGAATTTCCCAGGTCGGAGACCTTAAGTGATACGGATGTCATTGAATTCATGATTTAGGAGAAGGGAATATGATAAAAAGAATAAAAAAATATCAAAGTACCTTGGTTCAGTGGCTGGGACTTGTATTGGTCATTACAGTATTTGGTATCTGGTCAAAGGGCAATCTGTTCAGTGCTTATAATCTGAATACCATGCTGGAAATGGTTACCCCTCTGGTTATTGTTTGTGTTGGAATGACATTTATTTTTGCCCATGGAGGTATGGATATTTCGTCAGGAGCTGTTGTTGCGTTATCTTCCCTGGCTGCTGTCAGTGTCATGAATGGGGCGCAGTCTCTGCTGCCTGGAGTATTGGCATCCGTCATAACAGCTATTATATGCTATGAATTTAATGCGATTGTAACGAATAAATTTGGCTTGATGGCGGTCATTACCTCCCTGGCAATTATGTTCTCGGCCAGAGGCCTTGTAACCTATATCTGCCAGAAAACTCCCAATGACAGTATTTCAGTGGCTACTGTGAGTCTGAATCTGTTTAAGAAGGGGCATGTTTTTATGATTGCTCTAATGGCTGTCTTTATTATTGTTCTTTCAATCCTGTTTTACTTCACAAAGGCTGGAAAAGGGGCGAGAGCAATTGGGGATAACGCCTTGGCAGCCGGACAAAATGGTATCCGGGTTGATCTGACCAAAATGTTATGTTATGCAGTTGCCGGAATTAGTGTTGGCATTGCTGCAATGTTTAAGCTTGGAGCAGTGGGTAAAGTCCAATCGTCAACCGGAAGCGGACTGGAAATGGATGTGCTGGTTGTAGTGGTCCTTGGCGGTATGTCCTTGTCCGGAGGAGCCAATACCCGTATCAGCTCCGCTGTTGTAGGAGCATTTACATATGTATTGCTGCTGAAAGGATTGACCATTGTAGGTATGAATCCAAATCTGGTCGTACTTATAAAAGCAATTGTATTTTTAACTATTATTTTTATAACATCCCAACGTAGTAATTTAAAAATAATGCCGAAGTAAGGCTTATTTAAAAAGGAGAAGAATATGAAAAGATTTTTGACTTTGATATTAGGCTGTATTTTAATGCTGTCTTTTGCCTTAACAGGCTGTTCAACAAAAAGCAATACAGGGGCCGGCGATGCAGGACCAACGAAAGCTGCTTCTGAAACAGGTAAGGATGCAAAGGTAAAAAAGGTAAAAATTGGTGTAATCTTATACAACTATACGGATATCCAGGGGAAAGAACTGAAGAACTACTGTGATAATTATCTGGCTAAGAATTTTCCGGTAACCTTTGATTATCAGACAGCAGCTGCAAATGATAATGACGCACATCTGGCAGCAGTAGATGCATTAATCTCTACGGGAGCGAATGCCATTATGAGCGGATATGATACCGTAATCGGACAGGCAATGGAGAAGTGCGATGCTGCCGGCGTATACTATGGTATCCTCTTTGGCGAGGCCAAGGATGAGGCAGATAAGGATGGCAAGTACAATCAATACGGTAACTGGGGAACACAGGAGCAGTCAAATTTATATTACAGTGACTATTTCTTAGGAGGTATTTATCAATTTGGTTCGGATCATGGGTATGAGTTAGGTAAGACCTATGGAAATGCTGTAGCAGCATCCGGAGCAAAAAAAGTCGGAGCCATTTCATTTCCCACCTATGCTTTTACAGATTCAATCACAATCTGCCAGGGATTTACGGAAGCTTTAAAACAGGCAGGTGTGGAATTCTGCCCCAATAAGGATACCAAGACTCTTCCGGCAGAAGCAGGATTTGCAACCGTAGGAGATGATACCAAGGCATATATTGCACAGTATACCGATATGGACACTATCTTTGGATTAAGCTCCGGAATGGATATGGTACTTCCCTCCATTAATGAAGCAGGAAGACTCTGGAGCAGCAAAAACAATGGAGCAGGAGCAATTAAGATGGCATCCCTGGGATATAACGAATCCTCAAGACAATACCTGGAGGACGGAACTTTAATTATTGGCGGAACCAACAATTATGTACAATCAGTAGCGTATTTATTTGCATTAATGTTTGATGCGGTAAACGGAGACAATTGGAAGACCAATAGCACAAGTGGGTTTGAAATGAATGGCACAATCAACTATCCCACTTTTACCAATACAGACGAGCTGAATGATTTTGAGACATATATCTTAACTACGATTGGCAATGACTTTACAAAATGCTCCGTAACAGCGGAGGAGCTTAAGAGTGTTATGAAAGTATATGGCGGAAGCAGCTCATATAAGGAGCTGTCAGCTATCATATCAAGAAGCGTAAAGGATATTAAGGCCGCACGGAATTAGATTGAAAAATGGGTTGCATTTTTAATCCTTCTATTTAAGCAGTATTGCAGGCAGGTATCCTGCCTGCAATATGCATGTGGATTAGTGTTAAATACCTGCAAGGAAAGTGAGTATTATGAAGAATCAAATGAAGAAACAAATAAATATTCTGATTAAGACATTTATTTTTCCAATCAGTTTATGGGTGGTATTTGCTTTGCTTATTCAGTTAAAGGGCGGAGAAAGTAATCTGTTTGTTACGCAGGCAAGTATGAAGGATATTTTTCAGACCTCTGCCCTGACCACTATAATTGCCCTCTCCGTAGCTCTGCCCTTATCGGGAGGCCGCTGGGATTTTGGAGTAGGAGCTATTATGGTATTAACAGCGATAATTGCCGGAAATATTGCAATTAATCATCATATGGGACTAGGGATGCTGTTTGTCCTAAGTATTGGAATTGCTGTTGTGCTGTCAGTATTCGAAGGCATTATATATCTGATTTTCAGAGTGCCTACGATGATTGTTTCTCTTGGGATTGTTATGCTATATGAATCTCTCAGCGGATTGCTCTTTGACGGAAGCGGCGTACGGTTATTTATGTATCCGAAGCTGTCAATCCTGGCAACACAGCCCTATTGCTACATCGTACTGGCAGTCGTATTGATATTTTTCTGGGCTTTAATGAAATATACCAAGTTTGGATTTGATTCCCGAAGCTTGGGAAATAATGCGGTATTGGCCGTAAACAATGGTGTGAAAGAAAAGAAGAATATAGTATTGACCTACCTGGTTGTAGGGGTATTGATCGGTATTGCCTCTCTTCTTAATGCATCAAAAGCAGTGGTAGCCCCGGAATCAAATTTAAGCTCTACCTATCTTATGTTCAGCTCTATGGGAGCAGTGCTCGTGGGATTATATTTATCAAGGTTTTCCAATATGGCTCTTGGAATCTTTGCAGGAACAGTAACTATGGGAATCTTTTCAAAGGGCTTGAACCTGTATGGAATGCCCTCTTCCCTGAATAACATAATTTTAGGCTTATTTATAGTAGTATTTATGGGATGTACTACGAATTGGCAGCAGCTTGTTCAGCTTTTTTCCAGAAATAATTATTTAAAAAATACGTAATAGCAGGAGTAAATAATATGATTCATCAGAAAATTAAACTATCGGATACAACAAAGGCAACCATGACAACTTATATATTGGATGATGGAGAATATGAACGCAAGGGTTTAAAAAAGCCGGCGGTGATAATCTGCCCGGGAGGCGGATATACGATGGTCTCTAAAAACGAAGGAGAACCCGTAGCTTTATTTTTTAACCGTCACGGTTATCATGCCTTTGTAATAGATTACAGCGTAAAAATAGACCATCCGTTTCCAACGGCACTTTGTGAATTGGCAAGAGCGGTTAGTATAGTGAAGGAAAAGAAGGAAGAATGGCTGATACAGGATGGAATTTCAGTTGCTGGTTTTTCTGCCGGAGGAAATCTGGCTCTAAGCTTGGCAATCTATGCGAATTCGCCGGTCATAACCTCCGATATCGGGCTGTCATATGAAAGTGTAAGGCCGGAGCGAATCATTCTGGGTTATCCGGCGGTAACTTTACATCCCAAGCGTGAAGAGAATAAAATTCCTGATGAATTAATAAAACTTATGGACATGGAGCTCATGCCGGATTTTAGAGGGCCTGGTATCCGTGAGATTTTAATCGGTCACGAAAACATCAGTGATAAGGAGGCAGAGAGCCTGAATCTGTTGCAATATCTACATAAAGATTTACCTCCTGTTTTCATATGGGGAAGCTGCCAGGACAGCATAATTCCAGCTACTGATTTAACTATGCTTGCAAGCCGCCTGTACGAATTGGGAGTTCCCTGTGAACTTCATATGTTTGGCAACGGTTCTCATGGTTTAAGCTTGTGTGATACGTCTGTAAAGGCAGAAGAAGAAATACTGGGGCTAAGTATGAACTATTGGACTGAACTTTGTCTGAAATGGATGGATCAAATGTAAGGAACAGGAAATACCTGCTTAAATTGTGGCAGGTATTTCCTGTTGATTGTGACTATATAGGACCCGGAAGTATTTAGAGGGGCTGAGGTACAGAGTGGTAAAGGTACTTAAAATAAATCAATAAACTGGACAGATAATAATTTATTAGAGGGATTGAATAATTAGTCAGGAGGTTTTTATGGAAGAGGTTTTACATTCATTAATTCAGGCGGCTCCGTTTATAAAGGAGCTTTTTGATGCCGGTACTGCCATTACGGTGGAAGATAATAAGGAGTTTCTGTATATTTCATGTGATAAAGGCCTGGAGATGCCGTATAAGGTTGGTGATAAAATCGAAGAGAATGTATCAAGGTCTGCTATCAGAAGGGATAAAAAAACAGTTCGCTTCAGCCTGTCAAAAGAAGTGCAGGGAATTGACAGAAAGATTATCACGGTGCCAATCCTGAATTCCGGGGATGAAGTCATAGGTTCATTCAGTTTAGTCAGGAACACTGAAAGGGAAGGAATCGTGCAGAATATTTCCATAGAAATCAGGAAGGCTCTGGAGGCTATCGGTAATACCATTGAAGGGATTGCAAAGGATGCTTCCAGGCTTTCTGAAAACATCATTTTTTTAATTGAAAAAACCGATGTGACCATGGAAGGTATTAAAGAAAGCGGTAAATTCATAGAATTAATCGAAAACCTGTCGAAACAGACCAATATGCTGGGGATAAATACAGCCATAGAAGCTGCCAGAGCTGGGGAACAGGGTAAGGGATTTTCCGTAATAGCCCAGGAGATGAGAAAGCTATCATCACTAAGCGAAGAGTCATCAAAAAGTATTACGGACGAACTATCTGAAATGGAATGTAATATGAAGAGCATAACGGATTCTTTTAACAGCTTAGGAGAAATTTCAACCAACCTGGCAGCTGCTATAGAAGAAGTGGCGGGCACAATTCAGGTAATAGCATCAAATTCAGAAGAACTGGTGAATCAGGTAAATGTCAATTAGCAAATACTGTATGAAGGAATATTTTATTGCATTGACTAACATTAAATGCACTTATGGAAACACAAAGCAAAGAGAATAGGTGATTGATAAAAGCCGTTACAGGAAGACTGCGTAACGGCTTTTATTCGATTTGTAATGGATTTTTTTATTGTTGAATAACGGCTTTCTATTTGAAAAATTTATAATATAATTTATAATGTTATAAAGGTCTCTAAAAAATATCAGAGTGTGGAAAACACATTCCAATATTTATTTAGAAACATATAAAGAGAGCTAATACAAACCAACTATAATCATTGGTTTCAAAGCCGTTTGCAATGGCGGCATTATAAAATATTATGTATAAGAGGTTTTTGCAATGACAACAAAGGATATCGTAACAGAGCGTTTAATTATCAGAAGCACACAGGAGGAAGACGGACCGTTCTGTCTCAGCATCTGGCTGGATGATGAGATGGGAAAATATTTATCCGACCCTCCCCGTGAAAAAGCAGATGAAGCGGAATTGAATTTTGCAAAGGGAATCGAAAAGCAGGAGGGTTGGTATCCGTTTATTGCTGTCTCGAAAGAAAACGGGGATTATATCGGTACCTGCAGTGCTGTTCCCGGCGATGACCAAAAGCATTGGGATTTAGGCTATTGCGTACATAAAAAATACTGGCGCCAGGGCTATGCAGCAGAAATGATAAAAGCACTGATTGCTTTTGGATATAAGAATGGCGGACGAAAATTTACAGCTGACGTTGCCAGGGAAAATGTTGGTTCCAATGCAGTCTTAAAAAAGCTTGGCTTTTATATTGTAAAAGAGGGCACCTTTCAGAAGCGCCTGACGGATATTGTATATGAGCAGTACACTTATAGACTTGATTTGGAAGCAGAAGAGGAAAATGCACCGTCATAAATGGAGAAGAGCTGTAAGACGCTTACTACCATGGCAATTTATCAGAAAAGTTTTTAATCATAGTATTAGGAGAAGAAGAAAATGAAGATAAATCAACCCCAAACAGCCAATCTAAGAGAAGCAGGACCAATCGTTAATCAAATAATAGAGCTGCAGGCCCAGGAGCTGGCAGCAGAAAGGCTGTTGTTTTCCTCGGATTACATAACCGACGAAGACCTGTCAGGCATCGATTACAGCTGTGTTGAATTCAATAACTGCAGGCTGTTGAATTGCAGCTTTAACAAATCGGGCTTTACAAATGTATATTTTAAGTATTGTGATATATCCAACTGCACCTTTGAAAACGGTTATTTTAACCAGGTGGAATTTCTCTCCTGTAAGGGTGTTGGGAGTAAATTTCAGAATTCGACCATCAAGCATGTGCTTTTTCATGATGTGAATTTCAGCTATTCCAATCTGGAGCATTCTAAATTACAGAAGGTAATCATAACTTCCTCCGATTTCAGCAGTGCTACATTTGCAGAATGCATTCTAAAGGAGTTGGAGCTTCGTGATGTGACCTTAAATAATTGTGACTTTTTCAAGACTCCCCTAAAGGGAATGGATTTCAGGGAAAGCCGAATAGATGGGATAATACTGTCCGATAGTTATAAAGAGCTGTCCGGAGCTATTGTAGATACCTATCAGGCAGCGGCCCTGGCACGGTTTTTGGGAGTTGAGGTTAAATAAACTGAAAATGAACGGATTCGAACTTTTTATAAGCAGGCTTCAAATTTAATGGTGGATATTCCAGAAATTATCAATTATAATAGCGAATAAGTGATTTTTGTGTATCGTTAAAATAAAGCTTATTTTAACCTTTACCAATAAATTTTCAATAAGGAGAAACAGTATGTCAGAGGTTCAAAAAGGTGTAAAGTTTAGCCAAATGGAATATGTAAGACCGGATGTGGAGAAGCTGAAGGCCGCTATAAATGAGTATTTGGAACGCATTCAGCATGCTTCCTGCGGAAAAGAACTGAAGGAGCTCTACAGGGATTATGAAAAGAAATTATACGAAGCAATGACAATGCAGGAACTGATTACAATACGTTATTTTCTGAATGTCAACAATGAATTCTTCAGTGCGGAGCAGCAATTCTGGGATAAGGAGCTTCCGGCTATACAGGAGCTGGACTCGAAAATCCATCAGGCAGTGGTAACCTCTCCCTATCATGAAGAACTGAGGGCGGGCATGGGCAGCGCGGTATTCTCCAAATGGGAGTTGGAGGCTAAGGTTATTAACGAAACTATACTGCCGCTAATGGCGGAAGAAAATGAGCTGATTACGAGTTATGCACAGCTTGTGGGCTCCGCAGCGATTAACTATAAAGGAGAAGAGGTTCCTTTGTCAAAGGTGGCAGGCTATTTTGATGCGATTGACCGGGATGAACGCCGTGAAGCTATGTTTACCTATAACCACTGGTTCTATGAGCATCGGGAAGAGCTGGAAGGGATATTCGATAAATTGGTTACGAACCGTACACAACAGGCCAGAGTGCTGGGATTTCAAAGTTATACGGAGCTTGCTTACATCCTTAGAGGCAGAATCGGGTACGGCCGTTCGGATATTGAAGCCTTCCGTCAGGAGGTACATAAAAAATGGGTTCCTTTTGTGGCAGAGCTGAAGGAGGGACAACGGAAACGTCTGGAAGTACCAACCTTCCGTATTTATGATTCACCTCTTCGGTTTAAAGACGGCAGTCCTGAATTGAAGGTTAAAAACAGTGATTTTATAGCAGCCGGCGTGGAAATGTTTCATTCCCTCAGCAAAGAAACCGGCGAATATATTGATTTCTTAGTAGAAAATGAGCTGATGGATTTATTTGACCGCCCCGGTAAGGCACCCTCTGACGGTTTTAGTGAAGATCTCACAGGCTATCGGGAGAATTTTATCTTCGGGCGCTTTAACGGCAAGGATACGGATTTGGAGGTATTTACCCATGAATTCGGACATTCCTTTGCAGGGAAGCTGGCTTATGACAGAACGGATATCATAGGAGCTTCCAGAAATCCCATTGGACTGGAAATGGCAGAAACCCATTCTAAGGCCATGGAGCTGCTTACCAGCGGGTTGGATCATCTGTTTTTTGATGAATATAATACAAAAAAATACCATCAGAAAAAATTGGAGTATATGGCTTATTTTATCAGTTCTATCTGCATTGGAGATGAATTCCAGCATCTGGTTTATGATAATCCGGATATGACGGCAGAAGAGCGGAACAAGGTGTATGAAGAAATGTACAGGAAATACAACCCCTATATTGATTATTCGGATGTTCCCTTTGAGAGCTGGGGATGTATGTGGCAGAATACCATGGTAATCTATGCCATGCCCTTTTACTTAATTGACTATGCCCTGGCCCAGACTCTTGCATTCCAGTTCTTTGCGGAATCCCTGGAGGATATGGACAGTGCCTGGAACCGTTATATCTCCTTTTTACAGAAAGCAGGGACCTTGACCTTCCCTGAGATAATAAAGCAATGCGGGCTTCGTTCTCCCTTTGATAAGGATTGCTTTGATTATATTTACAGGACTATTAACCGCATCAGGGAATCCTTTTAATCCGGCTTTCGGCTGGCATGGAAACGCAGTATTTGTTGGAGATGCCGCAGTTTGCTATACTAATTAAAGATTGCCGGGGTGCTGTCTGAATAGTAATTTGGTATAGAAATATAAAAATGGCCATAGCATGATGACTTAGGTTGTGCTGTGGCCTTTTCTATTTACCTGGATGTTAAAAGGAAGATTTTCTCTGTTTTTACACTTGACTTCCCGAAATGATAGGATTAAAATAGTTGCGATTACAATAAATGCACATGCAACAATTGCAACGGCAACTATTAGAAATTTGTGAATTATTAAAAGACATAATTCATACTCAAGATTGTGCCTGCGAAATCCTCGGCCCAATCTTGCGGCGCGTTGGGAAGGCATGACTGTTAGTGCGAATAATGCATTGTATGTTTCAAATTTCTATTTAAGCAGTATCGCAAGCAGGCTTGTGATATGCATGGGGGTAAATATGAAGAAATTTTTAGTCTATGCCAGAGGCTATAAAAAAGAGCTGATTCTGGCCATTATTTGTATTGAAGCGGAGACGGTATTTGAACTGATTATTCCCATGATTATGGCTGACATCATTGATGTGGGTATAGCAAATCGGGATAGATCCTATATTTTGTTGAAGGGTCTTCAAATGGTAGTCTGTGCTGTTATCTCATTATTTCTGGGAAATTTATATGCCAGGTTTACCGCGGCCTGCGGAAATGGCATCGGAGCATCTATCAGGGCGGCAGAATTTCAGAAAATGCAGACCTTTTCTTTTTCCAATACGGATAAATTCAGTACTCCATCCCTTGTTACAAGACTTACCAGCGATGTTACGACCATTCAGAATTCCATCACAAACGGTATGAGGCCGGGATTCCGCTCACCGGTGATGATGTTTATTGCTATTTTCCTGTCCTTTCGGATCAATGGGGCTCTGGCGGTGGTATTTCTGATTGCAGCGCCGATTCTTGGCATCGTATTATTTTTCATTGTAAAAAATGTCCGTCCGCTGTATGCCAGGATGCAAAGTGCCGTTGACTATGTTAACCGTATTATTCAGGAAAATCTGGCGGCAATCCGGGTGGTAAAGGCCTATGTCAGAGAAGATTATGAAATAACCAAATTTGAAGAAGTAAACCAGAATCTGAAAAATACTTCCGAAAAAGCATTCTCCCTGGCGGTGCTCAACATGCCGGCTTTCCAATTTGTTATGTATGGTACGATTTTAAGTATTCTCTGGTTCGGCGGAAATCTTGTGGCAATTGGAGATATGAAGGTGGGAAGCCTTACCAGTTTTTTAAGCTATGTTCTGCAGGTGTTAAATTCCCTGATGATGTTTTCCAATGTGTTCCTGCTGTTTACACGTTCCCTGACCTCCTGGAAGCGAATCTCGGAAGTGCTGGAGGAGGAGCCGGACATAACCGATGACAGGGCCATAACCGAAGACAGGAGTATTACTGGAGGCCCGGCCGTCCTTGATGACATAGCTGTTGCCTGCGACAGGACTCTTACTAATAATCCGGCCATTACCAAGGGTTCAATCATAACCGGCGGCAGGAGCATTACTAACGGTCCTGCAAAGGAGCTCGAAATGAAAAGCGGCAGCCTCTCCTTTGACCATGTGTATTTTAAATATAAGGAATCTGCCAGGGAGTATGTACTCTCCGATATTTCCTTTTCTATAGAATCCGGGCAGACCATCGGTATCCTGGGGCCAACGGGCTCATCCAAGAGCACGCTGGTGCAGTTGATTCCAAGGCTCTACGATGTGACCTCCGGAAATATCTTCATTGACGGACATCCGATTTATGAATACACCCAAAGACATTTAAGGGATTCCATCGCCATGGTGCTCCAGAAGAACACCCTGTTTTCCGGTACGGTAAAGGAAAACCTCTTATGGGGCAAAGAGGATGCCACCGTGGAAGAAATAGAGAGTGCCTGCCATATTGCCTGTGTGGATGAATTCATTGACCGGCTGGAGAAGGGATATGATACGGAGCTGGGGCAGGGTGGTGTTAACGTATCCGGCGGACAGAAGCAGCGCCTGTGTATTGCCAGAGCCATTCTGAAGGCACCCAAAGTACTGATTCTGGATGATTCCACCAGTGCCGTGGATACGGCAACGGAAGCTAAGATTAAGGAAGGGCTGGCAAAGGAACTGCCGGGCATGACAAAAATCATAGTTGCCCAGCGGATTACCTCCATTATGGATGCGGACCAGATACTGATTCTGGATGACGGCAAAATAAATGCCGTCGGCACCCATAAGACCCTGCTGGCGGAAAATGAAATTTACCAGGATATTTATTATTCCCAGCAGCAAGGAGGTAATTTATAATGGCAAAGACAATGTCCCATGCAAAACCGAAAAATGCGAAAAAGACCCTGCTGCAATTGCTCCGCTATTTAGGACGCCATAAGCTTTCCCTGTTTTTTATTACGGTGTTTGTATGCATCAGTTCCGCTTCCGGCATTGCAGGTACCTATTTATTAAAAGCAGTGGTAAATGATTATATCATTCCGGGAGATATACCGGGATTGATAAAAATGATCGTTATTATGGGGATTATTTACGGAGCCGGAGTCCTGGCATGCTTTTTCTATAATAAAATTATGGTTCATATATCCCAAAAGGTAGTATCGGAAATCAGAAGCGATTTGTTCGAACATACGGAGCAGCTTCCGCTGAACTATTTTGATACCCATACCCATGGGGATTTGATGAGTCATTTTACAAATGATGTGGATACCATTTCAGAAGCCCTGAATAATAGCTTTACCCTGCTGATTCAAAGCTTTATAACCTCGGTGGGCACAGTTATCATGCTCCTTGTCTTAAGCTGGCAGCTGTCCATTATCGTAATTATATTCCTGGCGCTTATGCTTTTGTACATCCGGCATAACGGGAAATTGAGCAAAAAGTACTTTACGGCCCAGCAAAAGAATCTGGGAGCCATTAATGGTTATGTGGAGGAGATGGTGGCAGGGCAGAAGGTAGAGAAAATCTTTAACCATGAAGCACAGGACTTTCGGAAATTCAATGAGCTGAATGAAAAGCTGAGAGAAGCTTCCACCAAAGCCTTTACCTATACGGCAAAGACCATTCCCACCATTGTATCCCTGTCGTATATTAATTATGCGCTTTCTGCCTGCGTCGGAGGTTTATTTGCCCTGGCTGGCCTGACGGATATCGGTACTCTGGCTTCTTATCTGGTCTATGTAAGACAAAGTGCAATGCCAATGAACCAGTTTACAATACAGATAAATTTCCTGATGGTAGCTTTGGCCAGTGCGGAGAAGATATTTTCCATGATGGAGGAAGAGCATGAAATCGACGAAGGAGTAATTACTTTAAGAAAAGTCAGGAAAGAAGCCGATGGCACTCTTCATGAAAGCGATACCTATACTGGTGATTTTGCCTGGAAGGTTCCGGGGGAAATGGACGGCTTTACCTATGTGCCCTTAAAAGGAGATGTACGTTTTCAGGATGTTGTATTCGGTTACACAAAGGAACATACTATCTTAAATGGTATCAATCTCTTTGCAAAGCCCGGTCAGAAGATTGCATTCGTAGGTTCCACCGGGGCAGGAAAGACCACTATTATCAATCTGATCAACCGCTTTTATGAAATTTCGGAAGGGCAGATTACCTATGACGGACTGGATATCAGGGATATCAAAAAGGCGGACTTAAGGCGCTCTATTTCCCTGATCATTCAGGATACCCATTTGTTTACGGGAACCATAGCCGACAATATCCGCTACGGAAGGCTTCAGGCAAGCGAGGAAGATATCGTGAAGGCTGCCAGGCTGGCCAATGCCCATTCCTTTATTAAGAGACTGCCAAATGGCTATGACACTCTTTTGGAAAGTGACGGGGCTAATTTATCCCAGGGGCAAAGGCAGCTATTGGCCATTGCCAGAGCAGCCATTTCCCAGCCCCCCGTATTGGTAATGGATGAAGCCACAAGCTCCATTGACACCCGGACGGAGAAATTAATCGAAAAGGGCATGGATACCTTAATGGAAAACCGAACGGTATTTGTCATTGCCCACAGGCTTTCCACCGTCCGCAACTCCAAGGCAATTCTGGTTCTGGAAAAAGGAAAGGTGATTGAGCGGGGCGACCACGAAGAACTGTTGACACAAAAGGGCCGTTACTATAAACTTTACACAGGACAATTTGAACTGGATTAAACAGGTATTATCAGAAAAGGAGTAAACACAATGAAAAGTAATGTAAGGGAACTTTTTATCCGTGCGGAAAGGGCAAGAAAACAGCTGCTTTCACCAGTGCTCTCGTCCAATGGGCTGACGCCCGGACAGGGGCAGGCCGGAATCTTAAATACTCTTTTAAAAGAAGACCGCTTAAACCAGAAAGAGCTTTCCAGCCGCTGCCACATGGATACCACCACGATGTCACGAAACATCGATAATCTGGAAAAAATGGGTCTGCTGAAACGGGAAATGAACCCGGAAAGCAGGCGCTCCGTCATCATTTGCCTGACAGAAAAGGGCAGAGAAAAGGCGTCAGTAATTCACGAAATGTTTATTCAATTTGAAAGTATCTTAAGAAAGGATATTTCAGAGGAAGAGATGGAAATATTCCGGCGGATACTTACTAAAATCTGCGAAAATCTCGAAGAAAACGTCCCCCAGGAGAACCAGCTTTAAGCTGGTTCTTTGTTTTAGCAGAATTTTCTGGAAATATGGTTATAATTGGAGTATACTAACAGAAAAAAGTAACATTATGGAATACAGAGAAAGTAAGCTGGAGGTTACCTTGGCAGGGCAGATTAAGGTAGTAATGGAATATAATCAAGATGGTTTCTTGCTGTATGCGGAAAATTATTGCGGAGCCTTTACCCGCGGGAAATCAAAAGAAGAAGCAATGAGTAAATTTGAAATTGAAATAAAACAATATTTAAAGTGGAGAACAGAAAGCAAGGCAAGCTTAGAAGAAAAATATGAGCCTTTCATCGTGCAGGAAAAGATAAGTGATTTAAATATCTGCGATGCGGACTCCGATATCATATTCGAAACAGAGAAAGTGCCGCTTACCAGGGAAGAATATGAAATTTTGAAACAGCTTGTTATAAAGTCAGCAAAAGATTTTAATGAACTTTATAATTCGATACCAAATAAGAATTATAGCGTATTAAGTGCGAGAAAAACTTTTTATGGTTCTGTTCCAAGGACTGCAGCTGAAATGTATGTACATACGAATAACGTAACCAGCTACTATGTTGGTGAAATAGGTGCCCGGATAGAAAATAAAGAAGATATTTTACAAAATAGAATATTTGCACTGAATGAAGTCGAAAGGCAGACAGGTTATCTGGATAATAAGGTGATTGAAGGAAGCTGCAATGAAATGTGGTCCTTGAGAAAAGTTCTAAGACGTTTTCTTTGGCATGACCGGATTCATGCAAAAGCAATGTATAGAATGGCAATAAAAGCATTTGACAAAGATATAATAAAAAACCCGTTCTATTTTGAAGAGAAGTAGAGAAGATAAATCAATTAAGGAAATAGATTAAATTGCAATTTATATTAGGGGACTAATAATTGAAATTAGTTAACTGTTGCTAAGAGTTAGAAATTTAATAGGGAATTTAACATTAAAGAATGAGGAATACGGGAAGTTAAGTAGCTTATATTATGTTAACGATATAACGGCATAGTAAGAGGTTTGAAATCAGATTATTTTAATTAAGGAGGATTTACAATGGAATTTAGAATTACATCTTTACCCTCATTTAAAGCGGCATCGTCCGGTGCAGATAAAAATTTTGACTTTTCTCCGGAAGGTACCTTGGGGAAATTCGACAAGTATTTTTCGGCAATCCAGCCATCGGACAGAGACAGTTTTCTGCCGCGGGATTTTTTGTACTATGATGAAGAACAGCAGGGAATGGTCTGGATGTGGGCTTTAAGCGAAGACATGGATGATGGCGGAAACGAAGTGATTGCTTTTGATGGAGGTTATTACTTAACCTATGCCTATAAGGATGGGGATGAAGAAACCAACGGAAGATTGTATAATGAAGCTCTGAAATATATTGAAGACTCGGAAATTCTGGAATTGGATGTCCGCCCGAATCATTATGCCATGGGGCATATAATTACACCTGCTGAAATCATTAAGGCCCAGGGCTGGGCTCAAATGGAAACGTTTATTCCAATCAGGTTGAAAAATAAATAGCATAAGATGTGCCAAACTCACTTTTTGGTTTGCTGTGAGACAGGAAACCTTTGGTGAGATGGCACATAGATATGCTTTATAATTTGTGAAAGGATGTACGCAATATGGACAATATAAAGCTGATTGATATAACAGCGGATAACTGGGAGGAAATATGTTTTTTACACCCTGGAAAAGAAGGCGCTGAGTTTGTGGCGCCAAACGCATTTTCTATTGCCCAGTCCGTCTATGAAAAGGGATGGATAATAAAAGGAATTGCAAAGGATGATACGCTTATCGGCTTTACTATGTTTGGATATAGTAAAGAAATGGAAGCTTATGAACTTTGCCGTTTTATGATTGCTCAACGTTATCAGGGATTGGGGTATGGAGCGGGAGCACTAAAGGCTATTGTCGATTTTATGTTTAGTCATTTTAAGTGTAAAGAAATATATCTTAGCACCGCTCCGAATAATAGCAGGGGTAAGCATATATATGAGAAGTTTGGATTTGTTTCAACGGGCGAAACCTGTGGGGATGAAGATGATATCGAAGAAATATATTGCCTAAAAAGCTGATTGGTACTTTCAGGCATATTGATGATATTTAATGAAAGGTTACAGGTAATTAAAAAGTTAAGCAATACCCCATCTCATTATTTCAAATTATTTATTAACGACTAAATGCCGGATGGATATTATGAGATTGGGGTATATTTGATATTTTGAGGTAAATACATGTTTAAAAGTATGATTGATGATATTGGTAATTTCATTTTCGTTGAGAATAATTTAGAAAAGTCAGATGCTATTATGATTGTAGGTGGTTCACATCCGGAATTAGGGGAAAAGGCAGCAGAATTATGGAAACAGAAATATGCTCCTGTAGTTTTAATTTCCGGTGGTGTAAGTATAAAAACCGGGAAGTTTCCAGGCCCAAGATCAAAAGCAGAGATTTACAATAAATCATATGAAACAGAGTTTGATTTTTTTATGGATGTACTTCTTAAAAATGATATTCCTTCCTCTGCCATTTATGGCGAAAACAAGTCATCATATACGAAGGAAAACGCACTTTTTGCCCGGCAGGTTGCAGAAGAGAATAAACTTTGCATAAATAAAGCAATTCTTATTTGTAAAGCTTTTCATGCCAGACGGAGCCTCATGTTTTATCAGCTAGCGTTTCCTGATACCAATTTTCTTATTTCTCCTATCCCTGGATATGGCATTACGAAAGATAATTGGTATGAGAGTGATTATGGCATTCAACGAGTTATGGGTGAATTAACCAGATGCGGTAATCAATTTGCTGATGATTTTATAGAGATGAAGGCATTGGATAAAAGGTAGATTGGACATTCTTATTTAATTCCCGTTAGGTATATGACTGATAATCATGTTATAGCAATAATGGGAAGTTATCCTAAAATTATCTATTGAAGAAACATTGAAATCAATTTAGTGAAAATTTTGATAATAAATAATTACTGGTCAAAAAGTAAGTTCATTTGGAGAAATTATTATGAAGCAACGAAAAATAAAGGCATCACAGGGTAGAAGTAGAACGTGAAATGACTGGTCGGATAGAAAATATTGAAATGCCAATTTGGAGTGAAGGCGAATTGTAAGAAATAGCCATGAGAGGCTTTTCTGCACTTAATGTTAGTGTGAAAAATCGCCTCATTAGAAAATTAACATGTGCTGCATATGGGAGTCCATTCCTAATGCAAGAATTTTGTAGAACACTGTGTATAAAAACTGGCATTGAAGAACATTGTGATATTGTAAACTATATTTCAGAAAATATTGATGAATCTGAAATCTTTACTGACATTGCCGAGCATAGTGGACATTCGATGTTTGAGAAACTTAAAAGAGGCCCGCGAGCTAGAATAGATAGAAAGCAGAGAGTACTCACAGATGGTTCAACCACGGATATTTACGGTGTTGTGATGAACGGATTAAAATTACTTCAGCCGGGAGTTGAAAGTGTATCCTACGATTTATTACGCTCTAATATAAGAAATATAATTGTAGGCGACCCACCACAGAAACATGAAGTTTCACGCGTCCTTGATAAAATAGCAGAAATTTCATATACTGATGCTTCATCAACACCAGTAATTGATTGGCAAAGGAATGATGATATTATTACAATTACTGATCCATATTTTGCATTTTTCTTAAAATGGGCGAGGTAGCAACTTCCCATTATATTTATGAAGTAAAACAAAAAACATAGGCAACTTTGAATTTGACGAAAAGTTTTGGATCAAGAGTTTATTATTATAGGAGGATTAAATGGTTAGTTCAATTGTGCTTCCCATGTTAGAAACAAATCGGCTTGCTCTACTTCCGTGGAAATTGGAATATGCTGAGGATATGCTTATATTTGCCTCAAACGAGAATGTTATTAATGCAGCGGGCGGTTGGAAGCGGATTACTGATGTTAAGAAAGCAAGACAAAAAATAGAAAATTGGATTAAAAGAAATTCATATGAATGGGCAATTGCATTAAAAATTAATAATAGCAATAAAATAATAGGCTCAATTGGCATGCACAGAAATATATTTAAGGATTATAACTTTTCATTTGATTTTGGTTATTTAATTGCAGAAGAATTTTGGGGGCAAGGAATTGCTACTGAAGCCGTCCAAAAATTGATGCAATATGCTTTTGTGGGATTGCAATGCGATGTAATGACTGTTTATCACAAGGCTTTTAATAATCAATCCAAAAGAGTAATTGAAAAGTGTAAATTTAAGTTTCGGGGAATATATCCGAGACATAGTCAAGATAATCCAGATTCAAATGCCTGCTATTTCTTAACTCGGGAAGATTATCTTGATTTATATAATGTTTCAGAACAAGATTTGGAAGATGTATACATAAGAGATATTCTCATAAAGTATGAGCAGCAAAAACCAACGACCCGAAGCGGTAAACCTCAGCAACAAACACGGCATATCAAGGGTAGTCCCTATAGTATAAATAATCCTGTCAGAAGGATTGATAACATATCATATATAAAGGAACCTACAGGATATTTATGTGGACAATCATGCGTGGCGATGCTTGCTGGTGTATCTGTTGGTGAAGTTATAAAAGTAATCGGTACGGATAAGGGTACCAGTAAACAGGATTTGAAGAAATGCCTCGATTATTACGGTATCCGCTATGCCCCAAAATCAATGAGATATGATCCGAAAGTTCCTTTACCGGATTTATGTGTAATAAGAATGGTATTGCCGGGATACGGACATTGGGGAATATATTACAAAGGTATTTATTATGACCCTGAATTTGGCATTTTAAAAGAATGCCCATCTCAAGCAAAGATTTTTCAAGTATGGGAGATATACACTTAATGTATAGTATGATATAGAATTACATCTTTTTTTCATTTGCATGCAAAGAGCTAATAAAATTATTTAAAATTATCCATGTTATAAAAATGCAATTTGGTTGGCAATATAATCTTAAATTATTTCCATGGTCTTATGCAGATTAAAAAAAAGAAAGCTTGTATGAATAGGAGCGCCACAATAATGGAATTTACAAAACTCAAAAATAATCTAGAGAGCTTAGGGTATATCGTTAGTGAATTTAAACATGCAGAAGAAGCAACTAAGCATATATCAAATCAACTGAGTAATAGAACCATTGGAATTGGAGGTTCAGTTACAGTAGATGAAATGAAACTGTATGATGCACTGGTATCTCATAATGATGTGTATTGGCATATGCGATTACCTGAAAACATGAGTGCCATGGAAGCAAGAAAGAGAGCAAATCTTGCAGATTTTTACATTTCCTCGGTAAATGGAATTGCCGAAACAGGAGAAATCATCAATATTGATAATACTGGAAATCGTGTATCTGCAATTAGTTTTGGACATGATAAAGTTTTTTTAGTTGTTGGTGAAAATAAAATAGCATCAAGTTATGATGAGGCCTTAGAAAGGGCAAGAAATATCGCCGCACCTCTTAATGCCAAACGTTTAGGAGTAAAAACGCCATGTGCTATAAAGGGTGATAAATGTTATGATTGTAAAAGCCCGCAGAGAATATGCAGAAAATTTTCTGTACTATGGGAGAAACCTACAGGGAGTGAATAAGAAGATATTTTAATTCATGAAAAGCTTGGATATTAGGTTTATGATATTTAATTGAGTTCCAAGTTGTAAGGTAGTCGAACTTCCAATTATATTTATTAAGCAGTCATTATCAAGAAAATAAGAAATACATATTATTTATATTTGGTGAAAGGAAGATAACAGATGGGAATGATAGCTTGCTATATGGAAGCAAATAAGGAATTGATAGATAAATTAAAGTCAAAAACCGATGAAGAGTTGTTTGAAGAAATTGAAATCTTAGCGGAAGAAGAAAATATTGAAATTTATGATATGGATAAGATGTGGGATGGACTCCATTTTCTTCTAACAGGTGTTTCAGCAAGTACCCCCATTGAGAATGGTTTGCTAAGCGAGGCGATTGTCGGAACCTCTATGTTCTCAGATGATAAGGATTCTGACTTTATTTCGTATATCTATCCTATACGGGTGCATGAAATATTATCTGCTTTAGATAAATTTGATATAGATAATACACTTACCATATTTTCTCCAGAAGTTTTTGCTAAGAGTGGAATTTATCCTACGATTTGGATGAAAGGTGAAAAAGATTCTTTGAGGGAGGAATTGTCAACAGCATTTCAGGAATTAAGGCAATTTTACCGTGCAATGGCAGACAAGCGCAAAGGTATTATTGTGAGTATATATTGAGAAATGATAATTCGCTCTTGTAGACGAAATAAAACAAAGCTATAGGAAATTTAAAATTCGATGAGGGACGAAACAGAGTTTTTGATACAAATGGTCATCCGAAAATAAAATCTATAGACATTTGGAGGTTTTGATGCATGTGCAATTGCCAGCCCTGTATATGACATTGCAACAATTTGCGATGCCACAGATTATTTTGACTTATCAGCAGATAATTTTGAAAATGGCTTAAAGCAAACGCAAAAAAACGTAATGGAGTTTATGAAGGGTTATGAAAATTATTTCAAGTTAAGTGAGGAAGAAGAAAAAGTTATTTATAATTTTATAGCCATTCGACATTTTGACATTCAGGCGACCATTATTGAAAGCCGGGGATTGGCTTGTGTAAATGAGCAGTTTCTTGATGCTCAATATCTTTGGATGGAAAAATGGTTAGAAGAGGTGAAATTAGATGATAAACATTACTGAAATTGGACATGCAGATATTGACACTTTTTGGGAACTGCATTGGGCGTATCTAAACAGAGATATTTTTGATGAACATGATACGGATGAACTCAGAGAACATTTTCGCAGTAATGATTACAGAGGGACTATTGAGAAGTATATGGATAGGTTTCCGGATAAGGCCCATCTTCTGTATTTTATTCGAGAAGGCAAACGTATTGGCTGTGCACAATATGTCATATATAAAAGCGAAGATGGAAAATGTTTTATTTTGGACTTTTGGGTATTCCCAGAGTACAGAGGAAATGGTACAGGGCATGATTGCTTTACAAAGTTATCACAGTATGCGCAGGCAGATGGAGCCATGTACTTTGAATTGAACGTGGCAAATGAACGTGGACATAAGTTTTGGTCAGATATTGGATTTGTGGATAACAGTATGGATGAGTATGGAATGCCACTAATGAAAAAGGCATAAATACTTATTGAATTGAATTTGTGTATATGAAAATTTTTCATGACGAAGTGGAGGAAACAAATGTATCAGCATCATATAAAATCAATAGAAAATATGAAGGATTATTTTGCAGCGAAAGAAGAAGTGATTGCACTTATCTTTGGAGGCTCTGTAGCAAAAGGATGTGAAAGGGAAGATTCCGACTTAGATGCAATGGTTGTTATTTCTGACGATAAATATGCAGAAAGAAAAGCTCTTAATGCTACGGCGGAAACAATCGATGATTTGTGTACATATGACAAAGGTTATATTGACGTAAAATATATGACGAAGCAATTTTTAAAAGATGCAGCTGAAAAAGGAAGTGAGCCTGCCAGAAATGCATTTGTGAAAGCACAGGTCTTGTTTACAAAGGACTCTGAAATTCCAGATATTGTTGCTAAAATCCCCGTATTTCAAGAGAATGAAAAAGATGAGAAAATGCTGTCATTCTATTCTGATTTCTGGTTAAATTATTATTACTTTTTGAAAAGCTGTCCCGTAGATGGTTATATGCAGCTTCATTCCACGAATGAAGTAATCTACAGTATATATCGTATGATATTACAGCAAAAGAGTATATTATTTCCAAGCAACCGAAGACTTGAAGAATTTGTAAAAGCCATTTCAACGGATACGGAACATCTTGTAAATCTCGGAAGAAAATTTGCTGTTTCCCAAAATATGAAGGATGGGGATGAATTTGTAGATTGGTTTTTTAAGCTGACAGATTACAAATTTCCGGAAGATATAGGCATTGTATTATCACAGTATACAACAGATTTCGAGCAATGGTGGAGAATCCCCAGACCGAATATAAATGAGTGGTAAAATAAAATAAGATTTTACTTCGTCTATGTAATATCTTGTGATGTGGAAGGATGGCGCCATTATGAAATGGATAGAAAAATTTCCAAAGAATGTTAAACCTGCTTATGAGGAATTAATCGAGTTTTTACCAGAAAGAATCCGCGAACTTTTTTTCCTTTTCGACAATAAAATGGCGTCCAATTATAAAGTGTATAATAACTACCCGCGTTTTGATAAAACTTTCGGCTGGACGTACGGTTATTGCCGAAATTACCGTGTTGAATTGCTATCTGTTACAATCGGCGACGATTCTTTCAAGGTTTTAGGCGTAACTGTAAAAGATGAAGAATCTTTAAATGTCCTGCTTGAAAAATGCAAAATAAAATATGAAGATGGTTATGAAGAAAGATATGCCTTGCTAACAGCTGCTAAAAAAGCAAATCAAATTAACAGGACAAAATCTCGTTTGGCTCGTGAGAAAAAGGAACTTACGGAGCTAACTGAAAATATTGATTCTTCAAAATTTAACAAATGTAAATGGGCTGAAAAAGTATCGCGAAATAAGTTGGTCAAACTATATCAAGACGAGGCGAAAGGCCTTCTTGATGAACATTTGCTTAATGAAATCGGCTATACGATTTATGCTCGGTGCAAGCAGGCAAGAGATACCCGCGAAGGTTTAGAAAAAGGCGAAATAATCTGCCATAACTGCGGTGCGGTGCATAAAGCCGTCAGTTATACTGCATTGATTGCCTGCCCATGCGGATATTATTATACCTACCGTGAATACCGGCGCAGTTGTAACGCGAATAATGTACCTGGAGGACGCGCTACAGAAATATTTAACGCATTTACGGACAACTGGTTATTGTGTAAATCCGCAAGTGAAAAGATGCTGTTGATAGACGGGTTAGTTCATGAATGTCATGTTAGTGCGATGACAGGCGAAAAAGGCAGAAGTGTATGTATGAATTTAATGGAAGGGACTCTTTCTCAGATAAAAGATATGCTGGAAATGTTAGCAGGAAGTAAATGAAAACTAAACTTCCATTTCAGAAAATATATTCATGCTCTTAAAAAGGCAGGAAATATACCTTAATACAGAATTGCTTAAATAAATAGGACTGCCTCATAGTTGCTGTCAATTGCAATTAATAAGGTATATGAGCTATATGAGCAACAATAGTAAGAGTTGAGAGGTAAATATGATTATAATAGGCTGGATTACTTGTTCCATTATAAATTGGCTTGTAATAGCAACTATGATAAATTGTATTCTTATGGGAATACCAATTCCCACCATTTCAAAAAAGAATTATCCATTAACGCATATTATCACAAGCAAAAATTATATCGAAATTCAAAAAAACTTTGAATGTTCTGCATATTCAACTGCATATCTCATGCGGCACTATGGAATTCAAGCTAATGGGGAAGACATTTACAAAATAATGCCAAATAAAATGAATAATGGATATGTTTATCCAAAAGGTGTTGTAAGATTATTGAAACAACAAGGCTTTAAAGCCACAATCCGTATTGGAAATATAACAGAGTTAAAAAGAGAGGTTAGTAAAGATACCCCTGTTATAGTATTTATTAAAGTATATAAAGATAAAAGTTATTTACATTATGTACCTGTTATTGGATTCGATAACGAATATTTTTATATTGCAGAATCTCTTAAAGAGCTGATTAATGTAAAGGATATGAGCTATAACCGCAGAGTATCAATCTCAGAATTCAAAAAGCTTTGGAATACAAGTGATTTTAAGATGCCACTTTATAAATATGCATATATCACAGTTAGTTCAAATAAGAAATTGGAAATATAGGTAAGGTACATAAAGTTGATAAACGTTAAAGTCAGATTATTTATATAATGGATGGAGGTTTGTTTTGAAAATAGTACAATTGGTATTTAAATATACACAAAGCGAATATGTAAAAGCGGAAAGGCAATATTTGATTCTAAGTAAAACGATACGTAAATATGATCCCATTTTAGCCACGCTGTTTTTGCTGTTCTCAATAAGCTGCATTTTTCTTTCTTCTTTCAGCGTATTTAGTATTATAATATTGGGAATCGTACTGATTGCTACGGCACTCGGGAGTTATCTATATTTTCTTATGCCTGTTTTTAAATTTAAGCATACGGAAAAATATCACGAAGAATACAGAATGGTATTTTCAAAAGACATTATTAAATGGATAACCCCAAGTATTGAATCGGAATTGAAATGGGATATTTACTCTGAGCTATGGGAAAGCAACGATTTTTATTATTTAATTCAAGTTCCGCGTATGTATACGCTAATTCCTAAAAGAGCGTTTGTAACCCAAAAGGATAAGCAAGCTTTTGATGAAATCGCACGATCCAACCTAAATTCTATAAAACGCATAGAATGAGTAGATGTTGAATAATATGGAATTTACGCAAATAGCATTCTTAGATATGCAAAATGCAGCGTAATTGAAATTTGGAGAGGAATATTAGCATGTATAATAAGTTTGAAAGATGTGTAGGTGTAGGTTTTGTCGATGGTGATATAAAACTTCTCTATAAACAATAATGGATTGCGTGTAATACAATTAAAAATTTCTTTTTATTTGAGATTTTCATATTGGAGGGTTATGGAAGGGATATATAAGCCTTTAGAGTATTTAAGTAATGAGGATATTGACAAAATTCTAGCAAGAAATGATATAAATGAGATGATTAGGCTCCCTTTATCTGTGGGAATGAATCATACCAACTGGAAATATGCTCAAGGAGTGTGCGAAAAACTATCTAAACACGAAAATGCAAACGTCAGGGCAAATGCTATTCTTGGATTTTCATATATTGCACGGATACACGGCAGGCTGGAAAAGCATATAGTTAAGCCTATTATATTAAAGGAGTTAAGAGAAAATAAAGAATATGAATGGAGAATAATTGATTCCATTAATGATATAAATTTATTTTTAAAATGGAACTTACGAAAGAAGCATAAATAAAGAATAGAATCAGTTTACAGTATTTAATAATAATGGAGTAAAGTTATGAATTATCTGGAAGATTTTGAAAGACACCTATCATTATATGATGGAATGTTAATAGAAACAGGCGGCTCATTTGGAAAGGGAAAATTGGGCGGTGATAAATATGAAGGGGAATGTCTCGAAATAGCCAGAAAATACATATTAGCCGGAGGGGAAAAAAGAGAATTGCTATTTGTTATAGATAAATATATTCTATTATATAAAGATGATAAAGAATGGAAATTTCTTGATTTTGAAATGTCTTTTCTGAACAGATTAAAGGAGAAAACAGAAAAATTATAAACTAAGGGGTGAATCATTGTCAGGAGAATTTACTAATAAGAATTATAGAGATAATTTTTTAATGATCTTAAATGAAGTTAAAGATACCTATTATATCCCCGAAGAAGCCGCTTCCTTAATAAGTTTTATCGAAGGATATAGCTCTGTGAATGACTTTTCCAGAATAAGTTTTTCAGAGAGTGGTTGTAAAGGTGCAGAAATAAAAGATTACAATCATGATTTCAGGGATAAAGTTTCAATATTTATATGTCTTAATAATAACATTAGAGTGCCTCATTTGCTTTTAAAGGACCTGATTCAGGAAATTGGAAAAGAATCCCGGAGTTCCTGGGGGGCACCGGAATATTTATTTTTATTATCAGAACAACTTTTGAAAGAAACTGGAGTAAAGTATATCGAAACTTTTGGTGAGATGCTTTTTAGCAATATGGATACATATGGAGCATGCATTAGTATAGATTTTTCAAATATTGACGTCAGGGGAATCCTTAAGGAGCTGAAAAGGAAAGAAATTAAAAGCAAATTAGTATTAGATTTAATTGAATACTTTGACGCTAACTTGTGAGAAGAATAGTTTGAAAAATATTTGAAGAGGTTACCGGCATGGACAAGAATTCTGTTAATAGAACAAACATTATAGGTGCAGGTGAGGTGGGCCACGCCAACTCGGTCGATATGGACAAGAATTTAAAAGCAAGAAAACTATGAAACGCGAATACTTTGCAGAGTCTACCCCAAGGCCAAAATTTATTTTAGCAGCTATACAGCATAAGTAAAGGAGAATGACAATGAAAATATCGGTTATTTTAGGACATCCATATGAGAAAAGCTTTAATAGCGCCATTTCTGAAACTGTAGTCAGTACATTAAAAAGCAATGGGCATACCGTTATGTTCCATGATTTGTGCCAGGAAAGATTTGATCCCCTATTGTCGGATGAGGAACTTGTCGGCGGCATCTCCAAAGATGCATTGGTTCTTCAGCATCAGCAGGAAATAAAGGAAGCAGACGGAATTATTGTTATTCAACCTGATTGGTGGGGGCAGCCACCCGCTATTTTAAAAGGATGGGTTGACCGTGTGATGAGAGAAAATATAGCTTATACATTCCCGGTGGGCGATAGCGGCAGCGGACTGCCGATAGGACTTTTAAAAGCAAAAGCAGGATTGGTATTCAACACATCCAATACGCCGGAAGAACGTGAAAATGAAGTGTTCGGAGATCCTTTGCAGCGAATCTGGAAAGATTGTATCTTTGCTTTTTGCGGGGTTACCGTATTTGACAGGAAAATGTTCCGGATAATAGCGGATAGCACAAGGGATGAGAGACAAATGTGGCTGAATCAGGTCAGTGACATGGTTAAGAAATATTTCCCGTGATATGGAAAGATTACTGGCTTTATGCGTTGTAATGGCTATGACATTGAAAATACTCTTGAATATTGGATAGGCATGTAGCTGATTGATTTAAACTGATGTCAGATTGGCTTATCCAATCAGAAGAGTAAACTTAGTTTATAATTGTGAAGTAATATAAGAAATATTATCTGCAGAAAGTGTGAAAAAATGAATGACTGGTTTACTATAGAAAAAATAGATGATAATACATATGCAATCAGTGAATATGAGCACTGGGAAGAAACTCATTGTTACCTTCTCAATGGAACAAAAAATAGTTTGCTGATAGATACAGGACTTGGTGTTGGGAATATCAAAAAGGTGGTTGATAAGCTTACAGATTTACCTGTAAAAGTAATAACAACACATGTTCATTGGGATCATATAGGTGGTCATAAGTATTTTAATGATATTGGTGTTTTTGAAGCTGAAAAAGACTGGTTAAAAATAAAGTTTCCCATTCCATTAAGCAGCGTAAAAATGAATTTACTGAAAGAACCGTGTGAATTTCCAGAGTATTTTGACATTGAAGAGTATCGCATTTTTCAAGGTGAAGCAGCTTTTTTATTACATGAGAACGATATTATAAATTTAGGAGATAGAAATGTCAGGGTGATACATACACCTGGACACTCACCTGGCCATATATGTTTATATGAAGAAAGCAGAGGTTATTTATATACGGGTGATTTAATATATGAGGGTACTTTAGATGCGTTTTACCCATCCACAAATCCTTATGAATTCATGAATTCGGTAAAGAAAATCAAAGAATTAGCAATAAAAAGGGCATTACCGGCACATCACAAGCTCAATATAAGTACTGACTTAATCCTTGAAATTGATAAGGGATTTACTGAATTATATGAAGCAGGTAAACTTAATCAAGGTAATGGAATGTTTTTCTTCGAAAAATTTAATATCCACATATAAAGGGAAGGTTAGTCTTAAGAAGAAAGGTAGAGGTTTATCCTTTGCTATTTGAATAATCCGAAAACACTTCTGGAATAGACTCAAGCATTCCAAGGCATTTGTCGCCAATAATCAGGCGTACTCCAGCCAGTCCGCGCTCCTTTAGCCAGCCCAAAATACAATAAGGCTTGTTGGAGCTTTTTTAGTTCATAAAAATGTTTAAGGATGACGCATAAGTATTAGAATGTTAAGCTTAATTAAAAGATCACTTTACAAATTTGAATAGATGATTCTTTCATCAATCAAAGAAGTGAAACATTTATAATACATAAAGGAGTAAAAACAATGTTACCATTCATAAAGTTACAGAGCGTAGTTTTAGATTGCAAGAGTCCGGCAGAACTTGCTAAATTTTATATGTCACTATTAGGCGGAGAAATTGTATATGAAATAGAATATTTTGTAGCAGTCTCTATTCCAGGTGAAACAATCAGTATTTCATGCCAGTTTGACGAAGACTATACACCGCCTATATGGCCGGGTACAAGAGAAGAACAAATGAAAATGGTGCATCTCGATTTTGCTGTGCAGGATATAGATGCAGCTGTGAAATTTGCGATGTCATTAGGAGCGACGAAGCCACATACTCAATATTGGCAGCCAGACTTTGGCCCCCAGTGGATTACACTTTTAGATCCTGCAGGTCATCCGTTTTGCTTATGCTCCCACGAAGGATGATAAAGCCTGCTAATTGCGTATAAAGTTGCGTATAGAATGGTGATATCAGAAAGAAGGTAATTAAAGAAATTATTATCATGTTCGATTGTATCCCAAGGTAATATATGGTAAGATAAATTAAGGAGTAATCGAGGCAGGGTGTGTTAGCCTCCCGGAAGGGAGGTGGTGCCAATGAATTATGTTACATATAGTGATTTATTTACTTTTGTATTAGTAATCATTGCGCTGCTTACCTATTTAAATAATAGGAATAATAAGCTTAAAAAATAACTGCCCCTTGTCTTGCCGGACACCTAAGGGCAGTTACTAAACTGTAATTAGGAGGCTAACCACTTTGTGGTCGGTTACTCCTTTTCTTATATTTACTATAGCATGCTTTTAGGCAAATGTAAAGCTATAGTGCGATTAAAATTACGGAATTATGGTTTTAAAGTTACTGTTCACTCCCCACATTAATTCATTATGAAAAGTGACGAAATTTATTTTTTTATTTTGTGGATAACAAGCTTTGAGGAAGATAATCGTGTTTACGGTTTCTTCCTCATTTCTTTTTGATGGAATTTATCCACATCCAAAGCCTAATCACTCGAATATTTGATGGTTCCAGACACTTTTTTTCAATAGAAAATCCAGTAATCTATCAAATTCAGTATTTAATATCAGTTTTTCATTCATATTTTGTTCTTCAATCAATTTAACAGCCAGATTAAAATTCCCTACATAACTTGGATCATGGGCATCTGAGTTTATTACAATCGGCACTTTATACTGCTCACAAAAATACAGCATTGATATATAATTTTCAATACAGTTCCATCGTTTCTCTTTTTTCATCAAAGTACTGTTGTTAACCTCCAATGCAACATTAAATTCTTTTGCTGCCTGCACAAGTTTTTCATAATTCAATGGTGTATGGTCATCATCAGGATGAGAAACAAAGCGTACTTTTTCATTCCGCATGCACTTAATCAGATTCTCAGTATTTTTTTCTCGGCCTTGATTCTCATAGCATTGACAATGAATTCCTATAATGGCATAATCAAGTTTTTCAATATACTCCTGAGGTAAGGACAAGGTTCCATCATTCATAACATTTATTTCACAGCCATGTATTATTTTAACACCATACAATTCTCTAGGTATTACTTCAAGATTTAAATAGTAAAACGGGTCAACTGTGCCAGGTATTCCTGGAGCATGTTCGCTAATACCCAAAATCTGAAGATTTTTATCTGCTGCAGCCTTTGCCATTTCTCGAATTGTTCCATACGCGTGCCCACTTACAATAGTATGGGTATGAACGTCCCCAATCAATTTTTTCATTATATTTCCTCCGAATAAACTCATATAGCGTTTTGGTCTTTCCAAGAAAGAGATTTCATATCTTGTTCCCTCACTTTTACTAATATAATATCACTAGTTATTATCTTTACATTAGTAAATAATAACCGTATAATATTAGAAAAACGCCAAAGGAGATTTTCATATGCCTATTTCATCCAGTTTAAGCTATACTGATGTTACAAAAAGAGAAACAAAGTCGCATGGCTCTGTATTCTTTCCGGCAGCCTGTTATTCAGTTGATTTTCCGGATGTGTCGGTATCCTGGCATTGGCATAGCGAGCTGGAACTGATCATGGTTGAAAAAGGCCGAATCAAACTGTATGTTGGGTCAAGGCAGTTCTTGCTGGAAGAAGGGACTGGTGCATTTGTGAATGCCGATATACTACACACTGCCAAAGCTGCCGATGAAAAACAAGGTGCTCTGATTCATTCCATTGTTTTTCATCCCCGTCTGATTGGTGGGTTAGAGGATAGTATTTATTGGGAGAAGTATCTGTATCCGTTGATCAATAATAGTGAGTATTCAGTTCAATTGCTTTCTGGAAATATTGACTGGCAGAAGGTCATTCTTGAGCGGTTACAGCAAGCCTGGGTCGAGATTGCAGTAGATAAACATGGTTATGAATTTAGAGTGAGAAACGAACTGTCGGAGATTCTGCTACAACTATGTGACCATCAGCATCAGGAAAACATTTTAATACCGCAGAAGGTTCGCCGTAATGAGCAACGCATGAAGCAAATGCTTAGATACATTCAGGATCACTATTTCGAGATGATTCTTCTTGAAGATATTGCAGAATCTGTAACCATTAGCAAAAGTGAGTGTCTGAGATGTTTTCGGGAAATTCTGGGCATAACACCGCTACGATATGTCAACCAGTATCGTCTGCTTGTAGCCGCTCAAAAACTGACAGAGACGGATTGGCAGATATCGGAAATTGGAGATGGGTGTGGTTTTAAGGAGATGGGATATTTTGCAGCACAATTCAAAAAGAAATATGGAATGACTCCGACGGAATATCGGAACAAGTTACACCCGCCATTTCAGGTGGGAAAGTGAGTATATTATTTTTAATAGTTTTAATTAATTTATGCCAAAGTACCATATATGCTATTTGTATGATACTTTGGTTTTGTTTTTTTTAATTTCATATAAATCCAGTAGGACTTACATGATATATAAAATAAAATGTACTGAATGATATTTTGTTCATAATGATGAATATTTTTCAGGAATATATAAATAATCACCAAAAAATAAAATTATATTGACATATAATAGTGCAAATGTTAGAATGAAACTTGCAAATACATAATACGTATAACGAATGATGTATTTGCTTGGATGTAATTTTTAAATAGATTAAACATTTCTTATTTCATTAATGGGTGTAGTAAATTGGTATTACAAGGAAGAAAGAGTTTGAGAGGATGGTTAAGATGATTACAAGATTGAATAGGATGAAACGTTTTATACCACTGTACCTGATGTTTTTGCCAGGTGCCATTTACTTATTTATTAACAACTATATACCAATGACAGGTATAATAGTTGCTTTTAAAAAATATAGCGTTCGTGCTGGAATTTGGGGTAGTGAATGGAGTGGTCTTAAGAATTTTAAGTTTTTATTTGCTACATCAGATGCTTTTATAATTACTAGAAATACGCTTTTGTATAATCTGGCATTTATAACCCTTGGTTTGGTGATAGAGATTACATTTGCAATTTTTATTTGTGACACAATAAGCAAGAGACTAAAGAAAATATATCAGAGTGCAATCTTATTTCCATATCTTATGTCAGCAGTCATAATAGGCTACATCGTATATGCCTTCCTCAGTCAGAGTACAGGTGTTGTAAATAATTCAATACTACCGGCTCTTGGATTGGAATCGATTAATTGGTACTCAGAAGCTAAGTATTGGCCATTTATCATAGTTTTTGTAAATGCATGGAAAAATACTGGATATGGATGTTTGATTTACATATCTACAATAAATGGTATCGATCCGTCTCTATATGAAGCTGCTATGTTGGATGGATCGAGTAAATGGAAACAGATTAAATATATAACACTCCCTTCATTGGTGACAACGATAATTACTTTGATGCTACTAAATATCGGCAGGATATTCTATTCTGATTTCGGATTATTCTATCAGGTGCCACGTAATTCAGGATTGTTGTTTTCGACTACCAATGTTATTGATACATATGTGTATAGAGGTCTGATGGAACAGTCAAATGTAGGTATGTCTGCAGCAGCCGGTTTTTATCAGTCTATTGTAGGTTTCATATTGGTCATTACAGCCAACTGGATTGTTCGTAAGACCAATAAAGAAAATGCATTATTCTAGGAGGATACCTTTAATGAAAAAGTCTAAGTTTTCAATATATCAAGTTTCAAGTAATTTAGTAATGATAATATGGACAATATTAATTATTCTTCCATTTTTACTTTTGTTAATGTCATCCATTACAGACGAAAATATTCTTGTATCAAATGGATATTCTTATTTTCCTCAAAAAATATCATTTGCCTCCTACTTGTATATAATCCGAGCAGGTGAACAGATATTAAAAGCTTACGGTGTTAGCATTTTTGTTACATTAATAGGTACTCTACTAAATATTGCGCTATCAGCATTGATGGCATATCCCCTGTCTATTAAGGGGCTGCCGGGAAGGAAGATATTAATGTTCTTTGTTTTTTTTACTATGCTGTTTAGAGGCGGTTTAGTTCCATCCTACATTATGTGGAGCAGTACTTTTCATATAAAAGACACGTTAATAGCCCAGTTGTTACCAAACCTGTTATTAAATGCCTGGAATATTATGATGATTCGGACCTATTTTCAAACTAGTATTCCCGACAGTTTATATGAAGCAGCAAGGATAGATGGTTCTTCTGAGTTTAAGATATTTCGTAACATAGTTATTCCTTTAGGTAAGCCAATATTAGTAACTATGGGGACTTTCGCAGGTCTTGCCTATTGGAACGACTGGACAAATGGACTTTATTACATAGTCAAAAATAAAGATTTATATAATGTGCAGAACTTATTAAACCAAATGATTAAAAATATACAGTTTTTAGCACAAAGCTCCGATGCAAATGTATCTTCAGCAGCAGCATCAATACCTTCTACAGGAATTCAGATGGCAATAGCTTTTGTAGCAATTCTGCCAATTATGCTGATTTTTCCTTCTTTCCAGAGATTTTATACGAAGGGAATTACCTTAGGGGGTGTAAAGGGTTAACCTGTATCTAAATGCAAGGCATTTAAGATAAAAAACAATAAGAGGAGGATTTTTATGCTTAAAAGGTTTATTACAATTCTACTGACTTTGATTATGGTTACTACGCTTCTGGCTGGTTGTGGTAATCATAATGATAGTGGTAAAACTGATAGTACGAAAGTGGGTGGTACTGCAGAAGAGGCTACTGGCAGTGATAAAAGTACTGAAGGATCAAAAGTGCTGACTCCAAATGGGGAATATACAGAGGAAAAACCCTATCACTTGACATTTGCATTTATTGAATTCTACGAACAGGATGAAGCAGCGCGTCGAGCTGTACAAGATGCGATGAATAAAAAGCTGATTCCAGAGTTACATATTGAAGTAGAATTACTTCCTTTACAGCTTGCAGAGTATCAAACAACAATCCAATTAATGCTGTCCGGTAATGATGATTTAGATGTTATGCCAATTTATTCCCAGTATGCCGGCAGCTGGATCAACATGAATGGTATACATGATATGAATGAATACATGGGCACTGCTGAGGGACAGAAGATTGTTAGTGCATTGGGTAAAGAGCTTGCTTCAGCCGGAACAATGAATGGAATATTATATGGATTTCCCGCAAATAAAGAATATGTTGAATTAGGTGGCTTGAGTATGAGGGCCGATATATGCGATAAATTGGGTATTACAAAAGAATATGGTTTAGAAAAAAATAAAGATGAATATGATGGGACACTTTATGATTGGACAGTAGCTGCAGATATATTTGCGAAAGTAAAGGCAGCTTATCCGGACATGGTACCACTTTATATGAATTCAACTAGTCAAATGAACCGATTTATACATATAGATTCATTAAGTGATAATTTCGGGATTTTAGATTGGGAAGCAGATCATAGTTCTACCACAGTTGTAAACAAATTTGAGACAGATACTTATAAAAAAACAGTGAGCATGTTAGCCGACTGGTACGATAAAGGGTATATCTTTAAAGATGCACAAACGGATACATCAGGAGCCGCAACAATGATGAGGGCTGGCAACACTTTTAGCTATATTACTGGAATTAAACCCGGTTTTCTTATCGAAGCTAAGGCAGCAAATAATTGCGAAAGTTATGCAATGTATTTCGGAACAGGAGTTAAGAGTAATGAAGGTGTTAGAAGTACTCTCTTTACCAGCAATGCGAACCTTTATGATACTGGTATTGCATCAACCAGTAAAGATCCGGCTATGGCTTTCAAATTTATCTCAGCTTTATATACTGATCCGGAATTAATGAACTTATGGCAATATGGTATTAAAGATGTAAATTATAAAGTCCAAGATGATGGAACTGCATATTTTGTTGACGGAGAAGACAGCAGTAATTATAAATACCATCAGAATACGGGATGGAGTATGGGGAATCAGTTTATTTCCTATGTATGGAGTGACGGTACCAAATCACCAAATTACTGGGAGAAATTAAAAACTCATAATGCTTGGGGAGATTTTACACCAGCATTTGGATTCGCGTGGAACAGTAAGGAGTATTCTACCGAACTTACAGCTTTAAGTAATGTTTTGAACACATATCGAGCTGCATTAGAAACTGGCAGCGTAGGATCAGGCAATGTAGATTCTACTTTGCGGAAATTAAATGATGCTTTATATGCAGCAGATTTAAAAGATGTTATTGAGGCGAAGCAAGCACAGTTAAATGAATGGCTTGCTAAAGAGAAAAAGTAATAGTTGCCAGTATAAAGGTAATTACGTGATTTTTTAGGAAGATTGATTAATTATTGGTGTTTTTGACTATTACCAAAGATACTTCGTAAAGGTAGAGAACAAAACACCAATAATTAACTAGAAAGGAAAATGTAGTATGAAAAGTGTATTAACAATTGAAGGCAGAAAGTTTCTCATCAATGGTAAATTGGTTTACAGTGAAATCCCTAAGTGTCCGGAAGAATATAAAGGGTTACTTATGAATGCACGCTTTATCCAGGGAGTATTTGATGATTCAATGGATGCAAGCAGATTTAATCGTTTTGGAAGACAATTTGAACCTGATAAGAATACGGATGATTTGATTGCTTCGCTACAAGAATGGTATGATACAGGACTCCGTGCTGTTACTATAGGATTTCAAGGAGGGGGATCGTGTTTTACGATAGACAGTTACACAATTAATAACAATCCATTTAGTCCGGATGGAAGTATGATGGATGCTGCATATTTGAAAAGAATGAAGAAGATAATAGGTGCTGCGGACGATATAGGTATGGTTGTAATTGTAAGTATCTTTTATGGTCCACAGTCCAGGTTTCTAAAAGATGATAATGCTGTTATAGAGGCTACAAAAACTGCCAGCAATTGGTTAAGAGACAATAAATTTACTAATGTTATTCTTGAGGTGGCAAATGAACATGACATAGAGGCATATAAGATACATCCCATTTTATATAATGACGCGGGAATAGTACGATTAATTGAAATTGCTCAAAGGGAATCCGGTGGACTTCCCGTTGGCTGCAGCAGCACAGGAGCTTATTTTTCTGAATCTATTACGAATGCTTCCGATGTGGTTATAATTCATGGAAACAATATGTCAAGGCAAGAATTTTATAATCAGATACGAAAAGTTGAAAAAACACAGCCTGATAAACCGATATTGTGTAACGAAGATTCTCAGGCTCTTAGTGGAATGCAGGTAGCATTGGATAATAAAGTATCTTGGGGATATTATAATAATATGACGAAACAGGAACCACCTACTCTTTGGGGAATTACGACAGGTGAGGACAATTTTTTTGCTATACGTTTAGCGGAAAGTCTTGGAATAAAAGAAAATAAATTGGAACTTGAAGAACAATTTTATCTTCAAGGGCTTGAAGAAAACATGACCTTTGAGGATAAGAGATGGGTTAGATTAGCTACTTTATGCCCAGAAAAGATAATGAGGGTCGCTTTTTATAGAAATGATGATTTTGTTGATATGGCTTATACAGATCCCTTTACAATAAATTATGCTTTTAACTGGTTTCAGATGTATACCTTAGGTATTAAGAAAAATGAAAAATGGAAAGCTGTTATTACTCTGACAAGTGGTGAAGTCATTGTGAAAGAGACGATTGTTAAATAAATCCGATGCTATAAAAAAATTACATAAGATTTTATTTTATATATAGATATTTATATTTTCCTGCTACTGAGAATAAATGAGAAAAAAAGGAGTGGTTTAATTAGATGAAAAAATTATATACAATCAACACGGTTAATAACTTTATGGATATTATATACAACCCTTTTACGAAGCCATTTGCAGAGCAAAATCCAGATATCCAGGTGTTTAATATTATGGATGACAGTTTATTGGCAGATACAAGAAAATATGATGGCATGACCCCATTGATTGCGTCCAGAATGCTGAATTATGCAAAGGCAGCGGAGGAATCCGGTGCGGATGGTATTATTGTTACTTGTACATCAGTAAATGAGGCAACTAAATCTATTCGGCCTTTTCTTAATATACCAATTTTAAATATTGAGGAGCCCGTAGCAGAGTTAGCAGTTAAGAACGGGAAGAAGGTTGGAGTGTTGGCAACATTACCAACCAGTCCTAAAGCAATTGGCCGAACTATCATGGAAAAAGCTGAAGAATATGGAAAAGAAGTAACTATAGTACCAGTTGTTGCCGATGGTGCCTTTGATGAGTTATGTGCAGGTAATCGTATGAAGCACGACCAGATGGTAAGCGAAGCTCTGTATAGATTGGCTGAAAATGTAGATGTAATTGCATTTGCTCAGATATCAATGAGTCTTATTCCTTTTGACATAGATAAAGTGAAAGTACCTGTGTATATGATAGGAGAATCGGGATTTCATTGCATTCGTGAAATGATGAATTAATAAAATTTTAAATAAAATTTTCTTAATGTAAGTCTAATACATAATTTGAATGATTATTAGATTAAGGTATGGTGCATTTGCAGATGTGATTATATCTTGCAATCATCACCTGTGTTTATATTTATGTAGAGATTTATTGATCTTGGTATAGCTTTTTCTGATAGATTGAGAACGAACCTGCTATTATTAACAATTGTTATAATCTCTTATAAAATGAATGCAAATACAAAAGAAGGAGATTAAACATGCAGCAAGTGAAGGGGAAAAGGCAAGAAACAGTTGTAAGTCAAATTATTGATACTATTAAAACAATGATTATTCAAGGTGATTATAAAGCTGGTTCCAAATTACCAAATGAATATGAATTGATTGAGATGATGAATGTCAGTAGGACTGCTTTACGCGAAGCTATGAAAGTTTTATCAGCAATAGGAATTATTGAAATTAGGCGTGGTGATGGCACCTACGTATGTTCACAAATGAACCCCTCAGTATTTGATGATTTAGTTTACGGTATGATTTTTGACCTATCCTCCAGCGAAGAGTTATTAGAACTAAGAAAAATCTTAGATGAAGCTACGTTAAGAACAGCCATAGAAAAAGCTACGCCGGAAGATGTAAGGAAATTAGAGGGAAATATTCAGTTACAAACAAATGCAATCAAAATGGGATGTTTAGAAAAAGCACAAGAGTATGATTTGGAATTTCATAATACTTTAATAGAGAGTAGTAAAAATGTATTCTTTATAAGAATACTTAAAGGTGTATATTCCTTATTTGCAAAATCAATTAAAGAAACAGTTCATACACAAGAAGAAGTCGGCCCAACTGGCCACATCAAAATGGTTAATTGTATAAAGAATAAGGATTATTCGGTGATTAGTGGCATTGTCGAAGACTCATTATTAGAATGGAAAAATGAAATATAATTTTAGGTCAGAAACTCTTTGAATAAATGTTAACATATACGTATGACGTAGTATGTTAGTGGAGGTTAAAATGGATATTATTAAAATAAAAGAGCTAGAGCAGAAGGCATTAGAACTAAGGAAAACAGCACTGACTATGATTTTTAAGGCCCAATCCGGGCATCCTGGAGGCTCTCTTTCGGCAGCAGATATTCTGGCAGCTTTGTATTTTGGATTTATGAATATTAATCCGGATGATCCGAAATGGCCTGAACGGGATCGATTTGTTCTATCGAAAGGACATGTATGCCCTATACTTTATTCTGCATTGCTGCATAGGGGGTATATGGATATGAAACATGTGGAAACATTGCGAAAACAGGGGTCAATATTTCAAGGACATCCAGATATGAAACGTTGCCCTGGAATTGACATCTCTACCGGTTCTCTTGGGCAAGGGATATCTTGTGCTGTAGGTATGGCCTTAGCCGGTAAAAGAGACAATAAGGATTATATTACTTATACCCTGTTAGGAGATGGTGAATGTAATGAAGGCCAAGTATGGGAAGCAGCTCAGTCTGCAAATAAATACGAATTAGATAATCTAATTGTCTTTATTGATAATAATGGTTTACAGAACGATGGTTTTACAAATGACATTATGCCAACACGTGATTTAAAGGAAAAATTCGAGGCATTTGGTTTCCAGGCAGTCAGAATTAACGGACACAATATGGCTGAGATTGTGAAATCCATAGAATATATGAAAAATCAAAAAAATAAAAAACCGAAATGTATAGTGTGTGACACGATAAAAGGCAAAGGTGTGTCGTTCATGGAAAATATAGCATCATGGCATGGTGTAGCACCGAATCAGGAAGAGTATACGCAGGCTTTAACAGAATTAGGAGGTTTATCATGAGTGATAGAGCAACAAGAGAAGCACTTGGGCATGAAATTGTTGAATTAGGCTTAAAAAATAAAAGTATCTATGTCGTTGATTGCGATGTCGGTAAGTCCTGTAAAACGTTGGAGTTTGCAAAGCAATTCCCCAGTCAGTATGTAAACGTAGGGATTTCAGAGCAAAATGCTGTTGGTTTGGCAGCTGGGCTTGCAACAACTGGAAAAATCCCCTATGTAGTTACTTACGCAGCTTTTGGCAGTATGAGAGCTACTGAGCAGATCCGTCAGGAAGTTTGTTATCCAAAGTTAAACGTTAAGTTTTTATGTTCGCATGGGGGGTTAACACCTGCAAATGATGGAGCATCTCATCAGTGTATTGAAGATATGGGCATATTAAGGACTATCCCTAATATGACTGTGCTTATGCCTGCTGATTATAATTCTGCAAGAAAACTAATAGCTAAATCCGCAGAATATGACGGTCCTGTATATATACGCTTTACCAGAGATCCAGTTGAAAATTTATATAATGAAGAAACAGAGTTTGACATCGGTAAAGCTTATTTAATTCAAGAAGGCAGTGATATTACAATTATTGCCAATGGTGATACAGTTGCAATAGCAAGACATGCTGCTGAAAAACTCGAGAAGGAAGGCATTAGTGTTCAGTTGTATGATATGCACACAATTAAGCCATTAGATGAGGAAGCTGTTAGGAAGGCAATTCAAACTACAGGTAAAATAATAACAGTGGAGGATCATAATATAATAAATGGACTTGGTTCAGCTGTATGTGAGATTGCCGCAGAATCTGGAAGGTGCATAGTAAAGAGAGTTGGTGTTAGAGACTCCTTTGGTGAATCTGCGCCTTACCCTGAATTACTTAAAATGAATGGCATAACTATTAATACAATATATGACCTGGCAAAAGAATTATGTAGATAAAGAAGAATCTAAATATTGGTAATGCAAAGGTAATTAATATTAAGGAATAAAGCAAGAATAAAGGTACAAGATAAATACGAGGAGAGAAGATTATGAAAATAGTAGTGCTTGACGGTTTTGCAGAGAATCCTGGAGATTTAAGCTGGGGTCCTATTGAAGCGCTTGGTGAATTGACTATATATGATAGAACTCCGGTAGATGATACCAAGACTATTATCAATAGAATAGGCGATGCTGAGATTATTCTTACAAATAAAACACCAATAACGAAAGAAGTAATTGATGCCTGTACTTCTGTAAAATATATTGGAGTACTTGCTACTGGTTATAATGTTATTGATTTTGTTTATGCCAGAAAAAAAAGCATTCCAGTTGTTAACATACCTTCCTATGGAACAGCAGCAGTAGGACAATTTGCTATTGCAATGCTTCTGGAAATTTGTCATAATGTCGGACATCATAGTAAGGCAGTTCATGAAGGGAGGTGGACAAGCAATTCAGATTGGTGCTTTTGGGATTACCCCTTAATTGAACTGTCAGAAAAGGTAATGGGAATCATCGGTTATGGAAAAATAGGACAAACAACTGGAAAAATTGCACAGGCATTGGGAATGAAGGTTTTAGCCTATGATACATATAAGAATACAGATCTTATTAGCGATACTTTACAATATGTTGAAATAGAGGAACTATTGAAAGAAGCAGATGTTATAGCACTCCATTGTCCATTATTTGCTGAAACAGAAGGCATTATAAATAAAGAGAATATTAGTAAAATGAAGGATGGGGTTATTATTTTAAATAATAGCAGAGGACCTTTAATTGTGGAAGAAGATTTAAGCGAAGCACTTAATTCAGGGAAAGTATATGCAGCAGCTTTAGATGTTGTATCTACAGAACCCATTAAAGCAGACAATCCTCTTCTAAGTTCAAAAAACTGTATTATAACACCTCATATATCATGGGCATCAAAAGAGAGTCGTCAAAGAATTATGAATATGGCAGCGGAAAATATTATTGCTTTTATAAAGGGCAATCCAATTAACGTTCAAAATTAAAAAAGAGGGATAAATTGATACAGGATGCTAACAAAATAATATCATATGCCTTTGAGAGGGTATTACCTGAAGAATCAGTAAAGCGGGCATTGGATAAATATCAGATTGATAAAGATATCTGTGTTATTTCAATTGGAAAAGCTGCATGGAGAATGGCAAAAGCAGCAAGAGATGTATTAGGTGAGAAAATCAAGCAAGGGTTAGTTATTACAAAATATGGACATATTTTAGGGGATATAAATTCCTTTAAAATGATTGAATCCGGTCATCCCATACCTGATGATAATTCTTTAAAGGCAGCTGAAATGTTGTTCTCATTGATCGATTCCTTGGAAAAGGATATGGAAGTTATTATTCTTTTATCAGGAGGAGGATCAGCATTACTTGAAATGCCTGAGAAGAATCTGACATTGGTTGATATACAAAGCTGTACGGATAAATTATTAAAATGTGGTGCAAATATCAGAGAAATTAACACAATAAGAAAACGCTTATCTGCTTTAAAGGGTGGAAAGTTAGCAATAAAATTGAAGGATTTCAGAATATTTCAAGTAGTGCTTTCTGATGTAGTTGGAGATGATTTAGGGATAATAGCATCTGGTCCGGCATATCCAGATTATACAAATTGTGAAGAAGCAATGAATATTGTAAGAAAATATAATTTGGAATTCTCGGATCAAGTACAAGAATGTTTAATGGTTGAAACTCCGAAAGTAATTAGCAATGTAGAAACAATAGTAACTGGGAATGTCAAAAACCTATGTTTGGCAGCTTCACAAAAAGCACGGGAACTAGGCTATCATACCTATATTTTAACAACAAATTTAGATTGTGAAGCGAAAGAAGCAGGAAGAATGCTTGCTTCCATAGCAAAAAGTCTACATGAAGAAAATAGTCTATTAAACTTTCAATTACCATGTGCTATTATAGCCGGCGGAGAGACAGTAGTTCAAGTACATGGAAAGGGAAAAGGCGGGCGAAATCAAGAATTAGCTTTAAGTGCAGCATGTGAAATAGTTGATATGGTTGATACTCTTCTGTTTTCCGTAAGTTCCGATGGTACAGATGGTCCCACAGATGCAGCTGGTGGGATAGTAACCGGCTTGACGTATAGAAAACTATTAGAAAATGGGTTAAATCCTTTGGAATATCTTAATAATAATGATTCGTATAATGCTTTATATGACGCAGATGGCTTAATAATAACAGGGCCAACCGGGACAAATGTAAATGATTTATCAGTATTATTGTGCAGATAATCAAAACTGTAAATAATACTTTATAAGTTTTGTTAATAGGTCTTCTCAAAGAGAAATAAATATGAGAAGACCTATTATTTTGGAAAATGAAATAGCCTGAAAAGAAAGTGACAGTTGATTAAAGAAGTAAAATAGTAGATATTCACATATATTTATTTAGTTTTGCTTTCATAATATTTTTATGATATAATTTCTAAAAAAGGAAGTATAATGTTGGAAAAAAGGGGGTTGGTAATATGCATGAAGTTAAGCCAATAGGTCAAGAAACGGTTGTTAATCAAATCATTAATACAATAAAAAACATGATTATCAATGGTGATTATAAAGCTGGCACTAAATTACCAAACGAATATGAATTAATAGAAATGCTGAATGTTAGCAGGACTACTTTGCGTGAAGCAATGAAGGTTCTGTCAGCAATTGGAATTGTCGAAATCAGACGTGGTGATGGAACTTATGTATGTTCTCAAATGAATCCCTCAGTGTTCGATGATTTAGTATACGGTATGATTTTTGATTTATCTTCAAGTGAGGAATTATTAGAATTAAGAAAAATCTTAGACGAAGCCACTCTAAGAGCAGCTGTTGAAAAAGCGACAGAAGAAGATATAAAGAAATTAGAAGATAATATTAATTTGCAGGCAAGAGCAGTTGAAATGGGAGAAATTGAAAAAGCACAGGAATATGACTTGGAGTTCCATAATATCTTGATTCAATGCAGCAGGAATGTTTTTTTTATAAGGATATTAAAAGGAATCTATTCCTTATTTGCACAATCCATCAAAGAAACTGTGTATACCCGGGAAAATGATGGACCTAGAGCTCATATTCAAATGTTAAACTGTATAAAGAAAAAAGACTATTCTGAAATAAGTGCAATTGTTCAGGATTCATTAAATACATGGAAAAATAAAATATAGAACGATTAAAGATGTGTACTGTGATGCATCTATATTTGCTATGCAAAGGTAATTCATCAGAGTACACATTAATGTTATGGCAAGTCAGTCATACATTGAATACGAAATGAAAATAGCCGTTACAAGACGAAAGTGAAATATTTCTCTCGGATTGAATAGAGGCTTTTTTGAATTCTATCAGAAAGTATAGGCATTGAAATTTAACAATGTAATAATTACGGAATTGTTAGTATTAGTAATCATTGCGCTGCTTACCTACTTAAATAATACGAATAATAAGCTTATAATAACTGCCCCTTCTAGGCAAATGTAAAACTATAGTGCGATTAAAATTACGGAATTAAATGAAAAATTGCGTATAAGTTGCGTATAAACAAATTCTATGTTAAAATAGTCCTTGTGCCATAAATCGTGCAAAGTCCTGAAACCCTTGAAGTATATAGGTTTCAGAAAAAATATAACCCCCATGACGCCATTGCCATGAGGAAAAAAAGTAAGCCTGCTACGCCTTTGCAGCAGACTTACTTTTAAAAAAGGGGAGGATAAGTATTTAACTTTTCTTTGGTATTGGCTGGGCAGAGAACTGCTCAGTCGGTCATCCTTTTGCTGGAGGGGGGATCCAGCGGTTCAGATGGCACCGGTTAATCTAAATCATTTATGAAGTAGATTAACTATAGTATGATGCAGTATTTCTAAGATTATACATAAATAAAAAATATTATGTAAAAAATCTATAGAGAATCAAAAGATTATTAAAGGAAGGTAGAACAATGAGTTTATTAACAGAGTGGAGGGACTTTGCCTATGCCCTTGACACAAACAAAAAAGAAGGCCAGCTTTTTTGGGCTAATTATTTTAATGTGGAACAGGGAATATATGAAAAAATCCTTGCAGAACCTGAGATAGTCGTAGAGGGAACAGTGGCTGAGCTTGCCGAAAAATACGGTACTACCATATCCCTTATGACAGGCTTTTTGGATGGTATCAATGAAAGCCTTGTTAAGGAAAATCCTATTGAAGAAATGGAAGAAACAACTGTAGTCAACCTTGGATATGATAAAGAGAAGCTGTACTGCAATATGATTGAAGCAAAGGCAGAATGGCTTTATGAACTTCCCGTATGGGATAGCTTATTATCCCAGGAAAGAAGAAAAGAACTCTACCAGGAGCAGAAAAGGTCCAAGACAGTTGTAAAAGATAAAAAAATTGGAAGAAATGATCCATGTCCCTGCGGCAGCGGTAAGAAATATAAATTCTGCTGCGGAAAAGCTTGATTTAATTAATAAATTATATTCTGTTATATGGTGAAAATACCCCCGCTTTGTCCACGCATGTTCCTGTGCGTGGACATTATTATTATAATTATTATTATAGGATTTTCATAACAGAAATGACTGGGCTGGTTTCCAGAAAGAGTGAAGAGCTTTGAAAAACAAATCTGATTTTTATAGACCTACGGATATTAAAGATACTTTGTTTCCTATAGAAGTGATACATAGAAACTGTGACGAGTTTGGATTTGTTACCTGTATGCATTGGCACGAACATATTCAGATTTATGAAGTCACTAATGGAGCAGGTTTCTTGCACTGTAACGCGAAAAAATATGATATTTCTCAAGGTGATATACTTATTATTAATCCTAATGAGCTGCATCGTCTTGAGAACGTTCATAGTCTTGCATTCAGATTGATTACGGTCTACTTATCTTTTATCTCAAGTAGTAAATATGATAGCTGTCAACTGAACTATTTAGAGCCTATAATTAATAATCAAATAATATTTCGAAATTATGTAAATAAGGATACATCTCTCTTAACCTGTCTTCATGCAATATTTGAGGAATATACAAATAAAAGCAAGGGCTTTGAACTTGCTGTCAAAGCGCAAATATACAATTTTATAGTATTGTTGCTGAGAAAGGATGTCTATGTATGTATAAATGAAAAGGAGAGCATTAGGAGAACAAGCCAGATGATTAAACATCAAAAAATATTTGAATACATAGATGAACATATAAGTGAAAATTTGGATATTCCCACAATGTCAAAAATGTTTTACATCAGTGATAGTCATTTTTGCAGACTATTCAAGCAAATAACAGGAAAAACATTTACCGAATATATAAATACCATGCGTATAGAAATTGCCTCCAGGCTGCTTTTGGAATCAGAGTTAAGTATTACAGAAATTGCTTATAATTGTGGCTTTAATGATGCTAATTATTTTTGCAGGCTAATAAAAAAATATAAAAAGATGACCCCCACCCAATTAAGAACAAGTCTCAGGAATTAAGTTACATCAAAATAGTGCTAATAAACGGCAGGTTAGTTAAGGTGCTATAACCTTACTGTTTGTATAATTCATATATATTATTCAAATTCGGAGGTATATATGAACAAAGAGTATCAAAATGATTATTCAGTACAGCAAAAATGTCTGTATAGCGCTATTCTTAAGAAAAATATGAATATGAATATTTTTCTTCCACCTAAATATAATGATTTGTCAAATTTGCCGGTATTGTTTTTTCTTCACGGACGAGATGGCAGTCAGAATATTGTTTATGAAATCAATATGCACAAAGCTGCTGCTGGAATGATTGAAAAAGGAATAATAAAGCCTTTAATCATTGTGTTCCCTCAAATGGATAATAGTTCGGGCTTAAACTCAAGCCCTGATTATAGGGAAGTTCAGGACCCGGTAACCACAAAAAGAACACTTAATCTCGGCAGATACCAGGACTATTTCTTGGAGGAAGCTATTCCTTTTGTACAAAAAACACTTAAAATAGACTGCCCTTATAATTCTACTTACATTGGAGGTATTTCGGGAGGCGGATATGCGGCTCTGCATATTGCGCTCAATCATTTGAAGCTGTTTTCAAGAGTTGGAGGACACATGCCTGCAATAGAGCTGACTATTGAAGAGGAAGATGAACCGTATTATTATAGCCAACAATTCTGGATAGAGCATGATCCTGTATCAATAGCTGAAAAACTGAATTATAACCCGATTGATGTTTATTTGGACTGTGGTGACGAGGATGAGGGGCGTTTTTATATAGGTTGTGAAAAACTGCATAATATTCTAAGCAATAAAGGAATTAAGTCCCAGAACCATCTATTCAAAGGGAAGCATGATTTAGAGTATATTAGTTCCAATGTGGAAAAGTATTTACTATTTTATGGTAAATAACTTAAGGCATAAGATATTGATATTGCACGCAATAGCCTATAATAAAGGTAAATTTATAGCAAATCAGAATGGAAAGGAAGTGTTGTAATGTACTTTTTGGAATCAGAGCGAATTGGCTTTTCGAAATGAACAGAAAAGGATATTGAGCTGGCAAGGTCTTTATGGGGAGAGAAGAATGTAACAAGGTACCTATGTGCCTCAGGTGCCTTTACGGAGGAAGAGATTAAGACGAGATTAAGTCTGGAAATAGAAAATCAAAAGAAATCTGGCGTCCAATACTGGCCTATATTCGAATTGGCAACAGGAGATTTTATCGGCTGCTGCGGCTTGCGCCCTTATAAACTGGAAGAAGGAATATTTGAAATAGGATTTCATTTAAAGGAAAGATTTTGGGGAAAAGGCTTTGCCAATGAGGGGGCTAAAGCTGTTATCCAATATGCTTTTGATCAGTTACAGGCAACGGATATTTTTGCAGGACATAATCCTCACAATGTAAATTCAAGGAAAGCTTTGGAGCACCTTGGATTTCATTACATATCCGACGAATATTATCCGCCTACCGGACTTTATCATCCGTCATATAAATATAAATAGTACTATAGTTATAGTAAATGTGGGTAAATTTACATAACTTGAAAATTAATGGACCAGGAAGTATAATAAGGAAAAAGTATTGAGCGTGATACATATGAAATGAGCCTGTATAACAGATGCTGGGCGTAGTCGGAGACTGAGGTAAGGCTAATCAATTATTTACCGGGCCGGCAGAGGTCACAGAGGTGTACGGATATTTTTCTGCGAAGGAGAGGTGGCGGTATGCCAGTGAAAATTGCGATTTGCGACGATGCGGCAGAGGATATTGAACAATTGTCAAATGCTCTCTCGGCCTATGATAATTCATTTGAAATAACCTCCTTTACCAGGGGGGAAAGGCTGATGGATGAATTACGGGATGGCAGCTTCACCGCAGACCTTCTGTTTCTGGACATCTATATGCCGGGAATTGATGGTATTCAGACGGCCCAGGAGATACGTGGAATACAGAAGGAACTTAAAATTATATTTCTTTCGTCAAGTAAGGAGCATTACCAGCAGGCTTACGAGGTATTTGCTTTCAATTATATTGTCAAACCATTTGACAGGGAGCGCCTTTACGCTGTACTGAGCCGCGCCCTGAACGAGCTTCGGAAGGAGAGCGGATATAAGCTTGGTATCCGGTACAAAGGTACTGTATATCATAGGGACTGCCGTGATATTTTGTATATCGAAAGCAGGGATAAGCTTCTTCTGTTCCATCTGGCAGACGAGACTGTTCTCCGGTGCTATGGAAAACTGGATGAAATCCTGAGAGAGTTGCCGGAGAAATTCTTTTTCCGATGCCATCAGAGCTTTCTTGTAAACCTGTCTTATGTAACGGAGGTCGGAGATGCTTACTTTCGCATCGGTCAGACGGTAATCAGCATATCGAGAAAATACGGGAAGGCAGCAAAGGAACGGTATTATGCCTGCTTGTTTTCCCATATGGGCGGAGGACAGCTGCAATGAAAAAACCGGGACGCACAGGCCCCCTTTTAATTATAGGATTGCTGTTTGTTATTGTAATTTCCCATCTTCCGGTGGTGTATACCTTGTTTTATCATAATCTGGCCGACGCTCCTTTGGCGGAAAAGGGCAGTCTTGACCTTGCCCGCGGCTCTTTAGGCAAAAGCCTTGTTCTGGACGGGGAATGGGAGTTTTACTGGAACCGCTTGTTGGTCACCGAACCGGAGGAGACCGCACCGGATTTTCTCATCCGGGTGCCGGATTACTGGTCCCGGTATCAGATAAATGGAAGCTATCTTCCGGCGGGCGGGTCTGCAAGCTACCGCCTTATACTGAAAGGACTGAAGGCTTCCTGCCCGGTCACGGTTTATCTGCCGGATTTCGGCAGTGCCTACCGGGTATTCCTGGACGGTAAACTTACTGCTGAAAGCGGGAGCGTTTCGAAGTCCGCTCAAAAGATATTCACTACAACCAGTGCAAAGCTCTACCCGCAAACTCTCTCGAAAGGAGAGGAACATGAGGTAATCATTGAGACGGCAACTACCCGTTTCTCCGGGCTATACATGGCTCCCGTCCTGAAAGCTTATGGCAGCGTAATGAAAGAAAACAGCAGCCGGAATAATCTGCGGCTGATTTTGTTCGGAACGGCACTGTTTTCCTTCTTAGTCCTGATTGTCATCTACATTTTGTCCTTCCGGGAGAACAAACGCTCCATCTGGCTCCCGATTATGGGCTTTTTGGTACTGGTTCGTATCATGATGACAACAGAGTTCTACAGCTTTTGGCAGAATACAGAATTCTTCGGGCTTTCCTACGAAGCTACAAATCCCCTGATGTTTTTCCTTACCTTTACCTTTAATTATTTTCTGATCTTTCTCATTCAGGAGCTGCTGGGGATATTGTTTACACAGCGGGAGAAGCAGGGGTTTTTAATTTACTATGCTGTATTGTTTCTTTTGTACCTTTTCATCCCTCACGGATTTTATAACCGGCATCTGACGGTTTTACTGCCGCTTCTGGTCTTTGCCATAGAGGTTTATGGTTTTTTTAAGGTCTATCGCAACCGGCAGAGGATGAAAAAGTACGGAATGCTGGTTTACTGGGGTGCAATTCTTGCCATTACGGGACTGATTACCGATTGTTATTACATTAACGGTAACAGCTACTTTAACCTTTCCCTGTCCCTGCTTCTTCTGTTTACGGCATATCTGATGGTACTAAGTTTGATTTCGGCTATCCGTGCTGCCAATGTATACCGTGATTTTGCAGTGTCCTCGGCAAATCTGGCCCAGGCAAGGGAGCAGATTGCCATGCAGACGGAGTACTATGATGTGCTCAGTGCACAGATAAATGAAGTACGTGCCGTCCGGCATGACATCCGTCATTTTGTCAATGCTCTCAAAGGCCTGTCCGATGAAGGAAGGTATGAGGAGCTGAACCGCTTCTTAAACGAATATGCAAAGATAGCCGATCCTGCACCCCTTCCGGTGTTTTGTGAAAACGCTGTGGCAAATTCCATTCTAGGCTATTATTCCCTGCGGCTTAAGGAGTACAGCATTTCCTTTCAATGTGCCTGCCGGATTCCCAGAGAGCTTTCCGTCAGTGACAGCGACCTTTGCGTTGTTTTGGGTAACGCACTGGAAAACGCCATGGAGGCCTGCAAAAAGCTTGAAAATCCGGATATCAGGTACATAAACGTGGAGGCAGGAAATGTAAACGGCCAGCTGCTGATTAAGATTACAAATGCTTATAACGGTATTTTATATCAGGGGGACGGCCGTTATCTCACTGCAAAAAGCGGCCGGTACCACGGTATAGGCCTTCAGAATATCCAAAAGGTGGTCAACACCTATAATGGCTTCCTGAAAACGGAGCACAGCAAGACAACATTCACTCTCATGGCGGCCTTCCCCGAACCCCGGGCTGATTTTCCTGCAGAGGGCTGGCAATAAATTAAAAGGACTGTTTTTACCCTGCCAAGTAGTCTGGCAGGGTATTTTTTATACTGATTTCGGCATGAAAGGCGTCAATTTCGCTATTTTGCGTTAAAGTAAAAAATTTCAGGTATAATGCTTGGTACATGGGAGGTGATTGGAGTCTGCTCCCCTCATTTTGAGGTGTGACAAGGTAGCAAAGTATAGAGAGGGAAACTCATAAAAAATTATTTCTGGAAAGAAAAACATTCCAAGGAGGATATAAGATTATGAAACTGGTACACAAACGATTTTGGAGCCTGCTGCTGGCGGTGGCGATGGTACTTACCATGATGCCGCTCACTGCCGCTTATGCTGCCACGGGACTCGATACGGAGCTGGTGGCAAACGGTGGTGCGGAATCAGGAAATATTTCAGGCTGGACCGATGACACCGGGGCGGGCCGCTGGAGCTCGGGCACAGTTTATTCCACCTGGGCAAAGCCTGTTGCAGGCAGCCGTTATTTCTTCCTTTATAATCCCAGCATGGATACCCCCCTGTCGGGAACGATGTCACAGGAAATTACACTGGCAGGGACCGAAGGAAGCGGGGTGTTTTCCGCTATTTCCAACGGAAACGTATCCATTCGGTTCAGTGTGAGCCTATTTCAGGGAATCAGCTCGGACAATGAAGCCAAGGCAGTTTTGGAGGAATATGCTGCCGACGGCTCCTTGCTGAAAACCTCCCAGGTAGTCAACACCACCGCATCAGGAACCGCTATGGGGCAGTATCAAATCAATACCCAGGTCAACCCCGGTACCAGAAAGTTTAAGATAATTCTGTCTGCAACACTGACAAAAGGCGGTTATGCACAATTTGACCAGGTATCCTTAAAGCTTGTGGATACTCCTGCCGGAAGTGCGCCTGTTTTTGAAAGTGATTTCCCCTTAGCGGCGGAAACGGACGCAGGGGTTCCCTATACCGCGAACTTTACCATAAGTGATGCCGATGCCGGAGACATTGACCATCTGACATTCAGCGCATCCTCTACCAATGTTAATCTGGTTCCTGCGGCAAACATCACCGTTAGCGGCAGCGGTGCCAGCCGGACTTTGAAAATCCTGCCGGCGGGTAATCTGTCCGGGGAGGCGGATATCACGGTGGTTGCCTCCGATGGGACCAAAAGTGCTGATAAAACCTTTCACTTTATTGTGCATAAGGTCATTTCCATGAATACGAATTTGGTAGAGAATGGAGATGGCACTAATGGACTGGCGGGGTGGTCGGGGAATACGGTCAATATTACACCAACGGGCAGCGGTTTTACTACGAATGATCCGAACAGCTCTATGAGCCAGAATATCGATATTTCTAAATTCTCTTCCTTCATTGATGGGGGTGAGACAGAATTCTTGATGTCAGCAGCTTTTCCACTGGCAAATGGAAAAGTAAGCGCACAATTCTACACGGACATTGCGTGTACCAATCCCGTGGGTTCTTCCTTTGCGGTAGTTGATTCTACTTTACTGCAGCAAAAGATACCGGCAAGCGCAAAAGGCGTAAAAATCACCTTCAGCGATACAAGTAAGTATTATGTTGATGCAGAGGTGGAGAATATCAGCTTTCAAATTGTAAACAACTTTCCCAAAATATCCTCTATCAGCGCAAAGATGACGGATTTGAGCACATTGACTGTACCGGTTTATACATATTATACCACGTCAAGCGCCGTACTTACGGCAAGCTCCAATGATCAGAAGGTTGTTCCCAATGAGGGCATCTCAATAGGAGGCTCCGGTTTTAAACGGAGTATCAGCTTTACCCCTCTGAAAAACGGAAACGTAACCATCTCACTGACCCTGAATGACGGCAGTAAAACAGTAAACTCCAGCTTTGCCGTTACAGTCCACGAGCCTGCCAAGGTCATTAGTGTTTCATCACCGGCACAGGGGTTCTATGGTGCTGGTAATAATCTGGACTTTACCGTACATTTTAATTATCCTGTCACCGGCGGAACTGACTCCAGGCTGCCCCTGACCATTGGAGGCATACCGGCTGCCGCATCCTATCTCACCAGCACTGCCGACAGCATTACTTACCGCTATACCGCCGTCACAGGCAGTTCCGGCGTGGTTGCTGCCGGTATGAAAATTGATGATACAAGCTCACCCATTGTCGATACGGCCGGATATGACGCAGAGGTGGAAATCAATACCGGTGCCCTGGGTATTGTGCTGGTGCCGGCACCGCAGGTAACAAGTACAGCCTTGGGCGGCAGCTCGGCCTATGGTACCAAGGTAACCTTTACCGCAACGCTGAGCTGTGCGGAGTCCTTGACAGGTGCCATTCAGTTTAAAGCCAATGGTACCAATCTTGGAAATCCTGTTGCCATCAGCGGAAACTTGGCTTCCTATGAAACTACGGAAACGGCACTTGCTGCGGGAGCAGCTTCCATAACCGCAGAGTTCCTACCCAGCGGCTCTGAATTTTATTTTAACAGACTGACTGGCAGCGGATATAGTATGAACATTGACAGGAAAGCGTTAACCCTTAAGCCGAATCCGGCTTCGAAAGTCTATGGAACTGCCGATCCGGCATTGGACTACCTGATTACAAGCGGAGCTTTGGCAGGCTCGGATGTTCTGACAGGGAGCCTGACCAGAGAAGCAGGAGAAGCTGTCGGTGAATATGAGATTAGGCAGGGCACTGTGACAAACGAAAATAATGCCAACTACGACATTACCTTTGTCACAGGGGTAAAGCTATCCGTGACACCCCTTGTGATAGTCGACGGGGCAATTTCTCCCAACACCGGCAGCTTTGACAGGAAGACTGCCAACCAGGCCGACATACAGGCTGCAATTACGTGGAACAGCGCAGTTGCTATCACGGATGTAAAATCAGGCGGAGTCTCCATCGGTGCAGAAAATTACAGTGTTTCGGGTAATACGCTTACCATTAAAAAGGGCTATCTGGCATTGCAGGCTCCGGGCACGCTAGTGCTGACGGTGGTATTCGATCAGGGTAATCCCGCTACGCTGACTATAAGCGTCATTGATACCACACCGCCTGCCATACCGGTAACAGGTATCACAGTTACCGGTGCAGGCGGAGCGGACAGCATAAAGGCCGGGGATACCCTGCAAATGCAGGCAGAAATAGCTCCGGATAATGCTGCCAACAAGGCTGTTGTATGGAGCATCGAAAGTGGAAACGGAGCGTCCATTGACGCAGCCGGACTGCTAAGAGCGACCGCAGCGGGCATAGTTATTGTTCGAGCCACTGCGCAGGATGGCTCCGGTGTTTATGGTGAGAAAACCATAACTATCACCGGAGAAGATTCCACAGTGAAAATTGCTATTGCCCAAAGCCCTGTAAAATCCATTCTCCATGCCATCACCTTTGGATTGTTCTTCAAGGATACTGTTGATGTGTCAATCACATCAGCAAGCAGTAAGATTGATCACTATGAATATCAGCTTGTGAAGGACGGCAGTCCTTTTGACAAGGACGGCACCTGGACAATAGGAGATTCCTTCAGTATAAGCCCGGATTTTAAAGGCAGGGTTTATGCCCGGGCTGTCTATGGCGGAGGAACCGTATCCGTTGCAGCTGTAAAAGCACTGGTGGTGGATTCTACTAAGCCGGAAATAACGGCAGCTTACGACGCTTCCTCCGCTTCCATAACCGTCAGTATAAAGGATGATGGTGCGGGAATTGAAAAGATTTCCTATCAGGCCGGCTCCGGTACGGAACAAACTATCAGGCTGGAGCCTTCCGAAACACAGGATATTGTACCCCGGAAGGATTTCACTATCAGCGGCCTGCCGGACGGCCGGTATGACGTGGTAATAAATGCTGCCGACAACTCTGGCAATGCGGCAGATACCAAAACCATTACTGTAGACCAAGGCTCTGCAGTTGTTGATGCATCTATCAGCCCTGCCGCAAGAAGCTATGACCTTGCCAATCCCGGCGATGTCAGTACCGGTATTACCTGGAACAGCGCCGGTACCGTGACGGATGTGGTATATCAGGCGGGTTCCGTCCGCCTGACAGAAACAAAGGATTATGCAGTCACAGGGAGTGCGCTGACCATTAAGAGCAGCTGCCTAAAGTCCCTGAATCTTCCTGCCGGTGCTTCGGCAAAGTTTACAGTTTCTTTTGATACCGGAAACCCGGTTACTTTTACCGTTGATTTCGTAGATAACTATATTCCAGGCACCAATGCCCGGCTGAGCAGATTGACGGTGAATGGAAAACCGGTAGGGGACTTTGATCCGGATAAAACCGGTTATGAGGTAAAGCTGCCTTATGGCACCACATTGGTAAGGGTAGGTGCGGCGGCGGAGGACCCACATGCCACTGTGGATATCACACAGGCGGGTACTCTGCCCGGCACTGCGGTCGTAGGGGTAACTGCAGAGGATTCGGCAGCCACAAAAACTTACACCATCAATTTCACTCTCGAAAATCCGGTACCCGTCCACCTTATTACCGTTCAGAATGACGGCAACGGCACCGCCAGCGCTGACCTGACCTTTGCTGCGGCAGGACAGACCGTTACATTGAACGGCAGCCCGAGAAGAGGTTATCAGTTTAAGGAGTGGCAGGTAATCAGTCCGGCAGGCTTATCCATTACCGGAAATACCTTCATTATGCCGGATGAAGCGGTGACGGTGAAAGCTATCTTTAAAGCAGCCGGCTCAGGGGAAGGCGGAAACAGCCAAGGCACTTCTTCCGGGAACAGCACTACAGTACCGGCACTAACTCCGGAAAACACGAGACCGGACCATCCGGTAACAGCAGAAGTCTCTGTGACAGCTGCGGCGGGTTCAAAGGGCACCTTTGGCGCAGTCATCCCGGATAAGGCCATAAGCGATGCCATCGCACAGGCCCGGGCCGCTGCAAAATCCCAGGGTGAAACCGAAACCAGGATTTCCATGGTGCTGAATATCGACGCACCAGAGGGGAGAGCAGCCCTATTTGTAACCCTGTCCCAGGATGCATTGAAGGCTCTTGCAGAAGCAGGGGTTTCCAGTCTGGAAATAAACGGACTGCCTGTCGGCATTCGCTTTGACCAGACAGCGCTTCATACAATCCGGTCTCAGAGCAAAGGCAATGTAACCATTACCGCAGTTTCCGTGCAGAAGCTCTCGGACGAAGCCAAAGCCAGAATAGGTACAAGGCCGGTTTACAATATCACAATAGGCTATGGTGCAGGCGGCAGCTCTTCCGCCGTAAGGAACCTGGGCGGCGGCACGGCAACGGTATCCATCCCCTACACCCCGGCAAGGGGTGAAGCAGCCGGCTGTCTGTACGTTGTGTATGTTGACGGAAACGGCAGAACAACCCCCATGGACGCATCTGCTTATGATGCAAACAGCGGCTGCCTTATCTTTACCGCCAGCCATTTTTCAGTTTACGGTATAGGCTATACCTCTCCAACCGCGAAATTTTCAGACATATCCATGCATTGGGTTAAGGATTCCATTGATTATGCAGTAAGCCGCGGATTAATTTCCGGAACAGCTAAAACCACCTTCTCCCCGGATGCTGCCATGACCCGGGGAATGCTGGCAGCTGCCCTTGGCAAACTGTCTGGAGCAGACGTAAACGTCTGCAAGACCAGCAGCTTCACGGATGTGAAGGCCGGAAGCATCTACCAGCCCTATATTGAGTGGGCTTATAGGAAAGGTATCATAGAGGGTGTGGGCAGTAACCGGTTTGCTCCTGACAAGGCCGTTACCCGTGAAGAAACCGCAGTCATTATGCAAAACTACGCTAAGGTCACCGGTTACACCCTGCCGGTTACCCGCCAGGCCAATACCTTTGGGGACAGCAGTGCTATCTCCGGCACCTGCCAGGAAGCAGTCAAAGCCATGCAGCAGGCCGGTATCATGATGGGAGAAAGCAATAATAATTTTCGCCCCGGGGACAATATTACCCGTGCTGAAGTTTCCGCCATACTGTACCGATATATCAAACTGAACCTGGATTCCGGCACAGCACAGGGATGGGCAATAAATGACAGCGGAGAGAAAATGTATTTTCAGGACGGCAAAGCCCTCACCGGCTGGCAGGATATTGAGGCAGGCGGAAATACCAAACGCTATTACTTTGACACCAATGCAGTGATGGCAGCCGGAAAATGGCTCCTGATTGGTGGTAATTGGTATTACTTCCAAGGGGACGGTTCTCTGGCTGTCAGCACCAAAATCGACGGCTGGGAGGTCGGTGCCGACGGTGTGAGAAAGACAAAATAATACCTCCTCCTTAAAATAGAGCAAGCCCACAGTATTAGAAAAACTGTGAGCCTGCTCTTTTTTGATTTTCTAAAAAATTAATTTGTTTAAATTTAATTTAATAAAAATTTAATTAATCACCAATTTTCATCTTTTTTATAAGAATTATACAATAAAATCAGTGGGCGTATAAGATATTACTTCTTTTGACACTCAAACCGGTAATATAAATAAACCTGTAATATTCCTATGAGAATGATACAATAAGTATCAAATATTATAATTAATCCGCACATTTTTGTGCTATAAACCGTTAAACAATCAGAGAGGAGGTTTTTAGGTGTCGGCCGACATTCAAGAAGAATACGATAAAATCTATCGATACTGTTATTTTAAGGTAGGCAATTCCACTTTGGCAGAAGACCTGGCCCAGGAAACCTTTCTCAAATATTTTGCGCAGAATACATACATAGAACATGGCAAGAAACTTGCCTATCTTTACACAATTGCAAGAAACCTTTGTCTGGATTCCTATCGTAAAAAACAGCCGGAAGAATTAACCGATGTAATACCTGATGCCGAAAATTCCTTTGAGCGGCTGGAACTTAATATAGCCATCCGGCAGGCCCTTAAAACACTTTCGGAACAAGAACGGGAGTTGTTGCTTTTTCGGTATGTTAATGAGCTTTCGGTAGGGGAAATTGCAGCAGTTACAGGAATTTCACGTTTTACGGTCTACCGTAGAACGAACGCAGCCCTTGCATCTCTGAAAGCATTGCTCAAAGAGGAGGATTTCTTATGAATAAAAAACTGATAAACGGTTTGCAGGAAGCCTTTGAGGTACCGCAGCCTGTGGATAAAGAGAGGTTTTTAAAAAATCTTCCTTATCCTAAGAGCAGGTACCGGGATTTCTTTTTCAGTCAGCTTGGCTATATCCGCAAACGAGTCTGGTTACTTTCCGCAGTGTTTGTCTTAGCCGGCTGGGTTATTGCTTTTTTGTCGCCTGGGATTCTCAATTGGCATGTTGAAGCGGGGAAAGTCTGGATTGTCTCTGCTGTTCTGCCCTTTCTGGCTTTGCTCACGGTCACGGAAATATACCGTTCCGCATTCTGCCGGATGGCAGAACTGGAAGGGAGCTGCTGTTTTAGCCTGCATCAGATTATCATGGCACGGATCAGTATATTGGGCGGAGGGAATATTAGCGTTTTGGTACTGCTTTTATTTTTTATGAATAGGGTATCTCCCTACGGCCTGCTGCGGATTCTCTTGTATCTGGGCCTTCCGTATCTCATTACCTGCGGAACATGCCTGCTGATACTGAATCAGGTGCACGGAAGGGAAAGTATGTATGTCTGCGCTGCCGCGGCTTGTATCGTATCTATGATGAACATAGTTCTCAGTAATATGATACCCCTTCTTTATACCAATACACAACTGGTTTACTGGCTGTTCCTGTCAGCAGCCGCCATTCTGCTGATTGGTGTCCAGACATATAAATTACTGAAAGGAACGGAGGGTAATACATGGAACTTACTCTTGACCGAGTGACAAAACAATATGGTAATAAAATAGCCTGTGACAGCATTTCTCTTGTTCTCCATAAAGGCGTGTACGGGCTTTTGGGGGCAAACGGTGCGGGCAAAACAACGCTGATGCGCATGATGTGCGGTGTGCTGGCCCCCACTTCCGGAACTGTTACTTTTGACGGATTTGATGTGAAGCAGGAGGATTACCGCGACGCATTAGGCTATCTTCCGCAGAATTTCGGTTATTATCCCGAGTTTTCCGCCCTGGACTTTATGCTCTACCTAGCCGCGCTAAAAGGGCTGCCGAAGGCCAGGGCAATGGAAAAATCAAAGAAGCTGCTGGAGCTGGTCTCCCTTGAAAAAGAATCCCGAAAGAAGATTAAGACCTTTTCCGGTGGTATGAAACAGCGGCTTGGAATTGCCCAGTCCTTGTTGAATGACCCCAAAATACTGATTTTGGATGAACCGACTGCCGGACTTGATCCCAAGGAGCGGGTGCGTTTTCGGAATCTGATTTCCCGCCTTGGCACCGAGCGGATAGTTCTTCTTTCCACTCATATTGTTTCTGATATAGAGTATATTGCCGATACCATCCTTGTGATGAAGGACGGACAGCTTGTCCATCAGGGCACAAGGGAGGACATCATTCAGGCAATAGAAGGGAAGGTGTGGGAGTGTGTAGTTTCCCAGACGGAGGCGGATATTCTGTGTGAAAAGTATCCTGTAATCAATCTGCGGCAAGAGGAAGAGGGGGTATTTCTGCGCCTTGTCTGTGAAGAAAAGCCATGTGATCCGGCAGTGAATGCCCAGTCTTCATTAGAGGATCTTTATCTGTATTATTTCAGTGAGGTGAAAATAGTATGAATAGTTTCTGGAGTCTGGTGGGCTTTGAATATAAGAAAATATTACATAAAAAAAGTGTACGAATTGTACTGCTGCTGTCAGTTCTCATCAGTGCTGTCAGTGTTGGCGGCACCTTGTTTGGCAGTACCTATATCGATGGTAAAGTATATGAGTCCAATTATGAGGCTATGGTCAAGGACAGGGAATATGCCCGGGGCCTTGCCGGAAGGAAGCTTGACGGAAAGCTGATCCGGGAAGCAGTGAAGGCTTACTCCAAAATCCCCCCATCCGGCAGATATCAGGATACCGTAGAATATCAGACCTTTGCCCGGCCTTACAGCCCGGTCTATTCTATCGTCCGTACCATTTACAATACGGAATCCAGCCGTTTTAATATGGAGGATTTTCAGGTGCTGTCCGAGGACAAGACGGAACAGTTTTATACCATGCGGCGCAAGGAGCAGGAGCAGCTTGTGAATGAAACAGGTATGAGCAGTAAGGCGAAGGAACAGGTACTGGCATCGGATGCAGAACTGAAGATACCCTTTACTTTCTCTTATACGGATGGTTATACGCGTTTCTTTGTCATACTATATACCTTTGGATTGACGGCAGCATTTGTTATGGCGGTTTGTACCGCACCAATATTTGCCGGAGAATACACCTCCGGAGTCGACCAGCTCATTCTGGCTTCAAAGCATGGGAAAAATAAGCTGATTACGGCTAAATTATTTACGGGCTTTTCCATTGCAGCGTCCGTAGCCCTTGTGTTCATTGCCGTTGACTATGTACTTTCAATGTGCATCTTCGGTTTTGACGGCGGAGGAGCCCCGCTGCAGCTTTATATGCCACTATCGCCTTATCCGCTGACGATGGGACAAACGGCGTGGCTTCTTGCAGCCAGTACTTTTTTTGCCTGTTTCATGACAGCGGCTGTTACCATGCTGCTGTCTGCAAAGCTTAAATCGCCATTTGGTGTGATTATACTGGTTGGCTTGCTGCTGATTGTGCCAATGTTCCTTCATGTACCCGAATCAAATATAGTGCTGTATAACCTGCTTCATCTTCTGCCGGCAAATATGATGGCTTTCCGGGCTGTAACGGATGGTATTCAATATGAATTGTTCGGGCTGGTAATCAGGCCTTATGTATTTTTTCCGTTGTTTGCAGCTTTGATCTGCGTATGCCTGGCACCCTTGGCCTATCGTTCGTTCAAAAATCATCAGATTGTATAAGAAAATAAAATATAAATAATAATCCGTCCAATATGCCATACTAATCAAAAAAAAGTAGGTGATTTGTATGGCAGTTGCCCATAAAAGTGCGATCAGTGTAGGATTGCTTTATATACCCGTTGATTTGTACAAAACAACACGGGACATTTCGGTCTCCTTCAATCAGCTGTGCAGGGATACCAATGAAAGAATCCGCTACAAGAAAATATGCCCGTCCTGCAACAAGGAAGTATCCGGTGATGAAATCATAAAAGGGTACGAGTATGAAAAGGGGAAGTATGTAACCTTTACGGAAGATGAGCTGGAGAAGATAAAAACCAAGAAGGATAAGACCATCCATATCCTTCATTTTGCCAAATTAACCGATGTGAATCAGATTTATTATGAGAAGAACTATTATGCCGTGCCGGAAACGGGAGCGGAAAAGGCTTATGAGCTGCTAAGGCAGGCTATGCTTTCCAATCAGAAGGTGGGTATTGCCAAAACAGTAATTGGTACAACGGAAAACCTGATTGTCCTGTATCCGACGGAGACAGGAATCATTGCAAAAACCCTCTTTTATCAGGCGGAGATACAGGCGGTGCCTGTTGCATCAGCGAAGCCCCAGGCGGAGACGGCCGAGCTTGAGATGGCAAAGACCCTCATTGATACCATGACCTCGGAATTTGAACCTGGCCTGTACCATGATGAATACCAGGAAAGGCTCCGGGCAGCCATAGAAGCCAAGATTGCCGGTAAGGAAATTGTTTCCGCCGATACAAGCCGTCCTGATAATGTCATCGATTTGATGGAAGCTATGAAGAAAACCGTTGAAATGTCCAGGAGAGGAACAGCCTGATGGATATTTTTGATTCCAGGGATGTCTCTCCCATGCTTATTCAGGAAATCAGGGAGGCCTTTGATTCGGAGGAGTATCTCTATGAAATCAAATGGGATGGTATCAGGTGCCTTTCTTACCTGGGAAAGGATACGGATATGCGGAACAAGCGAAATAAGCTGATGGTTCCCCTTTTCCCGGAGCTGTCGGAATTGCACAGGCAGGTGAAGGCCAGTTGTATACTGGACCATGAGCTGGTCGTGCTGAAAAACGGGATACCGGATTTCTTTGAAGTGCAAAGCAGGGCATTAATGAGCAATCCCTTTAAAATTCAGCTTGCCTTAAAGAAATATCCGGCAAGTATCATAGCCTTTGATATTTTATATTATAAGGACAGGGAGCTTACCATGCTGCCTCTTACAGAGCGGAAAAAGTATCTGGAAGAGGCGGTTAATGAAAATAATCTGGTATCAGTCTCAAGATTTATAGAAACCAATGGAACCAAGCTTTATGAGCTGGTGAAGCAGAAAAATCTTGAAGGAATTGTGGCCAAGAAGAAAGACAGCCTTTATTGGCCAGGTAAACGCACGAAGGACTGGATTAAGTGTAAGGTGCTGACAGCAGATGACTATGTCATATGCGGCTACATCCTGAAGGATAAGAACTTTATCAGTCTGGTACTGGGACAATACGATGAAAATGAACTGACCTACAAAGGGCATGTAACCATGGGAGTAAGCCTCCATAAGCTTAAAGAGCAGGGAATGAAAGAATGCAGCAGCTCTCCCTTTGGATTTATACCAAAGGGGAATGAAGAAGCAAAGTGGATAGTACCGGATATTGTAGGGATTGTGGAGTCCATGCCAACGGAAAAGGAATACTTTCGCCAGCCGGTGTTTAAGGGCTTTCGGGATGATAAGGCGCCAAAGGAATGTACGGTTAACAGAGAAGACAACTGATAGAGGGGACTTTGCATTAATACTGCAGAGTCCCCTACTTGCGATATTGCTTATACGGTCATATTCTGTTCCTGCTTATACAGAAGATAATTCACATAGCTAAGAACATCCTCTTTGCCCGCAGGAGTAAGCATATTGTATAACTTGATAAAATCAGCAGTTTCTTTTACAAAATCCCCATAACCAATCCGAAGGGGATTGTCGGATACACCAAGCATATAATCACAGGAAACCTTAAAATAGTTGGATAAAGCAATCAATTTCTCAAAACAAGGCTCATTCCTTTTGGCTTCGTAATTTGCAATAGCGCTTGATTTAATACCTATAACAGCAGCTAAATCCCCCTGAGTCAGCTTATACTTCTGTCTTAAAAATCTTAATCGGATACTAAAATCCATTATATTTCCCCCCTTATTGCATTTTTATAATTCCTGTGTAATTAAATAATAAGCGGAAGATGCCTGGCAATTTCCGCTGTAAAATAATACTATGACAGGTCCGAACAATAGTTACCTTTACAATAAAAAATTATATATCCATAAAATGGGTGTGTCAATTCTAAACTTGAATGTTATATTATGCTTAGCACAATACAAGCCCTTAGTACCGCAGGCCTGCTAAGGATACTGCTCAAAGAAATAGTGAAAATTGCTTCTTTCTATATTAATTTCACCCGGTTTGTATGATAATAATTACAAAAGTAAAAAATATACTGCGTAATTTCCTATATAATTGTATAATAAAGGAAGAAGTACATTTTTACGCAGGCTAAGGGAAACTTTTACACACAGGAATGCCGCATGCTCTTACAGAGTACAGGCATAAGCTACGATTGGAAAGGATGTATAAAAGCTATGAGAAAGCGTGATTGGTATATAAAACCCGGCAGGATGAAGAATAGGAATTACAGAAGGAAACGACTAAAAATCAGAAAGCTGGTTCTGATACCAGTCACTGTGGCAGTGTTCGCAGTGATACTGCTGTGGCAGTTCCGTATTATAACACCGGACAGCTTTTTCAAAGAAAATAAGAGCAGCCCCAAATTATCTGCAGATGCCGGCACAGGGAAAGTACCCGAGCCGACTCTGACTCCCCAGATAACAGTAGAGGGCAGTGAGAAATCCCAGAGGACAGAAGATAATACCCCCGTAAAGGAGCCGGAGGAAGAAGATCCCGGAATAACAGAGACCTTTGGAAATGGACAGCAGCCTTTGGAAAGTGATGTCTTAAAGAAAGACACAGAGCCTGTGAGGGGTATCTATATTTCCGGTGCAAGAGCCGGAATCAGCAGCTATATGGACGAGCTTATTTCTTTAACGGAGGAGACAGAAGTGAATGCCATGGTAATCGACATCAAGAATGATACCGGTGAGATTACCTATAAGACGGACCTGCCCCTGGCGGTTGAAATCGGAGCAGGAACCGGCTATATCAAGGACATGAAGGAACTGGTAAAGAAATTAAAGGAGAAGAATATTTACCTCATAGCAAGAATCGTAGCCTTTAAGGACCCTCTTTTGGCAAAGAAACGGGAGGATTTGAGCCTGAAGAAAAAAAACGGCAGGGTATTTAAGGATAAGAACGGAGACAGCTGGGTAAATCCCTACAAGATGCAGGTATGGAACTATCTGGTGGACATTGGAAAAGAAGCAGCCGCCTTAGGCTTTGACGAAGTACAGTTTGATTATATCCGGTTCTCGACGGATTCCGGGATGAAGGATGTGAATTACGGAGAGGAGGCAAAGGGGAAGAGTAAGATGAAGGTCATTACGGAATTTACGAAATATGCCTGCGATAATCTGAAGCCCCTGGGCATAAAAGTATCAGCAGATGTATACGGAACCATAATACGCAGCAAGGTAGATGCCAGAATTGTAGGACAGGACTATGCAGCAATGGCCGGATATCTTGATTATATCTGCCCTATGATCTATCCCTCCCATTATGCGGAAGGCTCCTATGGAATCGATTATCCAGATAAAAAGCCCTATGATACCATATTGGCAGCTTTAAAGGAATCCAAGGAGGTCTTAAATAAGAATAAAAATGCGGACAGCGGTAACCTTGCCACAGTAAGGCCCTGGCTCCAGGATTTTACCGCAACCTGGGTGAGCCATCATATAAAATACGGAAAAGCAGAAATAAAAGCACAGATACAGGCGGTCAAGGATGCGGGCTATAAGGAATGGATACTTTGGAACAGCAGCAATCATTATACGAAGGCAGCTCTAAAGCAAAACTAAAATAAAAAATTTAAAAATACTGCAAGATATTTTAAAAAGAAGTGTAATAGTATGAGAGCATGCGAAAGGAGGCTAATGACTTGAAGGATGAGGCAATAGTAAACCTGCTTTTTGAAAAGAATGAAATAGGTTTATTTAAGTTGGCTGAAAAGTATGAAAAGCTTTTAATCCACATTGCCGGCACAATCCTTGGCGAACGTAAGGAAGATATTGAGGAATGTGTAAATGACACTTATATGAAGCTTTGGAAACATATTGAGCGTTATGATATGGAAAGAGCCTCCTTAAAAACATATCTAAAGGTAATTGTCAGAAACACTGCCATTAATAAGCTTCGGGACTTAAGCCGCAGAGAGGGAATGGTATACAAAGAAGACTTTTCAGACATTGCTCAGTACTACATTGATCAAAGCCAGAATGTAGAGAATCAGGTATTTCGAAAAGAGGATATTCTGCTTTTAAATGAAATTATCAAAGAACTGAACAAAAAAGATAGGGAACTTGTACTACGCAGATATTACTATCTGCAATCCTCCAAGGATATTGCCTGTGCCATGAAGATGTCCGTTACGGCAGTGGACAGCAGGTTATCAAGACTTCGCAACAAAATGAAGCTTACCTTTGACCAAAAAACCAAGACAGACGAAAGTAATCGAAAGACCTTAATGCAGGAGGTAACAGAATGAATGAACAAACTCTAATAAATATGCTGAGTGAACTGGATGCCGGTTCGCTAAAGGAAAATTTCACCGAAAAGGATTTAAGAAGCAGGGAAGGAAATATCTTTAAGAGAGCCTACTTCTATATAAAATCCCAGAGCTGGAAAGAAGAGGCTGACAGCAGTATCCTGATGAACCATCTGGAGGAATACCGGGAAGAGGTGGAAGAAGCCCCCTTTTCTGAAGCGTCAAAGCTGAAAGCGGCGGAAAATATAGAAGAGGAAGAAGAAAGCACCTCCCAGCGGGGATTTTCCATACACGTATTTAAACGCAGTATTAAGAATATAGTAAGAATGATAACCGCCATTATAGCAGCATTATTTGTAATCCTGGGCCTTATAATTGTAATCTTTAAACGAAAACAGGGTATCAAGTTCCGGGCAAAGAAGATACAGATCAGTTATTAATAGAAAATAATTATTTATGCAGCCCTATGGGGCAGAATGAAAGAAAAGTGTTTTCACACACAATTATTTATGGCAGGCCGCAGACATATCTGCGGTATGCAATGAGAACATGAGTGAAAGAAAAAATAAAAAGAAAAGGATGCCACGCACAGATTCTTTCACTTGATTTTATTAGTGGCTGTAGCTCAGATTGGCCTGACGCCGGTCTGGGATATATTATGGGTGTAAATATGTTAGAGAAAATCAAAGAAATTATCGCAGAGCAGCTTGCCGTTGATGCAAGCACAATTACAGAGGATTCAACCTTTAAGGAAGACCTGGGAGCAGATTCCCTGGAGCTCTTTGAATTAATTATGGCAATGGAAGAGGAATATGATATCGAAATACCCTCTGAGGACTTGAATTCTTTGAAATCAGTAGGGGACTTAATAACTTATTTAAAGAATAAAGGTGTGGAATAATGGAAGGGCAAAAGGCATTGCACACAGAAATATGTGACCTGCTTCATATAAAATATCCCATAATACAGGGAGGCATGGCCTGGGTAGCAGAGCATCACCTGGCTGCTGCGGTTTCTGAAGCAGGAGGCCTTGGAATAATAGCCTCTGCCAGTGCCACGGCAGAAATCGTAAGAAATGAAGTTAGAAAAGTAAAGGAATTAACGGATAAGCCCTTTGGTGTAAATATCATGCTCCTAAACCCCCATGCACCGGAGGTAGCACAGGTAATCATTGAAGAAAAGGTGCCGGTGGTAACAACCGGAGCGGGAAACCCGGAGAAATTCCTGAAGGACTGGAAGGCAGCAGGGGTTACGGTAATACCGGTAGTAGCTTCCGTAGCACTGGCAAAGAGAATGGAGAGAAGCGGTGCGGATGCCCTGATAGCGGAAGGGTGCGAAGCAGGAGGACATATCGGGGAACTCACAACTATGGCACTGATTCCCCAGATTGTGGATGCCGTATCGATTCCTGTAATAGCAGCAGGAGGTATTGGAGACGGAAGAGGCCTGGCTGCGGTAATAATGCTTGGTGCCCGGGGGGCCCAGGTGGGAACCAGATTCGTAGTAGCCAATGAATCCATTGTACATGATAATTATAAGAAGAGGGTTATCAGTGCCAAGGATATCGATTCCACTGTAACAGGACGCTCTACAGGGCATCCGGTAAGGTCCCTTCGCAATAATATGACCAGAAATTACCTAAAATTAGAAGAGGAAGGCAAGAGCTTTGAAGAATTGGAGTTATTGACCCTTGGTTCTTTAAGGAGAGCTGTAGTGGAAGGAGATATAACAGAGGGTTCTGTTATGGCGGGCCAGATAGCCGGTCTTATATCCAGGGAACAGTCCTGCAAAGAGATAATGGAGGAAATGACAGACGAGGCATGCCGCGTAATCCAAAAAGGATGGTTATAACCTATGGGAAAAACAGCATTTCTATTCCCGGGCCAGGGAGCCCAGTATACTGGCATGGGAAAAGATTTTTATGATAACTTTAAGGTGTCAAAAGAGATTTACGACAGAGCGGAAAAACTTCTGTCCATGAATATCAAGGAGCTTTGCTTTGAAGAGAATGCAAAGCTTTCAGTTACAAGATATACCCAGCCGGCCCTTGCCGTGACCTGCCTGGCTATTTATGAGAGCATAAAGGAGCTTGGGCTGCAGCCGGATTATTTTGCGGGACTCAGCCTGGGAGAGTACCCGGCGGTTATTGCTTCGGGAGCCCTTACCTTAGAAGAAGGACTCAGGCTTGTAAAGCTACGGGGAGAGCTTATGGAAACTGCCGTACCGGAGGGAATTGGCGGAATGGCCGCAGTTCTGGGCCTTGACAGTACCGTAATAGAGGATATCTTAAAAGAGATGGAGGGTGTGGTTGTAATCGCAAATTATAACTGCCCGGGCCAGCTTGTAATATCGGGAGAGAAAGAAGCGGTAAAGGCAGCTTCTGTGAAATTATCGGAAGCAGGAGCAAAAAGGGTAATTTCCCTGAATGTCAGCGGACCCTTCCATTCTCCCATGCTGAAAGAAGCAGGGGAGAAGCTTCTTACAGAGCTTAATTCCATAACTGTCAGGAAGCCTGCTATTCCTTACGCAGCCAATGTTGACGGCAGCCTGGTAACAGAAGCTGACGGCATCAGGGAAAGCCTTTCAAGGCAGGTATACTCCTCCGTCAGGTGGGAGGACTGTGTCAGAACTCTGCTGGCGGAAGGTGTGGATTTATTTGTGGAAATTGGCCCCGGTAAAACCTTATCTGCCTTTCTGAAAAAGATTGATAAAAATGTAACTGCCGTCAATGTGGAAAAGGCAGAGGACTTAGAGAAGCTAAAGGAGGTACTTCATGCTAGAGGGTAAAACAGCATTAGTCACCGGAGGAAGCAGGGGAATCGGCAGGGCAATAGCCATTGCACTTGCCAAAAACGGTGCCACTGTTATCATAAATTACTGCGGTTCCTTTGAAGCTGCCAATGAAACGGCAGAAATGATCAAGAAGGATGGAGGCAATGCCTTTCTGCTCCAGGCAGATGTGGCAGAAGCGGCGGATGTGGAAAGGATGTTTGCCTGGATTGCTGAAAATGTCAAAAGGCTTGACATTCTTGTTAATAACGCCGGAATCACCAGGGATAACCTGATTCTTAAGATGAGCGAAGAGGAATACAACCGGGTAATCGATACGAATCTGAAGGGCGTATTCTATTGCTTAAAGCAGGCCTCCCGTATGATGTTAAAGCAAAGATACGGTAAGATTATCAATATTTCTTCTATTTCCGGTATTCATGGAAATCCCGGACAGATTAATTACAGTGCGGCCAAGGCAGGCGTCATCGGAATGACCAAGACCCTTGCAAGGGAGCTGGCCTCCAGAAGTATTAACGTCAATGCCATCGCACCGGGGTATATTAACACGGATATGACCGTGAACCTGAAGGATGAAATTAAAGCAAAGGCCATTGAGGCCATACCCCTGAGAAGATTCGGTGAAGGGGAGGATATTGCAGAAGCGGTAGTATTCCTTGCATCGGATAAAGCCTCCTATATTACCGGCCAGGTACTGTCGGTAGACGGCGGTATGGGGATTTAAGTTCGCATTAAAAATTAGATATTCAGGAAAGAGGTTAAAATGAATAAACGAGTAGTTGTAACCGGCATGGGAGTTATTACACCCATCGGTAATAATATAGAAGAATTCTGGAATGGGATAAAGGAGCAGAGGATACCCTTTGCACCCATTACCTATTTTGATACTGCGGAATATAAGGTAAAGCTGGCTGCACAGGTAAAGGATTTTAAAGCAGAGGATTATATGGAAGCCAAGTCAGCCAAAAGGATGGAAAGTTTCTGCCAGTTCGCCGTGGCAGCGGCAGGAGAAGCCATTAAGAATGCAGGGCTGGATTTATCCACAGAGGATACGACCAGAATCGGTGTATGTGTCGGCTCCGGTATCGGAAGCCTCCAGGCAGTAGAAAGAGAGCACACAAAGCTGCTGGAAAAGGGGCCGAAGAAAATCGCACCCTTACTGGTGCCTTTGATGATCTCCAATATGGCTGCCGGCAATGTGGCGATTTCTTATGGCCTGAAAGGTAAATGTACCAATGTAGTGACAGCCTGTGCCACCGGAACCCATTCTATCGGAGATGCCTGCCGCTATATCCAGTGTGACGAAGCGGATGTTATGATAGCAGGCGGTACGGAAGCAGCCATCAGTCCCATTGGTGTATCCGGCTTTTCCGCATTGACTGCCATGACCACGTCAACCGACCCGAAGAGAGCCTCCATCCCCTTTGACAAGGAGAGAAACGGTTTTATTATGGGAGAGGGAGCCGGTATTGTAGTATTGGAGTCCTATGAGCATGCGGTTAACAGAGGTGCCGTTATATTAGCGGAAATAGCTGGCTATGGAGCTACCTGTGATGCCTTTCATATTACTTCCCCTTCGGAAGACGGAGAGGGAGCGGCAAGAGCCATGCTGAATGCCGTAAAGGAAGCAGGCATCAGCCCGGAAGAAGTGGATTATGTCAATGCCCACGGAACCAGTACCCACCACAATGATTTATTTGAAACCAGGTCCATCAAGATGGCTTTTCAAGAGCATGCTTACAACCTGCTTGTAAATTCCACCAAATCCATGACAGGACATATGCTGGGTGCAGCAGGAGCAGTTGAATTTATAGTATGCGTAAAATCCGTTATGGAGAATTATGTGCATGCAACTGCAGGCTATGAAATCCCCGATGAAGAGCTTGATTTAAATTATGTTAAGACACCTGTAGCCGACAGGGAGATTACCTATGCTATCTCTAATTCCCTGGGATTTGGCGGGCACAACGGCAGTCTTCTTGTTAAAAAATATATCGGTTAAGTATAATATCTGGATTAAACTCCAGAGAAGCTGTAAAGATGAACGAATAAAGAAGCAGACCCTAAAAAGGAATAAATACCGAAATGTTAGTATAGACCAAGATTAATAAGAATATATTAAAAACTTTAATAAAAATGAGTATAAGCAGGAAAGGAGGGAAAAATTTGAATCAGGAGGAGATTCTTCAATTAATAAATGCCGTTTCATCCAGTAATCTAACGGCTTTCCGCTATAAGGACGGGGATGTTTCCCTGGAATTGGAGTGTATGACAGGTTCCGCAGGTGAAGTCCCGGCTATGGTTATGGTTCCTTCGAAAGAAGCTGGTACGTCTGAAAAGGATGAAAACCTGTCAGTTATCCAATCCCCCATGGTGGGTACCTTTTATGCGGCAAAATCCGAAAAAGGCGAACCCTTTGTGCAGGTCGGTGACAGGGTGAAAAAAGGGCAGGTAGTCGGTATTATCGAAGCGATGAAGCTTATGAACGAAATAGAATCGGATTATGAAGGCATTGTTGAGAAAATAGCGGTACAGAACAAGGACATGGTAGAATACGGGCAGCCTCTGATTTTCATCCGGCCGTTGTAATACACAATAAAAAAGGGCAGGCACAAAACAGCGGATACCTGATAAATACAGGATAAGGGAAAGGTTATATTTATGTTGGATATTAATGAAATTAAGAAAATCATAGCTCAGAGAAGTCCTTTTTTAATGATAGACAGAATCGATGAATTGGAACCGGGAAAACGTGCGGTGGGTAAGAAATGCGTAAGTTATAATGAGTCTTATTTTGAAGGCCATTTCCCGGATGAACCGGTCATGCCGGGCGTCCTGGTAATTGAAGCATTGGCCCAGGTTGGGGCGGTCGTTTGTCTTTCAATAGAAGAGAATAAAGGAAAAAATGCTTATTTCGGAGGCATTAATAAGGCCAGATTCCGTAACAAAGTAATTCCGGGGGATGTATTGACACTTGAAGTTGAGCTGATTAAGGGGAAGGGAAGTATAGGAATAGCCTCTGCCAGGGCATACGACGGAAATAAGGTATTTGCCGAAGCAGAGCTCATTTTTGCCATCAGCTAGAAAAGAGGTAGCCATTATTAATATGATTAATAAGATTAATAAGATATTAATTGCCAACAGAGGAGAAATTGCAGTCCGAATCATACGGGCCTGCAGGGAAATGGGAATTACCTCCGTAGCCATATGCTCGGATGTGGATAAGGATGCTCTGCATGCCCAGTTAGCGGATGAAACCATCTGCATAGGACCGGTATCCTCAAAGGACAGTTATCTGAAAATGGACAGAATCATAAGTGCAGCCTGTGCGGCAGAAGTGGATGCCATACATCCCGGCTTTGGCTTTCTTTCGGAGAATGCCAGATTTTCCGACCTTTGCAAAAAATGCGGAATCATCTTCATTGGGCCAACGGGAGATGTAATCGATAAGATGGGAAATAAATCAGAAGCCAGAAGGACCATGATAGAAGCAGGCGTTCCGGTAGTACCGGGAACGAAAGAAGCAGTAACGTCTGTGGAGGAAGGCTTAAAGATTGCATCGGATATTGGTTACCCGGTTATTATAAAGGCCAGCGCCGGAGGCGGCGGAAAAGGAATGCGTATTGTAAGGCGGGAAGAAGAATTTGCAAAGCTCTTTGAAACTGCCGGACAGGAGGCAAAGAATTCCTTTGGTGATGATACACTCTATATTGAAAAGTACGTGGAAGGTGCCAGGCACATTGAATTTCAGATTCTGGCAGATAATTACGGGCATGTAATACACCTTGGTGAGAGGGATTGTTCTCTTCAGAGAAGACATCAAAAGCTGATAGAGGAATCACCGGCCCATCATATGCTCCCGGAAATCAGAAAGGCCATGGGAGAAGCAGCTGTAAAGGCTGCGAAAACAGTAGGCTATCAGAATGCGGGAACCATAGAATTTATTTTGGATAAGGATAACCGGTTCTATTTTATAGAAATGAATACAAGAATACAGGTAGAGCACGGTATTACCGAGCTTGTAACAGGGGTTGACCTGATAAAGGAACAGATTAAAATTGCGGAAGGCAGACCACTTCAATTATCCCAGGAGGATGTAGTAATGAATGGGCATGCTATTGAATGCAGAATCAATGCAGAAAACCCCATGAAAGACTTTATGCCCTGTCCGGGTACGGTTACATCCCTTCATTTTCCCGGAGGTAACGGAGTGCGGATTGATTCCGCTCTATATGCCGGGTATAAGATTCCCGCAGCCTATGATTCCCTCCTTGTAAAGCTTATGGTACACGATACCGACAGAGAGCAGGCTATACAGAAAATGCGGGGAGTACTGGGAGAGCTAGTGATTGAAGGAATCGATACGAATCTGGATTTCCAGTATATGCTCATTAGTCATGAGGATTTTATAAAGGGTAATACGGATACATCGTTTGTAGAAAATTTGTTAAAAGACAGAAAAGCAATATCCAAGGCTGCAGTTTAAAAATTGCTGGGAAGGCATGGCAGTTAGTGTGAATTATTGAATAGAATCACACCCTGATTTAAGGCAGTAAATCATATGCAATAGGAGCTATCTAAGAAAAGAGGTCATCATGCTTAATGATATGTTTAAGAAGAATCTTGCTGCAGGTGGTGAGCAAAAAAAGCTTACCCAGGATAAAAAGCGAAAGGACTCCCTTTACGATGCTCAGGTACCGGAAGGGCTTTTTGATAAATGTGATAAATGCAATGAAATAGTCTATCTGGAGGATGTGGTACAAAACTTATATATCTGTCCCGTATGCGGCAGCTATTTCCGTATCAGTCCAAGAATCAGACTTAGCATGGTGCTGGATACGGGAAGCTTTACAGAGTGGGATACAAATCTTCCGGTAAGCGACCCTCTTTGCTTTCCGGGCTATCAGGAGAAATTAAACCATCTCCGTATGGCTACAGGCCTGGAGGATGCTGTGGTGACAGGAAAAGGCACCATAGACGGGATGGAAGTAGCAATTGGAGTGATGGCTTCCACCTTCCTTATGGGCAGTATGGGAGAAACAGTTGGAGAAAAAATAACCCGCCTGATAGAAACAGCCACGGAAAAGAGGCTTCCGGTAATTCTCTTTTGCTGCTCCGGCGGTGCCAGGATGCAGGAGGGTATCATATCCCTGATGCAGATGGCAAAGACGGCAGGAGCTATCAAAAAGCATGACGAAGCAGGGCTTTTATATATCACAATATTGACGGACCCTACAACAGGAGGGGTTATGGCAAGCTTTGCCATGCTGGGCGATATCATTCTGGCAGAACCGGGGGCATTAATTGGCTTTGCGGGACCTAGAGTGATTGAACAGACCATAGGGCAGAGGCTTCCGGAAGGTTTTCAAAGTGCTGAGTTCTTATTGGAGCATGGATTTATCGATAAGGTAGTAAAACGGAATAAACTGAAGCAGACATTGTCTCTTCTTATCAGAAGTGTGTATGGATCTAAGGAGCTGCCATACCAGAGTGAAAGTTAGAAATCGTGAAAGAAAAGATAAGGAGAGATAGTATGCCAGCAGAATTGACAGCATGGGAACGTGTTGAAATAGCCAGAGGAATTGAAAGACCTACCAGCCTTGATTTTATCAGCGGTATTTTTAATAAATATATAGAGCTTCACGGAGACAGACAGGGAAGGGATGACGGAGCTGTTACAGGCGGTATCGCCGTAATAGAAGGAGAATTTGTGACTGTTATCGGCCTGCAAAAAGGACGTACCATAAAGGAAAACGCCAGAAGAAACTATGGAATGGCAAACCCTTCCGGCTACCGGAAGGCGTTAAGGCTGATGAAGCAGGCGGAAAAGTTTCACAGACCCGTTATCTGCTTTGTAGATACCCCCGGAGCATATCCGGGAATGGAAGCGGAAGAAAAGGGCCAGGGAGAGGCAATTGCCAGAAACCTGTTTGAAATGTCCGGTTTGAAGGTTCCCATTCTTAGTATTATAACAGGAGAAGGGGGAAGCGGCGGAGCCTTGGCACTTGCAGTTGCCAATGAAGTGTGGATGCTTGAAAATGCAGTATATTCCATTCTTTCACCGGAGGGCTTTGCTTCTATTTTGTGGAAGGACAGCAAAAAGGCAGCAGAAGCGGCCGAGGTCATGAAAATAACGGCACAGGATTTATTAAATTTAAAAATTATTGAAAAAATTATTCCGGAGGAAGAGCCGGTTAAGCTAACGAATTTATGCGGAGTAACGGAAGCCTTAAGATCAGAGATACTAACCTTTCTCCATTCCTATAAAGAGAAAAGTATTGATGAAATCACTTCACAGAGGTATGAGAGATTTCGCAATATGTAAAATATATAATACTCCAGATAATTATATTGATACTAGCATGATAGAGAAGAGGAATCTCCTTTAAGAAGATTTTATTTCTGCTACTTTCTTGCTATTCTAACCGATTCTGATTTGCATTTTTTATCATAATAATAGGCTTTCTATGTTATTTATAATAGAAAGCCCAAGTTACTATCTAATTTTTTATCTCGAAATACCTGTACACTTTTTAAGCAACAGTTGTTTTGTTTAATAATTTAATTAAAATAGATTTATCATTAATTGCTATATTTTAATTCCAATAAGAGGCAAAGTTAAAAGTTATATTATGATTTGATGTATAACCAACTAAAAGACCTGTTTTTGTTTCAGTATATTCAATTGTAAGTCTTCCAATAAAAGAAACCTCACAAATTTTATTATCTGGTGATAAGGAATAACTTTTTGAAGTTTCATCCCAATTCTTATAATTTAAATATGAACCTGATTGAGAACAAGTATAACTATTAATTGATATAAAAGTGCTATACTGTGCATCCGCTGTAGCCTTTAAGGTGAGATCAAAACATGCATATCCCATACCAGAGGGACTACTTACTTTAACATTACTAGTATGTGAATAAGCATATGGCATATAACTTTGAACACTTATATCACCATTGTGATTGTCTAAAGCACCTGGCATAGAAACAACATTAATGTAAGTACTGTTTGATACTTGCTTATTTGCTTCTAAATTTTGTTTTGCAGTAGCTAGTTGTTCATCTAAAAGCCCTTTAGTAAAAACAACATTATTGTTATTTTGTAAAACTTCATAAGTAACTCCATAATTAGCATATAAGGCTTTCATTGAAGAATAATAATCTTCAAATGATATAATTTCATCTTTATCATTTTCAATTGATGAATTTGCCGCAAATGCAGTGCTTGTATAAGATCCAAACACCATTGATAAAATTAGAATACCTGTTACAATCTTTTTAATATAATTCATTTTGTTATACCTCCTTTGATAGGGAGATTTTAACATATAAAGAAAATATTGTAAATACAAAATTTTAAATTTATTTATACTAATTTCCTGTTTGAACCAAAATATGGTTAACACGAATATTCCAAAACACATATCATTTACCGATATTTTATATTTATATTAATCTTTGCATGGATTTGTAATAACTATTTTTGCCGATAGAAAATAGTTATGGATTTTATATGATAAAAATCATATAATAAGATTTATATTAATAAATTATTATTTATAAAAGAAAATAAATATGAGGTATAAAATAATGGATTTTACAAATTTTATTTATTATTCTGGAGTTGTAGGTGGTTATATAGAATACATTCTTATAATACTATTAATATTTTGCTGTATTAAATTTTTAAAAAAAAAATAAAATTGCTCATTTTAGTCATCGGGTGGTTGTTAAATAGAGCCAAACTCAACTGAGCCACTCTTGAGTAGCGTTGTAATTAGCGGATGTGATAACCGGAAACTTTAAGGTCAACTTTCATATATAACCTGCTATTCCAGACAGTATTTTCTATAATTTCACTTTATTATATTAAATTTGTTTAATCATCATATTCTCCGCTTTGAGGGAAATATTGACTAATTATTTCGATAATAGTTCCATCCGGGCCAGTTAGTTGAAAATAATAATAGGGGCTTACATTATTTACGTATTTAATCCTGGTCAATTTATCACTAATATCAAGCTGAGCAATTCTTTCTCTCTCTTTATTAATATTTTCTGTACAAAAATTCAACACAAATTTATGTGTTTTTTTAGCCTTGGAAATTGCAACTAAATCATCAAATTCCTCTACATATCCCCCTTTATGCACTGTCAGATTCGAATTCATAGAATCAAAATACCCATTCATTATAGAAATATTCCGATAGTCTTATTATATTATAAAGATGCTGGGGTCAAAAGCCCTATCAAATAGCACCTTGAAAATTTAATATTTTACAGTAAATATAAGCATTACGGTCTATTATAAGTTATAATAGAGGTAACGAATGAAAGGCGGTAGTGCAAATGGCTTTTAAAGAAAATGGCTGTCAGCAAATATCTTTAGACGATATGCCCCAAATATATAAGAATGTCGCTAAATTCATCACATCTCAGAATGCTTCAAATCGTGACAAATCTCAGCGATATATGAAGGAAGATGAATTTAGCAATTACGCAAGACTTCGAAATGGGGTAGAAGCAGTTCCATCAAATATCCGAAAGAATTATCATCTTGAAAAGCTTCCACTCGGAAAGCAACGAGACAAATTTTTCTTCGGTAGCAAAATTGTGGCATTGAACTTTAGAAAACTCTTTCAATTTCGAAAGGGCTTAGGTAATTATGCTTTAAATCTGGTATTGACTTAGAAGTAAACGGGAAAATACCTATACCTTACATGTCTATGGCATGTAAAATAGACTTCTATTGTAAAATATTAAATTTTCAAGGTTCATATAAAAACTGGGGGCAGATTTATCTGTGTTTTGACCCCGGCATCATATGATAAAGTTAACATTTGCACCTATAAAGGTTCTTATCGATGAGATGAGCCATATAAAGTGTATAACGGAAGAATAGGAAAAGAATATGCAGGATAAAATATATTTCATTGAATTAAATGAAGATAAGAAATATGAAGATTATAAAGAATATCATTCTCTTTTGCCTTTAGCAAAACAGCAGCAAATAGATAAGTTTCGATATGATATAGATAAAAAGTTAAGTTTAATCGCAGATTTGTTTACCCGCTTTCTGATATGCCAAAATCTGAATCTTAACTATAAGCAAATATCTTTTGAAAAAAATTCTTTTGGGAAACCCTGTCTAATGGGAAATACAGAATTTCATTTCAATATATCTCATACCAGAAATGCGGTTGCCATAGGCATTTCCAGTAATCCAATTGGTGTGGATATAGAAAAAATTAAATGTGCTGACTTAAAAATAGCAAAGCGTTTTTTTTGCAGTAATGAATTGGAGTATATATTATCAAATAAACAAGACCGTTTTTTTTATGAAATCTGGACGAAAAAAGAGGCTTTTATAAAATGGGACGGAAGAGGATTATCCATTCCATTGGATTCCTTTGATGTGACAGAATCAACAATAGATAAAATTCTTCATACAATTACAATACACGATTATATTATCTCTATCTGCAGCAGGCAGGACTTTAGCGGAATCAGGTGCATGGAACTTACAGAAGACTCAGTTCTTGATTGTCTGCAGAAATTATCATGATTGATTGTCAGAAGTCCTTAGCTGTTTTCCTCTAAAAAATAATTTATCATCCTTTCTTTTCCTGAATTTTTTGCATGTTCTTATTGCATACTAAAGATAAGGAAGGAGAAGTAGAAATGGATAATAAAATAAATAATCAAATAAACCAATTATCCGGTAAGGTGAAAGAAACTGCCGGTAAGATGGTTAACTCCGACCAGCTGGAGCTTAAAGGCAAGCTTCAGGGAATGGGAAGTGAAATTAGTGAAAAAGGGGAAGAAATAAAGGAAAAGGCCGCTCATAAGGCCAATACGATCCTTGATAAAATTAAAAACGAGAGAGGAAGGTGATGATATGCCGGAAATCAGTAATATTATAATTTGGATTATACTTGGTGGTATATCCGGTTGGATTGCCAGTAAGATAATGAAAAAAGACAGCCAAATGGGTGCTGGTATGAATATTCTGGTAGGTGTAGTAGGTGCCTTCATCGGAGGCTGGCTCGCCGGTGTATTCGGATGGGGTCCTGCAACAGGTTTAAATATCTGGAGTTTTATCGTATCCATTGTTGGTGCGGTAATATTGCTCTTTATCATAAGCCTGTTTAAGCAAAAGGATTAGCAGGCGGATGCAGGAAACAAAAGGCATCCCAATCCAGCCAAAGAGATGCAGAGGTTATAAAGTATATTTAAGCAGTACCGCAAGCAGGCCTGCGGTATGCAAGGGATGTAGTTCTGAAATTATAAAAGGAGCATTTCACAGATGATTTTGTGAAATGCTCCTTTTGCTGATAGTATTAAGTTCTATCCTTCAGCTTGCTATAGCTCTTTAATTTAGATACACTCTTATAGGCAGGTCGGATAATCTTGCCGGCATTTATAAGCTCTTCCATTCTATGGGCGCTCCAGCCGGAGATTCTTGCGATTGCAAAGATCGGAGTATAGAGTTCAATTGGAAGGTCCAGCATGCTGTATACAAAACCGCTGTAAAAATCCACATTGGCACTGACACCTTTATATATCTGGCGTTCCTTTGCAATGACCTCAGGAGCCAGTCTTTCAACCATATTGTAAAGCATAAATTCGCTCTTGCGGCCCTTTTCTTCAGAAAGCTTCTCCACAAAGCTTTTGAAAATTTCAGCTCTGGGGTCAGAGATGGAATAAACAGCATGGCCCATACCGTAGATCAGACCGGATTTGTCAAAAGCATTTTTATTAATCAGGGAAGCCAGGTAATCACGAACCGCATCTTCATCCTCCCAATCCGTAAGTACTTTTTTCATATCATCAAACATCTGTATGACCTTGATGTTAGCACCGCCATGCTTGGGACCCTTTAATGAGCCCAGGGAAGCAGCAACGGAAGAATATGTATCCGTTCCTGTTGAGGTTACCACATGGGTCGTAAAGGTGGAATTGTTACCGCCTCCGTGTTCAGCATGAAGTACCAGAGCCACATCCAGGATTTTTGCTTCTAAAGGGGTATATTTGCTGTCCGGCCTTAAGAGGTGAAGAATTAATTCCGCAGTGGATAAGTTGGGGTCAGGAGTGTGGATATACAAGCTTTGACCGTCATGATAGTGGCGGTATGCCTGATAGCCGTACACGGACAATAACGGGAATAAGGAAATAAGCTGCAGGGACTGTCTAAGTACATTCGGTAAGGATATGTCATCTGCGGATTCGTCGTAGGAATATAGGGTAAGGACACTTCTTGCCAGTGTATTCATCATATCCTTACTGGGAGCTTTCATAATAATATCCCTTACAAAAGAGGTGGGCAGAGAACGGTATTCGGTAAGAAGCTGCTGAAAGCCTTTAAGCTCATCCGCCTTTGGGAGTACACCAAAGAGCAGAAGGTAGGTAACCTCCTCAAAGCCAAAACGGTTATCTTCAATAAAACCCTGAACAATTTGTTTTACATCAATACCCCTGTAAAAGAGCTGTCCTTCACAAGGGACATATTCGGATTCAATAATGGAATGGGAACGCACTTCCGCAATTTCCGTCAGACCGGTCAATACGCCCGCACCGCTTACATCCCTAAGCCCTCTTTTTACTTCATATTTCGTATAAAGAGAGGGGTTAATCACACTGTTTTTGATGCATAAGTCGGAAAGTGTCAAAATCTCAGGTGTAATACTGGAAAAGTTCATATTACTCATAACAGCCTCCTTTGGGTTATATTTTTTGTAATAGTATGAATTATTTTGCATGATAAAGTATAATTTCAAGCAGATGCATGTTAGCTTTCGTCAATACTAAAATATAACAGATAGATAATAATTAATATATTAGCATAAATAAAGGCAGACCACAAGCAGTAACAGATAAAAACTAAAAACCTGTTATTTATAAATATACATTAATAGGAGGTGCGTTCAGGAATAAAATACTATCTGAAATACTCAAAATACTCCAGAGCTTTTGAATTTCATAAAAGGAAAGAGGCGTTATTTTTGGAGAATAAGATGGGGTATAAGCTTAGAATCCAAAGCTTTTTTAGAATTTATAAGGTGTGGTTTTTATGATTTTTTTCTTTCATAAGGAGTACTTCTGCTTCATGGATAACCTTTAACCTGTTACTTTCATTCAGAGCTACATACTTATCATATAGTTCAATAAGCTCTTTTACTTCTTGTTCGGTCAACTGTTTTTTCGAATTCATCCTATGCATAAAAGTACCCCCGTTATAGAAAAGGATTAAAATTAATTACGCAGCTTATTCAGAAATGTGTGAAAGAATGTATTCCCCTCCCTGAGGGGAATATATAAATTATATTTTGGGAGGGGATGGGAAAAGACATTATCATTAAATGACTTTTCAAAAAGTATAATACATCATTAAATGACTAAAGTCAAGAATCTAAACTACAATAATTGACATTTATGTCATTTAGTGATATTTTTAATCCGGGAGGTGTGATATTGGAAAACCGTGTTAAGCATTTGAGGAAAGCACTTAACCTGTCACAAAAAGACTTTGGGGATGTCCTTGGACTTAGACCAAATACAATTAGTTCCATAGAAACAGGTAAGAATACTTTGACAGAACAAAACATAAAGATGATTTGCGGGGCATTTCAGATAAATGAAAACTGGCTGCGAAACGGTACCGGTGAAATGTACAGGAAGCCTCCTGAAATAGATGAATTAACAAGAGCTGTAAATGAAATCGTAAAAAGTGATGATGTTTTCGCAAAGCGGTTCTTAATTGCATATTGGAATCTATCGAAAGAGAATCGTGCAGTGATATCTGATTTTATAGATAAGCTGGCAAATAATAAGTGAAAATGGACTGTTTATTTAGGCAGTACCACATCTGCCAGCATACGCACATGAAATGGGAGCTGGCTTGAAAATGCAATGCATTTTTCAAGCTTTTATTTAAGCAGTATCACAAGCAGGCTTACGATATTCATGGGTATTAAAAATAAAAAAGAATCCTGTGTAGAAGAAATAAACTACTTCTACACAGGATTCTTGTATTATAGAGCTGTTTTGTGCATTTTAAAACAACAGATTTTTATATAATTTGTGAATACTTATGTGATGTGTCATGCATTACTTCAGTATACAAATCCAAAGCATAGCCTGTCTTTACCGGCCCGCCCTCGCTCAGCCGGAAGCTTCTTCTGCCGTCCGCCTCTCTGTCGGCCCGCAGGAATACATTTTCTGCACGGCCCTCCAGGTATAGGCTGTGGCTGAATTCATAATTATGGGTAACATAAAAGCAGGTAATTCCGGATTCTCCAATGCCTTGGAGCAGCTCTTTGGCTAAATAAGCCCCATCATAATCGGTTGTAGTCGAGAAGGTCTCATTGAGCAATAACAGGCTGTCAGGTACGATTCCCTCAATAATATCCTGCATTTTTAACAGTTCCTGCTCCAGGAGGCCGTGCTTCAGGGAAGTATCTTCATCTTCTGGAAAATGGGTGAAGATGCTTTGGTAAATATTGCAGACATACTGGCCGGCAGCTGCAAAATAACCGCTCTGTGCCAGGAGCTGGGCAGTGCCTATGCTTCTCAGGAAGGTAGTTTTACCGCCCTGGTTGACGCCGGTAATAATCCAGTTATGCTTATCCTTATAGGAAATGCTGTTGGTTGTTGCGGAATTATCCTTTATCACCAGAAAAAGATCCGACAGCCCGGAGGTCATTAAAACTTTTTGAGTATCCGCAAATTCCGGGAAGCAGATATTGATTTTCCGTTCTGAAAGATACTTGTAAAGGTTTATTCCGCCGCAATAAAAACCAAATTGGAATTTTAGCTGTTCCAGCAGGTGTATTGCAGAATGATTGAAGTCGCTTATCGTTTTTAAAATCCAGGTAAGGCTGGCATCAACCATTTCCCGTACTTTATTTTCAATAGTAGTGTTTTCTATTTTTATTTCATAGCTGCCTTCTGCTTTATGAATAAAGGGCAAAACTCTCTTTTTTTCTTCCGCCGGACTCTCATCGGAAAGAAAGCGGTGGAGGGTCAAATCTGTCATTTTAAGGCCTTTTCCAAGGTGTATACCTATCGAGATTGCATCGGTTTTCTTTAAGACAGTAAGAGAGTGCAGAAGCGTTCTGACCTCCCTGATAAAACTTTCGGTATAATAAGCTGTAAATTCCCCGCAAAAGGAAGAGAAAGCCTCCGAAGTAAAATTATCTTCTTTTCTTATGCTGCCCCGGATTTTTTCCAGGTACTCCAAGGCAGTGAAGGCTATTTCTGCCTGACTGAGTATCTTTTGGGGGACGGGGATGACATAGTTATATTTTTGGCTTGCATTAACATCAAAGGCCTTTATCCTTTTAAGTGCCTCCAGGGCAGATTGGTAAATGGTATGAAATAATTCTGTGTGAGTTATTCCATCCTGTAAGACTGTCTGCCGTTTCATGATTTCTTTCTTCCTGGTGGAAGGCTGAAGGAGCATCTGGCGGCATATCCTAAGAAGCTCTGTATCTTCCTCTGCCATTACGGCAAGAAGCGGGTCAAGCTTTAAATCCCGCAGGAGAGTTTTACTGTCCGTCCTGGGCCTTTGATATGTGTTGCCCGTCGTTATAAGTTCAATTTCCATTGGCTATACGCTCCTTTATCTGATTTCCTGACAAATGATACTTTAAGGCAATATCAATGGCCCGGGCACTTAAAGCCGCTTCTCCGTTACATATGCGGTAGGTCCTTTGATAGCCGTCCTCTTCCCTGACGGCAGCAACCAGACTGATCATTCCGTCCCTCCGGCTTGCCAGCTCAGGAACGTGGGTAACGCAGATTACCGTGCCGGACTTCTCAAAAAGCTGAGGAAGCAGTAATTTTGTTAAATCACAGGCATCAGCAGCTGTGGTGGAAGAAAACATTTCGTTGAGAATATAAAGGCAGTTCCCCGGGGCTTTTTCCAGGACTTCTTTCAAATGATGCAATTCCTCCAGCAGTTTGCCATTGTTAACCTGGCAGTTTTCCTCCGTAGTGAAGTGGGTATATATGCCGTTAAGGTGAGGGAGCAAAGCCTTTTTCGCAATTACAGGCATTCCAAGGATGGCAAGAAAGGCTGTCTGGCCGATACTTCTGGCATAAGTGGTCTTACCGCCCTGATTTACTCCGGTTACAAAAGCGCCTCCCTCACCCTCCTGTAACAGCAGGTCATTGGGAGTAACCTCCTTTGCTGACCCAGCGGATAAGGCAAGGTTGATATCGCATATTCCCTGGAGATAAAAGCTGCTCTGTTCCTTTAATACCGGATAGGTCAGGGGAAAGCCCTTCTCCCTCAGACCGGCGGCAAGCATATGGCCCGACAGGTAAAATTCAGACTCCCGGTAAAGCTTCATCATCAGCTCATCTGCCAGCGGCTGCCTTTCCGCCGTGAATTCCAGGCATTCCCAGCATAACTTTGGATATTCCTTTTCGACCAGGGATATCAGCTTGCTTTCAAAGGGATTCAGGCCCGGCTGGTTAAAAAGGCGGATGGAAGTATTGGGGGAATTCTCCAGGCGGAATACCTTTTGTACGGCTCTTCCAAAATCCTCAGGGTCTTTTTCAAAGCTTACTCTTACTGCATTTTCTGCCATGGTCAAAGTACAATGGATATTTTCCAGCTGCTCATTTAAGCGGCCGGCCTGAAGGAAGAAGTCATAATAGCCTTCCCTGTCCAGCTGGGCCTTTAATAGGGAGAGCAATGAATTCAGGGCTGCCGACCTGGCCTGTTCCTTTAACGTGCTGTATAACCCATTGATGCAGTGATAATAAAGTACCGCAGCATCCAGGTAGTACTTGCTTTGCTGCAGGGGAGTATCCGATTGGGTACTGTATGTAAGCAGACGGAGTACCTGGGAAAAGTCATTTCTGAAATTCACCATCCCCTGAAAAATAACCGGATTGTCAAGCTCCTTATAGATTTCCTGCCGGTAAGTAATGGTATGGATGTCCTTTGGAAAGCTGAATAAAAGCTCCTTTATGCCCTCCGGCAGTGTTCCTTCATATCTGGAAAGAAGGATGGCATCCAGATTCAAATCCCGAAAGAAACAGGGAAGCTCGTTGGCTGCGTCCACGGCCGTTTCCTCTACGACCATTCTGGCGCCTACAAAATAAGTCTTCTTTTCTGTTCTTTGCTCCGCGCGGTAATATATCTGGTTCTGAGCTTGTTTTTTTGCCTCCGCCTCCTGTTCCTGATTCTCATAAAATAAACTAAAATACGCCATAGCTGCACCTCCTAAGGGGAGTATAAACTATGACGCATAGGTAGAGTCAATTCAAAATTTAGAGACATTTTTACAGCCATAAAATATCCGAAAAATCATGCTCCAGCTTTTCATTCTCAAGGCAGTAGATTCTGGAGATGGTGACTGCTTCTCCTTCAACCGTTTCTTTTGCCGGTTCCGCTTTAAGATGTGCAAGCATGGAATCGATATTTTCGTTATTATAGCTTAGAATTTGGATGCTTCTGTCATTTTCCGATTTTTTCTCCTGCAGTTTTCTTATAACAGAATCCATGGAATAGCCTTCTGCTTTCATGTCTTTGATATCGGCTAAGGAAAAACCCAGTTTTTTAAAGCTGATGATGGTATTCAGCTCCTTTATCTGCCCGGAATCGTAATAGCGGTATCCATTGGATTTGTTAACCTCTGCCGGGGTCAGAAGGTTGAGCCTGTCGTATAGATGGAGCGCCCGGACAGATATTTCACAGAAATCAGCAAATTCTTTAATTTTTAACAGCATGGATACAGTACCTCCTTGTGTATGGTATGGACGCGGTAAAATTTCAAGGTTTCTTTCCCTAAATAGTAAATCATTCCAAATGGGTTTTCAATACCGGATTTGAGAATATTCAGCGGAAGGCGCAAACAACATTTTTACATTGCATTTTTATGGCAAAGCAAGTATGATAGAGGTGTAAACATGGAATGCTGTAGGAGTGGTATAAAGCCGCAGACCGGACAAGTTTACAAAGGAAAGCAAGTCAATAAACAATTATGATCGATAAAAGGTTTAACAGGAGGTAATATGCTATTAGATGATTACATTTATTTTAAAATAGGCAAGACAAAACATATTGCTTTAATTGCCCATGACGGTAAGAAACAGGAACTGGTAAAGTGGGCCGAAAAGAACAAGGAGATTTTAAAGAATCATTTTCTTTGTGGTACCGGAACAACGGCAAGGCTGATCTCCGAGCAGACCGGATTGCCGGTAAAAGGCTACAACAGCGGTCCTTTAGGCGGTGATCTGCAGATAGGCTCCAGAATTGTGGAAGGCGGTGTCGATTTTGTAGTGTTTTTATGGGACCCGCTGGAATCCCAGCCCCATGACCCGGATGTAAAGGCACTTCTTCGTATTGCAGTTGTTTATGATATTCCCATTGCAAACAACCTGGCTACGGCAGATTTCCTGCTGGCATCGTCACTGATGAATGACGAATACGACAGGAAGGTTGAGAATTTTAATAAAACCATGCAGGACAGGCTTGAAAAGTTCTCGGAAGAGAAATAAAGAAGAATAGAAACTTCATTTTTCATGCATCCTAAAAGATAATACTTACTGTACCATTTTCTTCAGCTTGACAGAAAGGTGTGGTGATAATGAGTAAAATTTGTTTTTTTGATACAAAGCCCTACGACAGGACATACTTTGATAGTTACAAAGAGCAGTTCGGCTTTGAGATTGATTATTTTGAGCCAAAATTAAATGCAGATACGGCAATTATGGCAAGGGGCTATGAGGTTGTAGTCGCCTTTGTGAATGACACCATAGATGCAAAGACCATAGATATCCTCTATGAAGAAGGCGTAAGGCTTATTGCCATGCGCTGTGCAGGATATAATAATATTGATTTCAAGGCAGCTTACGGAAAAATCCATGTTGTCAGAGTACCGGCTTACTCCCCTTATGCGGTGGCAGAGCATGCCATGGCTCTTTTGCTTACCTTAAACCGTAAGATACACAGAGCCTATAACAGAACCAGGGAGCACAATTTCAGCCTCAACGGATTGACCGGCTTTGATTTGCATGGAAAGACCATGGGGGTAATCGGTACAGGAAAGATAGGAAGGATATTTACCGATATCTGCAAGGGCTTCGGAATGGAGGTTCTGGCCTATGACCCCTATCCGGCAAAGGACTCAGGACTTCATTATGTATCAGTGGAAGAGTTATGCAGGCATTCGGATGTTATTTCCCTTCATTGTCCTCTTACCAAGGATACCTGGCATTTGATCAATAAAGATACCTTACAGCTGATGAGGAAGGGCACTTATATTATAAATACCTCAAGAGGAGCCCTTATAAACAGCGAGGACCTGCTCCATGCCATAAAGGAAGAACAGATAGGCGGTGCGGTGCTTGATGTATATGAAGAGGAAACGGAGTTCTTTTATGAGGATTTATCCGGCGAAATTATAAAGGATGATATCCTTTCGGGATTAATCACCATGCCAAACGTTATAGTAACCTCCCATCAGGCATTTCTGACAAAGGAAGCTTTGAATAATATTGCGGAAATAACCTTACAGAATATCAAGGATTATGCGGAAGGTGCAGGTCTGCCCAATGAAATCTGCTATCGCTGTACAAAACTGGACCATTGCGATAAGAATGAGAAAAGCAGATGTTTTTAAGGATGAGAAAGCAGATTTTTTAATAGAAAGAATAGCAGATGCTTTTAAATCAAGGTTGTAATCAATTTCATTTTGTGCTATAATTTAAAAGTATTAATCAAGTACAAAAATAATAAAAGTTAACAAACATAAGGAGGTGTTTTACATGAAGTACGAGTGTCCTTGCGGTTATATTTATGATCCGGAGACAGGTGATCCTGATGGCGGTATTGCACCCGGAACTGCATGGGAGGATATTCCCGAGGATTGGGTATGCCCTGTTTGCGGTTTGAGCAAAGATTCCTTTACACCGATTGACTAAATTGACATAATAAAAAGAGCTCTTGCTTATTATAAGTATGCGCTCTTTTTTTTCAATGTGTACGATGGAGGTACAAATGAAAGAATTAAAAGGCAGTAAGACAGAAGCAAATTTAATGGCAGCTTTTGCAGGCGAGTCCCAGGCTAGAAACAAATATACATATTATGCCTCCAAGGCAAAAAAAGAAGGCTATGAGCAGATTGCCGAGCTTTTTCTTGAAACGGCCAACAATGAAAAAGAACATGCCAAGATATGGTTTAAGCTCCTTCATGACGGTATGCCGGATACCAAGGAAAACCTTGCAGATGCTGCTTCCGGGGAGAATTATGAATGGACCCAGATGTATGCGGATTTTGCCAGGGAGGCAAAAGAGGAAGGCTTCGACCGTATTGCCTGGTTATTTGAAAGTGTAGCCAAAATTGAAAAAGAGCATGAAGAAAGATACAAAAAGCTTCTTTCCAATCTGGAGGAGGGGCTGGTATTTTCAAAGGATGGAGATACCATATGGCAGTGCGCTAATTGCGGACATATCCATATTGGTAAAAAAGCACCGGAGAAATGTCCTGTCTGTGATCATCCTCAGGCTTACTTCAAGGTACTGGCAACAAATTATTAATAATTTTTTATGTGCCAAATGCACGGAAAGGTAAGGAAATATTATGAAAAAGGAACCCAGATTTTTTAAATGCAAGCATTGCGGAAATATAGTAACATTTTTCTACGAATCAGGTGCACCTTTAACCTGCTGTGGTGATAAGATGGAGGAATTAGTTGCGAATACAACAGAAGCAGCTACTGAAAAGCATCTTCCTGTAGTAGAAAGAGAAGGCGATACGGTGACAGTCTGTATTGGAAGCGTAGAGCATCCTATGACAGAAGAGCACTCCATTCAGTGGATTTATCTGGAGACATCAAAAGGCTTACAGGCACGTTTCTTAAATCCTGGTGAGAAACCGAAGGCAGTTTTTGTACTGTCTGATGAAGAACCCGTTGCAGCATATGAATATTGCAATCTTCACGGACTTTGGAAAACAGAACTGTAATAAGCTTTCAGACGCCGGCCTTTCGTAAAATTCGAAACGGCCGGTATTTTATATATGGCTTTGTAGTATAATGAAAATAGTAATGACAGAAATTAGTTTTATAAAATGGAAGCAGGAAATGAGGTAATTATGCTAAAGGAACAGGATGTAAATTACATATCCCACGCCTTTACCTTTTGGGATAAGTTAAACGAAGGAGAAAAAAACCGCATATTGAACAGTACCCTACCGGTACAGTATGAAAAGGGAACCAGGATACACAGCGGCAGTAATGACTGTATTGGAATCCTGCTAATTAAAAAGGGGGAATTAAGGGTTTACATTCTTTCGGAGGAAGGAAAAGAAGTTACCTTATTCCGGCTGAGAGATGATGATATCTGTATTTTATCAGCCTCCTGTATCTTGGATAATATCACCTTTGACGTGCATATCGATGCTGAATGTGATAGTGAAGTACTTTTGGTTGATGCTGCTTCTTATCAGCAGCTATGCTTAAATAATATTTATGCCGACAATTTTATTAACAAGCTGACGATTGATGCCTTTTCCGAGGTTATGTGGGCAATGGAGCAGATTCTCTTTATGAGCTTTGATAAACGGCTTGCCATTTTCTTATTGGATGAGACGGTAAGAAGCGGGTCGGATACCATAGAACTGACCCATGAGCAGATTGCAAAATATGTGGGAAGTGCCAGGGAAGTGGTTTCCCGCATGATGAAGTATTTTGCACAGGAGGGAATCGTGGAATTGTACAGAGGCGGTGTTAAAGTAATCAATAAGAAGAAATTAAGAGAGCTGATTCCTTAAAATAAATGATATTGATAAATGAGAACAAAATAGAAGTTCTATGCCTTCCTGCCGTATAAACCTGCGGCATTTAAGGAAAAGGCATAGAACTTTTTTGTACTTTTATGAAGCAAGGGCTGCATCAAGGACATTTTTCACAATATCCTTTGAAGGAACTCCTTCATGGAGCTTGTCCGTACCCACGTAAAACGTCGGTACATAATAATAATCATACTTTTTAGCAATCTCAGGGTTCAGCTCTTCATCAATGAACTCTATGCGGATATCCTCATAAGCAGGATTTTCCTGCATTAATTCATTTAAAATCAAGTGAGTTCTAAGGCAATGGGGGCACCAGCTGGTCTCAAACATAATGACTTTTCTCATATTAATCCCTTCTTTCGTATAAGTTCAAATGTTTAAGAATTATTTATGTGATACTATAGAATTTAACAGTTTTTCATTTAATATGCAAGCTTTTTCACAGAAGTGAAAATCCACCTTTGGGAGGAGTTGTAGGAAAGGAAAAATTCGGGTATAATTTATTGTAAACTTAGGATAGTTTGGTGGTTGACTAAGTGAATTTTTAAAGATAAAATGTTCCTAGGATGTTACAAGGAGGACGAATAATGAAAATTACAGATATAGCAGAAGGTACCTATCAATTATCCATTGATGTGGAAAATATATTATTTGAAGGCTTATGGGATATACCTAAAGGTGTTACGTTGAATTCCTATATCATAAAGGGTGAAAAGACAGCCATAGTGGATGGTGTATGCGGCTGGGACGGAGTTCCGGAGAGTCTTTTTTCCCTGTTAAAGGAGCTTGATATTGAGCCTGCTTCCATTAAATATCTTATAGTAAATCACGTAGAACCGGACCATTCCGGCTGGATAGAGGCCTTTAAGAAGATAAACAGTGATTTTCAGATTCTATGCAGCAAGAAGGGAAAGGAGCTCTTAGGAGCCTTCTATGGTTTAACAGAGAATATTACCGTAGTAGGAGATAAGGATTCTTTTGATCTGGGAAAGGGACATGTATTAAGCTTTGCAGAAATACCAAACGTTCACTGGCCGGATACCATCGGAACCTTTGACCATGGTACGGAAGTACTGTTCACCTGTGATGCTTTTGGTTCCTTTGGAAAATGTGACGGAAGAATCTATGCAGAGGAATTCAGCAAGGAAGAGCTAAAGGAATATGAGGAAGAAACCCTGAGGTATTATTCTAATATCGTGGCTACCTTCTCTCCTCAGGTCAAGTCTGCCATCAGGAAAATAAGAGAGATTCCGGCAAAGCTGATTGCGCCGGGGCATGGACTTATGTGGAAGGATACCAAGACGATTGTAGATGCCTATGATGCCTATGCGGATTATCAGAAAGGCCCTGCCAGAGAAGAGATAACCCTGATCTGGGGCTCCATGTATGGTATGACCGAGACGGCAGTTAAGCATGCTCTTAAGGTCCTGGAAAAAGAAGACATCATTCTGCATGTTCACAGAGTGCCGGAGGATTCCTGGGGTACCGTATTGACCTCAGTCTGGACTTCAACAGGTGTGATTCTGGCTATGCCCACCTATGAATTCAAGATGTTTCCGCCAATGAGTGCTGTCTTAGAGGAGATTGGCAAGAAGAAGGCGTTGAACCGTAAAGTCTTCCGTTTTGGCTCCTATGGCTGGTCAGGCGGAGCAGAAAGAGAACTTGCAGATATCAATACAAGGCTTAACATGGGCTGGGAATTTTTAGAGCCGGTTGAATTCGCAGGAGTACCGGGCGAAGAAAATTTACAGAAAATAGAATCTCAGATTAAGGAGCTTGTAAAACAGGTGAAGGAAGCTGTTAAGAATAAGTAGCAGTTAATTTGAGCCAGAGATAAAAGAAATTGCTTAAATAAGCGGTAAACCAAAGTGTAAAAAATAAATAAAGATTTGGGTGTCGAAAGGGTAGTCTTTCAAAAGGGGACGGCAATTTGCACAAACCAGAAAGACTCATGCTTCGATTCCAAGGTATAAGAAGTCCTAATTCTCTGAATATTTTGTGCTGGACATATTATAAAACAGATAACTCGCTAACGCATGAGTACACTGCGTGTACTCAAACAATCTGTTTTATAATATAGCACAAAATATTCAGAGAAAAGGACTTCTAATACCTTTCCATAGGCGCATTCGTTCTTTCTGGTTTGTGCAAATTGCCTGTGTTTTTTTTGAAGCAAGGCTTTTGTCACTCAAATCATAAATTAAAAATAAATAAAAAAAGGGAGCAGCCTAAGCTGGTGTTAAGTTATCCAGTTGGTGATTGCTCCTTTTTTTATGCATTCAATCCTTTTGTTCGTTCAATAATGCAGATGAGAGATCAGTAAATTGAATCTAAAAACGTTTTTAGTAGTAAAATATAATAATAAAGAGAACGTATATTCTGACTGTGCTCATATTTCCTGTGTCGAGATAATATATATAAAATTATTGCATAAAAAATAGTGAGACATCATGAAATAATGTACAAATAATACAATGAAACCCTGAGAATCTCGAAATAAAAATGTTTTTATTATTGCCTTTCCCGGAAAAGGATATTATAATCATAGTAGATTGAAAACATAACACCATTGAGGGAAAGGATAGGATACTTACATGAAGAACTATTATTTAGACGGTAAAGCTTATATCCTGGAGGATTATCACAGGCTTCCTCCATTTTCAAGCTTTCTTCCCGGACTTGCCGGTATCAAGGGTATCCCCATGTGGGTCTATTATACCAACAGGGGACAGGGAGTAAACAGCTTTGGAATACATCACAAGAATAATGCCATTATGGAGTTCAACCCTGCCAACACAGCTTATGAAAACACCGCAATAAAAGGCTTTCGCACCTTTATACGCAAAGAAGGGACTGTCTATGAACCTTTCTTTTCCAGCAGGACAAAAGCAAAGCGGAAATTCTCCATTCAACAGAACAGCTTTGAAATAGAGGAAATAGAGAAGGAACAGGAATTAAAAATTCGTGTGAAGTATTACGTCCTTCCTTTAGAGAATATCGGAGCACTGGTAAGAAAGGTGGAAATTACAAACCTTTCAAAGAAAGAACAGGAATTGGAGGTTGTAGACGGACTGCCTAAAATCATACCATATGGAATAAAGAACAGTGAATACAAGGAAATGTCAAACCTGTTAAAGAGCTGGGCTGATATTAAGAATATTGAGAATAACGTGCCTTATTATTCCATGCGTTCTTCCAGCGACGACTCGGCGGAAGTTTCCGAGGTGGAAGGCGGCTATTATTATCTGACGGTAGCCGGAGGGGAGATCATGCCGGTCATTTATGACCCGGAAGCTGTCTTTTCCTATGATACCACTTTTGTACAGCCAGTCCGTCTGGAAGAGGAAGGGCTGGAGGGAGTATTACGGAAGGAACAGTGCTTTGCAAATAAGGTTCCCTGCGGTTTTACACCCTTTAAGTTAAAGCTTGCTTCTGAGGAGAACTTTACCTTCCATACCATGATAGGCTTTTCACAGACAACGGAGCAGATTAATGAGAAGCTTGCTAAAATAAAGGAAGAGGGCTTCTTTGACAGGAAGGAAGTTCTGGCGGCTGAATGCTGTGAAGAGCTTACAAAGGATGTAAGAACAGTAACAGGAGTGCCCTTGTTTGACAGCTATGTGGAATACAGCTACATGGATAATTTCCTAAGGGGCGGATATCCCTTTGTCTTTGGCCAGGGAGATAAGAAATCCGTTATCCATCTCTTTAGCAGAAAGCACGGAGACCCGGAGAGGGATTACAATTTCTTTTCCATTAACGGAGAATATTATTCCCAGGGAAATGGAAACTTCAGGGATGTGAACCAGAACAGGAGAAATGACCTGCTCTTTCACAAGGAAGTGGGAGATTTTAATATAAAGACCTTCTATCAGTTGATCCAGATAGACGGCTATAACCCCCTGGAGGTAAGGCCGTCAACCTTCTGTATTAAGAAGGAGGAGGAAGGTGCGGCAGAGGAATTCCTGAAGAAAGCAGCACCTAAGGAATGGCAGGTGCTCTTCGATACTGCCAGGAAGCCCTTTACACCCGGAAGGATAGCAGGTACACTGGCCCGTTATGCAGTTAGTCTTACCATATCGGAAGATGATTTCCTGACAAAGCTTCTGGGATTTTGCACACAGAATATCGAGGCCGGCTTTGGTGAAGGCTATTGGAGCGACCACTGGGATTACAATTTGGATTTAATCGAGAATTACTTAAAAGTGTATCCGGAGAAGAAGGAAGCCCTTCTGTTTGAGGATAAGACCTACCGTTACTATGACAGTCCCGCAAGGGTTCTTCCCCGCAGTGAAAAATATGTAATCCTGCCAAAAGGCGGTTTAAGGCAATACGGGGCACTGGCCCATGATACGGAAAAAGAGAATAAGGCTGGTTTTGTTAAGAAAGGTACTAATTGGTTAAAGAATAAAAAAGGCGATTATGTAACCACTACCCTTATGGCAAAGCTTATAAACCTTTCTCTGATTAAGTTCACGACCCTTGACCCGGAAGGCATGGGCATTGAGATGGAGGGAGGCAAGCCGGGCTGGAATGATGCCATGAACGGACTGCCCGGCCTCTTTGGAAGCGGTATGCCGGAAACGCTCGAATTAAAAAGAGTGCTGGAATTTGTCTTGGAAGCGCTGCCTTTAAAAGGCCAGGTAACACTGCCGAAGGAGGTCCACGGCCTTTTCCTTAAGACCGGAGAATTGGTGGGCAGGCTTGAGGAAGGAGCTCTGAGCCAGTTCGAATACTGGGATAAGGTTACTTCCCTGCGGGAAGACTTCAGGGAAACAGTCCGTTTTGAACTGGATGGCGGTGAAGTTCTGATGGACACAAAGGAAGCGGCGGACATCATAGACAGCTTCTTAGAAGCAGTAAAAAAGGGAATCGAGAAGGCAAAAAAAGCCGGAGACGGTTTGATGCCTACCTATTTTACTTATCAGGCAGAAGCCTTTACACCCTTAATGCAGGATGGAAAAGAGCTTATTACCCCTTATGGCCTTCCTGCCGGAAAGGTCAATAGCTTTAAGAGGGTAATGCTTCCTTTCTTCTTAGAGGGGCCGGCAAGATATCTGGCATCGGAAGAATGTGAAGAAGCAGCTCTGGCCCTTCATAAAAAGGTGCAGGAAAGCGGCATATATGATAAAAAGCTGAAGATGTATAAGACCAGTGAATCCTTAGAGGATATCTCCATGGAAAACGGAAGAATCAGAGCCTTTACTCCCGGCTGGCTGGAAAGGGAGAGCATCTTCCTGCATATGGAATACAAATACCTGTATGGAATGCAAAAAGCCGGGCTGTGGGAGAATTTCTATGATGAAATAAGGGATACCTTAATTCCCTTCCTGCCTCCTGAAATGTATGGAAGAAGTATTCTGGAGAACTCCTCCTTCCTGGCATCTTCCGAGAACCCCAATAAAGAAATCCATGGAAGAGGATATGTGGCAAGGCTAAGCGGATCTACTACGGAGCTTTTATCCATGTGGAGTCAGATGTTTATCGGGGGAAAGGTATTTACACAGGAAAAAGAGGGGCTGACACTGCATTTGGAGCCAAAGCTTCCCGCCTGGTTCTTTAATGAGGAAAAGGAATGCACTTTCACCTTCCTATCCAATTGCATGATCACCTATAAGAATCCTACCGGAAAGCCTACCTATGGCAAAGACAGAGCGGTGATATCCCATATTGTAACAGAGGATGGGGAAAGAATAGAAGGGGATTCCATTACCGGAGAGACTGCCGGAAGAATCAGAGAAGGCAGCATTAAAAAGCTGATTGCCTATTTTGAATAGCAAAAATCTTGCATAGTAAAAAACTTGCATAATAAAAAACTTGCTTAGAAACAAAATTTACCTGACAAAATATTTGTATAAGGGGAGATATTGCATAATGGAGGACATTGCAGATGGAGCTAATCATAACAACTTACGAGAATCAGGAAAGGAAAACAAAGGTTTCTGAATGTGAACTGACTGAGGATAAGGGCGCTGCAATGAATGTGGTAAATCTGTATCCTGACATTGCATACCAGACCTTTCATGGCTTTGGAGGAGCAGTAACAGAGGCGGCAGGTTACTCTTTTTTAAAACTTGGGAAGGAAATGCAGGAAGAAGTCTTAAGGAAGTATTTTGGGGAAGACGGTCTGCGTTATCACTTTATACGGACTCATATTGACAGCTGCGATTTCTCCCTGGATAACTATACGGCTATGGAGGACCCGGAGGATAGGGAAATGAAATCCTTTTCCTTAAAAAGAGAGGAGGAATATATCCTTCCTTTGCTAAGAAGAGCAAGAGCTGTCAAAGGTGAGGACTTTGATCTGATGTTAACTCCCTGGTCACCGCCGGCCTTTATGAAGACCAATAATGACAGAAACAACGGGGGAAAATTAAAGAAAGAATACAGGGAATTCTGGGCAGATTATATCTGCCGTTATATCAGGGAATACGAAGCTCTGGGCTTTCCTGTCAGCCGGATTACAGTCCAGAATGAGCCGGATGCCGTCCAGACATGGGATTCCTGCAGCTTTAATCCGGAGGAGGAAAAGGAATTCTTAAGGGATTACCTTTACAAGGCTCTTGCTAAGAACGGACTTTCCCATATTAAGATCAATATCTGGGACCATAACAAGGAAAGGCTGTTTGAAAGAGCGAAGGCCATTATCGATAAGGAAACGGACAGGATGATTGACGGTGTGGCCTTCCATTGGTATACGGGAGACCATTTTGAAGCAATCAGGCTGACAGGGGATGCATATCCGGGAAAGGAGCTTATCTTTACCGAAGGCTGTGTGGAATACAGCAGATTTGATGCCGGGCAGCTAAAGAATGCGCAGATGTATGCTCATGATATTATCGGTAATCTGAATGCAGGCATGACAGCCTTTATTGACTGGAACATACTGTTAGATGAGAAGGGCGGACCAAACCATGTAAATAATTTCTGTGATGCCCCTGTTATGGTAAATACGGAGGACGGCACCTATGAAGAAAAGCTTTCCTTCCACTATATCAGGCATTTCAGCCGTTATATTGATAGAGAAGCGAAAAGAATTGCCCTTACAAAATATACCGATAAATTGGAAATGACCGCTTTTAGGAATCCGGACAAATCCATCGTATTGGCAGCACTTAATAAACAGACGGAAGCTATGCCGTTATCCTTACGGGTTAACGGATTGAACGCAGAGTTTACTGTCCCGGGGAGCTCCATTGTCACCGCTGTAATAAAATAAATAAAAAGCAAGTGCTTTTTTCCTACACATTTCCCATCGAAAAGCACTTGCTTTTTTATAGTGTATTACGTTATAATGGACAGGAAGTTAATGTATATTTTGTCGTTTTACATAGGAAAGCAGGAGAACCTTATGTCAGAAATTCAAGGAATTAATCGTCTAAAAACTACAGCGGACGTTGCAGCTTCCAAAGAAAAGAAAGTAAATTCCTCAAAGAGCTTTTCTTCCTATCTTGGAGAATCTGTAAGTCTGGATGAGATTTTTAATGAAGCAGCAGAAAAATATAATGTACCGGTGAATTTGCTGAAGGCCATCGGCAAGCAGGAATCCAGTTTTAAAGCGGATGCAGTTTCAAGATGCGGAGCACAGGGAATTATGCAGCTAATGCCAAGAACTGCAGCTTCACTTGGTGTAACGGATTCCTTTGACCCTAAGCAAAATATCATGGGCGGAGCCAAGTATATATCCCAGCTTCTTGATAAGTACGACGGGGATGCTTCACTGGCTTTGGCAGCCTATAATGCAGGCAGTAACAATGTGGCAAAATATGGCGGAATACCCCCCTTTAAAGAAACACAGAACTATGTGAAAAAGGTTATGGGCTATATGCAGGAAGGGGTAAGCGCCAAGGGTACCGTAACGGTAAAATCAAGTGTAACTGCTCCGGCAAGTCTTCCTGATATTGCCCAAATAAAGAATAATTTGGTAAGGACGGAAACGGAAGACACATCAGGGAATAGTATCTTGGATGATTTCTTTACTTATGATAATTATTTGAAATTCATGGAGATTTTCATGGAAGATGATAAGAATGATAAGAAAGAAGATCCTGACAACTATTTTTCCAAGGCAATCAGTTACAATGCTCCGATTTTAAACCTGTTTAATAATTAATACCAAATGCCTGTTCCTTTAGCTTGCGCCGCAATAGAAAGGGAATGGGCATTTATTGCATTATTTTGAAGTAAAAAGGAGAATTTATGAAGCAAATTGGCGATGTTATCAATGAAATGATTGAGTACTATTCAGGGGATGTAAGAAGAATCAATCATTTTCTTAAGGTGTATTCCTATGCCAAGACCATTGGCGAACTAGAGGGACTTGACAAAGAGACCAGAGAGATATTGGAAGTTACGGCAGTTGTTCACGATATCGGTATTAAGGTAAGCGAGAGAAAATATAACAGCAGTGCGGGGAATTACCAGCAGATAGAAGGACCCCTTGTAGCGGACCCCATGCTTACAAAGCTTGGATATGAAAGACCCTTTATCAAAAGGGTATGTTATCTGATCGCTCATCATCATACCTATACCAATATCACAGAAAAGGATTATCAGATATTAGTGGAAGCGGATTTTCTTGTCAACCTTGATGAAGATAAGGCATCCGGGGAGACCATACAGAATGTTTACCGCAATATCTTCCGTACAGCATCCGGAAAATCAATCCTTCAGAACGTCTTTCGTTTAAAACCCCAGGTATAAGAAAATGATACGGTTAAGACCTCATCATGGCATATGCATCGGTCAGTTTAAAGGCTTTGGCTACAGCGAAGAATTTGTGAAAAATATGACAGAGATTGTCGCTGAACTGGAGAAATTCCCGGATACCGAAATCAAGCTGGTAGCAGGCGGTGACAGTATCTGTGCAGGCTGTCCTCATTTTCAGGAAGAAGGCTGTACCTCCGGACAGAAGGTCATGGAGTATGACAGGAAAGCGTTGATGCTTTGCGGTCTGAAGGAGAATGAGGTCCTTAGCTGGAGGGAATTCAGGAACCTTGTAATGCAGAACATTCTGTCTGCAAATAAATTATCTGAAGTGTGCTGTAATTGCAGCTGGCTCTCTCTTTGCCTTGAATGTCAGGGCTTTCGGTATGGAAAAATAGAAGAATGATAGATTCACGGGACTAAGCTGTAGTATTGGGCTTGTTTGGAATAAAATCAAATTTAGCAAAGGCGGATTACAATAGAGTATGATAGTAACAGTAACAATGAATCCGGCAATCGATAGAACAGCAGAGCTGAAACAGCTGGAAAGAGGGAGCTTAAACAGGCTGGAGAATTGTCTGACCGATATCGGAGGCAAGGGAATCAATGTATCCAAAGCAATAAAGGCCATGGGAGGCGAATCCATAGCCACAGGCTTTTGCGGCGGAAGCACGGGAAAGCTTATAGAAGAGACCTTGGAGAAGCTCGGAATCAAAAGTGATTTTATCCATATCAGCAATGAAACAAGGGTAAATTTAAAAATCGTAGAACGCAAGGGTATAGTAACGGAGCTTAATGAACCCGGCCCCTTTGTTACAAAAGAAGAGCTGAATACCCAACAGAAGTGAACTGGAAGGTTACTATAAGAGGGAGAATGACTTAACAGAAGAAGAACTTCTTGCCATGGGGAAGGAGCTGCTGGCTAAGGGCAGCAGCCTTGTTGCTGTCTCACTGGGGCCTATGGGAGCCATGTTCCTTACAAATGAGCATACTGTTAAATGCCCCGGAATGATTGTGGAAGTCCATTCTACAGTAGGAGCAGGCGATGCCATGGTAGCAGCTCTTTCCTATAGTCTGGACCAAAAAGCGGATTTTACGGAGGCCGTAAGGCTTGCTATGGCTGTCTCTGCAGGAGCCGTTACCACACAGGGCACAAATCCGCCAAGCCGGCAAGTAATTGATGAATTGAAAAATAAAGTGGAGATAATTCCTTTATAGGTTGAGGCTAATTCTTATAAATAGGAGAAGACTCTATATATCCTTTCTTAAAATACCTTTGTGCTGAAAAGGAAAGAGACAGGCCTAGAACAGATACTATAAAGCCGGGGTTGTAAAAGAATGGGTGTTTTGTAAGCTGAAATAAACTGATAATCGAAATTACCAGAAATAGCATGTTATAGGCGATCATCAGCTGATATCCCCAGCGTTTGAGGCTCAATAGGCCGTAAGATATTACCAGAAGGCTTACTATTACGAATAATCTTACTATAACGTTGAAAACAGTAAGTGAAGGTACAATTACCCCTATTTTCCTGACAAGTGCTGGGAATAGGGATGCTAGCAATAAAAATGCGTTTAAAAAATTCAAATCTGCAATATAGCTTACCAAGGCTGGTCTTTTAGCCTTCATATGGCTCACTTCCTTTTCTTCTTTTTATTTCGGGTATGGTACGGAGTAAACGAGAGGTTTCTATCTGTCTTTTATATTATACTAAATTTCTTGGATTTTCCATAGGGTTTGATGATTTTAATTATAAGATATTCTTTTAAGGGGGGGCTGAGGCAATTTACGAAAACTTGCCTGCCATTTCCTCTGCCTTTGTTTGGATAAGGACCCTTATTCCACTAAAGCTGCAGGAAATGCTTAGGACAGGCCAGGATAAGCCAAACTCGCCTGTGAGGTTTTGAGTGTGGGTGGTTTTTGTGGCTCAGACAGTGGCTTATCATGGCCTTGGCGCATTTTCTGCGGCTTAAGTGTCATAAGGAACCTTTCCAAGACAAAGGCAGAGGAAATGGCAGACAAGTTTTCTGGGGGATTGGAGCAGCTTCAGGAATTTAAGTGGCATTAGGAATTGAGGTAGCTTCAGATATTAGGGGAGGCTTCAGGAATTGAGGTGACTTGAAGTTTAGGTGGCTTAAGGAATTAAGTAGCTTCAAATATTGGGACGGCTTTAGGAATTGTGGTAGCATCTGATATTGAGGTGCTTCAGGTATTGAACTAGTATTTGATATTATAGCAGCTTCAGGTGTTATGGCAGCTATAGATATTATTATGGGTTTTTGGGGAGCTATTTAGCAGATTTCCATTTCAGTCCCCTAAGAAATCCTTGCCATCTCCACTATCCAGTATTACAATAACAATAAAATAAAACATCGACCATATTAAATTCATAACACATCCCAACCCCCCCTCTGCCAAGTGCAGAAACCATGCAAAGGAACGGAGAATATCATGAGCAAAAAGCAAAAGGAAATATTAATATCCGGCTATGGACCTTCTAATAGGGAACCGTCTATAGCTATGTATGAATTGGAAGAAGATTTCAAGGTTGAAAGGGTCATCTGGAAGGATTATGCAAAGGAACCATCCTTTCTTTGTACCTGGAAGGATATGTGCTTTGGAATCAGGGAAGAAAATGAAAGCGGAAGCATTTTGTGCTACCAGAGAATTGGAGAGACCTATGTACTGCGCCATGAAATAGATTTACAGGGCGGAGATCTCTGCCATTTATTATATGAGCCTTCTTTTGGTGTTCTGTATTGTTCTTTTTATGGTACGGGCCACATAGCTGCCGTAAAAGTGGAGGATTACCATTTTACGGAGGTCCTTAATTTTATCAAGCTGCCTTCCAATCAGGAGACCGGTGTGGCAAGAGCCCATTGCTGTGAGAAAGAGCCTCAGGGCTCCATGCTTTTATTTGCAGGGATTGCCCAGGATAAGGTGTTTGTTTTTGAGACGGATGAGGGGAGGATTACATCGAAGGAGCCGGCCGGTGAAATCCTGTTAAACAAAGGAGCAGGGCCCAGACACCTGAAGTTCCATCCCATTTTAAATTATCTCTATGTCATAACGGAATATTCCAACGAGATTTTTGTTTATCTTGTTGAGAAGAAGGACGGCAGACCTATCTTTACCTGTATCCAGGTTATCAGTACCCTTCCGGAGCTGTTCAAGGGTGTGAGCTATGGCTCAAGCCTTGCCATATCAGGTGACGGAAGATTCCTCTATGCGGCCAACAGAGGAGCAGATTGCATCGGAATCTTTGACATAAATCCGGACGGACTGCTTACAAAGAAGCAGGATATAAGCTGTAAGGGAGAATATCCGAGACATATTGCACTTACAAAGGATGACAGATGCCTTATGATTGCCAATCAGAAATCCAATCAGGTGGTATTGTACGCAGTGGATGAAATGACAGGTAAGTTAAAGGATGTCATGCAAAAAATAGATTTTAACAATCCTTCTTATGTAGAAGAGGTGTAGGGAAGAAGCCTGGTATTATTGGAAGCCTAGTATTAATAGAAGCGGAGTTCTGCTGGAATCTAATTACCGCCGAAATCCTATTACTGCTGGAACCGATTCCTACTGAGAGCTATTACTGCTGGAATTCTATTCCTACTGAACTCTACTGGAATCTTAAACTGCTGTAAGCCTATTATTAGTAAAATCTATTACTGTTGGAATCTGTTACTGTTACAATAGTGAAAATATACTCGCAGTCTGTAAGTTTTACCAGTGCTTTGAACAACGATGTGTACAACAATGCCTTGGGACTGAGATATAAGACATCCCGGAAATGAGGAAAAAATATGGACGAACAATTTAAGAACCTGGTTACAGGAGCCAGGTCATTCAGACGCTTTGAAGAAGAGAAGGAAATTACCGTTGAGCAGTTAAAGGAGTTGGCGGATTTAGGAAGGCTTTCTCCAAGCGGGGCCAATCTACAGCCTTTAAAGTACATACTGGTGAGCAAGGAAGAGGAAAGGGAAAAGGTTTTTAGCTGCCTGGGCTGGGCCGGATATCTTAAGGATTGGGACGGACCGGTAAAGGGAGAGAGGCCGGCAGGCTATATTATTCTGCTAAGAGATAAGGGTATTGCCGCTAAGCCTGGAATTGACGAAGGAATTGCGGCTCAAAGCATCTTCCTTGGAGCGGCCGCTATGGGAATTAAGGGATGCTTTATCGGAAATATAAAGAAGGCAGAATTAGCGGAGAAGCTTGCGATTGAGGAAGGGTATGAGATAGAGCTGGTCATTGCCCTTGGGTATCCGAGGGAAGAGGTAATTATCGAAGAAATAAAAGAAGGGGATGTAAAATACTGGAGGGATGAAAAAGGAGTCCATCATGTACCCAAAAGGTCCTTACAGGAGGTAATAGTGAAAGCTTTTTAGGCCGTTCTTACGATAGATTTTTGCAGCAGTTTGATTATAATAGATATGTGACAGTTAAAATGCGATTTTTGCCGCTATTTTTGGCAGTGCCCATCTGCAAGCAGTTAGGGCATGAAATGGATAGCAGGGTATCATTAATTGCATCAATTCATTCAAATTACTGCGAAAGAGAGGTTCTTAATGAACAGGACAAAAGATGAATCCGTATTCAGCTTAAAGAAAATTAACAAAATCAATCTAGGTATTACCATTGCCCTTGTTTTGATTTTGGTCGGACAAATTGTGATTTATCGGGGGGTTAAGGGGCAAGAGCTGTTTATCGTTATCGGACTTGCGATAATTTCATTGGCGGCCATAAATTATTTTATACCTATCAATGATTATGTAAAGGGTTTTATTTTTGCTGCTATACCAGGATTTGTTATGTTCTTTTTGTTCTTTGTCGATAAATATGCTTTGAATAAGCACTATCTTATTATGATGACTATTATGATGGCTGCTATTTATTTTAAGAAGGAAGTACTCCAGGCATATTGGGTGTTTGTCGATATCGGAATGATAGCATCCTATTGCTTCAAGCCTGAAATTGTGATTGGGGATAAAACAAGAACAGGTGAATATTTCATTGTAATGACGATCTTAAATGCCATTTTACTGCTTTTATATCTGCTTACAAAATGGGGCGGCAGTTTAATAAAAGAATCCGTCAAAAAAGAAGAAACAGCAACTGCTTTGGTAGGGAAATTAGAGACAACCTTTTCCTCCATGGAGAGCAGCGTTGTTACCTTGGACCAGAACTTAACGAATTTCTCCAGAAATACGGGAATTATCAATGAATCCAGTAATCTGATTGTGGAAACGGTTAAGCAGATGTCCCAATCCATTCAGGAGGAAGCGGTTAGTGTCAATCAGATAAGGTCTACCATGGATAAATCCTTACATGAAATCGACAATGCATTGTCCGTATCCCAAAATATTGTAGCCAGCACAAAGGAAATGAATGATAAGGTCAATGATAATTACAACCATATCAGTAAGGCAGCAGATTATGCATTAACGGTAAACGATGTTATGGGGACGACCACAGATACCGTTTCAGACCTGAGAAATAACCTGGAGGTCGTTAATTCTCTCTTGGAAGGGATTAAGCAGATTGCAGGACAGACAAATCTTCTGGCCCTTAATGCCGCTATCGAATCGGCACGTGCCGGGGAGCAGGGAAAGGGTTTTGCGGTTGTTGCAGATGAAATCAGAAAGCTTGCGGAGCAAAGTGGGGAAATTGCAGGAAATATCTCGGAGGTTACAAAATCTCTGTTTATCAAAGCCAAGACGGCTGATGAGCAATCCCTGGAGGGAGGAGAGGCTGTCAGGAAGATTCAGGCTACTTTAAAGAAGGTAAATGACAGCTTCAAAGAATTTATGGATTCTTATGGAAAGTCAAATAAAGTGCTTGAAGAAAATATGGAAATGATAAGCCAGGCAACGGGCAATTTCCTGGGTATTCAGGATGAAATCAAAGGGGTTACCGGGATTGCTGAGGACAATTCAGCCTCAGCGGAAGAGATACTTGCAACCCTTGAAAATGAAAACAGTCTGATTTCAGAGATGAATTCTTCAGTAAATGATTTAAATAAGCTGAGTAACGCATTAAAGGAACTTTTAAACTATGAAAAATGATGCATCCTTTAAATGATTGGTATCATTAAAGGATTCCAGAACAGGGTCGTCTGAACTGCGGAAATTAAGTTTTGAAATGGCGGTGTTACCAACGTAGAAATGGTGGTACATCGTCATTTTCCATTCAAAGAGACCGATAAGCCCTGCCTTTATGATACCGCCGTGGGCAATGATTAATACTTTTTCACCCTGGTGGTTTTCTGCAACTGTACGTATTGCTTCCGCAGCCCGCAGACTTGCATTCAGGAGGGATAAATCTCCGCCGACTAAAGGACCTTCCTTTTCATCCGTCCTCCAGGCGTTAAATTCCTCCGGATAGTTATTCTTAATTTCATTGAAGGTAAGACCCTCCCAGGCTCCGAAATTAATCTCCTTCATGCCTTCGCAGGGAATTGCCTGAAGGCTTGTGCCTTCACAGAGAATATGTGCCGTTTCCATTGCCCTGGTGAGAGGACTTGCATAAACGGCCTGAAAATCATTCTTAAGGACTTTCTTCAAGGCCCGGGCCTGTTTTCTGCCATCTTCCGATAATTCAATATCTACGCTGCCCTGAAATTTTCCAAGTTTATTCCAAAGGGTTTCCCCATGTCTTATTAGTAATATCTCCGTACTCATTTTAACCTCCATGCCTTTTGTAAGTTTATGCAAAGCTGCCCAGATAGAAAGAGGAAGCTGCTTGTTCCTTTTCATGCCCTCTTTCATGCATACCGCAAGCCCGTCTGAGATACCTTCCATGATACCGCAAGCCCGTCTGAGATGCCTTTCATGCACGCCGCATTCCGCCTGTGATACCTTCCGTGATACCGCAAGCCCATCCTGTGACCTTCTGTGCATCTAAGAATGAACAGGTAATTTGGCTTTGCTAATTGTAGCATAAAAGGCAGAAAATATCAAATAAGGCAGGAGGATTTACCTGGTATTGACTTTTACTTGTAACGTATCTAAAGTAGAAAAATATAAAATTTCTTTGGAAATATCCTTAAAGTAACCAGTCCGGATTTACCGGGCCGACACTGCTTTCCCTTACTTTCTGCCGAAGAGGGAGAATGAGGGCAGGTGAGACGGACAACTCGTCAATTCCTATGCTAAGGAAGGCCTCTGTCAGGGATAAATCCCCTGCAAGTTCTCCGCAGATGCCAATCCATTTCCCGTTTTTGTGTGCATTGTCTGCCGCTAGCTTTAGCATCCTTAAGATGGATAGGTGGTGAGGGTCGTAAAATTTATCAAGCATGGGATTCTGCCTGTCAACAGCAGTGGTATACTGGGTCAGGTCATTGGTGCCGACACTGAAGAAATCCACTTCCCGGGCTAAAAGGTCACTGATAAGTACGGCAGCGGGAGTCTCTAACATTATGCCAAGCTCAAGATTTTCCTTATAGGGTACTCCTGCTTTTTTCAGCTCAGCTTTAGCCTCAGCTGCCACTTCCTTGATTTCCAGTACCTCCTTCAGGGAGGTAATCATGGGAAACATAATAGAAAGATTACCAAAGGCAGAAGCTCTGTAAAGAGCCCGAAGCTGAGTCTTAAAGAGTTCCTTTCTGGTCAGGCAGATTCTGATAGCACGGTATCCCAAGGCCGGGTTTTCCTCCCTGGGCAGGTCAAAATAGGGAACCTGTTTATCGGCACCGATGTCAAGGGTGCGGATTATGACCTTTTTGCCGGCAAGACTTTCCGCCACATATTTGTATACGGAGAACTGCTCTTCTTCCGTAGGATAGTCCGATTTCTCCAGATAAAGGAATTCACTGCGGAAAAGCCCGATTCCTCCGGCGTCGTTTTCGAGTACTGCTCCAATATCCGAGGAATTACCGATGTTGGCGTAAATCTGTATGGCTTTGCCGTCTTTTGTAATGTTCTCTTTTCCCTTTAAGGAGAATAAAAGCTCTTTTTTCTCCTCCTCCCTGCGCTTTTTTTCCTCCATCTCTTTCAGGGTCTTCTCATCGGGGTCCAGATAGACCGTACCGGTGAAGCCGTCCACCACAGCAGTCTTTCCATCCCAATCCTCCGTTAAGCCATCCTGCAGGCCGATAACTGCCGGGATATTCATGGTACGGGCAAGAATTGCGGTATGGGAATTAAGGGAACCGTATTTTGTGAGAAAGGAAAGGACCATCTCCTTGTCCAGCTGTATGGTCTCACTGGGAGCCAGATCATCGGAGGCAATAATGACAGGCCCCTTTGGGGAAGGAGCAGTCTGCTTTTCCTTGCGAAGTATTTTTATAACACGCTCTGAGATATCCAGAACATCCGCCGCCCGTTCTCTCATGTATTCATCCTCCATGGAAGAGAACTTCAGGGAAAAAGAATCTCCCGTAACGCTTGTGGCATATTCTGCTGTAACCCCCTGATTTTCAATCATATTGTTGACAGCTTCCAGATAATCCAGATCCTCCAGCATCATCTGGTGTATCTGGATTATCATGGCATTGGCTTCTCCGACCTTTGCGGCCGCCTGTTGATAAAGCTCTTCCAGCTGGAGGATGGCAGCCTGCCTGGCGGCCTCAAAACGTGCCAATTCCTTTCCGGTATCGGATACTATTGTACGTTTCACAATTTCCCTGGATTTTTTTAGATAGCTTATCCTTCCAATTGCAATACCGCCAAATACACTTTTCCCCTTTATAACTATCATAAGTAATTCTCCTCTCTGGCATTTACAGATTGCCTTCAAAAAACTGCCTGATTGCTTCGTAAGCTTCTTCTTCGTCCTCACCGTTTATAAGAACGGTTACGGTGTCTGTATTTTTTACTGCCAGCCCCATTACTGCAAAGAGGCGCTTTAAGTCAGCTTCCTTTTCTCCTTTTTTCAGTGTAAGGGAAGACTTGAATTTAGAAGCCTCCTTTACTAATAATCCGGCTGGTCTTGCGTGAATTCCCAATTCATCTTTAATAGTATAATGAAATGTCTTCATTTTTCTTCCTCCAATTTTTTCAGTATTATAGCAATAAAAAAAGACCCAATTATTCCTAATTAGGTCTTGCCTGCCTTGCCAGTCACAATCCATCTTCAACATTTATTATTCAGCTGCGAAGCAAAATAAAAAGACCCAACCAGTAATATATACAGATACTAAGCCGGTCTTGCCTGCGTTAACAGTAACAATCCTTCCTATTAACTTTGTAAATATTCTACCTTATTTATGCGGAAAAGTCAACGTTTTATTTGATTAATGACACGGTAAACCCAGGGAACCAAATTATGGATACCGGAGGAAATCTTCCATTGCACCCTAAATTCCCCTATGCTAAAATGGGAGGGAAGAGACACATTCAGGAGGATATAAGCCATGCTATTGCCAATAAAAAAAGGTCAACCCATTTCTTTGAAAAAAGCGCTTCTTGTAGTGACAGTCATATGCTGGACCGTTCCAATCATTGTCTTTATGATCTTTTTGTTCTCCTATTACAGAAATAATGTCATACAGAAAACAGAAGCCCTGATGGAGGAAAGCCTTAAAAATTATACTTCCTTTCACAGCCAAAAGTTAAATGAAGCAATCGAAAGCTCAAAGAAGATTTCCTATGACCTGGTTTTGGAAAAGGCATGGCGGAGATATAAAAATGGGGAAATTTCAGATGCAGGCTTTTACAAAGAGGTTATCGGAAACTTAAAGAGTAAATATATTAATGACAACCGCTTTTTAATGACAACCTTTTATTTAAGTGAAAATACGGATAAGCTCTATTATGCCACAAGAGAGCAGGCAAGCTACATACAGATCTATACCAGGGATGTAAAGCGTTATGCGGAGGCCATAACCAGTGAGAACAGCTCCGATGCCAATGTAAAGATCATAAACGGCAGGATTTATATTATCAGAAATCTTTATACGACCCGGAACTATACCAAATTCGGAACCCTGGTCCTGGAGCTTAACAAGGAGAAGCTGTTCGACGGTATCAATATCATGAAAGAGTACGACTTGGGTTTCTTTGTGGATGATCCCGGTGAAATGGTCCTATACAACGATGAGTTAAAGGAGCAGGATGAAAAGACAGTTCTGAAAGAGCTGAAGAGTAAATTTAACTGGAAAAACAACCGGAAAATGGTAAAGACAGAGGATAAAATATATCAGGGCATCCTTTATCAGCAGAAATTTGATGACTATTATTACGGGGCGGTCTTAATAGCCAACAAGGATGTAATCTTTAGCGAGATACGTGTGATGAACAGCCTGATTCTTTTTAATATCCTCATTATTGTACCGGTGTTTATCTACATGCTCTATTTCATATCCCATAATATTACAAAGCCAATGGAACGCATGGTAAAGGCGGCAAAGAACATCGAGGGAGGCAGGTTCGGATGGCAGATAAAGGGCAATGCAATGCCGAATCAGGAATTTACCTATCTCTCGGATGCTTTTAACCGGATGTCATCGGAGGTGAAGTATCTCTTTGACTATGCCTATAAGGAACAGCTGGCGAGAAAGGAAGCCAAGATACTTGCCCTTCAGTCCCAGATTAATCCTCATTTTCTCAATAACACCCTGGAAATGATGAACTGGCAGGCCAGAATGGCAGGGGATGATGCCGTATCCAAAATGATTGAAGCGCTGGCTGTCCTTCTGAATCAAAGTATGGGAAGGGAAAACCGGAAATTAATTTCCCTGGCTGAGGAATTAAAAGGGGCGGACGCTTATATTTACATCACCTCCATGAGGTTTGGCGACCGTATCCATTTTGAAAAGGATATCGACGAGAGCCTGATGCAGATACAGCTCCCCCAGCTGATCTTGCAGCCGCTCCTTGAAAATGCCGTAGTACATGGTGCTTATACCGTAAAGGGAGGGGCAATCAACCTGTCCGTGTATCAGGAGGAAGAAAAGGTCATATTAAAGATAACAAATACAGGTAATTTGTCCGATGAAGAAGAAAGAAAGATTAAAGCATTACTGGAAAATAATAATACGAAGCTTCCGGAGACCAAAGAAAGGCATAATTCTCTGGGAATACGGAATGTGAATGAACGTATCAAGCTGATATTCGGAGATAATTATGGACTGAGTATCCACACGGAAAAGGGAGTGGTCATTTCGGCTATCACAATGCCCTGCAGCTGGGAGGAGGATGATACCGGAAAAACGGCTCAAATAAGTGAAAAGCCGGAGGGATTAGGGAAAGACAAGCCGGAAAGACAAGGTGAAGGGATAAGCGGGAAGACAAAGCCGAGGGGTAACCGGGAAGCCAAGTCCGAAGAATAAGGCGGACGGAAGAAAGAGCTTGTGGAATCAGGCAAGATAGAACAAATAATGTCAAGATGGTAGAAGGAAATACGATACTGGAAAGGGTATAATTACATTTTGTAAAGAAAGTTTTATATATTTGTAAATTGTAAGGCTTGCTTTATCAGGGAGGGAAATTATGAATAAAAAGGCTAAGTGGCTATCGTTATTTATAACTATAGTTTTAGCTCTTTCGTTTACAGCTTGTGATAGCAGAAGCGGCAGTACGTCTGGTAGTAATGGGGAGGGGAAGGATACACCTGCTGACGGGAAAAATCCGGTAACACTTACTACCGTATCCATGTATGGGGGAACGGATCCTAACGCTCCGAATTACCAGGCAATTATCAGCCAATTTATGAAAGATTATTCCTACATAACAATAGAGGACGATTCACAGGTATCCGATCAGGACTGGAAGACCAGGATCGCAGCCGACTTTGCGGTGGGAAATGAACCGGATGTTATTCAATATTTTACGGATGCCAATGCAAGCGATGTATTGGCAGCGGATAAATTTGTGACAATAGAGGAAATAAAAGCAGAATATCCTGATTATGCCAGGGATACCCTGGCTAGTGCCTTAAAGGCGGCAGCCAATCCGGATGGCGTGGAAAGAGCGGTTCCTACAAACGGGTACTGGGAAGGCTTATACTGCAACAAGGACTTATTTAAAAAATACGGACTTACACTACCGTCCACCTGGTACCAGCTGATTCAGGCCATTGAAACCTTTAAGAAGAACAATATTGTACCGATAGCAGTTTCCCTGAATAATGTTCCCCACTATTGGGTGGAGTACTTATTGCTGTCTGCGGCAGGTCCAAAAGGCTATAAACAGATTCCGAAGACAGTTCCGGCGGAGTGGTGCGAAGGACTTGCCATGTTTAAGACTCTAAGAGATATGGGAGCCTTTCCAAAGGATACGGATACCATTGACAATGAACTTGCAAGTGAGCTCTTTAAAACAAAGCGGGCGGCCATGAAGCTTGACGGCTCCTGGTATCTGAGCGGTATCCCGGACCAGCAGAATACGGTGGTGATAGCTTTTCCTGTAATACCCGGAGGTAAGGCGCCGGAAGGAGCTATGGTTGGAGGGATTTCTTCCGGCTTTTATATAACCAAAAAAGCCTGGAAGGATCCGGATAAGAGAGAGGCGGCTGTAAAATTTGTTATGGCAAACACCAATAAAGAAGCTGTAACAAAGTATTGGGGCGGCAATGGCAGAGCAGTTGCGGTGGCTGACCCGGTTAAGAACATGACACCCCTGGCACGTTCGGGTTTTGACTACAGCAGCAGGGCAGCCAGCGTTTCAACGCCTACGGATGCCAGAATATCTCAGGAAGCCTATAACACACTGATTGCAGGCATTGTGGATGTCTCAACCGGAGCAAAGACGCCGGAAGAGCTGTTAAAAGAAGTATTGGCTATAAATGCAAAGCAATAAAACAGCATATACAGAAGGGGAGGGTTGCAGGCAGCCTGATTTATATTTCAGGCCGGTGCAGCGTTCCCCTTTTTCAATAAAATCCGGAGCAAGGGAGCAAAGGATGCCGGTAAGCCTCCCCCGAATGGATTCCCAGCTTTCATAGGAGGCAAGATGCTTTACAAAAAGAAATTCCCCCTGGTCGTCTTTCTGGTACCGGGACTTATCCTGATGCTTGTATTTTTATATGAGCCCTTTATCGAAAATATTATAAACAGCTTTTATGATATGACATCCTTTGTGGAAATTCCGGGCAGGAAATGGAGGTTCATCGGCACGGAGAATTACAGAAAACTGCTGAGGGACGAGAATGTAAGAACGGCTCTGATAAATTCCATAAAGTTGATGGGGCTTGTCATTATATTTCAGGTGGGGACCGCTCTTGTTTTTGCCATACTGGTAAGCTGGTTAAAAAAAGGGCAGAGCTTCTTCCGTACGGTATATTTTTTTCCCATTGTGATTTCAGCTACAGCCATCGGCTTATTATTTAAGCTTTTTTATAATTATAACGGCGGAATGCTAAACCAGTTCCTGGCTGCCTTTGGGAGGGCGCCGGTAAACTGGCTGGCTCCGGGAAGGGCATTTATCATGATAGCAATTCCAACCCTCTGGAGCTATATGGGCTTCTATTTTGTAATTCTGTTAACGGGATTAAATGGCATCCCGGAGGATTTATATGAGGCAGCAAAAGTGGATGGCTGTTCGAGAGTACAACAGGTTTTCTTTATTACCCTTCCCTTGCTGAGAGGAGTGCTATGTACCTGCCTGATACTGGCTTTAACCGGGGCATTAAAGGTATTTGACCTGCCCTGGATCATTGCCCCCAAGGGTGCCCCCCAGGGAAAAACCTATATTCTTGGAACCTTAATGTATGAACAGACCTTTTCAATCGGAAATATTGATTATGGGTCTGCCATTGCTTTTGTTATTGTAATATTCGGATTTCTGATGTCACAGCTGGTAAATAAATTACGAAATCCCGATGCAAATTCGTAAGGAGGATTCAACTTGATAAGCAGCACTGGAATAAAGCGGCATAAGGAATTTCACCCGGGGAAGGCTGTGGTCTATTTTATACTGGCTCTATGGACAGTTACAACGGTCTATCCCTTTGTCTGGGTCATCGGCAATTCCTTCAAGCCTTCCTCGGAAGTTGTAAATACCTCCTTTTCCCTGCCCAGGGAATTTACTCTTAAGAACTATACCAATGCCTTTGGCAAACAAAATATTTTAGAGTCCTATAAAAACAGCCTGCTGATTTCAGGAACAGTAATGGCAGTTACAATGTTTCTGGCTTCCATGATGGCATTTGCCATGACCCGGTATCAGTTTAAGGGGAAGGCAGCTGTAAATGCCGTCATCCTGTCAAGCCTTATGATTCCGGCATTTTCTACAGTCATCCCTGTTTTTAAAAGAATGGGTGAGTTTGGGCTTTTAAACCTCCCCATCAGTGTGATTCTCCCCCAGGTGGCAGGAAACCTAAGCTTTGCAACGGTAGTAATGATGGGTTTTATGAGGGGGATTCCTTTCGCACTGGAAGAGGCGGCTTATATGGAAGGGGCAGGTGTGGGGAGGGTGTTTGCACATATTATTATCCCTCTCTCCAGACCTTCCATTGCAACTGCCTCCATCTTTTGCTTCCTATGGTCATACAATGACCTGCTTACCCAGCTTATTATGATAAGGAAACGCAGCAGATATCCAATTGGCGTCCTGCTAAATGAAATCAGCTCAAAATACGGAACGGATTACGGCCTTATGGCAGCAAGTGTCACACTCATAATAGCCCCTGTTCTCATAGTATATGTATTCTTGCAGAAATACATTATGAAAGGATTGACAGCAGGAGCTCTTAAGGGATAAAATAATAATTAACAAATGCCTGAAATGGAGATATACTATGTTTAAGGTCATGATTATAGATGATGAACCCATTATCGTGGAAGGGATCAAACGAATTGTACCCTGGGAAAAATATGGGTGTTGTATCATAGCAACTGCCAATGACGGTATTGAAGGAAGCAGGTTGATCAGAGAGCTTAAACCGGATATCTTGTTTTCCGATATTTCAATGCCCGGAATAGACGGACTTACTATGGTGGCAGGGCTGCGCTCGGAATTCCCCCGTATAAAAATTTGTATATTGACCGGATACAGGGATTTTGATTATGCCCAGAAGGCAATCAGTCTTGGGGTCAGCAGATATCTGTTAAAGCCCTCCAATCTTTCGGAAATTGAAGAAGCCATTGCGGTTATGACAGCAGGGCTGATAAGCACGGAGGAAGAGGAAGCCGGGGGCAGGGAAGAGAAGGAAGACAGACGGGATGAGAAAGAGGAAAGACAGGAAGATCCCGAGAGCAAGGCAGCAGGAAGCTTTATCGTATATAATGCCGTTCAGTATATGGAAGAGAATTATAACAGGAAGATTACACTGTCTGAAGTAGCAGAAAAGACCTATATCAGCCAGTGGCATCTGAGTAAGCTTCTTAACAGGCACATGGACTTAAATTTTTCGGAAATATTAAATAATATCCGCGTAAAGGAAGCCAAAAAGCTGCTTATGAATTCCGCTATGCGTATCGGGGATATTGCCTGGGAAGTAGGTTTTACGGATATCGCCCATTTTTCCAAGGTATTTAAAAAGCTGACCGGTTTATCCGCCAATGAATACCGTAACAGCGTCCTGGTAAAGGAATTAATGGATGCCGATAAAAACAGAGAATAAAAAAGACTGCTTTAAGCACCCGGACTGATCAGAAGCCCTTTTTAAGTGTTAAAGCAGTCTTTTTCCTGTCTTACGTATATTTTTATCTATTCATTTAAATAGCATTATGGCAAAAAGCTACAATACTGCAAAGGGGAATATCACAAACTGAACCTACGGAACGCCTTCTGTCACGATCTCTGTCACGATCTCTGTCACGATCTCTGTCGCGATCTCTGTCACAATCTCTGTCACGATCTCTGTCGAAATCTCTGTCACGATCTCTGTCACGATCTCTGTCGAAATCTCTGTCGAAATCTCTGTCGAAATCTCTGTCACGATCTCTGTCGCGATCTCTGCAGAAATCTCTGTCACAATCTCTGTCGCGATCTCTGTCGCGGTCTCTGTCAATTTCATTAAATTCGGCGCTGCAAGAAGGATCTAGAGGACAGGCTGGAGCAAAGCCCTGTCTGGAATCAATACGGACGGTATTACAGCCTACGGAAAGAAGCACACCTGTAAAGCCGCATCCGGAAACACCGCCACTGGTTGTAAAAATAATAACCGTCTGCCCGATAAATCTACAAAGATGTCTGGCAAAACACTGCTCATTGTTAAATCCATCAAAATTATTAAAATTATTAAATGACATAAAAACCTCCTTATATTCTATAAGATTATACGGCATTATGACAGAAAGCTGCAATCTTATCGATTGGGATATCACATACGGAACCTAAGCTGAAGGGTTCGCGACGGCGATTATCAAAATCAATATCCCTGCAGCAGGAACTGTTAGGACCGCCGATTGGATGAGCCGGTGAACTGCCGAAATCCGTTACCAATTGTATAAAGTCATTGTTGATTCCGAAAAGAACACCTGTAAAGCCACATCCGGAAACACCGCCGCTTTTCGTAAATACCGTAACTGTTTCACCGACAAACCTGCAAAGACTATGAACTAAGGATTGGTTTGAGTTAAAACCTCCACATGCCATATGATTTCCTCCTTTAAATATATTAGGTCATCCGATTGTAAATTGATCGTTTATAACCATACTTTATAATATGGTCTCTAACAGATAAAGTGACCTTTTTAGTGATTAATTTACAAATTATTTTAATTAAAAATAAACATTTCCAGTGCCTAAACTTAAAGTCTCATTACTTACTTCCATTTCACAGTAAGTATAGGTAAGCATCAATAGTATAAAGTATCTTTGGATACTACAGTCGCTTCGAACCTGGTAATCACTTAACCCAAGATGTACTCTTAAACACCCCTCATTAAAAAGAGTTTCCTTTGAATAAATAGTATCAAATGGTGTAGCTGTGGAGTAGTAAGAAGCAATATCTGAAGAATTATATAAATTCTCATTATTGTGTATTGTTAATTATGAGCATTTTATAATTGAATTAATGTTCTCTTGATTTACTTATAAAACTTTGAGTATTACTGGAATCAATAGACGCTAATGCCCATTGACTACTATAATAAGCAATAGTAAAATCAAAAGTATTATACATATAATATAGATCAATCATAGAAGTATAAACGATGAAGAATAAAATAATGTTAAAATTTAAAAACTGGTTAGGATATTTTCCGTGTAGGCGGACTGCTGGAGTATAATGTTATCGTGTCACTGACGGTAGCTGTAAGTTTATTGCGGTGAAGGCTTTGCGGAATTGGATTACGAAGGGTGAAGGCGGACTAAATGGCAGATGGAGAAAAATACGTAGTACATGGAATGAAAGCAAAGTGCAGCGAAGGGTCAATGGAAAATTATATTATTACGGATAAAGGACATGGAGTGGTGTATCAGGGACAGCCTGTACTAAATGCCAATGACCATGTAAAGGAAATAAACCTGACACATTTTGGAGATTGTAAATCAAAGCTTATCTTTGAGGAAGCAAAGAAACAAGCCGATGAGAAATACAAGGCAGAAGAAGGAGACGGTTTTTTTGGCAAGCTTGGAAAAGGAATCGCAAAGACAGTGACCAAAGCAGTAATCAATACAAAAGAAATATTTGCTTCCAATAAGTGTGAACTAGACACACCTTTGCCCTGGATATTCACCAGCAGGGATCATATGATAGACGGAGCACCGGCACTGACGGCAGAAAGCCAATGTCCCTGCAAGTTCGGGGGGACTATCAGCATTGTTTTGCAGGAAGAGGAAGCAGCAGTAGAAGCGGAAGAATTCAGACAGGCGGTGGTAGTGGATGCACCTAAGGTGGTGCCAATGTCGGCGGCGGTGGGAAAATCTGATACTGATAAAATCGGGATCCCTGCAATGGTAGCAATGGCAGCAGCTGTTGCAGAAATTGAGAAGAAAGAGGAAGAGAAGAAAAAGAAAGATAAGAAGGGGAAGGGTAATGCAGGGTATAAGACTTCTACGATGAATCTAATTATGAAACTTGAGGGAGCGCCATTCTTAAAGCCAAGAATCAATGATAACGGAACGATTACTATAGGATATGGATACGATTTTACTAAAGAAAGCGACCCAGATATGTTTAATAAATACTTAAAGGTTGATAGTAAAGGAAACATCAAAGTGGTTGGCGAAATGTCTAGTAAAGATGCAGGAGCGACTATTAAAAAAGCAGCGGATAAAATAGGTATTACCAGCGCTTTGAATGATTTTATAAATGGAAAAGGTTTTGGAAATAAAGTAAAACCATTACATCTTAATCAAAATCAATATGATGCCCTATTTAGCTACTTCTATGCCAACGGTAAAAATGTATTTTCGGATTCAAAATATAATGAATGGATCGGGTATGGAGGAGAACATGCAGAACGAGCGAAGGCAAGAAAAAAACTAAGAGATTACATTATTAAAAATAATGGGAACTATGACTCAAGTCAGATAACCAAATTATTTGTCAATAGTAAAGGTCCAAATATTAAGTATGATTACAAAGACAGGAGGGAGACTGAAGCCAGTGTATTTAATAAAAAATAAAAAACGTGCAAAGACATTTAAAAGTGTAAGAATTTTGATACTAATTATTTTACTAGCTGCTTTCGCTTGTGCTTGTCAAAATACAGACAATAAAAGTAATCTTTTTTATACTGCGAATGTGGCACAGAAAAGCACGAAGGCTACACCAACACCAAAAAATGATGAACTTAAGTGGACATGGTGCATAAAACCGGATAAATACAGGGATTTATATTTTATAGACAATGATTTGATTGCAGTTACGGAAGATTACAAAAAATATGTGATTGTCAATACTAATGGTAAAATGGTAAATACATCTGGATATTCGAGTGTAGAAAATTTTTCGGATGGTTTTGCATTAGTTAAAGACAATGAAAACACTTTTTTTATAAATAAGAAAGGTGAAAATATTTTTGGTAAAGTTTTTGACGATGCTTACAGTTTTAAAGATGGTCTTGCTGCAGTAAAAAAGGGTGGTCTTTGGGGATATATAGACAAGTCAGGAAATATGGTAATAAAGTACCAATTTGATCAAGTAAAAAACTTTAATGAATCATTAGCAGCGGTTGATAAAAATAACGGATGGGGGCTGATAGATAATTTAGGAGATACTATCGTTGATTTTAAATATGACTTTATCAACGATTTTAAAGAAGGCTTTGCGGCTGTAGAAAAAGATGGGAAATGGGGATTTGTCGATAAGTCTGGGGAAATTGTTGTAGACTTTCAGTATGATGCAGTAAAGAATTTTTCCGAAGGTTTCGCGGCTGTTATGCAAAATAACAAATGGGGATTTATTGACAAAAGAGGAAAAATCAACGTTCCTTTGAAATATGATGATGTTGGCAATTTTAGTGAAGACAGGGCATCTGTTAAGTTATCTAAACACAATGATGACTCAGATGAATGGGCATATATTGACAGCAATGATAATATTGTTATTGATTTTTATCCATATGATGCTACTGGAGACCAGATGTTTTGCGTTGGTGAATTTAAAAAAGGACTAGCTTTCGTATCCAAAGATATATTATCCATTATAGATAACAAGGGTAATAATATATTTTTGGGCAGTGATTCAGAATACTTTTTAAGCTCATTAAGCTACAATAGTGAATATGATGCTATTCCAGCATATGTTTATAATGATGATATGACAATTAAAAAATATGGTCTAGTGGGACTGGCAGGGAATCAGAGATTAGAGCCTATTTTTGATTACATAAGCGAAATTTATGGTGACTATGTAGTTGTGGGAAGTATTGTAGGTGGTGAAAATAAAGTAGGACTTATTAAGTTATATAAAGAAAAGTGAGACTAGTTAAGCAAAATAATAGAATGATAAATCTCCAATAAGATTTCTATATAAAATAGGGATAGGTTTTGAAGGCAAATTATCTGAGTCTATTCTCGTAAAATTTAAATTTTGGGAGGGGGGTTAGCATAAAGGTTAATGGAGGAACTAATGGACTAGTTGAAAGAACTAAAGTTTATAATAAGGTAAAAGAGTTTTTAAAATAAAATAATTGAAAGGGGATAATGTTATATTGCCTAAAAAGATTATTATTGCAATATTGCTGCTAATATTTTCTCTTAGTTTAGCAGGTTGTAACAAATACATAAATAAGATGCCATTAGAAGAAAATACAAGGAGCAAAATCCCCATAACACAAAGTGGAGTAAGTGATAACCATCAAAGAAATACAGTTATTGCTAATGATGCTATGTATAAATTAATAGAACTAAAATACTCAAAAAGTGATTCAAAAATGAAGTGTGATATAAAATATCCCAAAGTATCTGGATTAAGTGATGATGATAAGCAGAAAAAGATTAACCTTATATTAAAGGATGAAGCTTTGAAAGTATTAAATTATTATGAAGGGTTTGAAGGGAATTTGGAATTAAATATTAATTACAAAGTCACTTTAAGCTCTGCTAAAGTTTTAAGTATTCAGTACTCTGGGCTTGGCGATGTTGATACAGCTGCTCATCCGAATAATCTGTTTTATACAACTAATATTGATATTAGTACAGGTAATAGATTAATATTAAAAGACATTATAAACATTGATAAAGATTTTATTGATAAGTTTTTTAATGGACAATTTAAACCCCTATGGCCTGAGCAGAGTGAGGAATTAAAACATTTAACTAAAGAAGAAATTCAAGAGAACTTTAAAGAAGCAGATTCTTTGGATAATATCGGTACAGAGAAACAATCTGATGTATTTAGCTATTTTACAAATGATTCTTTAGGAATCTCGGTAAGTGTTAGTCATGCTATAGGTGACCATGCAGAATTTGAAATTAAGTACCAAGATTTGAAGGGTAATAGAAAAACTGAAAATGAAATTTGGAAAGATTTATTGCACTAATTTTCAGTAAAAGAAAAATGTCATATGCATTTATGACGGTTATCTTCTGAAAATAGTCCCTCATTACCCGGTAGCTACAAAATAGTTACCGGGTTTTATTATACAAGGCTTTGTAATAATGATATGTTTACTTTACAAAGCCTTTTTTATATCATAATTAGATGCTGATGGAGGGTCATATATAGAAAATCAATGGACGCTAATGCCCATTGACTACTATAATAATCAATAGTAAAATCAACAATATTATACATATGATATAAGTCATCATAAGAGTATTATGATGAAAAATAAAAATAATGTTAAAAAGGCTTTGCGGAATTGGATTACGAAGGGTGAAGGTGGTCTAAATGGCAGATAGAGAAAAATACGTAGTGCTTATAATTGTACTTGCTTTATCGTTTAGCGCTTGTAATAAAACAGAGCAAGGCATCTCTATTGAACCGCCAAAAGCAAGTGTTACAGTTGAGCCAAAATCTAGTCCGGACAATAAAAGTAGTACTTCAAATGTAAATATGCAGAACCCTGCTCCAAAATCAACAACGAATGTAGGTAACAAAGATGATTTAAGTACTATCATTGAAACTTTAAATGAAGAACTAAAGGATATAAACGATAAAAATTTTGCTCACGATGAAAGAGTTGAGATGACAACAAAATTTATAGGGAATCTTACAAAACTTCTCCAGATCAAAGAGAGTATAAAATTAAGTGATGAGGATTTGCAGAAAGCATTAGACTATACGATTGCTGCAAAAACAAATGTTCAAAATATTAATGGAATAAGTACAAGGATTGTTAGGTTTGATGGTTTGCCTGAACTTTTCGGTACATTAGAGAGAAAATGGACTTACATTCAGTGGTGGAGTGATATGGAAGTTCATTCACAAATCATTATTAAAAAAGGTGCTGAGGTAACTGATGACTTCATATTTTCAAAAGTTAAGGGTATACCTACAATAATCTTGTCTGGATACCAGACGATATATAAACCGTATCCTGTGTTTTTGTCTACATGGCAGTTAAAGGACGGGGAGTGGGAAAAAGTTAACTTGTTTAGTAATAATATAGTGTCTAATGACATTTGGAATATTAAAGTAGCTGAAAATATGATGACAATAGAAAGTAAAAACAAGGATGAACTGACAGTTGGATTGAATCAACAAAAAAATGGATTTGAAGTCTATTCAGAGGCTGATCACAAAAAAAGTATGAATTCAAACTTCAAGGTGAGCAAATAGTATTACAATAGCCAATATTCAAAGAATTGATATTGTGAAATTGTTTTTTCCATAATATGTAACTTCATCACAGACTAATAAAAGAAATTGATTATAATAAGGGTATAAACAAAAAAGGAGTGAATAATATGAGCGTATTAAAGATCACAAGAGAAAATTTCAGGAGAGAGGTTTTGGAATCGGAAAAACCGGTATTATTGGATTTTTGGGCATCCTGGTGTGGCCCCTGTAAGATGGTATCACCCATTATTGACCAGGTAGCAGAAGAGAAGAAGGGTATGATAAAGGTCGGAAAGATCAATATAGATGAAGAGGAAGAATTAGCAGCACAATTCCGTATAATGAGCATACCTACACTGGTTGTAATAAAGGATGGAAAGATAGTAGAGAGTACAGCAGGAGTGAAACCCAAAAATGCAATTCTTTCCCTGTTGTCGGAATAAAATCCCCAAAATGAAACACTGCGGCATATGAGGAAGCTCATGGAAACCGCAGTGTTTATTTAAATATAAAGCCCTGTGAGCATGTTCGCAGCAGGTTTGAGAGTTTAACCGCCGGCTTCTTAGAATATTCTATATCTGCGCCTAATATAATGAATCAAGTTAAAAGCATATTAGAAAGGTTGCATATCCTTTGGAATCCCATGAAATTAAAAACAAGCTAAACGAATATCAGAGAGAAATCATTCAATACAGTCAGATGCAGACCTTCAGCAGAAATCCCTATGAAAAGAACTATTACCAAAGCCTTATACAGAACAGTACGGATAATCTGGCGGCGGAGCTGGAAGAAATATTTGTTACTGCAGCCTCCGTACAGAAGAATAGGACAGAGGGTATCCGGGAAGTACAAAGTAAAGAGACAGAAGAACCGGAAAATCAGCAAAGGGTATTCACCTTAAGTGAGCTTGCTGCTTTTGACGGCAGCCAGGGAAGGCCTGCTTATGTGGCAGTTAACGGAACGGTATATGATGTCAGCAGCAAGGCAGCCTGGGCAGGCGGAACACATTTTGCAGGGCTGCGGGCAGGAAATGATTTATCCGGTCAATTTGCAAGCTGTCACAGGGGGATGGAAGGGATACTTGAACAGCTTCCGGTTGTAGGAGTAATGGCAGCAACGGAAGAATAAGTGTTAATAGATTACTCATGGTCTACATATAAATTAATAACAATAGAACAGTATCGCAGGCAGGCCTGGGATATGCTGGGGGATTAATATGACGGAGGCGGAAAGGTATAAAATAACCAGCAATGATTATACGGATATTCTGACAGAAGGATTTGAAAGAATCAACAGCATGGTGAATTCGAATGATTATACAGTAAACAGGATAAATAATGACTATGCAGTATATCATCCGCCGGCATCGGAGTTAACGATAGACAGCACACAGAAATTCGGCTATCAGTATATCCCGAAATGCTATGGACTTATGAATTTATCCAGCAATGAAGTGTCAGGAATAACAAGAGTCCGTATGGATCCGTCTCTGGAATTAAGAGGACAGGGGGTACTGCTTGGATTTATTGACACAGGGATAGATTATACAAATCCACTATTCCGGCATGCAGATAATACCTCCAGGATAGTATATATCTGGGACCAGAGTATAGACAGTGGTAAATATCAGGAGGATTTTTATTTTGGGACAGAATACAGCCAGTGGGATATCAATACCGCACTGATAGCGGAGGCCCCCTACAGGGTAGTGCCCAGCAGGGATGAGAATGGACATGGTACGGCATTGGCAGGAATAGCTGCCGGCGGGGAGGACTTATCCGCCTCTTTTTCAGGTGTCGCGCCGGATGCGGAAATTGTAGTAGTAAAGCTGAAAGAAGCCAAGCAGAATATCAAGGATTTTTTCTGCATTCCTCCCAATGTGCCATGCTATCAGGAAAATGACATTATGTTTGGAATCCAGTATCTGATCAATGTGGCTGAAAAGTTAGAACGTCCCATTGCAATATGTGTTGGAATCGGCTCCTCCCAGGGGGCCCATGAAGGCGAAGGGGTATTTTGCAATTTCTTAAATGATATAGGAAGGATTGCAGGGAAGTCCATAGTAGTAGCAGGAGGCAATGAAGGAAATACAAACCACCATTATTATGGGGAAATAGATCCAAGTGTGGATTTTGATGTGGTGAGTCTGAATGTGGGAGAAAATGAATCGGGTTTTACCATGGAATTATGGGGCTTTGCACCGAACATAGTAGCGGTGGAGGTATACGCGCCGGACAGCGGTCTGGTAGCAAGGGTGTCAGGAATATTCCTGCAAAGAAGTACTCAGATAGTCAATCACAGAGGTACTTCCATATTTATAGATAATCAGTTTAGTGAAGAACGGACAGGGAATCAGCTGATAATGTTCCGGTTTATAAAACCGTTTTCGGGTGTGTGGAGGTTTGTAGTATCAGGAAGCGGAGATTTACTGCTTCGGTATCATATATGGCTTCCTATCAGCAACTTTCTTACCGCAAATACCTATTTTATAAATGGAAACATGGATACTACACTATCAATTCCGGCCAACGCCATCAATACCATAGCCATAGCTAATTATAATCACCAGAACCAAAGCCTTTATTATTACAGTGGAAGGGGATTTACCAAAAACGGCGGGTTGAAGCCGGATGTTGCAGCTCCGGGAGTAAACATAACGGTACCCTCTCTGACCGGCGGTTTTTACAGCTCTACGGGAAGCAGCGAATCGACGGCCCATGCAACAGGGGCAATTGCGCTGCTGTTGGAATGGGGAATAATCCGCGGCAATAGTACAAAGTTAAATAATATCCTGATAAGGCGTATCGTTATAAATGGAGCAAGGCGCTCTCCCACAGTATCATATCCGGACCAGGGCTGGGGGTTTGGCACCATTGACATATACAGGGCCATCCGAAGATACTATGAAGATGATTAAAGAATGGTAAGCATAAAAAACAAAAAAGGGAAAAGGAAGAGCATCATTACTTCCTTTTCCCTTTCCTGCTATGGATTTAAATGTTCACTGAACTGTACGGTAAGCCCGTTGGGGTCCTTTACAAAAAGAAAGCGGGTAGAAGGCTCAGGCGAAATCGGTCCTGCTGCAATGGGAATATTTTTTTCCTTCAGTTTCTTCATAAAGTCCTCCAGAGACTCTGTCATAAAGCCAATGGATATGTCATTGCCGAACTCAACCGCCTTGGTGCCCTTGCGGCAGATTAATTCCAATTTCGTTTCATCGGAACCTAAAAAAGCTATTTCCTGGTCAGGACCTGCAAAAAAGCGCCTTACCAAAGGAAGACCAGCGATATCCTGATAGAATTTCAAAGACTCCTCCAGGTTATTTACATGAACAGTACACCAGCTAAAATGCATACGTTACCTCTTTTCCTATAAATGTTTGCTTTCCTTCGCTTAAAACGATAGTTTGCCTGAAAGTTAGTAATATTATAAATCTAACAGGAAATCTTTGCAAGAGATTGTAATTTAGAAAAAATCAGAGTTTAATTTAATAAAAGCCAGAGGAGATGTCAGAGAATCCACAGAAAGCTGGAAAATGGAAGGATTACAACGGTTGTTTGTGGAATCATTGACAAAGAAAGCTGTGAGGGCTATAATCAGTATATTACAAATGTAAGATTTCGGGAGGCGCCAGAATGAAAAAATTACCCCAAATATCAGAAGCAGAATATGAAGTAATGAAGGTTATATGGGAAGCTGCTCCGGTGAGTACAAATGAAGTGACGGATAGATTGGTTCAGAGCACCGACTGGAGCCCCAAAACCATCCAAACCCTGTTAAAGCGTCTGGTGCAAAAAGGGGCTGTCAGTTACCGGAAGGAGAGCCGAGTATTTGTATATACGCCGCTGGTGAAGCAAACGGAGTATCTGGAACATGAAAACAGTCATTTCTTACAGCGTTTTTATAACGGAAACTTTGCCTCCATGCTCACAAGCTACCTGGACAATGACAGCTTTAGCGAAAAAGAACTGGACGAACTCCGGGAATTGCTGAAGCAAAGAGAGGGAGGAAGCAGATGATCTCTGATTTTATCATGGGCTTTCTGCTGGCTGATGCAGTGATTGCCGTGCTGATAGTTCTAATCCTGTTCTTGAAAAAAGCTTTGAAGGCTCATATATCCAAGAGAATCCAGTATAATATCTGGTTCCTTCTTTTGCTTGCACTGGCAGTTCCCTTTCTTCCGGTCAGGCAGGAGGGCTTTCTCCATGCCGTAAATCTGGCGGGGGTGTTAAAAGAAGCCCTGCCGGCGAAAGAAAATGTGGCAGAGGGAGCAGGGAAGGATGTCTCCGGCACAGCCGGGACAGGCTGGATGCAGGATTTCAGCGTTTCCGTAAAGGGAGAAAGGATTCCCTTTTTCAGTATGGTATTATTTGTCCTTTGGCTTGGCGGAATGGCCGTAATAGCAGGAGTCACCCTTGCTTCCGGCAGGAGGATGAGGCAGCTGGCCAGGTCAGCCCTGCCGGTACAGAACCAGGAGATAAATGCCCTGTTTGAGGAATGCAAGAAGGAGCTTGGTATTGGCCGTAAGGTCAAAATCTACAGCAGTGCCTATGTCAGAAGCCCTGTTGCCTTTGGATTTTTCCGGCCTTCCATCCTGCTGCCCATCCGGGTGATTGGAGAGTTTGAACGAAAAGATATACGTTATATTCTCCTTCATGAGCTGATGCATTACCGGTACTGGGACATTCCGGTAAACTACTGGGTATGCCTTACCAGAATACTCTACTGGTTCCACCCCTTTGTGTGGTATGCCCTAAAGGAAATGCGCACGGACAGGGAGATTGCCTGTGATGCGGCTGTTCTTGCCCTGCTTCGGCAGGAGGATTATACGGATTATGGGAATACCTTGATTCAATTTGCCGAGAAGCTGTCCGCCCCTTCCTTTTCCGCCGCCTCCGCTATGGGAGGGACGAAGAAACAATTAAAAAAACGCATCATAAGCATTGCCGGTTTCCGCCCGGAAGGGGGCTGGCTGAAGCTTAAGAGCGGACTGGTGCTTTCGGCTGCCGGGCTGATTATTCTTTTATTTCTGCCGGGCCTGATGGCAAATGCAAAAGGCGGGGAAGCTCCGATTCCTGTTGCTTATGAGTCAAGGGAAGACCTTGGCACTTACTTTGGGGATTATAAGGGAAGCTTTGTCCTGTATGACCTGAAGCGGCAGGCATATACCATATATAATGAAAAGGGCTCTGCAAGGCGGGTATCTCCGGACTCCACCTATAAAATCTACAGTGCCTTATTTGCCTTGGAAAATAAGGTAATAACACCTGATTCCTCCCATCTGGACTGGGATAAGACCCAATATTCCTTTGCTGCCTGGAACCGGGACCAGGATCTGGACTCCGCCATGGAGAATTCCGTTAACTGGTATTTTAAAGCACTGGATGCCAAAAGCGGATTAGCTTCCCTGGAGAAGGATTTTCATAAAATCGGTTATGGAAATGAGGACTTATCCGGTGGAATATCCAGCTATTGGTTGGAATCCTCCCTGAAAATATCTCCGCTGGAGCAGGTGCGGCTGCTAAAGGGCTTCTGCCGGAATGATTTTCACTTTGATGAAAAGAATGTAGAAGCGGTAAAAAAAGCCCTCTGGCTCTCCGGCAGCGGTAAAAATGCCCTCTATGGCAAGACCGGAACCGGAGCCGTGGATGGGAAGAACGTTAACGGCTGGTTCATTGGTTTTATTGAAACCGGGGATAACACCTATATCTTTGCTTTGAACATAAACAAAGAGGATTCCTGCAAGGGCAGTACGGCAGCAAAGATTGCATTAACCATCTTAACGAGCATGGGTATTGATGTCCCCCGTTAGGCTTTAATCCGTACGCTGACTGGAGGCTTCACAAGCCCTGCCGTTCAGAAGAGTCTTTTTATCCTCAAGTCCCAGATAGTAATTTATAATATCCTTACCGGTACTGACTGCATTGCTGGAATAATAACCATTGGCAATGCGGACGGTTATGGAAAGTTTTGGATTTTCACTGGGAGTATAGCCGATAAACAAAGCATGGTTGGGCCTGGTTTTAGCTTCCTGTGCAGTGCCGGTTTTTCCTGCGATACTGATTTTCATATCCTTTAATATATTGTTATTTTGGGCAAATAAGAGCATTCCCTGATGAATGGTATCCCAGGCGGCATCGGAGAGGTTCACTTCCCCCTTCTTGGAGGAGGGCACGTTCTCCGCTGCTCCGGTGTCGGGGTCCTGTATTTTATCAAGAAGGGACAGGGAATAGCTGGTACCGCTGTTGGCAATGGTGTTTACATAGGCCTCCAGCTGCAGGGCCGTGTAATTATGTGTACCCTGGCCGATGGCGGAGGGGATGGCAAGGGTATCCGTTATATGGGGCTTGCTCTCTGTAATCTCAATCCCGGTTTTTTGGTCCAGATGAAACAGCTTTGCATACTTTTGCAGAAGGGTAAGAGCCTGATTTTCAACATAACGGCTGTTCCCCTTGCTGCCCAGACGATAGGAGATATCGCATAAATAGTCGTTGCAGGAATTTTGAATGGCGGCTGCGGCACTGGTAATTTCACCGTGGCCGCTTCGCTTCCAGCACCTTAAAGGCGGACTTAGCTTGTCAAAGACACCGTCACAGTATATAGAGGTATTAGGGGAGATAACACTTTCCTCAATGCCTGCGGCAATGGTCACCGGTTTAAAGGTCGAGCCGGGAGCGGTCAGCTGCTGGGTTGCCCGGTTGTAAAGGGGCAGGGACAGGTCCGCTAACAGCTGGCTGTAATAGCTGCCGTCCGCCTGGCCAGCCAGCCGGTTATTGTCATAGCCGGGGTAGCTTACACAGGCCAGTAGCTTGCCCGTGGATGCTTCGGCTAAAACAACGGAACCGGAACAGGGCTCCAGGGCCAGCTGGGCCGGGGTAATTTCCAGATTCCTGATTTTCTTCCGGATAAATTCATAGGGAGATAATTGGCCGTCTTTTAGCAGCTGATAGTCGCTGTCTTTTGGGGAAAGAATTCCCTGAACATATAAAAGCTCACAAATTTCTTTTCCGGATATCATGTCATTTTTAATCATGCTGATAAAAATAAGCTTATCAAACTCTTTGTCATCTTTCAGTCTTCCCAGAATTTCTTTCGCAACAAGGGTGCAGGCTTCCTGGATATCAACATATTTCCGGGAGGAGGAGATGCTGCTCATGTCAATCCAGTTCTTTTCAAGGGCATACATCACATATTCCTTCAAGGTTATTTTACCGGCGGTCCACTGGGCATATTCCGCATCCTCCTTATAGGGAGCATCGGCAGAGAGAATGCCTTTCCCGCTTTGGAGCAGCTCCTTTACGATATAGCTCTCGTATTCCTGTGTTTCCTTTGGCAGGTCATGATAGCTGCGGGCATTTCCTGTCAAATCCTCTTCCAGGGTATGAAGTACGGCTTTCTTTTCAGCCTGGAATCTTTGTGAAATCCTCTTTTCCAGGTCTGAGCTTTTAGAAGAAGCCGCAGGGGAGAGGTTCAAAATGTTATTTTTGACCAGAGCGCAGTATACATCATAAACAGGAATCCGGATATCGGAGGAATCGTTCAGGGAGGATTTATTGAATTCCCTGGCATTGATGATATTGGAAAGCAGAATTCCGGCTATATGCTGCTCCAGTATCTGATAGGCAGCAATCTGCAGCTCCTTATCAATACTGAGATACACATCCTTGCCGGGAACAGGGTCGGTGACGGAAAGGACATTTTGAATGCGGCCGGTCTGGTTTACTGCCACCTCCTTAAGGCCGTTGCTTCCCTGTAAGGCCTCGTCCATGTACTTCTCTATGCCGTCCTTTCCTACCACAGTATCAATGCTGTAGTTTTTGCCCGCCTTTTGTGCGGCTTCAAGCTCCTCCGTAGAGATTGCGCCGGTATATCCGAGTATATGGGAAAAGGCCTCTCCGCCCTCATAGACCCGTACACTGCCGGTTTCTACCTTGACCCCTTTTAAGATATCGGAATTCTCCAGGACCTCCGCTGCGGTCTGCTCCGTTACATCGGTTGCTACTGTTACGGGCAGGTATTTTTGGTAGCTGTTCAGCCACAGCATATATCGAATGGTCAGGGCCGCGAGCAGCTCTGCTTTTGTATATTCCTTCTCCGGTTTGGAAACAGCAAATCTGTCACATAAATAATTGATAATATCTTCTGCAGAGGAGGAGGCCTCTTCCTGACTCATATCGGAAGCTCTTGCCCTGCCGAAGACATCTGACTTTAATCTGCTTAGTCTGGTGCCGCTGGCGGTAAAGGAGTAATTATTCCGGGAATCCAGTGTTATCATTAATGCATTGCGTATGGTTTCTCCGTTTTCATTTAATACCTTTGCTAATTTTTCCGCAATCTGGTTCAGGGAATTCTGATGCTCCTTATTGCTGTCATAATTCCCGCTGTCTTCTATGGTGATACGGTAAGAGGCCCGGTTGGTAGCAAGAATCTTACCGTTCCGGTCATAGATATTGCCCCTTGTACTTTCCAGCAGGATATCCTTTTTGGATTTTAAATCCGAAAATCCTGCCGACTGTCCGCTGCCGATAATTTGTATTTTATAAAGGTCTGCCACAAGCCAGAGAATCAGCACCAGGAAGATGGCACCGATTACTACTAACCGTATACTGTCGGATTTTTGTTTCATTTACTGCTCCTTTCTTAAGGATTTACAAGGCGGCTCATGGAAGGTCGGACAAATAGCTGTCCAGTACCGGATTTACCTTTTTTATGACATAGGAGCTTCCGCCCCTTAATTTTACGTCCTCTGTCATGCTTACTAACAAAAGGGGCTTTTCTGCCTGGGAGTCCGCCGTAAAGACAGCCAACCAGCCAAGCTCGGTTCCGGTAGTATCGGACTTTGAAAGCTTGATTTCTGCGGTGCCGGTTTTGGCACCAAGGACAATATCCTTTCGGTGGGCGGCATGGGCAGTTCCTGCGGAATTGTCCACGGTCTTAATTAAGGCATTCTTTATCCTTTCGGCAGTTTCCCGGGAAAAGGCGTCAGGAAGCCACATTTCTGTCTTTGGCTTCTCCTGGTAAAGGAGGCAGGGCTTTATAATATTGCCCTGATTCAGGAAAGCACTGTAGAGACATGCCAGATGCAGCGGGTTAACAAGAACCTGCCCCTGGCCGTAGCCCGTATCTGCCAGCTGTATCTCGGTATCAATGGTCTTACTATTGGAATACTGGGAGGACGACATCCTGATATCAAAAGGAAGGGTTTCTGAAAAGCCCAGCAGGGAAAGCCCTTCTTCCAGTCCGGGGGCTCCTATTTTCAAGGCAGCCTTGGCAAAATAAATATTGTCGGAATGTATCAGGGCATTTTCCAAATTGACATTATTGTATGAATGGAGGGTCGTCACAAAATAATTTCCCCAGCCTGCATCCTTTTGCCACCGGAGCCCCACGTTTCCAAAATCCTCTTCCGGGTCGATTGCACCTTCCGTCAGGCCGATGGCGGCAATAACCGGTTTAAAGGAAGAACCGGGACACCAGACCTGGCGGAAACGGTTATACAGGGGTTTTGCCTTGTCCTTATTCAGCAGGTCCCACTTATCCTTTGAAATTCCAAGAATAAAATCATTACTGTCAAAGGAAGGTGTACTGACCAGAGCCAGCACTTCTCCGGTAAAGGGATTCATTGCCACGGAACAGCTCTTATCCTCTTTGAACTGGTCGTACAGCTTTTCCTGTAAAGCACTGTCGATTGTTAAATAGATATCTTTTCCGTTTTTATGAGGGGAAGAAGCAAGGGTGCTTTTGGTATTACCCTCCGAGTCTGTGATTACAATGTCATAGCCGTTCTGACCCTTTAATTCTTTTTCATAAAGGGATTCCAGGCCGGTCCTGCCGATTACGCTGGAACTGGTATAACCTTCATTAGGGTGCTTCTCCAGGTCCTCTGCCGTTATGGCCTGTACATAGCCCGTCAGATGGGAGGCCTTTTCACCAAGGGGATAATACCGGACTTTTACGTCCGATATCATAACACCCGGAATTTTCAAAAGATTTTTTTTCAATTTCTCTGTTTCCAGAGCACCGGAATCCGGCGCATGCGCAAGCAGGTCCCCTTCCTCATATTTCCTTATTGTTTTAACAGGAACAAGGGAATCCTCCTTGACCCAGCTGGCTTTTCGCTTTTTATTGATATCCTCCGGGGACAGCTTCAGGAGCTTAGCCAGTTTTTTAATATCATTTGCTGGCTCTTCGCTCATTTTACCGGGAACCAGGCCAATGGAAGAAGCAACACCTTCACCTGCCAGCAGAATGCCGTTCCTGTCGAAAATTTCTCCTCTCTTTGCTTTTTTCACAATAACCTTAACCTTATCTTCAGAGGTCAGCTCCGGAAAAATCTGGCTGTCATCCCAGTCCAGAGCATAACCCTCCGTACCAGTCCCGGTAAAACGTGCCAGATTTTCAAACTGAATACTACCCGCCACACTGTCAAAACTGATTTTATAAGAAACGCTGACATCAGAAGGCTCTTCTGCCGTTGTACCGGTAATATCCGCATGTATATTCTTGGCTTCTATGCCTTCATAAATATTTTTGTTTCTTAAAATAAAATCCTCTTCCGTAATGGCATTCTTACTGTCATCATGAAGCAGAGAATACATTTTCTTGTATTCATGCCGGTTAAGAAGGCTTATATACTCAGTAAACAGTTCTTCCGGGGTTTGGGCCTCTCTGGATTTATGCGGCTTAGCCTTATCGGTTATATCACTCTTTAAATGTACAAAATAGGGGAAGCAGATTAATCCTATAGTCAAGAGGGATAACAGTCCAAGGACAGCCGCGCAAACAGGTATAATGCTGCTTTTTCTTCTTTTCTTCACAAAAGCTCCTTTCGTGAATAGCAAATCAGTGATTTGCTATTCCTAAATATGTAGCTGGAAATGTCGGCTCACAATCAGATTCAGTTTCACTGTATGAATATAATTTCCGCTAAGTTTTCGTGGATACTGTATAAATTCTAGCAGTATGTAAAATGGGTATATTAGAATTTACCTTTAATCGGAATCCATTCAAAATAGAATATTACAAATGTAAGATTTGACGATAAATTAAAACTTACATCTGTAAGAGTTTGTTCCGATTTTAAAATATTACACTTGTAGGATTAAAAAGTCAAGGAGATTTATTAATCCCGGTATATGAAATCAAATTATGGATACCAGAGGACTAGAAGAAGGTTTAGAGTTTGTATTGAGAGGTTTTTTATGATATTAAAGCAGTGTGTTTCTTATAGCTTTAGTAGAATAAAGGTTATCGAACAGAAATCCCAACGCAATTTTTAGTCCTTACACCCTTCCATTAATTGTTTCAGAAATTTACCGATTACAGTTCAGCCTTACACATCTATTCACGGAAATTTTAAGGCAAAGTTCAGATGGTTTCTGGTTCCGTTCAGGCATTTTCTATTGAGCGGTTCCTTATGACACTTAAATGGCAGCCGTTATGACTAGGATAAATTACACCAGTGTCTGAGCGCACAATGTTAATATAACCAATAATTGTGAAGCGAGTTTGGTGCAATTTATCCTTCCAGGAATAACGACTGGCATTTTAGTGGAATTGGAACTGTGAACAGAAAATGCCTGAACGGAACCAGAAACCATCGTCCGTTTCCAAAGACTAAAATCCAAGGAAGTTTGAACTGTAATATTTGCCATAATTTATTAATATAGTAATCTTGATTTTGCAAAACGGGTATGCTATAGTGTGTTTTATACAAGGAGTAAATATTTGGAATATTATTAGTGTAATTGCGAATAGCAATCCCTTGAGAGGAAATTAAAAACAATGTTACTGATACTTTATTATTTAGCCCTGGGATTTATCCTATTCCATTTGGCTGCATATATCGGAAAAAATGTCTTTCAATTCCATAACATCCTCCTTTACCTATCAAAGAAAAAAAGGAAAACGAACAGCTAATAAATTGCATACCGAAAGAAAAAATCTTCTTGACAAATCCCCCCGCGCATATTACTATAAAATTACAAATAAGCAAAACCGTTGAAAAAGAGAAGTAAGCAATTGGAATTCTTAACAGAGAGCCCTTACTGGTGGAAGAGGGCATGAATACATCTGCTGAATGGACTTTTGAGGGCAGCCCGAAATAATAGTAGGCGCTGACGGCGACCATAGCCGTTATCAGTATGGCATATATGTTGGTATATGATAGAGTGGACTTTTGTCAAATTGAGTGGTACCGCGGATAATATTCGTCTCAAGTTAATATAACTTGGGGCTTTTTTTTATGCAAAAATGCAAATAATAAAAGACATAGCCGCCAAAAGAATCAGTAACTGAAATGAAGACTGCCAACACAGCCTGATATAGTCGAAAGCATATGAAGGAGGATTTTTATGAAAAGAAGAATTGCTGGAATGATGGTATTTGTGCTTATGATGACCTTATTGTACGGCTGCAGCGGGGGAAAGGGGGATACGGTGACCATCGGTATCGGACAGTATGCGGAACACCCCTCCCTTGACAATTGCAGGGAAGGCTTCCTGGCAGGATTAAAGAGTGAGGGTTATGAAGAAGGAAAGAATTTAAAGGTAGATTATGAGAATGCCCAGGCAGACAATTCCCTGTCAGGACAGATAGCAGACGGCTTTGCATCAAAGAAGGTAGACCTGATCTGTGCCATTGCAACCCCCATGGCACAAAATGCTTACGGCGCCACTAAGAATACAAAAATACCGGTAATCTTTACCGCCGTAACAGACCCGGTGCTGGCAAAGCTGGCAAAGGAGGATAAGACTCCCGTTGGAAATGTAACCGGAACCAGCGATAAGCTGCCGGTAGAACAGCAGCTAAAAATGATAAGAGAAGTACTTCCCCAGGCTAAGAAAATAGGAATACTTTATAATACCAGCGAGGCCAATTCCCTGTCCGCCATAGAGGAATACAAAGCAATAGCAGGCGGTTACGGCTTTGAAATCGTAGAAAGCGGAATTACCGCGGCAGCAGATATTCCCCTGGCAACGGATAATCTCTTAAGCAAGGTAGATTGTATCAGCAACCTTACCGACAATACCGTCGTAAGCTCCCTGCCTGTAATCTTAAAAAAAGCAGGAGAAAAGAAGATTCCTGTCTTTGGCAGTGAGGTGGAACAGGTGAAAAAAGGTTGTCTTGCAACGGTTGGAATTGACTATTATGACCTGGGAGTTAAGACCGGCAAGATGGCAGCCAAGGTTTTAAAGGGTGAGAAAAAAGCCTCCGAGATGAGCTTTGAAGTAATAGACCAGGCAGCTTTCTATGGCAATACCGCCGCTGCTAAGGACCTTGGAATCGAACTGCCCAAGGACCTTACCGATTCCGCAAAGGAAATGTTTGATTCCATAGCAGAATAAGAAATATCACAATAGAAAAAGCCATAGAAAGGAAATGAAAATGGCATATTATTTAAATATCCTTCTCGACCTTGCCACCGGCGTTATTGAAGAAGGCCTGGTATATGCAATATTGGCCTTTGGTGTTTATATCACCTATCGAATTCTGGACTTTCCCGATTTATCCGTGGACGGCACTTTCCCTTTGGGAGGTGCCGTAGCGGCAGTTCTGATATTAAAGGGAGTAAATCCGGTCTTAACTCTTATTTTGGCCTTTATAGCAGGAACGCTAGCCGGAACCTTGACCGGAATCATCCATGTAAAATTCAAAGTAAGGGATTTACTATCCGGTATTATTATGATGACTGCCCTGTATTCCATAAACTTAAGAATAGCCGGAAGATCCAATGTGGCAATATTTGATAAGGAAACCATCTTTGAAAATGCATTTTTAAGTAAACTGATACCGGAAACGGTAAAGTACTATGATATAATAAAGCGCTATGAGACAGTCATTATTCTACTTCTTATTACCCTGTTTATGAAGCTGCTGCTGGACTTCTATCTGAAAACAAAATCGGGCTATCTGCTTCGGGCAGTAGGGGATAATGATGTACTTGTAACTTCTCTGGCAAAGGATAAGGGTATCGTTAAAATAATCGGCCTTGCCCTGGCAAATGGTTTTGTAGCACTTTCTGGGTGTATTTATACCCAGAAAAGCGGCTTCTTTGAGATATCGACAGGCACCGGCTCCATCGTAATCGGCCTTGCCAGCGTTATCATTGGAATTAACCTGTTTAAGAGAATGGAAAAGGTAAAGGCTACCACAGCCGTGATAATCGGTACCATCATCTATAAGGCCTGTGTCTCATTGGCAATAGCCTTTGGACTCTCTCCTACGGACATGAAGCTTATAACGGCGGCATTGTTTCTTATTATTTTAATACTGAGCAATGACAGGAAAAGGAAGGTGAATTCCCGTGCTTGAACTAAATGATATTTCAAAATACTATAATCCCGGGACCATTAACGAAATGTGCCTTTTCCACAATTTTAACCTGAAGGTGGAAAAGGGAGAATTCCTTTCCATCGTGGGCAGCAATGGCTCCGGCAAGACCTCTCTGCTAAATCTTATCTGCGGAAGTATACCTTTAGATTGTGGGACCATACTAATAAATGGAACGGATATCACAAAGAAACCGGAATACAAGCGTATCAGGAACATCGGCAGGGTATTTCAGAATCCGGCAATGGGTACCTGTCCTTCCATGACCATCCTGGAGAATCTTTCTCTGGCAGATAACAAAGGGAAGAGCTTTCACCTTGGAAAAGGAACGGATAAAAGAAGAATTGATTCTTACAGAGAAAGCTTAAAAGTGCTGAATCTTGGCCTGGAGGATAAGCTGAATATAACAGTGGGCTCCCTTTCAGGCGGACAAAGACAGGCACTGGCACTGCTGATGACAACTATGACACCGATTGAATTCCTTATACTGGATGAGCATACCGCCGCCCTTGATCCTAAAACCGCTGAAACCATCATGGAGCTGACGGGCCGTATTGTAAAGGAAAAGGCATTGACAACCATAATGGTCACGCATAACCTCAGGTATGCCATTGAATATGGCAACAGGCTTTTGATGCTTCATAAAGGGGAAGCTGTCCTGGATAAAAAAGGGCAGGAGAAAGAAATCTTAAAAATAGAAGATATTCTTGGCAAATTCAATCAAATAAGCATAGAATGCGGGAACTAATTGATTTTAGACAAATATTAAGTTTATATGACAAAAATGTCAAAAATACTACCATATTGCTAAAAAAATTGTTGACAATTAATAGCATTTATGATAATGTTTTTCTTGTAAACTATTGCAATAGTTATTATAGGAGATGGAAATTTAATGAAGCTTTTTGATTCAGAATTAAAGGTTATGGATGCTTTATGGAAGAGGGGGGACTTATCAGCAGGGCAGTTGGCCAAGATACTGAAAGAGGAAACCGGATGGAACCGTAATACGACCTATACAGTAATTAAGAAATGTATAGATAAGGGAGCTATTTCCCGATACGGTACCAAGTTTATGTGCAAAGCACTTGTAAGCCGCGAAGAGGCCCAGCAGAATGAAACAAATGAGCTGGTGGAGAAGATGTTCGAAGGGTCTTATGAGAAGTTTTTTGCTGCCTTTTTAAATGAAGGGTATTTATCTCAGGAAGAAGTTGAGAAACTAAAGAAAATAGTCGACGAAGCTAAATGAGGTAGTAGGCATGGATCTATACCATATATCATTTTCGTCTTCCATACTTATTATTTTCATTCTGCTTCTAAAAGCCTTTAGTGGATATAGACTGCCCAGAAAGACTTTTACATTATTGTGGAAGATTGTTTTAATCAGGCTCCTGATACCTGTTACCATTAAGATTCCGATACCGGACTTATGGATAACAGCTAAGAAAAAAGTGAATCTGACAGGGGAAGCTCTGATGAACCTTGCTTTGACAGGAGGAACAGAGGGTGTGGTAAATCCTGCAGAGTCCGGTTCTTATAAAATTTCAGGAGCGTACATATTATTCAGTATTTGGATTGCAATAGCATCCATTTTACTTTGCTTATTCCTGTTCAAGTATATAATGAGCAGAAGGAAGGTCAACGAAGCAATGCCTTCGGCAAACGATTATGCAAAGAACTGGGTTAGCAGCCAGTGCATTAGGCGTCCGGTCAGAATACTTACTTTTGACAGAATTATATCACCGGTAACAGTTGGGGTACTAAAACCTAAGATAATACTTCCAAAGAATATGGAAATGGACAGAGGCAAGCGTCTGGAATATGTACTATGCCATGAAATGGTGCATATAAGACGTCTTGATATTGTATGGAAGCTGTTATCTATGGTCATGGTGTGCTTATACTGGTTCAATCCTCTGATATGGCTTATGTATAAGCAGTTCAATCAGGATATTGAGACCGCCTGTGATGAAAAGGTAATAAAGCTGTTCGGTACTGATGCCAAGCCGGATTATGCTTACGCAATCATTCAGCTTATGGAAAAGAAACCGCAGGTTGCATTTATGTACAGCGGTTTTGGAGAAAAACCGGTAGAGGAAAGAATTGTTTCTATTATGAAACTGGGAAGACCAACAAAGAAGAGTTTCGTTGCTTCCATAATGGTTATTTTTGTATCTACTATGGTTTTCTTTACGACAGTGGCGGATGGAAGTAATTTTGGTGCAATTGATTTTGGGAAGTTTACCGTTGGGGAGAACGGTACTGTACATACAAAGAATCCAGAAGCTAGAAAGTACTTTCCGGTAAATAAAAATGGATATACTTATGGTAAATATGATAGTAATATTGGTGTTATGCCAGATTTGGTCTACTTAAATACTCAGGGCGAAGGTTATATCTATGCTGATGATTATCTTAGTGTTTTTATGAATAATAGGCCAATTGCTGGAGGACAGGATATTAGTAATTATAATAAAACACAGATGAAGAATAGTGGAATCTGTAATGTTTATTTAAGTGATGGGGAGACAATAATAAGGACTTATAATTTAAAAGTAGATAATTGAATGCAGTAAAATGTAGACTTGCTAATGAAGGAAGGAGATTCTATGTTAAATAAAAAGTTCAAATTATGTTTTTCTATAATTACAGTAATTGCACTTCTTCTTATTAATGTATCTGCTGTGCAAGCAGGTGAATCCTATGGAAGCTATACCAAAAGAGCGGTTAATTCAAACTTTTATTATGACAGAGCAGGGGTAGGTGTAGATTCTACTGCTGGGTGGGGATATGCAGATATCCATACATCAGGATATACAAATGTTCCATCAGGGTATATGGGAGTTGCAGCTCAATTGTTCGGAGCAAATGGAGCTTTATGTACTGCATCATCTATGATATATAATAGTTCTTCCGCTTCTACAGTAAGTGTGGGAACTGGTAGATATTCTGGTTTGACAGGATATTATGGCGTAGGTATTGCATCGTATTACAATGGTAGTGGCTATACTAGTTATTTCACCACTGCTTCTCCTACATTATATCTTACTTCACCTTACAGAGTGGCTTTACAGGCTCCGGAACCCTCATTACAGGAGAATGAGAATGACCAGACTTATGGCAGTGCTTATGTGGCTCAAGCTACAGGAAATATGCCTGAATTAGTAAGTGCTGTTGCGACAGATGGTACACTGGGATATGTTTATTCAGAGGACTTACAGTTTGCTACGCCCTCTAATCCAGAGGAAGCTCTTGCTTTGAACGCACAGGCAGCCACTAATCCAACGATACCTGTTTATGCTGTGGATGGAACTACAATTGTAGGAACCTTCCAGTTTACAACAGAAATCGTATCCAAGTAAAATAAATAATAAGTATTGAACGGGGAAACAAAAAATTTATATTAATAGAATAAATCATAATTTTAACTGAGGGGAATAGTTAAAATACATGTACAGGATAAGGCTGCTAGGAATAGCAGCCTTTCTGTATTTGTTAGGGAGGAGCGATAGAGACTCTATTCCCCAATTCTTTCTTCTTTTTTCTTCTATCATCCAAAGTATTAAAGGATTCTTAATTTCTTCAAAATTACCCATTTAAACAGGCTTTCTTACCTAACTTATAATTATTCTTTCATATAGTGCCCGGTGTCATCGAAATTTTATAGGGAACATACTTCATCCCTGTGAGTTAGTAAAAATTCTCTTTGCCACTCATATAGTTTTTGCTCATTGTTCCAAATCCATTTATCAATGGATTCAGATTCATCAATCCATTCCTGGGGATAATCGAAATTCTCAATATATTGAGGGGACTGGTAATCATGTATCCCCAGACAGAACATAGAATGGAACTCTTTCCATGAACTGCGTGATAAGTATTGTGCTGTTAACTTTAGATCTTGTGTATCTGCAATTTCATAATAAGTCCAGACCCCACTTCGCAAGGAGTTCCCGAGCCACTGGGAGATTGTGTTGTATATTCGTAGATTGTCAGGAATATCAGTCATACTCATTATCTCTAATACGAAATCAGTATCGACCTGGTAAAAGTCACTTATATCGGTTGCTTCAAGCTTTTTATATAGTTTTTCAAATTCCATACCGTTCTCCATTCAGCAGTGCATTATTTTTCTATTTTATATTTTTCCAGCTACTCAGTTTATTTCTTGAAAACATTAGGATTCAACAAGGTCCTTTTCTTCTGGAGGAAGTTCTATTATTTGTTCCCAGAAGTTAAAGCCGCTTATTGAAATACCCTAATGCACACAATTCTATAACGTTGCGCAAACCAATGAAAAGTAAACCATAAGTTAAGACACGATCAAAGGTAAAGGTTGTTTGAATATCGGAAAATAGTGATACCGTACTTCCAACAGCTAATAATATTATCAAGATAGCGTTTGAATAATTCGCTGTATTATTTGCTTTGTTTTGGAGCAGCTGCCAACGTTCATCATTTTTGTATTCGACCGTCTTTTTAGCCTTCCAAATATAAAGAAAAAGAGTAACGCTAGTAGCAATAATAAGGAAAAATAGAATAATAGTTTGTTCATTCATCACCTTTGCCCTCCTTGTGTTCAAAAACTTCGTTGATTGAAACATTAAAAACTTCTGCAATTTTGAAAGCTAACTCCAAGGAGGGAATATATTTATACTTCTCAATTGATATAACCGCTTGGCGGGAAATACCTGCCTTTTCAGCTAAATCAGCCTGAGTCCAATCACGCTCTGCCCTCAGAACTTTAATTCGATTCTGTATCAAGGTATTACCTCCTTTACAAAATGTAATCCGTTGGTTACTTTTATATTGTAATTTACTAGTTACATTTTGTCAAGAGAGGATTACTATTTTTTTATAATTGACAGTAATTTATAGAAGTGGTACAATGACTAAAATAAAATAATAGTCATTGGTAGAGGGAGATATGGCAAAACATTTTTCAGATTATGAAAAGCAAATAATAAAATTAAATATGCTAAAAGAAGGTAAAAAACTATTTGAAAAATATGGAATTAAAAAAACAAGTATTGATAAGATTGTTGAAAGTGTCGGTATAGCCAAAGGTTCGTTTTATAATTTTTATGAATCGAAAGAATCTATGGCATATGATCTTATTCTGGATATTGAGGCAAAAATGCATGATGAAGAAATGAAAAACTTACATAGCTTTTTGCAAAAATTTGAATATCCTGAGGCATTAAAATATACTGTTTGGAAATCTCTAAATTATATGAACGAGGAACCTTTGCTGCGTGTTCTTAATAATCCGCAATTACTTAATGAAATATGGTCAAAGATGAATGAAAATGAAAAGCAGCGGGGCATCTGTCAAGATCAAAACAGAGTGCAGGATTTTGTTGAGATAGCGAAAGAAAAGGGATATAAGCTGACAGAATCATCATCTGTATTTAATGCGGCCTTATTAAGTTTTTTTATGATATACATAAATCAAAGTATGGTTGGTGAATCAGGACACAATGCATTGGAGTTTATGATGCAAGCTGCTTTTGATAAGCTTTTTAGAAAGGATTAAATTCAACTTACTATATAAATTCAGTTATTGGGAGGAATAATAATGATAATTATTGATGGGCATGCTCATGCTTGTGGAATGCTTTTAAACACGAATAGTGTTATTGATTATATGAAGAAAAATAATATTTATAAAATAATACTTTCTGCTGGCGAACCTAATAGTAAAAAAACATATAAATTGCCATATTTAGCAAAAGTATTTAAAAGCTCAAGGTTAATCTACTCAAATAATTTATTGACAGAAATCATGATTAGTGTAAGTAAAATGAATAGGTATTTAGATCAAGGAAATGAAAAGGTAGCATTGATGGCGGAAGAATGCCCTGAATATATTTTGAATACATATTGGATAAATCCATTAGAAGTGAATTGCCTTCAGAAAATGGAGGACTTTCTGAAAAAGCATTCATTTTATATGTTAAAAATGCATCAGTGCTGGACAAAATTTGACATGGACAATATAAGATTTATTGTGGAATGGGTGGAAAAAAATAAAACACCTATATTTATCCATTTAAAGTCCAAGGACCAAGTAAAAAAGTTTATAAAACTTACAAAAGAATACCCCGGAGTTACCTTTATACTTGCACATTTGATTGGTATTGAAGAGTTTGACAATACCATTGGAAAAAATGTTTATTTTGACATTTCATGTCCTTTGCTCCATTCGATTAAAATGTTAAAAAGGGCATACGATAACTTCGGCGCAGAGAGAATATTACTTGGCAGCGACAGTCCTTATGGAGCAGATACTATTAATCTGGCGATAAGCCAATTGCGTGAAATCGGTATGAATGATAAGGAAATTGAGCTTGTCAGCAGTAAAAATATCCAGAGAATATTAGAGATAAAATAATATAAATACTATCGTTCTTTTATATAACGTCCCGGCGGAATTCCAACTGTATGGGTGAACTGCCTGGTAAAGGAATAGGTATCGCTGTAACCAGTAAGCAAAGCAGTTTCCTTGATGGATATGCCGGATAAAAGCATGAGCTTCGCATGCTTCATCCTCTGTTCAATACGGTATCTGTTAGGGGAAACCCCGGTGTATTTCAGAAATTGCTTTCGGAAGTTCTCATAGCTTATATTCAGGCTATCCGCGATTTCTTCCAGGCTTGTGCTTTGATTGACGTCAGAGGATAATAAATGGCAGGCTTCTTCCATTATTTTATTTCTGGGATCATGAAAGGAAGTCTTTTCTACGGAAGAAGTCAGGGACAGTACGATTTCCTGCGCCTGCAATAATATATGGGGCAGGCTGTCGTCATTCGCTTCTTTCAGCTTTCTTAAAAGCCGGGAGAAGGTCTGGATTGTTATTTCATCATAAGGTATTCTCATGACAGGAGTATCAACGGGAAGCAGGCCCAGGCTGCATAGATAATCATAGGTCGAGTGCCCGAAACTGATAAAGAATTCCAGCCAGTTTCCGTCAGGAATAATTTCCGTTGAGTGGCAGACCCCTGGCAGGCGCTGTACAAAGTCTCCCGGATTTATTGGAATTTTTTTGTTATCAGCTGTATGATAAATTCCACTGCCGGAGAGAAGTAAAAAGCAGCTGTAATAATTAATGCGGAAGTTATATTGGGAATGGCTGGCGGTGGGTTTGGTCATAAAACCACATGCGATTATTCCGTTATCAAAGTCAGAACCGATACAACGGTAAATGACATCTTTCTTCATTTCAGCCTTCATAAAATCCCCTTATCACTTTATAGAACTCTCGATTACTACCAAAACGGATAAAAATTCGACCAACTAAACCATTTAGGCGGCCTTCTAATTCATTGTATAATAGGTATAAAATTAATACAATATAAAAAGGAAAATTGTCTATAGGGGTTAGAAGGAAAGGAGTATTTATATGAAAAACCTATGGGAAAATCAATATGTAACACAGAGGAACCGTTACCCCATGCATGCTGTTTACGGGGCTTATGAGTCCGTCCCTCAAGCTTTAACGGGTGACCGTAACGCATCCCGGTATGTACAGAATATCAGCGGAAGCTGGAAATTCCGTATGACAGACAGTCCTGAGAAAGTGCCGGAAGGCTTTGAAACTTTTGATTTTAAGGAGGAAGACTGGGCAGATATTCCGGTGCCGTCCAATTGGGAACTGCAGGGCTATGGAAAGCCTGTTTATACCAATATGCTTTATCCCTTTCAAAGAGGGGATAAAACTTCCCATTTTGAACTGGAGACAGCCAAAGGCCAGGCGGAGCTTAATGCCCCCTATGTGCCGGAAAAAAATCTAACCGGTTATTACCATACGGACTTTGTGATACCGGACTATTATGAAGGAAGGGATATCTTTATCGAGTTCGGCGGCGTTGAAGCCTGTTTCTATCTCTGGGTAAATGGCGTGGAAATTGGCTATTCTCAGGACAGCAAGCTGGAGGCAGCCTTTGATATTACCCATGCAGTCAGAAAGGGAAAAAACGAACTTGCCGTTAAAGTCCTCCAATTCTGTGACGGAACCTACCTGGAAGATCAGGACTATTGGCATTTATCCGGCATCCATCGGGAGGTGCGGCTTTATGCCAAGGCAAAGCAAAGAATTTTAGATTATAAGGTGGAAACCCTGTTCCAGGGAGATAATTTTGAGGAAGCGGAATTAAAGGTCATGCTTCTTCCCAATAACACAGTGGAAGGATATGGGGAAAGCAAGGTGAGGTTAAGCCTTTATGACAGTAATAAAGAGCTTGTGACTGCTTTTTACAGTGAGCCCTATGCGGCCTGCGGTTATTATCTGATGCCCAAATTTACGGCATTTCCGTCGGTAAAGGTATTGCGTCCCCATTTATGGTCGGCAGAAGACCCTTATCTGTATACCTTAGTATTGGAAACCATGGATGGAGCGGGAAATATCACGGACATAGAAAGTACAAGGGTGGGCTTTCGCAAGCTTGAAATAAAACCGGACGGGATACTTTATCTGAATGGAAAACGCCTGATTGTCCGGGGTGTTAATCTGCATGAATTCTGTCCGGAAACGGGCAGGTGCGTTACAACGGAATATATGAGAAAGCAGATTGAGTGTATCAAGCAGCTGAACTTTAATGCTGTACGGACCAGCCACTATCCTCATGGAAATGACTGGTATGATTTGTGTGATGAGCTGGGAATTTATCTGGTGGATGAAGCAAATCTTGAAACCCATGGCTACGGCGGCCAGTTAAGCTCTTCTGCGGAGTGGACAGCGGCTTACATAGAGCGTGCTTCCAGAATGGTCCTCCGGGATAAAAACCATCCCTCCGTTATCCTGTGGTCGTTGGGAAATGAGTCCGGGGCGGGGATGAACCATGCAGCCATGTACGGCTGGATAAAGGAATATGATAAGACCAGATACGTCCAGTATGAATCCTGTGACCCCAAAGGCAATATTACGGATATTATTGCCCCCATGTATCCCACCAGAGCCTGGATAGAAAATAAAATGGCAGATTTACAGGATATCAGGCCCTTTATTATGTGCGAGTATGCCTATGCTAAGAGTAACAGCAACGGGAACTTTGCGGAGTACTGGGATCTGGTAGAGCGGTATCCCCGTTTCCAGGGAGGGTTTCTCTGGGATTTCCAGGATAAAGCCCTGACAAAAGTACGGGAGGACGGTTCTGTTAAGTATGTTTACGGGGGCGCCTTTGAGGAGCCGGTGCTGGACCCGGTAAAGGATATGTGCCTGAACGGAATTGTATTTCCGGACTTGAGCTGGAAGCCCGCAGCTTATGAAGTGCGGAATAGCCAGGCACCTGTGAAGGTATGTTATGACGTGCCTCCGTATTTTGATAAAGCAGTATATAGAATACAGAATTACTATCAATACAGTGACCTTAGCCATCTTAGAATCACCTGGGAGCTTCAATGCGACGGCAGGGTTACTGATGCCGGAGAATTAAGGCAGTATTTTACGCTGCCGGGGCAGGCTGAAGTACTGGATTTTCAGCTTGATGAAGGAAAAATAGAAGGAGAAGCCTTTGTTATATTCCGGTTCTCTTTACGGGAAAAAACAGCTTATGCAGAAGCCGGACATGAAATCTATACTTACCAGCTTCCGTTGGAGCAGTCCGAATTATATGGGAAAGAGGTAATGATTTCTGGAGAGAAGCTGTCACTTCGAGAGACAGGGGACAGGATAATCATAGAGGGTAAGGATACCGATATTCAGTTTGATAAGGGTGAATGCCTTTTCACGAAGGTAATTCTGGCCTCGGAGGAACTGTTTACCGGCGGCAGTGATAATTTTTACCGGCCGGTGACTGGTATTGATGAAGGAACGGGAGAGCCGGGCAGAAATTATGCAGATGAGTGGAAGGAAGAAGGGTTAAATAGCCTGCAGAAGCAGGTGCTAAGTGTCAGTACGGTTGTATCGGATACTCAGATATTTATTTTCACAGAAGTAGCCTATAACAAGGGAAAGATTAAGGCAGCTACCCAGTACCGCATTGGCAGCAGAGGGCTTACGATTAGTAAGACTGTTATAAATAATTGCAATACAAAGACCATCCCTAGAATCGGAATGTCCTTTATACTTCCTGAGGATAAAAATAAAATCACCTGGTATGGCAGAGGGCCATGGGAAAATTACAGGGACAGGAAAATGGCAGCCCATATCGGTTGTTACAGCAGCACCGTTGCAGAGCAGTATACACCTTATATCAAGCCGGTGGAATGCGGCGGAAAAGAGGATGTAAGGTACCTTATTATAAAGGATAAAGCAGAACATGGAATTCGTGTTACCGGAGCCGTGCCCTTCCATTTTGATATCCATGATTATTCGGTACTGTCCTGTGATAAGGCTGATTATGAGGAGGAGTTAAGAAGGGATAAGAAGGTTTATCTGAATGTTGACTTTATTCATGCCGGCGTGGGCGGTGATAACGGATGGACGAAAACAATCCACCCGGAATATTTCATTGGCAGAGGACATTATCATTATCAGATATCTGTAGAGGTGCTTTAAGAATAGCGGCTTTATAAAAGGGAAGCTATGAAAGACGAGAAAGTCTGAAGAATGGCAGTATTGAAGAAAGGAAGTTATGAAAGACAAGAAAGTTTTAATATGAGGATAAGTATTTTTCGACCAATATCGAAGCACATACAATAAATACATTTGTAATTGACTAAAATAGTAATGTAACCTTGTTGAGAATGTTTCAAATTTAGTATGGTATATTTAGTCTTAATTAGTTTATAAAATCCATGAAACACTGTAAAAGCTGAAGCCCTTGCTTTGACAGTGTTTCATGGATTTTTGAATTATTATGAAACTCCAATGGGAGCTTTTCAATTTATGTCTAAAACCTCTGTCAGAATACACAGCTGATATCAGCACATATTACGAATTGCTTACCGTCCCTGTTCTCATAGAGCTGTGAAATTGTACGGCACAGCTTGCCGGTAGCGCTTGAGATATAATCGAAGGAGCTGTAGATATCCCCCTTTAACAGGATTGCCTGGCGGAAATATTTTTTCGAGGTGAAATCGTCACCCGGAAGTCCGGGCTTGAACTCAACATTGTTTTCGGTATCTATCATGGAATGCAGTATTGTGTGGCTTACCTGGATACCATTGGCATTCATCACATAAATACATTCCAGGTCGTTTCTATTTTCTATGTAATCGGATAGTAATCTATCCATGTCTCCGGTCTCTGAAACAGAGGCAGCCAGTGTGGTTAATTCCTTCATAATACCTTTTTCATACTGGGCTTCCTGCTGCTTATCCCTCTTAGCGGTATGGCCTTCACTTATAAGGAAATGGCTGATAAGCTCCTTCAAGCGTTTCGACTCTTCCAAAAGGGTGACAGTATTCGTGGCACTTTCCGTTGCAAAGGCGGCATTATCCTGCTCGGCGAGAGACAGGTTCCCGATAATTTCAGAAATATCCTTCAGGGCATTTTCCTGCTCCTTGGAGGCTTCTGCAATTTCCGTACTCAGGGCTGCCGTCTTATCAACAGATGTAAGAATTAAATTCAGGCTTTTGGCTGCCAGTGAGGTTATTTCCATACTTTCCTGAACCTTTTCATGGTTTTTGCTGATCAGCTCAGAGGTCTGCCTTACGGCATCCGAGCTTTGGGAGGCGAGACTTCCTACCTGCTCTGCAACTACGGCAAAGCCCTTGCCTGTTTCTCCGGCTCTTGCGGCTTCTATGGATGCATTGAGCGCAAGCAGCTTTGTTTGCGAGGCTATGTTCCGTATGATATCAATTACATATCCGATGTCCCTGGTGGAGGTCTGTACGGCTTCAATTGAGGTCAGCATCCGGTTCATGTAATCCTGGCCGGTCTCTGCCTCTCTTTTAGCTTCCAGCGTGTACTGGGAGGAGGCTTCCGCATTTTTGGCGTTGAGGACGGTTTTATAGGTAATATCCGTCATGGTCTTGGAAATATCGGATATCATATTGGCTTCATTGGAGGCATTTTCCGCTATGGTGTTGGAAGATTGCTGCAGCTGATTGCACATGGAATCTATCTGATAAGAAAGTTCTGATATGGAACCAAAGGTATCCTTTAGAGAATTTCCGATTTTCGTGAGGGCATTCTTTATGGGGATAAAGTCACCGTTAAAATGTATGTTAGGGTCCGGGCTTATTGTCATATCACCTGCGGAAAGATGGGAAATAACATGTGTGATCTCTTTGATATAGTTGTTTAAAAGCTGGGTGATATTATTAAAATCTGTGGCTAAATCGACCAGAAGAAGGTTCTCGTCCTGGTCTATACGGGCATCCAGATAGCCTTTTGACATTTGGTGAAGCCCGTCCGCTATGCTTTTGGATTCGCTGTACAGACTGGCTATTGTCTTTATTTTTCTCATAAGTAAAAAATCTCCCTTCGTCACATATTTGAACTTTTATGAAAACGAAAAAGCAAGAGCTTAAATCAGCTCCCTTGTTTTCTAAATTATATCAATTATAAAGTTTATGTCAATTAAAAACTTATAAAGTTAATAATAGAAAGAGAAAAGTTTTAGAAAATCAACATGAAAAAAAGCATATAAATTACCCTACAAATTGGATGTTTTGAGGAAGGATTACCTGGAACTCTGATTTTTTCTATAATAAATGTTCAATTTGAACGGTATTAGATTGTATAAAAAAATGATACCATAAATCTAAACTAATCAATACGGAAAAAATATTAGAAAAAGCAGCAGCTTAGGTAGGTCAGGAGGAAAAAATGCAGAAGGACGTTATAAAGGCAGGAAAGAAGAAAGGTAAGATTAACAGGCAGGGAATGATTATGTTCCTTAGTATTGTCCCGTTTCTTATACTATGTTTTTTATTTTCATACTATCCGTTACATGGTTGGATATATGCATTTTATGATTATAGATCCCCATTAAAATTATCCCAGTGTGATTTTGTGGGAATTAAATGGTTCAAGACGTTATTTGCCAATAAAACTCAGGTGGCCCAGCTTATTCAGGTTATGGAGAATACCTTTGCCATGAGTTTATTAGGTATTGCAACTTCTGTTCTGCCTGTGGGTTTTGCTATCTTTTTAAATGAAATCAAAGCAAAAAAGTATAAAAATGTAGTGCAGACACTAACAACCCTGCCGAATTTTATCAGCTGGGTACTGGTCTATTCTGTTGCATTTAGTCTCTTTTCCTATACCGGTATGTTCAATTCTATTTTACATAACCTTGGATTCATATCGGAACCCATTAAATTTTTAGACAGCGATTCCCATACCTATCTAAAGATGCTGTTGTGGAATACCTGGAAGGGGCTTGGCTGGGGAGCTATCATGTACCTGGCGGCAATATCCGGTATAGACCAGGAGCTTTATGAAGCTGCCAGGGTTGACGGGGCCAACCGGTTCCAGTTAATGAGGCATATCACCTTACCTTCTCTGATGCCAACCTACATAGTATTATTAATGCTCTCCGTTGCAAACTTTTTAAATAACGGTATGGACCAGTATTTTGTATTCCAGAATCCATTTAATAAAGAACATATCCAGGTACTTGATTTATATGTTTATAATATTGGTATGACCGGAAACAGTATACCTTTGGCAACCGCTATCAGTATGCTGAAAAGCATTGTAAGTGTATCGCTATTGGCACTTGTTAACGTAATTTCCAAGAAGACACGCGGTGAATCAATCATTTAATTGGATATTCAGAAAAGAGGATAACATGAATAAAACGAAGAAAAAACGAACAAGGTCAGATATTACATTTAATATTATAAATTATGCAGTATTTGCTATAATAACACTAATATGCGTTTATCCATTCTATTATATGATTATAAATACCATCAGCAGTAATGCTTTGAGTGCCAACGGTGATATCAATATTTTACCAAAAGGAATTCATTTTGAAAATTACAAGCAGGTTTTAAAGCTAAAAGGACTTTCTCTGGCAGCAGGCATTTCTGTTGCAAGGACTGTGTTGGGAACAGCTTGTACCGTATTTGCTTCTGCTTATCTTGGATATATGTTTACCCAGCAAAAAATGTGGGGAAGAAAGCTATGGTACCGTTTTGTAGTAATCACCATGTATTTTAATGCAGGTATTATTCCGCTCTTTCTTACTATGAAATCTTTGAATCTGACAAATAGCTTTTGGGTATATGTTATTCCGGCTATTGTACAGCCCTTTAACATCATTCTTGTTAAGACCTATGTGGAATCCATCCCGAAGTCTTTACAGGAAGCAGCGGAGATTGACGGTGCCGGGTTTTTCAAGATTTTCTATAAGATTGTTCTGCCCACCTGTACACCCATTCTTGCAACGGTGGCTATATTTGCAGCGGTTGCACAATGGAACTCTTTCCAGGATACCTTGATTTATGTTACGGACCAGAAACTATGGTCCTTGCAGTACTTATTATATACTTATATTAACCAGGCGGCTTCCTTGGCAACGCTGGTTAAGAACAGCGTAGGAGGAGGGCTTAACATGGCAGCTTTGGCAACTACCCAGACTCCGACCTCCATCCGTATGACGGTATCCGTTGTGGTAGTTCTGCCCATATTATTCATATATCCTTTGTTCCAGAGGTTCTTTGTAAAAGGTATTATGATTGGTTCCGTAAAGGGCTGATACATACCGTGTAAATTTTCATGGGAAAATCATTGGCATTATGCCTGATTTTAGATAAAACTTATGGGAGGTAAGAAAATGAAAAAAAAGTTACTTAGTGTTTTGCTTTGTGTAGCAATGACAGCATCTCTTTTATCAGGCTGCGGTAAAAGTAATGAGACGAGTTCAGCTGACACAACAAAAGAAACAAACAATGGAAGTAAGGAAGACTCATCGGGGGATTCCAGTAATACGGGAAGCAGTAAATATAAGAAGTTTATTACGGTAGATGTTTTTGACAGTCAGGCAAACTATCAGGGAATTCAATCCGGTTGGTTTGCTAAGGTAGTAAAAGACAAGTTCAATATGGAATTAAATATCATTGCGCCCAATGTTGCAGGCGGCGGTGAGACCTTATACCAGACACGTTCTGCTGCAGGGGATTTGGGTGACTTGATTTTCGCCGGTTCCGATCAGGGAAAATTGCAGGATTTGGTAACAGCAGGACTGGTTATGGATATGACAGATTTACTAAAGAATGAAAAGAATGTAACAAAGTATCAGTCAGCTATTGATACCATAAAAGGTTTGGTAAAGGAAGATGGAACTTATGCTATTCCATCTGCTGTATCCTCACAAACTCCTGACATACCCAGTGAAGGTCTTGATTTAAATTACGGCCCTTATGTAAGATGGGATGCCTATAGTGCTATAGGATATCCGGAAATAAAAACTCTTGAAGATCTGCTTCCGGTACTTCAAAAAATGCAGCAGGCAGTTCCTGCCAGTGACACAGGTAAGAAAACCTATGCGCTCTCCTTCTTTAAGGACTGGGATGGCAATATGATGAATAATGCAAAACAGCCTACCTGCCTTTACGGTTATGATGAATTGGGATTTGTACTTGCAAAAGCTGACGGCTCCGATTATCAAAGCATCATTGACAGCGATTCCATGTATACCCGCGTTTTAAAATTCTACTTTGAAGCAAACCAGATGGGATTGGTAGATCCGGAATCAACTACCCAGAATTATGATACTTTATACAATAAATATAAAGACGGACAGATACTATATTCTCCATGGCCTTGGTTAGGGCAGGGAGCTTACAATTCCAATGAACATAAAGCCGATGGAAAAGGATTTATGGTAGCACCTATTGATGATATGAAGATATTCTCTTATGGATGCCAGTCTACCGGAAATCCGAAATCTACAGTATCTATCGGCAGCAAGGCTGAAGACCCTCAAAGACTTGCGGATTTCATTGACTGGTTGTACTCACCGGAAGGTATCTGCATGTCATCTTCCCAGACTTCCGGTTCCAGTGGTCCGAAAGACTTGACCTGGGAATTAAAGGATGGAAAGCCTGTATTAACAGATTTTGGTAAGACAGCTTTAGTAAACGGCGATGCAACAATGCCTGACTCCTGGGGCGGCGGTTCCTGGAAAGACGGTATTTCCCAGCTGAACTTCCAGGCAGTTAATCTTCTGGATAAAAACCCTGAAACAGGATATGCCTATACTCATACCGTTTGGGATTCTTTCCTTGAGATGAACAAGACAAAACTGGATACTGACTGGCAGGATAAGATGAAGGCTAAGACTACTCTCGAATATTTAAAGAATAATGACAAGATTTTAGTTGCACCGGGCAGCGGTTATTCTGCACCGCTGGAAACTTCCGACATTACTACTTTAAGAAATCAGTGCAAAGCTGCTATCGTTCAGTATTCCTGGCAGATGATCTTTGCAAAGGACAAAGCAAAGTATGACAGCCTGTTGAAGGAAATGCAGGATACAGTAAACGGTCTTGGCTATGCGGACGTATTAAAATTTGATATGCAGAATGCAAAAGATCAGGATGCAGCAAGAAAAGCAGCATTAGCAGCAAGTAAATAATATATTTAATAAACAATATATGATATAATAATATATGGAGTTTGAAAATGACAGCAGCAGGTGTTCCTGCTGTTGTCATATTATGATTAGACCAACAAATGCCCTGTCTCTACAACTACAGGCAGTTTGCACAAAATAGAAAGCTTCCTGCGCCTATGGAAATGTATTAGAAGTCCTTTTCTCTGAAGATTTTGTGCTATATCATCAAACAGATTGTCTGAGTTCACTTAGTGTACTCAAGTGTCGCGAGTTATCTGCTTGATGATATGCCAAGCACAAAATTTTCAGAGAATTAGGACTTCTTATACATTGGAATCGAAGCAGGAAGCTTTCTATTTTGTGCAAACTGCCGTCCCCTTGCGAAAAACTGCCCATTTGTCGGGCTAAGCATAAATTATATAATAGGGAAGAAAGGATTAAAGCGTCATGACTTATAGTAATAAAGTTACAAAGATTGTATACGGCGGCGACTATAACCCGGAGCAATGGAGCGAGGATATATGGGAAGAGGATATGAGAATGTTCAAACTGGCCCATATTGACATCGTAACGCTAAATGTATTTAGCTGGGCCAGCCTTCAGCCTGACGAAAACACCTATGATTTTACGAAGCTTGATAAAATCATGGACATGGTAAGAGAAAATGGGCTGAAAGTATGCCTGGCAACATCAACGGGAGCCCATCCTGCCTGGATGGCGAAAAAGTATCCGGATATATTAAGGACAGAGATAAACGGCTTAAAACGAAAGTTCGGAGGAAGGCATAATTCCTGCCCCAATAGTCCTGCCTACCATAAATATTCCGTACGTCTGGCTGAAAAATTAGCGGACCGCTACAAAAGTTATGACAATATCGTTGCCTGGCATATCTCCAATGAATACGGCGGGGAATGTTACTGTGAAAACTGCGAAAGGGCATTCCGGGTCTGGTTAAAGGATAAATACAAAACAATAGAAGAGCTGAACAGGGTATGGAATACGGCTTTTTGGGGACATACCTTTTATGATTGGGAGGAAATCGTACTGCCCAATTTGCTGTCAGAGCACTTTGCTCCTGAGCGTACCATGTTTCAGGGAATATCCCTGGACTATAAGCGGTTTAATTCCGACAGCATGTTAAATTGCTTTCAGGAAGAATATGATACCATTAAAAGAATCACGCCGGATATCCCGATTACTACCAATCTTATGGGCTTTTACCCTGTTCTGGATTACCAGAAGTGGGCAAACCATATGGACTTTGCTTCCTGGGACAGCTATCCCTCCAATGGTGATTCCATGGCTAAGATGGCAATGAGCCATGATTTAATAAGAGGAATAAAAAAGGGAGAGCCCTTTGTTTTAATGGAACAGACCCCAAGCGTTACGAACTGGCAGCCATATAATGCCTTAAAGCGGCCGGGAGTCATGCGGCTTTGGAGCTATCAGGCAATTGCTCACGGAGCAGATGCCGTTATGTTTTTCCAGATGAGAAGAAGTATCGGTGCCTGCGAAAAATTCCATGGGGCAGTCATAGACCATGCAGGACATGAGAATACCAGGGTATTCAGAGAATTGGAAGCTCTTGGTGCTGAGCTTGAGAAAATCGGTAATATGACCCTGGGAGCTAAGACAAATGCCAAGGCAGCCTTACTTTTTGAATGGGATAACTGGTGGGCGGTTCAGCTATCTGCCGGTCCAAGCTGTGAGCTGCAATACTATGAGGAAGTACTTGCCTATTATACGGCGCTTCACTCAAATAATATACCGGTTGATATCATCGGTACGGAGGATGAGCTGTCCGGATATCAGATTGTCCTTGCACCTGTATTATATATGACCAAAGGGAACTACGATGAGAAGATACGCCAATATGTGAAGGCGGGAGGAACCTTTGTCACTACGTTCCTGAGTGGTATTGTGGAAGAACATGACCTGGTTGTTACCGGAGGGTATCCGGGGCATTTACGGGATATCATGGGAATTTGGGTAGAAGAAATTGATGCTCTTCCAAGCGAAAGTGAAAATACGTTTTCCTACAAGGGAGTACGGTATCCGGCAAAGCTTTTATGTGATATTATGCATCCGGAAGGTGCCAGGGTATTAAGCTGCTATGAGAAAGATTTTTATGCCGATACGCCGGTTATTGTAAAGAATGAGGTTGGAAAAGGAAGTACCTATTATATCGGCACCAGTTCAAATGGAGAATTTTATGAGGAATTTGTAAAAGATATCTGTCTGGAAAAGGGAGTAGAACCGGTATGTAATACTCCAAAGGATGTAGAAGCCACAGAACGGAAAAATGAAAAAGGGACCTATTTATTTTGCTTAAATCATGGGGAAAAAGAAAACAAAGTAGTTCTTAAAAAGAACTATCAGGACATTATCAAAGATATATTTTACCATAAAAATGAAGAGTTATGCTTAAAAGCAAAAGATGTTACCATATTAAAGGAGGTTGCTGATGCCTGAAGTCTATGAAGGGCTGCATTTAAAGACAAATACAGTTCACAGCCCTAATCCGGTGGTGGTAAAAATACAGGTGAAATAGAATTTAATTCTGTTTTTTGCGGTATTCGGCAGGGCTTACACCTACTATTTTTTTGAATTTCTTATGGAAATAGTCAACATTTTTATAACCAACCTGCTCTGCAATTTCATAGACCTTTAGTTTATCCTCCGTGAGCAGCTTGCAGGATTTTTCAATACGTACCTTATCCAGGTAGCAATTAAAGCTTTCCCCAGTTTTTTTGGTGAAGATCTTTCCAAGATAGGAGCTGTTGTAGCCGAACAAGGGAGCAATAACCTCCAGCTTTAAGTTCTCTCTGTAATTATGGTTAATGTAATGGAGGATATCATTTAAAACACCGTCACCGGAGGAATCCCCAATGGCCTTCATAAAAATTTCAAACTGCTCGGAGAAGAACAAAATAATCTCATATAAATAATACTTGCTCTCAATCAGGTTGATGACCGCGGAATTGGAGGGAAATGGGATATCCACCGTATTATAAACATGGGAAATAATCTGCTTTACCTGAAGATAGATGTCCGCTAAAAAGTATTTTATGTCCATGATATTATCATTGGAATAATAAAGTTTTTTCTCCAGTTCCTTTAAGGCTTCCGCCATTTTTCTGCGGTTAAAGGACTGGATGTAATCCGTAAACAGCTGGTAATAGAATTTACACTCCTCTGAATTAACAGAGTAGGTAAATTCTTTCTTATCCGGCAAGTCCTCATAGCTTAAAAAATGCTGATTCTGCTCGCAGAAAAAACGGCGGTTCAGCAGATTGCAGGCATCTTCAAAAGAATAGTGCACATCTTCCAAACTATAAACTTTTTTCCCATATGTAAGAAAGAGGGAATCCAGAGGAGAGTATTTCTGAGGGCCCTTGTCATAGTGGCGAAGGAATAACTTAAAGTGCTCGATGGCAAACTCTCCTTTTAATAATATAATATCCTTCTCCTGAAAATGGATGTTATCAAAGGAGTTATTGTCCTTATTGGTAACACGTAAAAGTTCTGCAAAGCTCCATATGGCATGAAAGTCATCCTGCTTATATTTCTCATAGACCACTACCTGATAGACAGAGGCATTCAAATGAAAATCAGCGGGATTAAAGCTTAAAAAGTCCGCATTATCGGTTAAAAGGTCCTGAATAATAGTATCCCTAGCCTTTTCCCTGTAATGGAGCATCGTATTTGTATTTTTTCTTTCTTTTTTTAAATCGTCCCTTACGGAAATCACCGCATTGGTAAGCTCATCCTCATCGATAGGCTTGGTCAGATAGTAATCAACACCATAGCGCATGGCTGTCTGGGCATACTTAAAATCCGATACGCCGCTTATGATAATAAACTTACCGGTAAACTGTTTTTCACGGGCAAGCTTAACAATTTCTATACCGGTCAATTTGGGCATACGGATATCCAGCAAGATTAGGTCAGGCTGCAATCTCAGTATTTTATTTAACGCTTCCTCTCCGTTCTGGGCTTCACCGCAGATGGTAAAGCCTAACCCCTTCCAGTCAACGATCATTTTTAAACCTTCTAAAACATAGGATTCGTCATCAGCTATAAAAACCTTCATATGATTATTTCCTTTCCTTTGATGCCATTTGAAATGTTATATTTCACTTTTTATTCTTCCAGAATATTTTGCAAAGGCAGCTTAAGACTTACCAGCGTGCCTTCGTTTTTTTTGCTGTGGATTTCCATTCCGTAAGAAGCTCCGTAACAAAGTTTAATTCTTTGGTTAATATTATAAAAGCCGATATTTGCTGCTTCATTTTTTCTATTATAAATGTTGTAATTTAATTCCTCCAACTCTTCTTCTGCCATTCCGATTCCGTTATCGGAGATATTAATTAACAGGAATTCCTTTTCTTTTTCCTGGATTTCAATGGTGATTTCACCCATTTCCTCCATATCTTTCAGACCGTGAATAAAGGCATTCTCTACAATGGGCTGGAGCAGCAGAGGCAGTATCTGATATTTATCCAGATCAAAGCCCTCCTGTACCTTCAATGTATAATGAATCCGGTCAATGAATCTGAGTTTTTGGATTGCTAAATAAATTTCAATATAATCCAGTTCTTTTTTTAAAGTTGTAGAGGAAGTCCCCGTATTTTCCAATACATAACGCATGGATTTGCCAAGGAGTTTAATGGCGGTAGCCACCTCCTTATTACCGGAAGTAAATGCCATCATGCGGATACTCTCCAGGGTATTATACAAAAAGTGCGGATTAATCTGGCTTGCCAGCATTTTAAACTCCATTTCCTGCTGCCGGTTGATAACTTTTTGTTCCGTCAGCTGGGAAACATAAATTGCTGCTTCCTTTTCCTGAATCTTTCTTATCATAATCTTCAAATCAGAAAAGGTTTCGGAGATTTCATCATCTCCGTGGAAGGAATCTATAATATTGTAATCCCCATTGCTGGCTTTATGCATTGCTCCTCTTAATATTTCCACTCTGGCACTGAAATACCTGGTATAGACAAATAGTATAATGAAAGGAATGAGTATTACGGAAGCAATAATGATGATATAAGTTTCGGTGAGGCTTCTTAAATAGGGCATTGCCTGAAAGTTCAGACTGACAATATAAAGTATATCTTCTGACATGTAAGGCTTTAAAGTTGACACCGCACTCATAGTGTCTTTCTTCTGGTATTTGATTTTACCTGTATACTTATAATAACGTGAGGTACGGTCAAAAGAAAGATCAGGATATTTTCCGGATAAATCCCTGCTGGTGCTGTAAAAAACAGGCTCCTCATTCAGCATAAGAATGGTAGACAAATCATTGTTTTCAATACGGTTCTTTAAATAATTGTTGCTCATGGTTATTGCCAGCACAGCATTACCTTTACCGGACGCAATAGGTATTCTTCGGTATAAGGTCAATTCCCAATAATCGTTGTTATATTTATCAGTCCTTTTAGCTGTTTTCCAAAAGATTCCGGGCTTTCTTTCCGCAGTCTTATACCATTCTGTCTTCCGGACTTTGGGAGTGGCATAGCGGATATTATTGTAATCGGTTAAGGTATCATTTGTAGTGTAAATATATAAGGAATCGATGGAAGTATCATTTGAGATTAGGCTTGTAATCCGGGTGTATTTATCATAGGCGGCGCGGAATTCTCCCGCATTCTCATATCTTGTCTGCAATAGCTTATATAATTGTTTATCATAGCTTATATCATCCGCTATTTTATAAAAATTAGTGGTGACATCGAACATAATGGACTTTACCCTTAAATTATCGGAGCTTGCCACACTTTCGTAATGGGTGTAAATTAAATGCCTTGCATTGAACAATAGAAAAAGGCATAAGAAAAAAACCGGAATCAAAAGGGTGGAAAAATAGATAAAAAACAGCTGTTTTCGTACTTTAACCTTACTAAATGCCTGCAATAACCTGCTTTGGATGCTCATTGCTTAGGTCCTTTCTATTTATGTAAAATTATGGAATTGTGATAAAATTTAATTTAGTTAATATTGTTTATTGATTAAATTATACACATGAAAGGGACGGTGTGTCAATCAGACTTATGCAAATCTGCTAATGGCCAGCGGTCTGGTCTTACAGGATACGAATGACCGGATAGACGGTGGGTTTGATTAAAAAGAGTTATATTAATTATTGGAATTAGTCCTTTGACTGGAACATATATCTTGCAGCAGAATAAAATGAATTGAGAATATGTATACAGTGCAAGGTAATATACGGGAGAATTTATGAATAATGAGTATTACTACAATGGGCCCATATCAGGCATTGGTCTGCCCTATGACGATATCAGATGGTACGATATAGAAGGTAATCCTTTTGGTATGGCATCAGGCTTTAATACGATTATTTTTGGCGATGCCAATAATATCGTGGATGTAGAAGGTGCCATGGCTGTCGGAGGAAATTTTTACAGTCCCAGGGGCTTAAGTGTTGGATTCGAAAGTGAAAACGGCAAGGTGGAGATAGGCTATTCTCCGGATTTGGTCCGTTTTATGGTAGGAGGAAATACTACTTTTATGGGGCCCCTTGTGGTTGTTGGCCATGTTGTGGGCAACGGAGGCTTCCAGGTTGCCAAAGGAAGTACTTACATGATTGGAAAAGACGGTATGGCAAACCAGAAACAGGAGCTTGCTTATCTCTACCAGGCAAATGGCGGCAGCAGGTATTGGGAGCCTTCTGATAAAGGGGACCATTATCTTATATCCAGCTATGATGTACCTCGTTTTATACCGGCTGGCAGAATTCAAGCAGATGTAGCAGGTTTCTTTAGAGATGCAAAGGAAAGTATGGAAAACTTTAAGAGATGTATTGAAGGACTGCCTGCTAACGGAACGATTATAGATAATTACCATGAATGGATATTAAGGGGCAATGATCCTGTCCAGAATATATTTGATATTGACGCAAGACCGAATGGTATTATTAACAAGGGTCTCAGGGCAGAAGTACCTGAGGGCAGCCTTGTTATTGTACGCATTAAATCCGGAGAGCATGCACATCTGCAATATGGTGTTATGGGTGAAAGAAGTAAGGCAAACCGTACATTGTATTTATTTGAGGATGCCCAGCACATCCACATGGAACAGCCCTCCGATATATGGGGAAGTATTTTAGCACCTCAGGCAATGTTTCATGGGCATCAGACCGGAGGCCACGTAACCGGAAGTGTAGCTTTGGGAAGCTTTGCAGTTAGCGCCAACAGTGGTTTTGAAATCCATCTGAGTCCTTTTGCAGGAGGTGTGGTATGTGGCGCCGTACAGCCTCAGCCCGTGCCACAGCCAATACCGCAGCCCGTGCCTCAGCCCGTGCCACAGCCGGTACCCCAGCCAGCACCGCAGCCCGTGCCGCCACCGCCGGCACCCAGACCGACACCACCGGTGCAGCCTATACCGGTTCCAAGGCCGACACCGCCACCGCCAGCACCCAGACCGACACCCAGACCGACACCACCGCCTCAGCCCTTGCCTGCTATAACATGCCCGGAATGCCCGACCTGTCCGACCTGTCCCACATGCCCGACTTGTCCGGAATGCCCGGCTGCAGAACCGGAAATCATTCCGTTCCCTGTGCCGGTTCCGGTACCTGTACCGATACCAGAGCCTGTAGAATGCCCGGAATGCCCCACCCCAAAACCCTGCCTTATAAAACCAGGAATTATATTTGGCTGTGTATGGGGATGCGATTGCAAGATGCCTCATGAGTGGGAAGTTAAACTCTTCGCAGTATGCAATGATTATAAGAATCTTCTTTACTGTGAGACTATATGCCGTTATGGATGCTTTAAATTTGAAGTTCCTTATGATGGCTGCTATGTTCTTGAGGTTTGCCCGGTGGAAAATTCGAAAATGCGTACCTGCTGTAAACCAAAGGTAACGCTAAAGAACGTTGGTGTTGCTAATTTTATGCTTTGCTAAAGGTATCTCTTATTAAGGCTTGCTGCCTTTGTATTATTTACAGAAACGTTGAATCAGCCCCATGGCTTTCCAGAAGCTGTTGATGAAAGGAAAGACATGGAGCTGATTTGTTTTTTCATTATTTTTTTATTAATCTTTTTCCGGTAATGCTCTGGACGTTTAATTTAAAGATGGTCATCTTTTCCAGAACCTTGTCCTGAAATTGAAAGGAATCGGCATCCGAATACTGCTTCATTAAAAATGTCAGGGCATCCCTCTTTTCTTCTGCTTTTAAGATTTCAATAAGTCCCTGTCCGCAGACGCTCTCAAACTCCATCGTGTATTCACAGGCCGACTCTCCCGTTACCAGCTTGTGGGAGCAGTCCATTTCAAAAGCAGCATGATTGTTGCTCTTAATAAGGTCAAGCTTTAATCCCTCAAGAGCACAGTGAAAATACAGCTCCAGACTGCCGGTATCGTAATTACAGCCAAAACTCATGGGCACAATGTAAGGATATTCCTTGTCAAAGAGTGCAATCCTGCAGGTGTCGCATTTTCTTACAATGGATAAGATTTCATTGATATCAATTATTTCTCTGTCTTTTCTTCTCATATTAACCTCTCTTCTATGAAAAATGCCTATTCAGTACATAACCGCTTTGGTAGTGGCAGATTATTTTATTCATATTATCATAGTTGGCTGAAAAAGGAAAGAACAAGCTATTTTGCCAACATGGCAAACGCATGAAGGAATTAATTGTAATTAACCAGATGAGTTTGGCTTACATTTAAGAATTTTCCATTGAAGGGTTCTTAATGACACTTAACTGGCAGCAGTTGTTCCTGGCAGAAAGGATACCATTGTTTGAGCGTATTTCAGCGAGTTTGGTATCCTTTCTGCTGCCAGGAACAACCGCTGCCGGTTTAGTGAAATTTAGAACCCTGAACAGGAAAATTCTTAAATGTAAGCCAAACTCATCGGAAGCTTCCATAATTATCATTCATGCGTTTGCCGTGATTTTGCCCATTATCTGGTCTCATTCGTCTGCCGTGATTTTCCCAAAGGAGTTTATTTCTTTTTAACAGGTGTATACTATAAGATGCAGAAAATGAAGGACAAAAGGTACATGGGAATATACAGGAGGGCTTTTAAGTAGTATACTGTATTTAACATAGTTATGGATAATATTTCTTAGCCTGTGTTTTAAGCTTGCTGTTGAGAGGGTTAAATAATGATAAATGATTATTTTAAGATGTTTTTAATTAAGAGCAAAAAGGCTTCCACGAACCAGCTTTATACAAAATGGGGAGAGGAGCTTAAGAAGAATAAGGTTCTGACGGAGTATCCCAGGCCTCAGCTTAAAAGAGACAGCTATATTCCTTTAAACGGTCTATGGAATTATGCTATTACAAAGGAGCGGAAGCTTCCAGCCCATTATGATGGCAGGATACTGGTTCCTTTTTCGCCGGAGAGCGCCTTGTCAGGTGTGGAAAGGCAGGTAATGCCAAAGGATTATCTGTGGTATGAAAGAAGAATCAGAGTGAAGGAAATAAAGGCAAACAGCCGGCTGATTCTTCACTTTGGAGCAGTTGACCAGTATGCAAGAGTTTTTGTTAACAGAAAAAAGGCTGGAAGCCATATGGGCGGTTATCTGCCTTTTTCACTGGACATTACGGACCTGCTGGTAAAGGGGAAGAATGAAATTCTTGTTATGGTGCGGGATTCCAGCGATACTTCCTATCATAGCAGGGGAAAGCAAAAGCTTTTAAGAGGGGGCATGTTCTACACAGCCCAAAGCGGCATATGGCAGAGTGTCTGGATGGAATGGGTGCCGGATTATTATATTGAAAATCTTAGAATTACTCCCTTGTATGAGGAGTCCATGGTTCAGCTGGAGATAACCATGAACAATCAGAAGGAGGGGCCGGAGGTGCCCGTCTGGATACAGGTTACGGATCAGGAACGGCTTATCCTGAGTAACGAAGACAGCGGAAATAAGCTCCTTATTCCAATGCCTGATTTCATTCCCTGGAGCCCTGAAAATCCCCACCTTTACGGGCTTACGGTTGGAGTTGGCGAAGACAGGGTAGAGAGCTATTTTGCCATGAGAAAGGTTGAAGTAAAAAAGGATGAAAAAGGAGTTCCTAGAATCTTTCTGAATGGCAAAGTATATTTTCATAACGGAGTCTTGGATCAGGGCTACTGGCCGGATGGGCTCTATACTGCGCCAAGTGATGAGGCAATGATATACGATATCCTGACAATGAAGAAGCTGGGCTTTAACATGCTGAGAAAGCATATAAAGGTGGAGCCTTTACGGTGGTATTACCATTGTGACAGGCTTGGCATGCTGGTGTGGCAGGATATGGTAAACGGAGGTACCAGCTATAATATGCTGTTCCTTGGATATCTGCCGAATTTCTTCCCAAGAGTGGCGGAGCGGATAAAGGATAACTGGTATCCCTTCTTTTCAAGAAGAAATGAGAAGGGCAGGCAGGAATGGAAGGAAGACCTGAGCGGAACCATAGAGCACTTGTATAATTCTCCCAGCATTGTTGTATGGGTTCCCTTTAATGAAGGTTGGGGGCAGTTTGATTCGGAAGAAGCCGTTCGCCTGATAAAGACCATGGACAGTACCAGACTGATAGACCAGGCCAGCGGATGGTTTGACCAAAAGGGCGGAGACTTTAAGAGTATCCATAATTATTTCAGAAAGCTGCATATCGTCACAGAGAAGAGGGCCGTCGTCCTGTCGGAATTTGCAGGCTTTGCCTGTCCTGCCACGGGACACATGTTTTCTAAGAATATCTATGGCTATAAGATTTACCGCAAAAAAGAAGATCTGGAGAAGGCAGTATTTAAGCTGTACAAGGAAGAAATGCCCGCTCTAATTGAGATGGGGCTTTCAGCTGCAGTCTTTACACAGCTGTCCGATGTGGAGGAGGAAATTAACGGTCTGATGACCTATGACAGAAAGGTCCTTAAGGTGAAGAAGATTCCGAAACTGTGAGAAATATGAGGGGAGCCTGGGAGTCTCAGTATTGAAGTTCACAAACCTTCCGGCTTATTAACTCCACCCATTTGGCTTAAGGATGTTTAAGTAAATGTAGCTGGCCCTTTGCCGGGAATTACTACCTGGAATTAATACTGAGACCTAATACTGTGAACTAATACTGCGAATTAATACCGGGAATTATTAAAATTCCTTGCTGAATCTAAGTATTCATTTATCAGCGGGTGGGGAATTTCATAAGTGGAGCTTAATTGGGGCTGGAATAAGGAAGCAACAAAAAAGGTGTTATTTTCTATAGTCATTAAGCGTGCTTCCCTGTTTTCATCGGTTCCCACGACCCGAAACCCATTTTTGTGCAGTAAATATTCAAAGTCCTTATTCAGTCCAAAGCTGCAATTATATTTTTCTACAATTTCAGTACTGCCATATATACCATATAATTTTGACGTTTTATCGATAGTAATGCGCCTTGTTTCTCCGATAAGGGAGCAGGACAGCGCCGTAATGTAATCGGTATTTTCATAAGGATTATAATGAATATCTTTTAAAGCATCAATTTGCAGTACATTCCTGCCGTATTCAATTACTGCGTGCTGGAAGCCGCCGCAGGTCCCGAGGAAAGGGTAATTATTTTCCCTGGCAAACCGGATGGCATTAATGGCTCCGTTCATACTTTTGTATGGACTTCCGGGAGAACACCATAGTCCGTTAAATTTCTCCAGCACCTGCTGGCTGTCATCAAAGGTAGCTGTAGGCAGCCATTCATATTTCATGGCTATATTAAACTTCCTGGCACTGTGTTTTAAGGCTTCCTCTGTTGCTAAATGGGACGGGCGCCCATCATAATCACCGATAATACCTATTTTAACTGTTGAGTTCATCTGTATCCTCCTGAATGAATAGATAAGCTGAATTTTACCAAGATATCAATGAATAAGAACCTGATTGAGAGAAGAAATAAATATATACTCTCTTTCAGGTTCTTAATTATCGTTTATTTATATACCGGCTACATTCACCTTTTCAAACGCAATAGCGAAAGGGCCTTCATAGCCTTCTTCCTTTTGAAGTTCTTTTGATAAAGTCAGATTTCCCTGTGTATCTAAAATGCTGCCATTAATGGAGCCTCCGGTTACGGGTGTAACCGTCTCTCCGTCGCAAAGGAACGCAAGACGGATTTCACCGCCGAAATGGCCTGAAAAGCTGTCCATCTGGAAATCGGAGAAGTTCACTACATGCAGGTACTTTCCGCTCTTCATTTCTCCAAAGCTTTTACTTCCGCCCTGGACCTTTATCTGGGAGTAGATACCCGTAGGCTCTGTATTCAGATAGTAGGAAAAGCGGCTGTTTCCGTGAATCGTCTCTAATTCACCGGCAGTTACCAGGGGACGGTCTGTCAGCTTGATGCCCTCGGCACTGTAAGGCTCATTGGCAATCAGCTCCATGGTAAGAAGGTCACCGGTTACTTTTTCTCCCTGTACCTTACTGCCCTTGGTAAAGTTGGAATATCCGGGGTAGATAAGGGAGGCGGAGGAACGCTCCAGATAGTAGTCAAATATTGTGCTGACAAAAGGACCGGAGATAATGACCTTGTATTCTCCGCTCTTTGGTGCTGTCTCGGCAGCGGCTCTTGCCTTTGTGGTTTCCAGGGTATATTTCACCTTTTCTTTTAAGGCTTTCGTATCCGGCTCGGTGTAATGGAAGCTCTGATAGGTCTCCACGTCCTGGGGGGCGGGGCACTGGGCTACGAATTCACCCTTGGCAGTGTATTTATCATAGCTGATATCAATCCCTTCCGAATTCAGCACATGAACAGTGGATTTTTCCAGGAACATTTCTGCGGAGTTTAAGTATACATCCTCTCCCTTATCCTCTGCAAAGAGAGCTTCCGTCATTAACATGGCACTTTCCGCAAGAGACAGGGAGGCTAATTTGGAAGCGGAAGGTATGAAGTCTTCCTTTCTGCCCTTTGGCAGCTCATAATAGGGATTGCAGACAAAGGAGGCGGCATAATTGGCTTCCTTTATGGCTTCCTCAATCTCTTCCGCGGTCATGCCGTTATAGATGCCGATAGCGGAGGAGCCGCGCATTTTCTTGCCGTCTTTTTCAAAGTCACGGTAAACGGTCAGGGAATAGTTATGAACATTCTTTTCTCTTCTTATGTCCAGCCTTCTGCGGATAAAAAACAGCTCTACGCTTTCCGTTATTTCTTCCTTTATCAGATAATGCCCTATGTTGTTTTTCTGTAAGGCACTTATTATTTTATCAAGCACAGTGTTACTTCCTTTCTATATGTAATCGGTTTTATTACAGCTTAACCTAAACGGATCTTGGCTTTCATATAAGGGCCGCCGTCGGATACTTTGACCCACTCCTTATATCCCTTGCCGCAGAAACCTCCGCCGCCCAGCTCCTTTTCTTCGGAAACCATAGTGATTGACTTTAGCAGGTCGGGAACATAGCCGGTGAGTACAATGGGAGAAAAGATTTTACCGGTCAGTTTACCGTCCTTTATTTCTCTCGCAACGTTTACCATGCACTGGATACCCCAGTTCTTCGGGTCCTCCATACCGCTGCTTGGATTGTCTAAAAGAAATCCGTATTGAATGGAAGCAATCATATCTTCTACCTTGTCATGGCCGCCTTCAAAAAAGGTGTTGGTCATACGGGTATAGGCCTTTCTTTCATAGCTTTGCCTTCTTCCGTTTCCGGTAGGCTCCGTGCCAAGGTACATGGCACTCTGACTGTCGCTTATTCCTCTTTTTAGAATACCTTTTTCGATGATAACCGTATCCTTGGCAGGAATACCTTCATCATCAAAGAAGTAGGTAGCGGTTTCCTCTGCGGCAATACCGCCGTCATGCATGGTTATAAGAGGGGAGGCTACATATTCTCCGATATATTTTTCAGCAAGAGCGCGCTTCTTAACAAACATATCCATTTCTACACCATGGCCAAAGGCTTCATGGACAATCATACCGGTAACCTCGGGAGGGCAGATGCAGTCATATTCTCCGGGGATGATGGGCTCGGAATCCAGCAGGGCAAGGGCACAATCGGCTGTTTCCTTCAGTCCTTCCTTCATGTCCTGTAATATCTCACTGCCGCCAAGGTTGGAATAGCCCTTAAAGTAGTACTTGATTTCTTCTCCCTTTGACACCATGACCATGAGGGAGCCTGTTGTCCATAAGACATCCTGTTCCATATCCTTGCCCTTTGAAAGAAAGAGCTTATGGTACTCCTGGAACCGAAGTCCGGCAGAGCAGTCAAGGATAGAAGAATTGTAATTTCTACCTTCCTCGCTGAGGGAGGTCAGCTGGGAGATGATTTTTTCACTTCCCATATCGGTCAGGCTTTCCTGGTATTGTGTGCTCTCGTGAAAGGTGAGGGCTTCATCCTTCAGTTCGTCATAGGAGATAATATCAATTCCTGCCGGTAAGGTATTTTTTAAAGGGATAAGGCTGTCTTCTATTTTGCGAAGAATTTCAGGCAGCAGCTCTTTTGTGATATTGTTAAAAGAATATTCTCCGTAGCTGGTACCGTCATAGATCTTTGCTACAAAGCCTCTTCCGCTAAGTAAGGGTTCTTCCGAGACCACAGTTCCGCGCTTGGATACACTATAGATCATTGCTTTGGAATCGGATGCCAGAATAGATACATAGCGATACTTCTTAAGAAGGCTGTCTAAAAGTTCCTTCAGGAGAGGTTTCACCTGTTGTAAGTAAGTACTTGATTTTACTTTCATGATAGTTTCCTTTCTATGTAGTTCTTGGTAATCTTATTCAGCTTTTCAAATAAAAAAGCTGTTACAGAATAGCATTATTTACTCTGTAACAGCTCAAAGTGAATATCATGTTATCATAAATTCATTATAAGAAAACAGGAATAACCTGTCAATCGTTCCGGCAAAGAATTCAGAAGTTCGTAAGCTCCGGATCGGCCACACCGCTGCAGCACTGGGTCAGCTTCATTTATTTAATGGTTAATTTATACCTTCTGCTATAGTTATCTGCTTTGGCAGTAATATAGACTATGCCGGGTTTTTTTGCTTTTAGTTTTCCGCTTTTTTCATCGATTACAGCAATACTGGTGTCTGACAGGGAATAGGTCACTGCCTCTTGTATGCCATAGGCTTTTGCTTTAAAAGTAAAGGATTTTCCTGCTTTTAAGACAGAGGTCTTTTTTGTAAAGCTGATATAAGGCTTCTTAACGGTAAGCTTGATGCCGTAGGTCGAGGAATTGTTGTTAACGGTTACTTTTACCTTAATGGCTGCAGTACCGGGTGCTATGGCATTTACATTTCCCTGGGAGGAAACGGAGGCTACTGCTGTGTCGGAGGAACTGTAGGATATATGAACGGTATCCTTATCGGTTACTTTGCCGTGCAGCTTCACGCTTATGGCAGCCGTTTCTTTGGGGTACAGCTTATTATGGCTTATAGTTACCCTGGCAGCTTTGGAATAGTCAGGGGCAGGTGTCACAGTCGGCGTTGGTGTAACTGTGGCAGTTGGCGTTGGTGCGGCCGTGGCAGTTGGTCCGGGCGCGGTTGTCACAACAGGAGTCGGTGCAGCAGTTCCGCTTGGAGACGGAGAAGCGGATACCGATGGACTGGGGGAGCTTGTAACGCTTGGTGACGGAGAAGCAGTCACGGAGGGAGTGGGTGTGCCGGTTACACTTGGAGTCGGAGAAGCTGTCACTGACGGAGCAGGTGTAATCGTAATGCTGGGAGTAGGAGTTACCACGTAAGCGCCAAGGTCATAGCTCTTGCTGTTCATGGCATAATCATACAGGGTAACCGTAAGGTCGGATAAAGGAACACCGGTTAAAGAAAGTTCTTTTTTGTCAAGTCGGATATCGGATTCTTTTCCCTTGGTATCTTCATCTACTAAAAATACTCCGAGAGGCTTTTCCTCGTTGGCTTTATTGTATAAGACAGCAGCTGCTACATACTGGTTATCCTTTACGGACAGGACCAGGGAATCCTCCGTGGACCTGGCGGCAGTCAGGGCTGGTTTTTCGGTGTCAATGGTTATAGGAAATACCAGCTGGCTTCCGGCATTATTCTGCTCATGGGCGGAATAGTCCAATTCTCCGTTTACGGTTAAGGTAACGACAGAGTTATTAGGCAGGGGAGCTCCCTTAGCATCCAGGCCTTTATAAAGCAATGTCAGATAGGTAGGAACAATTGCCTTTTCACTGGATATGTACTGGGTTTTGGTGAGGTAATTCAGCTGGTCTGACAAAAGGGTATTTCCCTTTTCATCGGTCAGCTGGTAATGCAGGGTCCTGGCATTGCGAAGAAGGCTCAAAGCGGCGGTGTCAAGACTGTCAAAATATCCGTCTCCGTTTGGTGAGATGGCTATCTTATCGGTATCAGCACAGGGGGCATACATCTGATATAAAGCTTCGTACAGATAGGGAGTATAATTACCGATTAAAGAATAGGCGTTACTGTCAAAGGGATTCACGCCCAGATAAGCATAGCCCTCCGGGGTCAGGGAATAAAGAGCATGGATGGCCTGCTGGTAGCCCTTAAGGTCGGTTGCAGAGCCGGAATCAAAAAGCGGGGCCTTTGTCCAGTCACCATAAAAGCCCATAAAGGGAATGGATAAGTCCACACCGTCGGATACCAGGGTAAGATATCCGTCAATAAAGGCACCATTTTCAAAGGCTGCATCCAGGTGCTGTTTGATTTCATCCTTCAGCGTGATGGTAACATCAACGGTCAAATCAGCTTCTGAATCTAATTTGATAGCACTGCCGGATACGACAGTTGTGCCGTTTACCGTAAAGGAAACATCCGCATAGTCACTGATATCGGCGGCCGTTTCATCAATTACTTTCAGACCTTCCGCCTCTTCTATTGCTTCTGACAATACGGCAGCTTTCGGAACATAGGAGATTGCGGAACCGGTGATGCTTCTGACATGGAAGGATTTTGTATAAACTCCCGTCTTTGAAGCGTCATCGCCTAAGTTCAGCTTGGGTCTGCCGTTTGCTCCGTCTTCTTTCTCTGTGTACAAATATGCACCGGCATTTACGGCATTATAAACATTTACAATACCACTGCCCTGCTTTCTGGGAGAATAGGGAACGTTCCGGCCGGTGCGGGAAGGTACTGCCGTACTCATTAGCAAATCGGTAGCGATAACCGCCTTTTCAGGGGAGGTCAGGAAATGTTCTGTTTTCTCATTCAGATACTGTTTCATAAGGGCATAGGCGCCTGCTATATGGGGAGAAGCCATAGAAGTACCGCTCATGGAGCCGTATTTACCGTCCGGAAGGGTGGAATAGATATTCTCACCGGGAGCTGCAATTTCTGGCTTCAGCTTTAAGTCAGGGGTAATGCCCCAGGAGGAAAAATCAGAAGGGGTATTGCCGTGGCTGTCAGGAAATACTCCCGTATCTCCTGATATTTTAATTATTTTATCTGCCGCACTGCGAAGAAAATTACCATCCTCCTGTGTAATGGCGACTGCAGGTATATCATAATCGGTGATTGCCATATTGAGGGAGCCTGTTGTATTGTTGCTGATGATAATAGCAATGGCCCCGTGGTTCCTGGCATAAATAAGCTTATCATTAAAGGAAAAACCGCCGCGGCTTACCAGGGCTATTTTTCCGGCTACATCGATTCCTGCGTAATCCTCATTCTTTCCGGTACCGGGCACGGGGACGTATCCGATAGCTCCGCCGGAAACCGCTGAAAGGGAGGAGAACAGGGGCTGGTCGCCTTCCGCTGATTCGCCATAGGTTATTTTGGTTCCTTCCGTTTCAAAGTAAAAGGCGTGGTAACTGGTATTGACTACGCTGGCAACGGAAAGGGGTGTGATATAGGTAGAAGGAGAGCCTACCACAGAGGTATCGGGATTGGAGGACAGGGCAAGGCCATTTGGCGTTAAGTCCTTTAAACCATTCCCATAGGTGCTGCTGTAGCTGTTGCCTGCCGATACTGCCATAGTAATTCCGGCACTTTCTACACGGGCATATACATCTGAAATAGAGGCGTCCCCCTCATCGGTAAAACCGCTGGAAGAGCCAAGGCTCATATTGATAACATCTGCGCCCAGTACAACAGCGTCTTCAATGGCAGCCAGGATATTTTCGGTGGAAGCACCGGTATTTCCGATAGTGTCACTGAATACCTTCATAATCATTAACTGGGCTTCGGGAGCGACCCCTGTGATATTATCAGAGTCTCCTTCCGGCGCTGCCACAGTACCGGCCACATGGGTGCCGTGCTCATTTTTATTCTTTAATACAGATTCAGGGCTTGGTATGACATTCTCGTCCTTGTCCGCATAATCATAGGCATAGGGTACCTTGGCGTTGACAAAGGTCTCGGAAGCATCGGTAATACCGGACTCCAGACTGGAGCTGCTGTTTGTCAGCCTTTCCTGTAGGGAGGAGGCATTGGAATATTTGGGGCTTACCGGCAAAGTCTGAAAGCCCGGATGTTTAACATCAAGCCCGGTATCAATAATGGCAACTGCCGTGCTCTGGCCCTTGTAGTTCAGGTCCCAGAGGGTGCTGGCTCCTATGGTATTGGTACTGGAGTCCATAACGGGATCTATCTTATTATAGACAGGGGCCTCATAGGCGGTTTTTACACCTTTTATTTTTCGGATGGATGCAATAGCACCATAATTAATCCTGATGGCAAAGCCGTTCATTACATTGGTATAATGGTACAGAACCTCAGGTGCGGCATTTAACACCGGAGCGGTACCAAATGTTTTTTTATTGGAGATTTGGCTGATAATACTATCCTGCTGCTTTTTCAGCTCGGAAGTAATCATGTCCGCCTGGGCCGATTTACTGAATTCATCGAAGCTGCTATAGGCACTGGAACGCATAAGGGTATTGCTGTCAATAAACTGTTCCAAAAGAGGAGCTCCCTCTAATTCTACAATTACAGTTACCAGCTTGTTTCTGCCTGAAGTGCTGCCGGTGCCGCTGTCATACCCCTTTAGACCGCCCGGTATCGTGCAGGGTTTTTGACTGCCTCTTTCTGTGCTGTCCGCTGTGAGACCGCCTCCGTTTGCAGAAATACCAGAAGCAATATCCGCTTGTGAAGCAGCCGGATAAGCAAATGGATTAACCAGGGTGGAGGTTACTGCCAGCACAAGAGCTGTAGCTACCGCTGTGACTTTTTTTCTCATTTACATCCCTCTTTCTTAAAATATTGATAGGTTTCATGATGTTAAACACAGCCAGTCTTATCATTTGAGAGAAGGATACTGATTTAAAAAAAGGAACAGTTTAAGCTTATGTGCATCATTTACCTGATTTATGTAGGAATACTCCCTCGTAGTTCCTGCTTTTCTAAATCCTTCCAATTATAACATGTACAAAAATGAATTACAATAATTGGAAATCGTATTTAAACGACAGAGTATAACAGAAGAATTGACTATTCCTGTTTTTTAGTCCTGATTCTTGTCCCAATGCTTACACCATAGTAAAGGGCGTTGGAATCAGATAATAATTTCCAGGAAACTATTGACAGATTTGTTCTACTGGAGTAAAATATAATCATTCTACTGGAGTAAAATCAAAAAGGAGGTTAACGATGCAGATTAAATTATTCGATTCCGAACTAAAGATAATGGATGTTCTTTGGAAAAACGGAGATACCACAGCCAAGAAAATAGCAGAAATCCTGAAAGAGCAGGTCGGATGGAATAAGACCACTACCTATACTTTAATTAAGAGGTGTATCGACAAAGGAGCCATTGAGCGCAGGGAACCGAATTTTCTATGCCATCCCCTCGTAACCATTGAACAGGCCAGAGAACTTGAAACAACGGAACTTATCAATAAAATGTATGACGGTGCTGCCGACCTGCTTGTTGCTTCTATTTTAGGACGAAAAAATTTATCGTCGGAAGAAATAGAAAGGCTGAAACAGCTTGTCAACACCCTGGAATGAGGAGGCGGCAATGAGTTTGTTAAAAATGAGCTTTTCAGGTGCGGTCCTTATTCTGGTCATTGTAATAATCCGGGGTCTGCTGCTGCATAAGCTGCCCAAAAGAACCTTTCTTATTTTATGGGGAGTGGTCTTGTGCCGTCTGCTGTTTCCTTTTTCCATCCCGTCACAGTTCAGCATCTATGGGGCCGCGGATATACTTAAAAGCCCGACCTATGATACAAATTTACCATTAAACGGAACACCTGTTACCTATAGTGGTACGGCAGCGGTAAATACAGTGCCGGCTTTATCGGAAAAGGGAGAGATAAAAATACCGTATTTTTTAATTCTATGGCTGGCTGGGTCATTAGCCTGCGCTTTATTCTTTCTTGTTACCCATCTTCGGTGCAGGAGAGAGTATAAGACAGCACTTCCTGTTGACAATGAGTTTGTGAGGCTCTGGCAGCAGGGACATCAGATAAGGCGAAGAGTTCAGATCCGGCAGTCGGATAAGATAGCCGCCCCTCTGACCTATGGAATATTCCGGCCCATTGTGCTCCTGCCAAAGAAAACAGACTGGGCCGATGAAACTCAGCTGCGCTATATTCTGATTCATGAGTTCGCTCATATACGGTACTTTGACACGCTTCTGAAGCTTTTGATGGCAGCAGCTTTATGTTTACACTGGTTCAATCCTTTTGTATGGCTTATGTATGTAATGGCAAACCGGGATATTGAGCTTTCCTGTGACGAAACTGTTGTGAAGACAGCAGGGGAAGCTATGAAATCAGCCTATGCCCTGATCCTGATTGGTTTGGAGGAAAAGAAAAGCTGTCATACCCCATTTGTGAACAATTTCAGCAAAAATGCGATGGAAGAAAGGATTGTCTCAATTATGAAAATGAAAAAAACATCTCTTACGGGAATACTGTTAGCTTTCGGTTTGGTCCTCGGGATAACGGTTATTTTTACTACAGGCTCCCTGGCTAAAAGTGCCGACACTTCAAAGAATAGTGTGTTTATGGCTGGAACCTTGGACGGGAAAAATTATACTTACAGTGATAATGGCGGAGATTCCTGGATGACAGAGGCGGAGTACAAAGAAAAAAATCCGGATGCTGCAGAGAAGCTTGAATTTTGGAAAATCGACGAATTTGAAAAGTGGATGGAGCAGGAAAAAGCGGTTTATCAGAAATTGGTTGATGATGGCAGGCAGAAGTTCTACGATTCTGAATCAGATCAGTGGCGCTCCTGGACGCAGCAGGATGTAGACGATTTGTATGCCATATGGCAAAAGCAGCTTGAGCGTATGAAACAGGGGTATCAATACACAAAGGAAATTCAAATGCCCAATGGGACTGTTATAGCCGGTTCCTTTGAGCCGGATACCGGTACGGCAGTTTCTTCATCCAGCTCGGATTCTTTATCAAATCAACCCGATCAGGAATTATTGGCACAATACCGCGCCTATGGAATTTCCTTCGATAAGAAGGGCAAAATGTATTTTAAAAAGGAACTTGTCAGATATTTTTGGGATGGTACTGATTTAGGAGATAGTACGGCAGCTGTCCGCTACGAATATCTGAATAAAGAGGGTACTGTGGATGTCCATACTACACGCATGAGTACTGATAATGGTGATGGAAGCATAAATCCTTTCGGTAAATTGACAGGAATTGAAAAATACAGTCAGGATGAATTTAATCAAAGAAATCTGGCTGATTTGGAAAGTACTTCTGAAGCAGTAACCAGTACTTCAGGGAATTCATCAGGCGGAGAAACCTTGGCGCAGAAGTTTGCCAGGTATAAAGAGTATGGAATTGAGTACAGGGAACCGGATGGCAGCAGTAGCGGCAATGTTTACTATAAGGGCCGTTTGGTAAAAACATTTGTGGATAAAGAACAGGATGGAGGAGTTTTCACCTTTCAATCTGCAGGCGGCGGAGAAATTGTCGTACACACGGTCTATGATAAAAATGGGAAACTGCTTGGAGTAGAAAAGCAATAAGGGACTGCAATTGCTAAGGCAATCAAGGGCCTGTCATTACAGGAAGGCAGATAATGGCAGCCAAGCGGCGGTTTTGTATACATTCAAAGCCACCGCTTTTCTCATTCCAGCACTCATGCATATCACAAGGCTGCTTGCCTGCGAAATCCTCGGCCCAATCTTGCGGCGCGTTGAAAAGGCATAGCTGTTAATATGAAATTAACAGTTTGGCAAAAGTATGAAGCTAACTTATAGATACCCAGAAGACTAGAGGATTCGTTTGGAGTTTGCATTGAGAGGTTCTTTATGACACTTAAGCTGCAAGAAACACAGCTAGGAAAAAGAGCGCCATTGTTTGAGCGAAAGCGAGTTTGGCGCTCTTTTGACTGTCAGCTGTGTTTTTTGCAGCTTTAGTGGAATAAAGGTTCTCGAACAGCAAACTCCAAACGAATCCTCTAGTCTTCGTCCCCTTTTCATTAACTATATATGTTCACTATGAAATCAATAGCTCCTGAGATTGTAAGATTACTGTTATTGTGATATGATATTAATTTGAAAATAGTATTAATATCTTGGATTAAGCCGTTCTTTTATCGTCGGAACCTTATCCATTACGGGCAGCAGCAGGGAAGCGCCGATTATTCCAAAAGCAGTCTGAACCAGATTAAAGGGAATATCCACTAAGGCTGCCAGAGGGCCCATACCCAGAATGAAGGCTGAGAAGATATAATAGCCCGATACTACAATGGCTCCTCCCCCAAGTCCGCCAAGAATAGAACCAAGTAGTCTTTCGCCTTTGCGGAAGGGATGCTTCATAATCAAATGATAGATACTGCCGCCGGCAAAGGCTGCCAATGCTTTGATAATAAGGGTTGCAGGTGCAAAGCCCATGTAGCCGGAAAAGACATCCGCAAGCATGGAACCGATTCCGGCAGCAAGGCTTCCGTAAACCGGACCCAGAAGGATACCGCTGAGAAGAACCATGCCGTCTCCAAAGTGGATATAGCCCAAAGCCGGTGTAGGGATATGAATTACCATAGTAGCGATGCAGGTCAGTGCCGCCATTAGTGCCGAGATTATCAGGGTAAAAAGTTTTTTATTCATGCCAGCCTCCTAAATTTAAATCTTTTTAGTTACTTTATTCTATAGTTGGCATGATTAAAAGTTCCAGTATTGGATTAATTAATAGTGCCAGATTGATCGGAAGGCTTTGAAAGAATGTTGCTGGGTGTGAAAGGAGCTGCTGTCAGGTTTCTTTCATCTGGCAGGTTTATGGCTGACTGCAGCCAAAAGCTAAGGTGCATAAATAGAAGATAGAAGCACAGGAACATTACCAAAGTGTTATGTTTGTATCCAAAAATATAATAGCAAATGAGGTGTATTATGGACGTTTACAAATTTTTAGAACAGGTAAAATCCGGCGAGATGCAGCTGGAGGAAGCGGCAGAGGTTTTAAAGAATCTGCCCTATGAAGAGTTGGACTTTGCCAAGCTTGACCATCACAGGCATTTTCGAAGCGGCTTTGGGGAAGTAGTGTTCTGCCAGGGAAAAAGCATGGAGCATTTAACGGAAATCTACCGCAGATTTTATATGCACGATACCAATGTTCTTGGAACCAGGGCAAGCCAGGAGCAGTATGAGGAAGTAAAGAAGGTAATAGACTGTGTGACCTATGATCCCTTATCCAGAATACTGTCGATTGAAAAGGAGAAGCAGGAGAAGAAAGGACTGGTAGCCATTTGTACAGGGGGTACGGCCGACCTTTTCGTAGCGGAGGAAGCAGCCAGAACGGCAGAATTCTTCGGCAGCAATGTTATCCGTATATATGATGTAGGCGTTGCCGGAATTCACAGGCTATTTTCCAAGCTTGAGGATATACAGAAGGCAAATTGTATCGTAGCAGTTGCCGGAATGGAGGGAGCTCTTGGCGGTGTTCTTGCAGGACTTGTAGACAAGCCGGTAATTGCCGTTCCCACCTCCGTCGGCTATGGTACAAGCTTTGGAGGGGTATCGGCACTTTTAACTATGCTGAATTCCTGCGCGGAAGGGCTAGCAGTAGTTAATATTGATAACGGTTTTGGAGCCGGCTATATGGCTACTCAGATTAACAGGCTCTGCAAGGAATAAGAAAGGAATAAGAGGTAAGCTTCCTATACTGCTGAAGCCTCCCCTGCCAGTGTCTGAACCAGGCTGTAAAGGGTGGTGTAGTCAAGACCTGATTTGTCAGCAAGGCTTCGGATACTGTCACTTTCAGGATAATAAAAGGTCTTATCCTGAAAGGAGCATACCTTTACCGTTGCTTCCCCATAAGGTGTCATTAGGGTTTTAAAGCTTCTCTTTAGAGTGGTACGCTTCATTTCCTGTTTCCGTATGCCTATGGTGGTGGTGTGGGTAAAGATTAATTCCTCCATAACGGAGATGTCCTTTTCCGAGCATATGACTCCTAAAAGGTAAGCAGGCCTGTTCTTTTTCATAAAGATAGGGGTATAATACACATCCCTGGCCCCCTTCTTTAATAAAATATCCATGGCGGCAGAGAGGGCTTCACCGGAGCAGTCATCTACATTTGCTTCTAAGACCCAGACAGTATCCGGAATGGTATCCGGCAGAGCAGGCGGGGCTTCTTCAATCAGCATTGCTCTCAAAAAGCTGGTCTGCTCATACTCTCTTTTTCCTGTTCCAAGGCCGATTCCCCTGATTGTAAAATCAGCGGGAAGCTGTTCCTTTGTCTTAATGGCAGCAACAATGGCGGCCCCTGTGGGAGTCACCAGTTCACCCTTAACCTGTGTCAGGTGCAGCTTTAAACCGTATTTTGCGGAGATATTAACAACTGCCGGAACAGGGATGGGAAGAACACCATGCTGGCAGGTAATCTGTCCCCTGCCCTCATAAAGCTCGGATACATAGACTTCTTTAATATCCAGGTTATCCAGGCAAATGGCAGCCGCGGTAATGTCTACAATGGAATCCGTGGCGCCCACCTCATGAAAATGTACCTCTTCAACCGGCTTTCCATGAGCCTTTGATTCGGCTTCGGCAATGATAAAAAATATTCTTTTGGCTATGCTCTTGGCATTTTCTGTGATGGCCGCTCCATCGATAATCGTGTAAATATCCTGCAAATTTCTGTGTTCGTGATGTCCAAAATGAAGGCTGCTGCTGGAACCATGACTGTGGCTGTGCAAGTCATCATGGTTGTGGCTGTGCAAGTCATCATGACTGTGGCTGTGCAAGTCATCGTGGTTGTGGCTGAGCAAGTCATCATGATTGTGGCTATGCACGCCTGCATGATTATGACTGTGCAAATCCTCATGGCCGTGACTGTGAATTTCTTCATGACCATGGCTATGTTCAGCTTCCTGGCTCTGGCTGCTATGGAGCCTCTTTAATTTATAGGAGGTGTTTAGCCGAAGGGAGGGGGTTCCCTGTGAAAGGGGGAGAACAGAACCTGCCGTTGATTTCCCGGATTCCTTTACAGGCTTTTCATGTCCGAAAAGGTAATCCATGTCATGGTCGTGGTTATCCTCTGCCAGTATTACATTAAAATCACAGGCATCTATGCTGTTCTTTGCCTTTCTGGTAATTTCGATTCTATATCCATCAACTTTAAGGCTTTTCAAGCCATTCAGCAAAACTTCCCTGTCAGCCCCAAGGTCCAGCAGGGCAGCTACCATCATATCACCGCTGATACCGGAGTAACATTCTAAGTATAAACTGTGCTTTTTCATCTATAATCCTTTCTATAGCAGTAAATCCAGTGACAGAACTGCGATAGGGTTATTATAGCATGGAGAAATTACCGGTGCAATAGAGACAGGAGAGGCGAGTTTGGGATGAAATTAAATTATCAATGCAATTGTATGAAACCAAATAAAATTTTCCTTTTATCTTGACAAATTAAACTTGCCTATGTTACACTTGCCATGAACTAGGGGTGCCTGATGAATCAGGCTGAGAGAAAACTACCAGAATGTTTTAAACCCTGAGGCAGTGAGAACTGCTTCGTACCTGATCCGGATAATGCCGGCGTAGGGATGTATAGAATTTTGCGGCGCAGTCCTTGCCTAGTATACAACCTTCCCGGTGACGGGGAGGTTTTCTTTTATCAACCATACCAAAAGGAGGAGCATTATGAATGCAAGCGTAGCAATACAGGTACTGCCCCATGTGGACAGTGATGAGGAAGTAATAAGAATAGTGGATGAGGTAATAGATTACATAAAAAGCACAGGCCTTAATTATTACGTAGGACCCTGTGAGACAGCGATAGAGGGAGAATATGAGGAACTTATGGAAATCGTAAAGAACTGCCAGTATATCGCTGTTAAAGCAGGCTGTCCCAAGGTTGCATCCTATGTGAAAATAACCTTTGCACCGGAGGGTGGTGTATTGACAATTGATAAAAAAGTTACAAAACATCATTAATAGAATTTCTCCGGTCTTTGCAATAGCTGCCATTTTACTTATCTGGCAGGTATTGTCATCCGGCGGAGCAATACCAAAATTTATGCTGCCATCTCCGGGAGAAGTGGTAAAGGCCTTTATAGGGGACTTTCCGCTTTTGATGCTTCATGCCAGGACGACGCTGACAGAAGCCTTTTTCGGATTATTTTCCGGAATCTTGCTTGGATTCTTTGTGGCAGTGGTAATGGACCGTTTTGAGCTTGCTTATAAAGCAATCTATCCGGTCCTGGTCATAACTCAGACCATTCCGACAGTAGCCATAGCGCCGCTTCTGGTTTTATGGCTGGGTTATGGAATATTACCTAAGGTTACATTAATTATCATTACCTCTTTCTTTCCCATAACCATCGGCCTTTTAGACGGCTTTCGGAATGTGGACAAGGATGCCTTGAACCTGTTAAAGGCCATGGGAGCAACCAAGCTTCAAAGCTTTATTCACATTAAGCTTCCGGGCTCCATACCCCATTTCTTTTCCGGGCTCCGCATATCCGTGTCCTACTCCATTATCGGCGCGGTGGTGGCAGAATGGCTGGGGGGCTTCAGCGGACTTGGCGTGTACATGACAAGGGTTATAAAATCCTACTCCTTTGACAAGATGTTTGCCGTTATATTTTTTATCTCTTTTATCAGCCTTTTACTGATGTTTGGTGTAACACTGCTGCAAAAGTGGGTAACACCCTGGGACAGAGAAGAAAGAGATAAGGTAAGAACTGAGGGATATAAGAAGTTAGTGTGAAAATTAAAAGGTGATTTTCACACACAAGATTTTGCCTGCGAGATCCTCGACCCAATCTTGCGGCGCGTTGGGAAGGCATTGGTGGTTAGTGCCTGCGAAATCCTCGGTCCAATCTTGCGGTGTACTGAGAAAGGCAGGGGTATAGTTTGAAAATTGCGGTGCAGTATCCCGGCCAAGCCGGGGGATGCATGATGATATTGATAAGTTATAGGGAGGAGTTTCATGAAAAGGAAAGCAATAGCAATTATTTTATGCCTGGTACTGGCAGTTGGGGGACTGACTGCCTGTGGAAACGGCAGTAAAGAAACTGCGGAAAATGACAGTAAGGATAAGGGCGGAAGTCTGGAAAAGGTCAGGATTGTACTCGACTGGACGCCCAATACCAATCATACAGGGCTTTATGTTGCAAAGGATTTAGGGTATTTTAAGGACGAGGGCCTTGATGTTGAGATTATGCAGCCGCCGGAAGGAAGCACCACATCCCTCATTGGAGCTGGCGGAGCTGAATTCGGCATATCCTTTCAGGATACTCTTGCTCCAGCCTTTGCAACGGATGATCCTATGCCGGTAACAGCTGTTGCGGCAATCATCCAGCATAATACCTCCGGTATCGTTTCCCTTAAGAAGCTTGGCATTGATTCACCAAAGAAAATGGAGGGACATTCCTACGCTACCTGGAATTCGCCCATAGAGCTTGCCATTATCAAGAAGATTGTGGAAGATGACGGCGGTGATTTTAGTAAAATCAAGCTGATTCCCAATACGGTGACAAATGTTGTAACAGCTCTTAAGACAAACATTGACACGGTATGGATATATTATGCCTGGGATGGTATTGCTACAAAGGTGGCAGGACTTGATACCAATTATTTGAATTTTGCTGATTATGGTAAAGAACTGGATTATTACAGTCCGGTTATCATAGCTAACAATAATTTCTTAAAAAAGAATCCCGATACGGCAAAGAAATTCTTAAATGCAGTGAAAAAAGGCTATGAATATGCCATTGCGGAGCCTGACAAAGCGGCAGATATCTTAGTAAAGGCAGTACCGGAGCTGGATCCGAAGATGGTAAAGGAAAGTCAGAAATGGCTGGCAGACCAGTATAAGGCAGAGGTTACCAGATGGGGCTATATCGATCAGGACAGATGGGACTCCTTCTATAAATGGCTTTATGATAATAAGCTGATAGAGAAAGAAATACCCTCCGGCACCGGATTTTCCAATGACTATCTGGCAGAATAAAGTTTAAGGGAAAGGGAAGGCATGGACAGATTAACAGCAAATAACATCAGTGTAAGCTATGGCGGAAATAAGATAATTGAAGAGATATCCATTGTACTTCATAAAGGGGAAATCGTAAGTCTCCTTGGAGCAAGCGGAGTGGGAAAGACTACCCTCTTTAATGTACTCTCAGGCCTTTTAGTACCTGATTCCGGCACCATAACCATGGACGACGAGAATATCACAGGTAAGACAGGCAAGCTTAGCTATATGCTGCAAAAGGATATGCTGCTTCCCTTTAAAACCATCGTTGATAATGTAGCCCTGCCCCTGGTCATAAAGGGGAAAAAGAAAAAGGAGGCAAGGCGGACGGCTTCCTCCTACTTTGAGGAATTTGGGCTTTCCGGCACTGAAAATAAGTATCCGAAGCAGCTTTCGGGAGGAATGAGGCAAAGGGCGGCCCTTCTCAGGACCTATTTATTCTCCGACCAGGTCGCCCTTTTGGATGAACCCTTCAGTGCTCTTGATACCATAACAAAAAGCAATCTGCATCAGTGGTATCTTATGGTCATGGAGAACATTAAGCTGTCCACCCTCTTTATTACCCATGACATTGACGAGGCAATTCTTCTCTCTGACAGAATTTATATTATGACGGGAAAGCCCGGGCATATAACAGAGGAACTGGCGGTGGATGCCAGAAAACCCAGAGGGGAAGATTTTCTGGTAAGTGATGAGTTTATCCGGTACAAAAAGCATATCAGTATGGTGTTAAAGCAGCAAGAGCAGAAATAATAGCATTGAAAGATGAATGAATAAAAGAAGCTTTCCGTATTCCTATTTATGTTGGAAGACAGAAAGCTTCTTTTTTGGTGTAACTGTAATAGTTACGGGAAAATGCGGAATAATAACCATGGTTCTTTGTAACTAGGAAGCCGGTAACATTTCATTTGGCCCAATAGCCGGACTTTAGCGATTTATCTCAGTTTTTAGAGAGTAAATTCCTCAATCCGGACCTTGTTCTGTGAGTCTGGTATGAAGTTTTTTCCAATTCACCGCCTTAATTTGCGAAATAATATTTACAGATAAAAGAAAACAGGTATAATTATAGTATAAATAATAAACTATAGTATAATTGAAAAGTGCAATATGTTTTTTAACTTACTATTTGGGCAGTAACGCAAGTAAAATCGAGATATGCACAAGGTTTAGAATGAAAATTTGAAGCGATTTTCACTATTGATTTAGGCTGTACTGCAGATAAACTTGCGGTATGCACCAGTGTTAGAAGGAATTATACATAGCAAATAGAACTGTTAATTTCATGCCAATGAGAATATTTAAACTATTGGAGTTGACTAAATGAAAAAATTTTTGGTTTATATCAAGATTCTTGTTAACGTACTGCTGTTCGTTCTTGCAGTACTTGCTGTTATTTTTATCGTACCGAAGCTGCTTAGTTTTTTTATGCCCTTTGTAATAGGTTTTATAGTATCTGTCATAGCAAATCCGCTTGTCAGATTTCTCGAAAAGAAGGTTAAGATACTGCGAAAGCACAGCTCTGCCATAATCATTGTACTGGTAATAGCCGCTGTTGTGGGAGCAATGTATGCCTTAATCAGTGTTCTGGTAAATGAAGTCAGCAACCTGGTACAGGATTTCCCCAACATTTATAAGGGAATGGAGGCACAGTTTCAGACCATTTCTCTGAAGCTTTCTAAGATATACGAGATACTTCCTGACAACATTACAGTAAAGCTGGATGAGCTTGGTACCAATATAACGGACATAGCATCCAAATTCGTGGCAGACAGCAGCAAGTTTAACATCAGTAATGCCGGAGACTACGCAAAGAACCTTATGGATTTACTCTTGTATGCCATTGTAACCATTATGTCCGCCTATTTCTTTATCGCAGAAAGGGACAATCTTGCAGCCGCTGTGCACCGTTTGACACCTGCCTCCTTTATTAAGAGCTATAATTTAATTGTTTCCAACTTTAAAATGGCAGTGGGAGGGTATTTTAAAGCACAGTTTAAGATAATGCTGGTGCTCACGGTAATACTGTTTGCAGGCTTTGAGATTTTAAGGGTCAAATATTCCTTCCTCTTAGCACTGTTGACAGCATTTCTTGATTTCCTTCCTTTCTTTGGCACCGGAGCTGTCATATGGCCGTGGGCCTTAATTGAAATTTTAACGGGAAATTATTTTAAGGCAGTAATGCTGGTAATTATTTATCTGGTCTGCACCATAGTCAAGCAGGTGCTTCAGCCTAAGATGGTGGGGGACAGTATCGGTATCAGCCCCTTTGCCACATTGGTATTTATGTTTATCGGCTACCGGGTGTCAGGAGTGCTTGGCCTGATAATCGGGATTCCTATTGGTATGGTCCTGATTAATTTATACAAAGCCGGAATGTTTGACGGAGTGATTAAGGGTTTTAAAATCATTATTCATGACATTAATGAGTTCAGAAAGCTGTAGAAATATATGGTAAAATGGGAAAAAATATGGAAGAAGCTATTGACCTGTATTGTAACATTATATATAGTATTAATAGGACGAAGGATAAGATGGAACCTTGGGGTATCATTATACGAAAGGGGATAGAACTATGTGTGAGAACAAAATGCTGAGTCAGGAAAATATCATTGTAACTGCTAAGGAAATTCAAACTATTTTAAAAGACTTTCGCATAGGCAAGAAACCTCTGGCAAAATTGTTAGGGTGGGGCGAGACCACAATAATAAGATATATAGAGGGAGACATCCCAACTGCGGAGTATTCGAACAAACTAAAAAACATAGTAGAAGATCCCGTATATTATTATGAACTGCTGCTGGACAATAAGGATAACCTGACCAATGTTGCCTACCGTAAGACCATGCAGGCAGTTCTGGAAAAGATGACAGAGAGAAAAATTAATCTGATAGCCCAGTATATGATATATTACACCCAAGGGGATCTGTCACCTGGGTATACCCAATGGCTTTTATATTATGCCCAGGGTTTTTCCATGGCGCTGTTCGACAGGGAATTATTCGAGGATGATTATTATGTAAATACGGAAAATGCTCCTTATATCAGCTTGTACAACAGCATGAAAAAGCATGGAGTAAATTTATTTGAGGTTCCCTTGAACCGCCTGGCGGAGCATGAAAAAAGTCTCATAAATAAGATTTTAGATACCTTCTGCTGGTATGGACCGAAGACGTTGAAAGCCCTTTCAGCCTTTGAGAAATCCAATTACCGTGTATCCAGGGATAAAGAGGGCAGAAGAATCATTTCAAAGGATTTGATAAAGAGCCAGTTCAAGGATATTCTGGCGCTTTACGGAATCAGGGGACTTAATGACATACATAAGTATCCCGACAGCAGGTTTTTTGATTTGAAGGGAATTTAAGCTGATTTAAGCGGCTTTGTGTCAATAGTTGAGATGGATTAAAGAATCCTGCCCCAACTATTGACACCAAAAAAAGGGAGCTGCTGAAGATAGCCGGTTAATCTCTTTCCGTAAAGCTATCTGCAGCAGCTCCCTGTTTTCCTTGTATCGAACGAAGCCAGGCGGCAGCGTTTTATAAACTGCGCTGGTAAATATTATATTTTGTCTCAAGGCGAATAGGCTGATAGGATAATTTGGCTTTTCTTAAGCCCTCCTGACCCAGGTCGTCTTCTCTGTTGACAATTTCCGCTTCCGGAAAGGAATGGATAAGAAATTGCTGGTTAATAAAATTATACAGGCCGGGAATATTGATGTTGGCTTTTTCAATGTGAATAAAGGCACATTTGATTTCGGGAGCGTAGCTTCCGATAGAATAGGCCTCCATTTTACCGTCAATGTATACTCCGCCAATCTGACAATCTACAAAACCGCAATACTTGAATAAGCGGTGAATGCCGTTTTCTTCGCTTCTCATGCTGCTATGCTTATCTTCATAGTCCCTGTTATCCAGCCATCTGTCGTGAAAGCTTTCGATTTCAGCCACATCGGAACAGTCGAGAGTTCTGAATTCATATCTGCCTTCATAATTTTTCAGAAAAGAATTCAGATGGTTTTTCTTTTTGTGATAGGCCTTGCCGCTAAGCGTTCTCAATTTCTCGGCATCATAGACATAATCATAGTTCTCCCGGCAGTCCTCCACCGTAAATTCTTCTTCAAAGCCCGGCAGGGTACGAAGTGCGGTAAGAAAGGACTCGTCGAGCAAATACATATTTAGGGGCTGGTTCAGAACCTTGTTCCAGTGCTCCTTTATTTCTGAAAAAACGGAAGGAATATCATCTGTCTTACAAAGGGGCATCATTGGACTAAACATACTTTTGGCTTTAATTACGCACATCATGTAGGTATCATTCCGGTAATAATGAGTATCATAAAATTCTTCCCATATAAACTGGTTTACCGGCTGCCGTTCCGAAATATAAACCGGCCTTAGCTTGGAATAGGACTCCAGACTAAGACAGTCGGCAAGCGTTAGCTTTTTTATTTCTATTCCCATAAACTTTTCTCCTGTCAGTTATGGCTGCCCTTTGCAGGTAACAATGGTTATTTACTTTGTGAATTACGTTTTGCCCTCATTCTGAGAGTAGGGTCTAATATTTTCTTTCGTATTCTTAAATTCTGCGGTGTGACCTCTAAGAGCTCATCCGTATCGATAAACTCAAGAGCCTGTTCCAGGCTTAAGTTCTTAGGCGTGACCAGCTTTAATGCTTCATCGGCACTGGAAGAACGGGTATTGGTCAATTGCTTTCTCTTGCAGACATTTACTTCAATGTCCTCTGCCTTGCCATTCTGTCCTATTACCATACCGGAATATACCTTGACACCGGGTGCAATAAAGAGAATGCCGCGTTCCTGAGCATTAAAGAGTCCATAGGTAATCGCTTCTCCGGATTCATAGGCAATTAAGGACCCTTGCTTTCTATACTGGATATCACCCTTATAGGGACCGTAATCTTCAAATAAGGTGTTTATAATACCGTTACCCTTCGTGTCCGTTAAGAATTCGCCTCTGTATCCGATAAGTCCTCTGGAAGGAATAATAAATTCCAGTCGGGCATAACCGCCGTTGCCATTTGACATTCCCTGCAGTTCACCCTTACGCTGACTTAATTTATCAATAACGGTACCGGTAAATTCATCGGGAACATCAATAACCGCACGTTCCATTGGCTCCAGCTGGCGGCCTTTTTCATCATAGTGGTAGAGTACTTCTGCCTTGCTGACAGCAAATTCATAGCCTTCTCTGCGCATATTTTCAATCAGGACGGATAAATGAAGCTCGCCTCTGCCGGATACCTTAAAGCTCTCCGTGGTATCTGTTTCCTCCACACGGAGGCTGACATCGGTATTCAGCTCACGGAATAAGCGGTCCCTTAAATGTCTTGAGGTGATATATTTACCCTCCTGTCCTGCCAGAGGGCTGTCATTTACGATAAAGTGCATGGCAATCGTCGGCTCGGAAATCTTCTGAAAGGAGATAGGTCTGGGGTTATCAGGTGAACAGAGGGTATCACCGATGTGAATGTCTGCAATGCCGGAGATGGCAACAATTGCACCGATGGAGGCTTCATTTACTTCAACCTTTTTAAGGCCTTCGAATTCATAGAGCTTGCTGATCTTAACCTTTTGGCTCTTTTCGGGATCATGGGCATTGACCAGGACTACCTCCTGATTAACCTTAATAGCACCGTTGTCAACCTTGCCGACACCGATACGGCCTACATATTCATTATAATCAATGGTACTGATAAGCACCTGGGTGCTTTCATCGGGGTCTCCTTCAGGAGCCGGTATATAGTCTATTATTGTTTCAAAGAGAGGTTTCATATTTTCGGGAGATTCATTTAATTCTAATATAGCAACACCGGATTTAGCGGAGGCAAAAACGAAAGGACAGTCAAGCTGGTCTTCGGAAGCATCCAGTTCAATAAATAATTCAAGCACTTCGTCAATTACTTCCTTGGGTCTGGCTTCCGGACGGTCAATTTTATTAATGCAGACGATAACCGGCAGGTCAAGCTCAAGAGCTTTCTTTAATACGAACTTTGTCTGAGGCATGGGGCCTTCAAAGGCATCCACTACCAGGACTACGCCGTTGACCATCTTAAGGACACGTTCTACCTCGCCGCCGAAATCCGCATGTCCGGGGGTATCTATAATATTGATTTTAACGCCTTCATAAAATACAGCAGTATTCTTGGAAAGAATAGTGATACCGCGTTCTCTTTCAATATCATTGGAGTCCATGACTCTTTCCTGTACCGTCTGGTTGGAACGGAATACGCCGCTTTGTTTTAAAAGCTCATCTACAAGGGTTGTTTTACCGTGGTCTACGTGAGCGATGATTGCAATGTTTCTGATATCTTCTCTTTTGATACGCATATTATCCTCTTTCCTAAATATCCAAGCTGCTATTGGACATTTCTTAATTGGCAGCTGAAAATGAATTTTTGTTTTCAAGCTATCCACATTCCTATACTGTAGCTGGTTTGTTTCCATTTATTTTAATATTAGAAGCGGCTGATGCGGCCGGCTTTCATTTTATTGTCATAATTAAAATATGAATTCAATAAAATGATATAGATTTATATAAACTGCAATAAATTCTAAGAAACCCACGGGACACTCTAACTTGAATATTGTATCATACTACGGAAAATTTACAAGGTCTTTCTTTGGAGGGCGTTAATTTCAGCATTTTGCTTATCTGAAAAAAAAATTCAGATAAAAACTTGGAAATTTTTTAATGTTTTTGTTCTAAAGGAAATAAAATCTGCATACATATAGTAATGGAGAATAATTTTATCTTGAAGGTCAGGACAATACAATTGGGATACCAATTTAAAATTGTACAGAACACGAGTAAAGAGAAGGGAGTCATACGAAATGACAGATAAAGTATTTGATAACAATCAAGTAAGTATTGCAGGCGAGGTAATGACTGATTTTGAATTCAGTCACGATGTATTTGGGGAAGGCTTTTACGTGCTGGAGGTGCAGGTAAGCCGGCTGAGTAATTCTGCGGATATCATTCCTATTATGATATCGGAGCGGTTAGTCGATGTAAAGGCAGATTTAAAAGGCAAGTATGTGGAGGTCAACGGGCAGTTCCGTTCCTATAACCGACATGAGGACAACAAGAACAGGTTGGTCTTGTCCGTATTTGCCCGGGAAATCAAAGTAAGCGATGAGGATACGGAAGGTATCCGCCCTAATTTCATTTTTCTGGACGGTTTCGTCTGCAAGCAGCCTATATACCGAAAAACTCCCCTGGGACGAGAAATTGCCGATATTTTACTTGCAGTAAACAGACCTTACGGAAAATCCGATTACATACCCTGCATCTGTTGGGGAAGAAATGCCAGATTTGCCGAGAATTTCACTGTCGGAGGCCATATTCAGGTATGGGGCAGAATCCAGAGCAGGGAATATCAGAAAAAGTTAAATGAAAATGACTTTGAAAAGCGGATTGCTTATGAGGTATCCGTAAGCAAGCTGGAATATTTGGAAGAATATTAAGAAGATTAATTTGATTCGTGTGTCTGAAGGTCATGTTCATTGAATGTATAACTGGAGTTTAAGCATATACACAGGCAAAAGCTGGGATTAACTTATGACACCGAATCGTTATTGAATCATAAAACTAAAAAAGCCATGGACTTATGGAGCCGTTAATTGATAAATACCTTTAAGGGGGGCAGATATCAGTTGCTCCATCCTAAAGTCCATGGCTTATTCATTAGTGGGAGGAGACCAGCTTCAGGCCGATAATTCCGGTCAATATAAAGCCCATACACACTATTCTTAAGACATCCACCGGTTCCTTAAATAACAGGATACCTAGAATTGCGGTACCAATTGTGCCGATACCGGTCCATATGGCATAGGCAGTTCCCAAAGGCAGGGTCTTTAAGGCAAGGGACAGGAAATAAAAGCTTGCTGCCATTCCGGCTATCGTAAGGGCACTTGGTACAAGCCTTGTAAATCCATGGGAGTACTTTAAGCCTACAGCCCACCATACTTCACAGATACCGGCAATAATTAAGTATAACCATTTCATAAAAATTCTCTCCTTTTATCAGGTTTAGGGGTTACCAGGTAAATGAGAAAAAAAGAAGAGCCCGGGAGATTGAAAAACATCTCCCAGGCTTTTATCCTTCCGTGAACGCAGTTAACTGCGCGTTTTATCTCGGACCTGACCAATACGGACTGTATTGCGGAACCCTATAAAACTTATACTATTTATTTTACCTGCTACTATAATACGAAATTATGAAGGCAATGTCAAGGTTTATACCAAAATCAGCAGGAGCAAGTCAAAATAGTATCAGTTTATGAAAAAATATCTAAAGCTTTTTCGGAAGGTTTTAGTTATATTTTTATTACAATACTAAAATGGCTGTCAGTAAGAAAATGTTTAATAATGAAGAGAGGTAGTGCAATGAGTAAAGATGAATTTCAAGGAAATATACTGATCTATACCCGAAAAACACAAAATGAATATACCGAATCCTTAAGTAACAGTATTCATTTTGCCTATAGCGACGGAACGAATGAATTTGAGCCTTTAAACCATAATTATGGTATTTTATTTGCCCAGGCAACGGTTGATCAGGATAATGTAATCCAGGAAAAGGGATTGAAAAATCCATATTTATTCCGTACTTCTGACGGTGCCTTCGGCATAACTGCCATCAGGATCTCTCCGGATGGCGGGGAGGATGAGGAAAGCAAAGGGCATATATTGCTTTGGACCTCAGAGGATTTAATTTCTTTTGTGTACAGGGGACTTATCAAACTACAGGAGGAATCATATGTCAAGGAAGCGGTCTGTGAGTACAATACAAAAGAAAACCAATATGATATACACTGGCAGTCTGAGGAAGGATGTTATTATTTAAGCAGGCTGAAAAGCCTGACTGAAACTGACAATGTGTCAATGCCGGTTCCGGCTAAGGCGTTTGTCTTTATACGTCCGGAGGTTCCTATGACCGGTATCCTTCCCGGAAATATTCTTGCCGTTGACGAAGGTACAGGAAATAAATTCAAAGCCCATTGGACGCCCGTATATAATAAAGAAATCCGTATTCCAGACAGTGTGGTGGCGGAATCCCAAAAGCAGCTTGAGGAGGTGAAGGCGACCGCGGTCTATTCAGATGGCTCGACTGCCCCCAAAAATGTGCAATGGGATTGCAGTGAAATTGACTTTTCCAGGCCGGGAACTTATACGGTAAGGGGTAAAATCGTACAGGAGGTATACCCGTTTCCTTTAGCCAGCGGATATGCAGATCCTGTTATACTGCCATGGAACAATAAGTATTATTATGTTGCGACCAATGACAATAAAAATGATATTGGTATCTATGTCAGAGAATCGGATACGATAAAGGGTTTGTTTGCACAGGGTTATACGGAATCCATTATTTTAGACCTGGATGAAGAGAAAGGATTTGTCCAGACTTTTTGGGCACCCGAATTTCATGTAATCGGGGATGAGCTATATTTACTTTTTGCTGTTAGCGGGAACGTATGGGGACCCCAGTGCCATATGATGAGGTTAAAGAAAGACGGAGACATTCTGAAGGCAGCCGACTGGAATGAACCTGTCAGGGTAAAAAGAGCTGACGGGACTTTTCTTACAACGGAAGGTATTACACTGGATATGACGTATTTCAGGGCTGATGGAGTTTCGTGTGTCGTATGGTCCTACCGCAAGGGAATCGGAACACCCTTAGATACCGGCTCCATGCTTTATATTGCCACGGTAGAGGAATCGGACCCCACCAAACTGACCAGTGAACCGGTGCTGCTTTCCAGACCTTTATTTGGCTGGGAAAACGTCCAGGGAACAATAAATAATGAAGGACCCTATCCTCTTATTACGGAGGATACGGTATATATCACTTACTCCGGCGGGGCGGCGTGCGGATATACTTACGTTTTAGGGCTTCTTAGCATATCCAGGGGCAGTAATTTTCTGCATGCCAATGACTGGAACAAAGCAAGTACCCCTGTACTGTCGTACTATTCCACAGATGGAGTTTACGGCCCCGGACATAATTCATTTTTCAGGGATTATGACGGAACTATTATGATAATGTATCACGGAGAAGAAAATATGGTTGATTTCGGAACCCGGTGTACAGCCATGCACAGGGTACATATAAACAGCAAAGGAGCTCCGCTGTTTGATATGGTACAGGAAAGAGACCTGAATCCGGAATTGGCTGCTGTAACCTTGAAGGTAATTGTAAATAATCCAAATTAAGCAGTAAAGCAGAAAAAATCAAAGGAGGAAAATCTGAGCAGAATAGGGGCTGTTGCAAAAGGAAGCTCTGCGGAGTATAACTTGCCTCATACTCCGCAGAGCTTCCTTTTGCA
>JAEYPZ010000086.1:0-3962 GCA_023410275.1 Bacillota bacterium
CAGATACGGTTCGTAACGAATTGACAAAGTCAATCCATTAATGAAAATCTATTTTTGAGACCCATGTGAAGTCTCAATGTTTTAGAATTTTCAGGGTTGTTTCACTGTTCAATTATCAAGGTTCATATTGCTTCGCTTTGAGATTTTTTCACCTCTCTGCTGACAAGGATTTATTCTAACACACTATCTTCATTATGTCAACCACTTTTTTGATTTATTTTAAACCTTTATGTCAAATGTGTTCGACATAGTGTCTTTCTTTTGCTAACTCTCACAAGCAGCGATAAGTATCTTACTACATAAACAAACAAAAGTCAACAGTTAATTTCATAAACTTTCGAATCAAAGGGAACTATTCAATTATAGCACCTATTCGAGATGATTCTCGAACGGTGCCATATGATTGATTATTCATTTTATATTACGTTCATCTATTTTTTCAAAACCAAACCATTCCTTGGTAGGTTTAAAATTTATCGTTATGAGATTATTGCTATATTGTTTTGCAAAATCGGATAACTTTTCAGAGACATCTTCTTCTCTCATACTTAAAAGCTTATCCATGCTGTTTTCACTCCAAAATTTATCAATTTCATGTATTACGCCACCAACACAACGATCACGCTCACCAACTGTTATACGTTCCATATCCGGGATATGATAGGACATTTGATAATATAAACTACAATATGAAAATCCATTACCGCTGGAACCTTCCTCTTTTCTTAATGGGGCCCCTCCAAATGTAGGATCCTCCAGTATCCCAGTATAATAGCTTCTAATCTTTCTCGCATTTTCAAGCCCAGAGAATTGATAGGTTACTTTTATAAAAGAAAGTTCGTCATCCTTTAATGTTACGGCAAAATCATTCCAAGCGATATCTCCTCCTATCCTCTCGCTTCTTTGATGGTCTTTATTAGCCCAGTCTAAAACCATATCATTAAAATCCACAAGTGTCATGCTCAGATAATCTTTCGTTTTAAGCTGTAGCAAAGAGTTATAATCTTTTTCTGTTCCATTCGGATATTCTCTTTCTTCAACCTTATTATCAATATTTATTTCATCACCTTCATAGATTTCCAAAGGTATAAAATGATATTCTACCTGAATGGTTAAGGCATCACTTTTCCATTTATTCGTTAGGCTAATGATTTTACTTTCGATTGCCTTTATCATACTAAACTCATCTTGCAGCTTTACCACTGGTTGACCTTTGAAATATTTCATAAGTTCATCCATTACCCATTTTCTTGCCTGACTGTATTCCTTTACTGTAAGGCTATTAGCATCGGAAATGCTTAAGGTGCATGTATATTCAAATTGTGCGTTGCTAGTTGCATTCTCATGATTACTTATTATGCCATTGGAGAAGTATCTTGATTTCCAGTTTTCTGCTGTAAGGGGTACAAGTTCATAATGTAAAAAGGCTGCAATTGGATTCGTATCTTTTAAGCTATCGATCTGTTCATCGTGATAGAAGCGATCTAAAAGCTCCATATATCCTTCTGCATCTCTCGCCGTCCAAACTTTATTTTGAAACTCTGACACAGTCATATCCTCGTAACCATCAAAGTGCAGGGCAAGCAGCTTATCATATTCCTCCTCTGTAAAAGAAGTGTTTGGTATAGACATTGGCCGGCTTCCGGCACTAACTAGTGTTGCACCTGTAAGTATAATTCCAGCCAACACAATACAAAGAATAGCCACACCAGCTTTTTTTCTTTTACCGTCCAGCATAGAAGTGATTCGATCTTTCATCCCTTGTTTTCCTCCATAAAAATTAGTAGATAGAGCTGTTTGATGAGTTCTTTCACCGCGTATTATCGCTAGTATGGTTTCTCCATATTTTCTACGTGTTTTCATATCTTCATTTTCTAGGACATAATAATCGCAGGATATTTCACATTGAACCGAAGCTCCTCTCGCCATGATATATACCACAGGATTAAACCAGTGGATTAAGGTTGCCATTAGGATAACCGCTTTATACCAAAGGTCATGTCGTTTAAAATGGGTTAGTTCATGCTGCAGAACCAAGGTCAACTCGTTTTCAGAAAGATGGATAGGAGGCATGAGAATAACCGGATGAAAAAAACCAATCATCATAGGACTTTTAATATTGGGACAAGATTTGTATTCAATTTTACTAGAAATTTTTAGCTTGAGCCTTAAAATTTCTAATAATTGCAACACTTCAGTTGTGGTTTCAGCTTCACACCAGCGTCCTACCATTTTCATAAATCGGTAGTGTCGCCAAATATGATAGATTAATATTAATATGACACCTGTCAGCCAAAGGAAAAAACCGATTTCCCACATAGATAATTGTTGAACCGTAGACACTGTATTGGTATTATTGACGCTCACACCCATAGCTGTATTTATATCTGGAGTAGCATGAGCAACTTGCGCCTGTATGATTGGCCTACTTACATTTTGTACGGGTAAAAAGGGTAACTCAATGTGTGGACGAAATGGGATCATCCAAGCGAATGCTATAGCCATCCATACTGTGTAACACCATTTTGGAGCATACCGTTTTGATAGAATCGGCAGGGTAATGCTATATAAGAGCGTTATGATTGACATGGATAGAGTGCATTGCATCAGAGCACTAATAAATAGCTTCATATCAATCCTCCCTGTCTTTCAGCCACTTTGTAAGCTCGTCAAGATCATTATCTTTCATTTTTTCACCATCAAAGAGTGTCGTAATCAAGCTAGCAAAGGAATTTCCATGAAATCGTTCCAAAAAGTCATGTGTTTCATATTTTAAGTAATCCTCTTTACTGATTATTGGAAAATACGTACGCTCCTTACTGTTTTTTTCTGTTCGTAAAAATCCACGCTCAACCAACCGAACCAGTAGCGTAAGTATAGTTTGCGCTTTCCACTCTTTTTCCCTACCTAATTGCTCCATAATGATGCTACTTGTAATGGGTGGCTCGTTCGCCCATACCACCTTCATAATTTCAAACTCTGCATCTGGAAGTTTTTTAATCATATTCATAAAATATCCCTCCATTTTCTACATCTGTCTTGTTTTATATTCTACATTTGTCTTTTTTCATTGTCAAGTAATATTTGGTACTTTTATAATAATTTTCCATTTATATTCCTTCTATATAAATACTTAGTTCGTCGACAGCAACCCTAAGTTGCAAGCGCTGCGAGTATCATCGGTTAACACGATCGTGTTCATATTATTCTTGGTTAATGCTTCACTTTGCCTACGCGTAAATAAGAGAGCTGTTACCAATTTACCATTAGTTAAAACAGCTCTCTTACCTATTAATATGTATTTTCCTTATATGTATCTATTTTACCCATGTATCATAGAGAAAATATAGTATATCAAAATAAGATATCTTTAGACCACATGATAATGACTAGGTCTTATATTTTTATATACAAAAAAACCCAAAACATCATTGTTTTGAGCTTCTTAACTTACCTATTCAATTGACTTTACTCTACACACGAAAATGAAATCCACAAAAGAATTTAAAATTTGCGATTATTTATCCACAATCATTATTTTTTTGCAGTTGTTTATCCACAAATAAATATGATTTATAAACTGTATCAACCATATTAGGTCAAGCCCTCGACCTATTAGTAACAGTCAGCTACATGCGTTACCGCACTTCCACCTCTGTCCTATCTACCTGTTAGTCTTTCAGGGGTCTTACTAGCTTATGCTATGGGATATCTCATCTTGAGGGGGGCTTCACGCTTAGATGCCTTCAGCGTTTATCCCTTCCCGACTTGGCTACCCGGCCATGCACTTGGCAGTGCAACCGGTACACCAGAGGTCAGTCCAACCCGGTCCTCTCGTACTAAGGTCAGCTCCTCTCAAATATCCTACGCCCGCGCCGGATAGGGACCGAACTGTCTCACGACGTTCTGAACCCAGCTCGCGTACCGCTTTAATGGGCGAACAGCCCAACCCTTGGGACCTA
>JAEYPZ010000005.1:0-140490 GCA_023410275.1 Bacillota bacterium
CAAGTCGGGAAGGGATAAACGCTGAAGGCATCTAAGCGTGAAGCCCCCCTCAAGATAAGATATCCCATAGCAAAAGCTAGTAAGACCCCTGAAAGACGATCAGGTGGATAGGTTAGAGGTGGAAGTGCAGTAATGCATGGAGCTGACTAATACTAATAGGTCGAGGGCTTGACCTAAGTAAGTGAGTTTTTTCACTTATGGTTATATTTCAATGTTCATATATCATAATTTCTTATTTTGAATTAGATAACATCAAGTGTAGTTTATTCCTCGATAGCTCAATGGTAGAGCACACGGCTGTTAACCGTGGGGTTGTAGGTTCGAGTCCTACTCGGGGAGCTGTACTTAACAAATAGCCGTTAAGTACGAAAAAAACTAAATAATGATTGACAAACATCAATATTTATGTTATAATTAATGTCATGGCTCCATGGTCAAGCGGTTAAGACATCGCCCTTTCACGGCGGTAACAGGGGTTCAAATCCCCTTGGAGTCATTTTTTTGTACCATGAACGTGAAAATGTTTTGTGCCGACGTGGCTCAATTGGCAGAGCAGCTGACTTGTAATCAGCAGGTTATCGGTTCGAGTCCGATCGTCGGCTTTTGGACCTTTAGCTCAGTTGGTTAGAGCAACCGGCTCATAACCGGTCGGTCCGGGGTTCAAGTCCCTGAAGGTCCATTACAATCTGTATATACTGTGTTTTAGTTATACAGAGAGTATCCCAAATAAGCATTACATATTTTATTTATAATATATGGCCTAGTGGCTCAGTTGGTTAGAGCGCCGCCCTGTCACGGCGGAGGTCGAGGGTTCGAGTCCCTTCTGGGTCGTTTCTTTAGAAATAAAGAACCAAATAAATAATTTACAGCACAAGTTTTCATGGGATCTTAGCTCAGCTGGGAGAGCATCTGCCTTACAAGCAGAGGGTCATAGGTTCGAGCCCTATAGGTCCCATAAATAATTGACTTTTGAAGTTAATTATTGAATGCCGGCGTGGCGGAACTGGCAGACGCACAGGACTTAAAATCCTGCGGGCCTAATCGCCCGTACCGGTTCGATTCCGGTCGCCGGCATTTAGCAAGTTAATAAAATTTGTGCGTTTAGCTCAGCTGGATAGAGCGTCTGGCTACGGACCAGAAGGTCGGGGGTTCGAATCCTCTAACGCACGTATAAAGACTGTGATTTCTTTCGTAGAAATTGCAGTTTTTTTGATATACGGGAAATATGGAAGGAACAGCGTTAAAAACGGAATTCTAATCAAATGTTAATCCGCTGCTATTTACGGCTATAGTTCCTTGTGTTAAAATGAGAGTAATTATTAAAAATTTAGGGAAACTAAGGATAAGTGGCTATTGACCGTATAAATCGGTTTATGTTAGGAGGATACATGACTAAGAATGAATTCTTATCTGAGCTTAGAATTGCTTTGGCAGGTGAAGTGCCGGAAGGTGAGATAGAAAATAATATACGTTATTACGACAGCTATATAAAGGAGCAGGCAGCCCTTAAAACGGAAGAGCAGGTATTGGAAGAGCTGGGAGATTCCAGGCTGATTGCGAAAACGATAATAGAGACATACCAGCTGTCCCACGGGCCGTTATATCATAGTAAAATGAATCAGTCAGCCTATCAGGATGGCGATACCATGGACTGGACGGAAGATAAAGAGGATAGCGTATATGGGCAGGAAAACAGCGGTTACCAGTCATATGGCATTCCTCAGATCAAATGGTATCATAAAGTGTTATTAGGGATAGTAGTCGCATTAGTTCTAGTAGCGGTAATATTCATAGGAGGCTTTATGATTAAGCTGTTTTTTACCATTGGAATACCGTTATTAATTGTTTATTTCATTTATAAGCTAATAGAGAATAATCGAAAACGTTAAGCAGGTAAAAAGGGAAAGTGTCTTAATCTGGGAGGATAGACACTTTCCCTTTTTGTGGATGTTGGATGAACTAACTAACGAATTATAGGCTAATAGTATATAGGAATTAATATACTATTGTAATAGCAATATTTATTCGGGCCCAGTATTTTTGATCTATGCATTGCCAGACTCGAATTTTTTAATAAAACCTTTGCACTGCGGCCATTCATAGGGTATATTGCCGCACCGATATTCATGGTAATAGTATATAGGTGATTATTTATAATGAATGGTGTGCGGGAGTAATTTATAAGTTCTGCCAGCTTTCTGTCTACAGAATGTTTGGAGGTAACTCCTCCGATTAGCAGAGCATACTCATTTTCGCTGATGCGGCATAATAAATCCTTTGAAGAAAGACGATTATTTATGTTCGTAATAATTTTTATCATCAGCTTTTCTATGTTTTTATCATTAAATCTGCCTGTATCTGCCATCTGGATTTTGGGGTGCAGATATAATACGGCAAAGTATGATTGGGCATTTGCGATTTCCTTTTCCAGCCTGTTCAGAAAAAGAGGAGTAAGAGGGATACCTGTTGCCGGATCGTGCTGTGAAAGGTATTTAAGTCTTTTTTCCATACACTTTCTTTCTGTAATGTTAGTGTGTAAACCTGCCATTTTAATAAGTTTACCATTACTATTCCAAAATGCTTTTCCTCTGCTTAAAATCCAGATATATTCATTATTTTTATTTCTGACTCTATACTCACAGTTATAATAGGGAGCCTTTTCTTTTAAATACCAGGCTAGATAACTTAATACGGCATTCAAATCCTCAGGGTAAATCCTTGAGGACCATATCCTAAAATAGTCCCGGATTAAATTTCCTTCAAATTCAAGTTCATTTTTACAGTAGCCTGAGATATAGGCTGTATCGGAGGGGAAATACCATTCCCAGTAGGTACTGCCGATGTCTTTATTATATAATGGAGTCTTTGAATTCCCAAATCTCATTTCATATTTCATTATTCATCCTCCTCTTAAGTGGTGCTATATCTTAAAGATAGCAACCGCATCCAGAAGCAGATGGGCTTTTTCCTTTGCATCTTCTGTCAGCTTAATTACTTCATTGGACTTTTGTACAACACTGGAAGCTTCTTCTGCTATTGTGGAAGCACCAAGAGCTTCTTCTCCGGATGCACTGGCCACTTCATTAATAGCCTTTGTCATATCCTGAAGGGAGGCCAGGAGCTCCTCGGAGGTTGCACTGAATTCTGTTACCATATCATTCATTTCAAGAGAATGGGAACTATACTGATCACCTATGCCTTCAAGATTCTCGTAGTCAACCATTACCTGAGTGTCAATAAAGCTTAAGATTTCGTTGGAGCTGGAAGTAAGATTGGAGACTGCCTCCAGTATTGTCAACGTTACTTCCTGAATCTTTGTTACCGTATTTTTTGAATCTTCTGCTAATTTTCGGATTTCTTCTGCAACAACAGCAAATCCCTTACCGGCTTCTCCTGCTCTTGCTGCTTCTATAGCTGCATTTAGTGCCAGTAAATTGGTTTGAGAGGTAATCTCAAGTATAGCACCGGATAGGATATTGATTTGTTCAACAGCCTTTGATTTATCAATAGCAGCCCGCAGATTGACTTTGGTTCTGTCGTAAATATCGATAGCATTATTTCTGGAGGTTTTTGAATTCTTTTGCATGTCCTGTGCCGTATCAAGCATATAGGAAAGAGTACTTGTACTTTCCTGGGCTTTTTGTGCAATGGATTCGGAAGCCTTTTCGATTTCACCGACAGAGCTGCTCATTTCCTCAGAAGAGGCAGCGGTTTCTTCGATACTGGCGGATAACTCCTCTGTAGTTGAGGATATTCCCTCAATGTTGCCGTTCAAATCCTCCATGTTGGAATTGATATTATTTAAAATCTCGGCAACTGTCTGGGACTTTTCAGATACCTCCTTTACAATACCTTTTATAGAAGTCTGCATGGTATCTATGGAGGAAGCCAGGAGGCCGGTCTCATCCTTCATTTTCATCAGTTGATCAGGGATTTTTCCTGTAAAATCTCCGGTGGAGACTTTTTGAAGATAGTTTGATGCTGCCTTTACCGGTTTGGCTATATTGTTGGAAATCACATAAGTAATAATAGCACTGATACCCACAAAAACAATGCTAATGATAATTATAATAATCTTAAGGTCGGCAATGCTTTTCATGACTTCGTTTCTGGGAGCGGTTATCCCGAGAGACCATTGAGTACCTGTAACCGGTGTATATGCCATGAATTTTCGTATACCATCATAGGTGTATTCCCCAACGCCTGACTGGCCGTTTATCATTTTCTTTTCAAGGTTTGCTAACTCTTTGAGCTCAGGGTCTTTTTTTGACTCTTCGATTGCATTGTACATATTTTTAACCAAATCTTCATTATCGTCGGCAATTGAAATACCTTTATTATCTATCATAAAGGCACTGCCGCTGGTTCCGTAATGAATATCATTTGTTAAGCTGGTTAACTCGTTGCCATTACGGGTAGCAGTTAAAACACCAATTACATTATCGCCGGACTTTATGGGGACTGCATAGGTTACAATCAGAAGATTGTCGGTCTTGCTTATCATAGGATTAGAAACATAAGGCTCTCCCTTTACTGCAGCCTTAAAATATTCTCTGTCTGATACATTGGCAGTGGTGCCAGCTGTTGTATACAGATTGCCATCCAGACCTACGATAGACATTCTAAGATGCCCTGCCCTGTCTACTTCCTTTTTTAATAAGGACAGCTTCTCATCCATGGAAAGGGTTGCAGATTGGATTGTATCGGTCTCAGCCATTACTTCAAGAGCATTTAATTGGGCATTCACTCTTTCCTGAATTAAGTCCGCCGACTTTGAAGCTAATTGCGTTAAGGATTCCGATATACTGTTTGACATAGCAGATGAAGCACTGTAATAAGTAAGGATTCCAAGTCCCCCGCAGATGATGATTACCAGTAGGCCAAAGGATATGGCTAGTTTGGTTTTTATACTTCTTGTTTTTTTCATTTGTATTCCTCCATTTTATATTTAAGGCTCATTGAGCCTTAGTACCATGATGAAATAAATTCCAACCTTCCAATTAGGAGGGGAATATTTGAAGATTAGTAAAGATGGAGTTTATAACTTGCATGAAATTAGAGCAAATTGGTGAATTTTATGTAACATTATCCTTATTTTGATACCTACCACTATATAATGGATAGGGTAAAAAGTCAATATAAGAAATGTATATATATGTAATGTTATATTAATTATAATAAGTCTATGTCAATTAGAATTGTACCAAGGTATACAGGCCATCTTTTTGATCCTGATTAATTCCAATATAGCGCAGAGTGATCTGCTGGTTGCTATGATTGTAGGTATCCATAATAAGTCCTATATTGTATTTTGAAAGCTTATAGGTCCAATATCCCCAGGTTTTCCGCAAACTATGTGTTCCAAAATTCTCAATTCCCATAAGGTCAGCTGCTTCTTTTAAAAAACGATAACTTTGCACCCGGCCAATATGACCGCCCTTTTTGCTGGGGAACAGATAATCATCTGATTTTAAGCTGTGTATTTTCATATATTCAGATAATTCTTTCTTAAGAGCATCATTTATCTTTATCTTTTTTTCCTTAGATGTCTTCTTTTCCTTTACAATTAAGTATTCGCGGTAATTCCCATTTTGGAAAATTAAATTGCTTGTCTTAAGAGGAAGGATATCACTTATTCTAAGTCCGGTATTTAACCCAAACTTAAAAAGCAATGCATATTTATCATCCTTTGCTTTCAAATAGTTATACATCTTCGTTATTTTTCCCTTACTGCGTATAGGCTCTACTGTCATTTCCCGTTTCCTTTCTTCTTCCAGCTTAACATAAACAATGACTTCTTAATGTAATTTTTCTGCAAATTTATTATAAAAGATACATTACAATAAAGCAACTCTCATTTATAAATTAAAAAAAATACTAAAAAAACCCTGATTTTATCAATGTTATAGAAATAGCTAATGTATCATTTTAAGGATATTGTTACATCTGTTAGATAAATTTGGATGTTGAATATACATAAATTAACATAAATAATGATACATTTCATAGCGATATGGTATGATATGGAAAAAAACAGTAAGATAACAGTATTGAAATAAAATAGCAGTTTGAATTTTATGAACTTCTAAGAAAAAATAATTGTCCAATGTAATGGGGATAAACAGATATTCAGAAAAATTGAAATTTTTGAGAAAGTTAAAGTAAGGTGTGCTTTATGACTGTACTTAACCACAAAATGAAGCAACCGCCAAGGGGGAGCCAAGGCGGTTGTTTCGATGAGGGGAGTATAAATAATTAATAAGGGGTTATATAGTGCGTTAGAAAATCATTCGATCTCTCTAACACAATTACATTATAATACATAAATGCCATTTATGCAAGATACATGAAAAAAAAAATGAAAAAATTTTCTTAATTTTTCTTAATAACTAAGAAAAGTTGAATTAGAGAAGATTTGGATAAAGTAAATCTTTATAAAATTGGATAAGCAATGCATATTTCATTTTAAATAGGTCCATAATATTTGTGTAATTAGAACAAAAAAAGATTTTTAGGAGGACTTTTAAAAATGACAAGCAATTATAACGATTACTCATCAAATGCTGAAAAGAACACTAACAGCAAGAACACAACATCCGGCACAACATCCGGCTCAACATCTAACACAACATCAAAGAATACGAATTCTTCCAATTCTTCTAGGAATAATGCGAAGAATACAAACTCATCTACTTCTGCTCGCAATACAACAAAAGAATAATCAAAAATGTGTACAAACAAAAAATAAGCCTTCTGTTAGGCTTATTTTTTGTGCTATGCACATTAAGGGTTCATAGCACAATTGGATTTACAGCGAATATTATAATATCAAAGCGCAGGTGATATTATGACTTTTGAAACTATACGTGCAAAAGATATTGTACTTTACATAAGAAGAGCGGATACTCAGATAATAGATATTAGGGAGCCGATGGATTACAAACAGGGGCATATACCATCAGCTGTCAATATACCCTATGATGATTTTGAGAATGGACAGAGGAACATACCCAAGGATAAACTTTTGATTCTGTATTGTGAAAGAGGTAATTTAAGCCTTTTGCTTGCAAGGGATCTAAGCAACGAGGGTTATATGGTCAAGAATATTTACGGTGGGCTGAACGCTTACCGGGGTTATCTGGAACAATAAATCCGACAGAATGTGAATTGCAGTACAATATTAGTTCCCGGTTATTTATTGCATTGGTTAAAGCCTTATGATATAATCTATTGGCAGTTCAATTTGCCGTTAACGAAAGGATAAGAGAGTACAGTCAGATGAGTCAGTATGAATTTATAGCACCATGCCACTTTGGATTAGAAAGTGTCCTGAAAAAGGAAGTAATGGATCTGGGTTATGAAATTAAGCAAGTGGAAGATGGTAAAGTTATCTTTACGGGAGATGAGACCGCTTTCGCCAGGGCCAACATATTTCTTAGGACAACAGAACGAATACTCCTTAAGGTAGGCAAATTTAAAGCAGAGAGTTTTGATGAACTATTTGAAAAAACAAAAGCCCTCCCATGGGAAAATTATATACCAAAGGACGGCAAGTTTTGGGTAGCCAAGGCTACTTCTATAAAGAGTAAAGTGTTTAGCCCTTCCGACATACAGTCTATTATGAAAAAAGCTATTGTCGAAAGGCTTAAGCTGGTTTATAAGATGGATTGGTTTCCGGAAGACGGAGAGCAATATCCAATTCGTGTTACTTTCATGAAGGATGAAATTACAATAGGAATAGATACCTCGGGTGAATCCCTTCACAAGAGGGGATACCGTAAGATGGCAAGTAAAGCACCAATTACGGAGACTCTTGCAGCGGCTCTGATTATGCTCACACCCTGGAAGGAAGACCGGATACTGGTTGATCCTTTTTGCGGCAGCGGTACAATACCGATTGAGGCAGCTATGCTGGGGGCTAATATTGCGCCGGGAATGAATCGCTCTTTTTTAGCGGAAAACTGGAATCTGGCACCTAAAAAAGTCTGGTATCAAGCCATTGAAGAAGCAAATGATGTAAGAAAAAAGGATGTCCCAATGTCGATACAGGGATATGACATTGACGGAGATATTATTAAGGCAGCAAGACAGAATGCTGCCCTGGCGGAAGTGGATGATTATATCCATTTTCAGCAGAGGCCCCTCAGTGAGCTAAGCCATAGTAAGAAATATGGATTTATTATTACCAATCCTCCTTATGGAGAACGGCTTGAAGACAGGGAAGCGCTGCCGGCCCTTTATAAAGAAATAGGCAAAGTGTATGCAAAGCTGGATTCATGGTCTATGTTTCTGATAACAAGCTATGAAGATGCAGTAAAATACATTGGAAGAAAAGAAGATAAGAACCGTAAGATATACAATGGAATGCTCAAAACCTATTTTTACCAGTTTATGGGACCGCGTCCTCCCAAAAAGAGTATAGCATTATCAAAGGAAGAAAACGAATAATAGGATTAAGAAAAAGCTGCTGAATGGCAGCTTTTTTTGTTTATATAATTTTCTAATTTCCAGCCTTATCCAGTCATTCTTTTTCTGATACTTATTACCCAGAAGAGAAGAATACGGCAATAGCAGGCTCATAAGCCGCAGTCACTATGTAAAAATATTTTGTATATTGTAGAAAAATAGGATGCATAGTATAATCTTTTTAACAGGGGGATTACTAGATGGGAGAGAAAGCACTAAAGAATATGGCTGTCTTTACATTTATTCTGATGCTGTCTGTAATACTGTTATCAGTGTTTATTTCCTATGAAACAGGAGAAAACAGTCAGAATTCTGTTTTTGCCAGAGTGAGGCCCACACTCTATGAACATAAGAATAAAAGTAAGGATTATCTATCCACTGCCAAAGAATTAAAAGACGAGCTTGGTGAGAAATATATTATAATAGAGAATCCTGGAAATAGTACATACTCCGTAAGCGAAGATTACATGAAGAAAGAAATAACTCTTACAATAAAAGGTTTAAAGGAAGAGATCCTGACAGATAATGAGGTTGTAAGAGTAAATCAGGACGAGGTATATAAGGGGGCGGTGAAAAAGGAAGAATTAGCGCGGAGCGGATACCTCATACCGGAGGTCTTATCTGCCGGCGGTGAAATTTCCAATTATGGAACGGTTCCTGAATCCCTCAAAGCAGATCCTGTGAATGGCTTTACTATTAGCTATGAAAAGCTTGATGACAAAGAGTATAAAGCGGATGTTCATTTTAAACTGGATCATGTATATGCACCGGTTTTGTATGAAGAAGAGGGGCAGATATATGTAGCCTTAAAAGAGCCTTCCAAGGTATATCGGAACATTGTAGTTCTTGATGCCGGACATGGAGGGAAAGACCCGGGGGCTAAAGCTCTGGATAGCTCCTGTTATGAGAAAAGCATTAACTTAAAAATTCTTCAGGATTTAAAAAAGATACTTGACCAGGAGGATATCAAGGTTTATTATACCAGAACAGAGGATGAAACAGTGTACCTGAATCCCAGGGTAAATCTGGCGAATGAAACGAAGGCAGATTTGTTTTTGAGTATACACTGTAATTCCAGTGAATCCTCACTGCCCAGAGGAGTAGAAGTATTATATAAGAGCAACTGGAAGCAGGGCGGCTTTACCGCAGAACGGCTTGCCCGTATTGCTTTAGAGGAATTGAAAGGAACCTCCGGATATGTTAACAGAGGCTTAGTGGCCGGAGATGAGATACTGATTATTCATAAATCCCAGGTTCCTGTGGCTTTGCTCGAAGTAGGCTTTCTCTCAAATAAAGAGGAATTATCCCTTTTAAAATCCAGGGAAAAGGAAGAGGATATAGCAAAAGCTATTTCGGTGATAATAAAGAAATCCTTAGAGGAAATAAATAGTGCTGAACAATAAGTTTAATAAAAGCGTCGTTAGATAGATTAAAAAAATAAAAAAGTAATGAATTGCAATAAAAAGATTGCAAGAAAGAAACTGCAGAAAAGAGGGAAAGCAATGCATAGAATAATATTTGCTACTGGCAATGAAGGTAAAATGAAAGAAATACGCATGATTTTAAAGGATTTGGACTGCCAGGTACTATCTATGAAAGATGCAGGGATAGAAGCAGATATTGTTGAGGATGGTACGACATTTGAAGAAAATGCTATTATAAAGGCCAAAACCATTATGGAAATGACAGGTGATATTGTTCTGGCAGATGATTCCGGTCTTGAGGTGGATGCAATGGATAAGGCACCGGGAGTATATTCGGCAAGGTTTATGGGAGAAAACACCTCCTATGACATTAAAAATAATTATATTTTAGAACAGGTAAAGGGACTCCCCATGGAAAAAAGAAGTGCAAGGTTTGTATGTGTGATAGCCTGTGCCTTTCCGGACGGAAGAATAATAACCACCAGAGGAGCCTTTGAGGGATTTATTGGTGAGAGTATTGCTGGAGAAAATGGATTCGGCTATGATCCCATCTTCTGGGTGCCGGAATTTGGCTGTACTTCTGCGGAGCTGTCTCCGGAAGTAAAAAATGAAGTCAGCCATAGAGGCAAAGCTCTTAACAGCATGAAAGATAAATTAAAGGATTTGTTATAAAAATATGATAGAAAGGTAATGTGGACCAGAACATAAAAACCTATGAAAGTTTTGATAGTAAGTGATTCTCATGGAAGAACTGTCAACCTTGAGAAAGTAATTCAAAAAGTTAGCCCTATTGACTTAATGCTTCATTTGGGGGATTTTGAAAGCGGAGGGGACTATATTAGTCTGTTTGCAGCCTGTCCGGTAGAATTTGTTGCTGGTAACAATGATTTTTTTGCTGATGCTCCAAAGGAAAAAATTCTCGTATTGGGAAATCATACTATTCTTATGACACACGGGCACCGCTACGGTGTTAACTTTGGGACAGGAAGAGCAAAAGAAGCAGCCCTTCAGCAGGGTGCTGATATTTTATTATATGGTCATACCCATAAACCTTCCATTGACCTGAGCTCCAGTGTGTGGGCAGTAAATCCAGGCAGTATAAGCCAGCCAAGACAGGAAAATGGAAAACCTTCCTATATTATAATGGATATTGACCCAAAAGGAATGGCTCATTTTACACTTAATTATCTTTCGTAATGAAGATATAAAAAAATTTGTTGACAATAAGCTTCATCCTATATAATGATTCTTGCGTCACGAAAGCCGCATATAATAAAAGCCTAACGGGGTGTGGCGCAGCTTGTCTGGCGCGCTTTATTTGGGAACATGTTAGGTGGGAAGAAAAGTCTTAAAGATAAAAATAATATATAGTTTTTGATAAATTACGCTACTGATTGTAAAAAGTCAGTAGTTTTTTTGTGCATTGCTAAAAAGAAATTTAAAAGTAAAAGAAGGAAAATAACTATCAAAACGCTGACATTCGCTATTGAGTTGAGGGTGTCGAAGACACTTTGTTTTGCTGAAGCGAGACATGCCTATTTGACTTAATGAAAAAAATATCAAAAACAGACGAAAACAGGCGAAATCAGAAAAATAAACTCGAATTATTAATAGATTAAAATTAAGGTTATTAGTATAATAGTGGAGTAAATTTCAATCTGTTTTGGTGGGTTTTTAGAGACTTTGGATAATTAGCAAAGCGGCAGCCTATATTCCTAAGACTGCCGGATAATTAAAATAAAGATGTTCGATAGACTCGTGATTTTTGATTAGAAAACATACAAAAAAAAGACGCAGTATAATTCATACTGTGTCTCATTATTTTTACAAAATTCAACATAATTCTATTATACATTATCTTTTTTTGTGTGTCAAACAGTTATGAAATAATAATCCATAGGAAAAAAAAGTATGTAAACGAATTTTAGTAAGAATCAAATGGGGAAGTGGAAGAGAAATATGATATTTTCGCCGTCAATCAAAACGTCACTCATAGCAATCGAAAGGAGCAATTATTATGCCACGAAGAGGAGAAAATATTTATAAACGCAGGGATGGCCGCTGGGAAGGGAGAATTTTGAAACCAGATGGAAAATACTTGTATTTTTACAGTAAAAGCTATAAAGAAGTGAAAGAAAAAATGAAAAAAAACACGAAAGAAAGCACGGAAGATAAGCCCGATAAGAACATTAATCCGTCTGTAACTGCGCAGATGCTATTTCAAACATGGCTAGAGGAATACGTTATGGAAAAGGTAAAACCAACTACTTATGAAAGTTATTACCATTGTTTTCATAAGTATGTACTTCCTTATTTTCAGCAGCCAGGTAATGAGTATATCACAAAGGATAGCATTCAAGGCTTTGTACAAATGTTGCAAGAAGATACTTCAATTGTGCAAACTTCCAAAGCTAGAGTACTATCAATCTTTAAATCCGCATTAAAAAAAATATTACAAAATTCTCAGGAAAGCTATTTTCTTGTTGAGTTAGTCAAATTTCCAAAGGTTTATTATAAAGAAGTACAAGTTTTTGCAATGAATGAACAGCGTTTAATGGAATACGAGGTGTTACGGTCTAAGGATCAACGCTTGTTAGGGATTATATTATGTTTCTATACAGGAATACGATTAGGAGAACTTTGTGCTTTAAAATGGAGTGATATTGACATGGATACGGGAATTATGTCTGTTAATAAAACGGTTTCACGTATTAAAACATTCCAGGAGGAGGGGAATAAGACCAGACTATTGATAGGCACTCCTAAAAGTCGTAAATCTTTTCGAAAGATTCCATTGCCATCCTTTTTACTAAAAATGGTTATGGAAAGCAGAAACAGTACAACAAGTGAAGATAATTATGTACTTACAGGTAAAGATGTTCCAATTGATCCTCGTGTTTATCAAAAGCTTTTTAAAAGAGTATTACAAGATGCTGGAGTGAAAGAAAGAAAATTTCATGCCATTCGCCACACTTTTGCAACAAGAGCATTGGAATTGGGTGTGGACATTAAGACCCTTAGTGAATTACTAGGACATTCAAGTGTGGGTATTACACTTAATATCTATGCACATTCTCTCATGGATCAAAAAAAGATAGCAATTGATAAATTTAACGACATGCATCTTACGAACATGAATGGTGCCTTAATAGCCGTCACTGAATCCGTCAAGGTAGCGTCTAGCTAAGTATAATCAGCCTTTTCGCAAAAAAGACACAGTATGAATTATACTGCGTCAATATAAAATAGTCGACAGGATTATTATTCCACAATTATGTGTGGAATAAAATAGAAAAGTCCAAATTTAACTACTTCCAGTATTTAAATGGGATGGCTGCTTCTAATTAGTACGAAATTTAACATCCCATTTAAATATTAAAATAATAGGAGGAGTTTCATGAAGGATTTTAAAGATTTTAGTATTGCACGTAAGCTATTAACTGGTTTTTTTGCTATGGTAATCATAGCGCTCATCATTGGTGCAATGGGTATATATGGAATGATAAAGATTAATAATATGGATACCTATTTGTATGAAAAACAAATGGCACCTGTTAAAAATCTATCAAATGCAGTAATGAATCTATATAAGATTCGTGTAGACACCAGAGATGCAGTAATTAATGCAGGAGATTTAGAAGTGATTGAAAAGTTAAAGCAAAATTATTTAAACGAGAAAGAGATTTTCCTGGCTGACTCGGAAGAATATAAAAAATCAATTACAAATCCTGATACGCTTGAGCTGTTAGTAGATGCAAACAATATGTTTGAAGAAAGTTATGATCCCATCATACAAGAATGTTTTGATAAAGCAGCTTCCGGCAATAGTGAAGGAGTGACAGCTTCACTTGATAAAGCATCAGGTATTGTACAGAAAATATTTGATAATTATGATAAGATATTGGAAAAAAGGATGGAATCAGCAAAACAGACAAGTGATTCCAATGGATCTACAGCAATTGCGTTGACAATTATACTGATTATTATCTCAATATTTGGTGCACTTGCCGCAATACTGTTAGGATTGAAGCTTTCTCGTATAATAAGTAAGCCGATCGAACAAGTAGTTGCAGCTGCAAAAGAAATATCTAATGGACGTGTAGATATTAAATTAGTTGGTATTGATTCAAAGGATGAAACAGGGCAGCTTGCAGTGGCCTTTACTGAAATGGTGGAAGGAATACAAAAGCAGGTAAGAGTAGCAGAACTTATTAGCTCCGGTGATTTTACACAACAGGTTCCACTTCGTTCCAAAGAAGATGTACTTGGTTTGGCATTAATAAAAATCGAAAAGGATTTGAGCGAAACGTTAAATGCTATTAGTGTGGCATCAGAACAGGTGAATGCTGGAGCAGGACAAATAGCAGATGCAGCACAATTATTAGCTTCTGGAGCGGCAGAACAAGCGGCTACAGTGGAGGAAATAAACGCTTCTATTGAAAATGTAGCAGAACAAGCAGAGCAAAATGCCCACAATGTAAGAAAAGCTGCAGAGTATGTGGCACAATCAGAAGAAGGAATACATAATGGAAATGCACATATGCAAAGCCTAAATAGTGCAATGGATGAAATTAGTAGGGCTTCTGGTAAAATTTACGATATTACAAAAATGATTGAAGAGATTGCTGCACAAACTAATTTACTTTCTCTAAATGCAGCAATTGAAGCAGCTCGCGCAGGAGATGCAGGAAAAGGATTTGCAGTAGTGGCTTCAGAAGTAAGAGATCTGGCAAAACAGTCGGCAGATGCAGCGAAGCAAACGTCAGAGTTGATTCAAAAATCTGTAGATACTGTAGCAGAGGGTGAAAGACTTGCAGCTGAAACTCTTCTTATATTAAATGATGTAGCACAGCAGTCGCATTTAGTAAGTAATGCGATTCGAGATATTGAAATGGCATCATCAGAACAAGCGGCAACCATTGAACAAATCAATGAAGGCATTACGCAGGTGTCAGCTGTTGTACAGACAAATGCAGCAACGGCAGAAGAAAGCTCCGCATCAAGTGAAGAACTTGCAGCTCAGGCACAATCATTAAGAGCTGAAATTGGAAAATTTAAAATGCAGTAAAGTGGAAACAAGAGATAAGAGACAGTGTGGATTTGTAATATAATGCTATAACAAATAAGGCAATTAGCAGGGATGATTTAGGAGTTTTGGAAATTAACACCAGGTGACTCAAGCATATAGGTAAAAATGGGTGTGTTGCAAAACTAACTTTTTATAGTAAGGACGCAGCACGTCCTTACTTATATGCAAAAAAAATAGGAGAGAAATGATTATGCGACTGTTTATGAGGGTGTATCTTCTGATTTATATGATATAGGTAAGAAATTGCAAGGACGTAAAAATAACAGAAGATAATATTTCAAGACTTAATAGGACAATAAGAGAATATAATACCACTTTAAAAGTTAAAAAGTATGAATAAAATCCTTTATGAAAAGAAAATCACCAGAAAATATTCCATAGCATTCATTAGGGGTTCTCAGTCTTAAAATAGGGATTATTCAACAAAATTCCTACTGTTTACTACCGAATTGAATAAATTAATAAAAAAACTTAAAAAATTCGTTGACAAAGAAGCCCTCATCCTATATAATGATTCTTGCGTCACGAAGGCCACATGAAATAAGGCGCTGACGGGGTGTGGCGCAGCTTGGCTAGCGTGCTTGATTTGGGATCAAGAGGTCGCAGGTTCGAATCCTGTCACCCCGACTTTGTTAGTGTGACTGATGATAAAATTTAATATGCGGGTGTAGTTCAATGGTAGAACACTAGCCTTCCAAGCTAGATACGTGGGTTCGATTCCCATCACCCGCTTGATGTACAAGTTGTACATCTTATGTGTGCTAGTAGCTCAGTTGGATAGAGCAATGGCCTTCTAAGCCATGTGTCGGGGGTTCGAATCCCTTCTGGCACATTTTATCTTGTCCAGGTATATACACAGCAGTGGGATAAGACAGCCATGCTGTATTTACGATATGGATAAGATAAGGTGTTATTGTTTGTGGTGGGTATAGCGCAGTTGGTTAGCGCGCCAGATTGTGGCTCTGGAGGCCAAGGGTTCGAATCCCTTTATCCACCTTGGTAATAGTACCATTGGGCTGTCGCCAAGCGGTAAGGCACAGGACTTTGACTCCTGCATTCGCTGGTTCAAATCCAGCCAGCCCAGTCAGCCTATGACAGCTGAAATGAGGGCACCTGCCGCAGGCGGTGTAAAAACAGTTGGGATATTAGCTCAGTCGGTAGAGCACTTGACTTTTAATCAAGGTGTCCCGGGTTCGAATCCCGGATGTCTCATTTTGTAATAGAAATTAAGCGGATGTGGCGGAATTGGCAGACGCGCTAGACTTAGGATCTAGTGGGATACCGTGCAGGTTCAAGTCCTGTCATCCGCAGTCATTATTTAAAAGCCTTGTTCTTCAGGGCTTTTTTTGTATTCGCTCTAAATCCGGTATATTTGAAATGAGTTCAAAAGTGGAATAAATTTAATAATGAAGTTATGAAGCATTATATTGAAGGGGCTGTTGCAAAAGGAAGCTCTGCGGAGTATAGCTTGCCATAATGCACTGTTTGACAGACAGATGATATGATTTGTATGCTATAAGCGAACATTTCATGTACGATTTTAGCATACAAATCATGCCAGATGTCGGTCAACCGGTGTGTGAGGCAAGCTATGCTCCGCAGAGCTTCCTTTTGTAACAGCCCTTTTTGTGTGGCAGAACAGGAACAGTACCTTAAGCACATATAACCGGCAGGGTCGTATAGGTCTGTATCTGGAGGGAGGGATTTTCCAGTTTTCGAAGCAGCATATTACCGGCTTGGATTCCCATGTCATATACATTGATGTCTATTACCACAGGTTTGGGGTCAAGGATTTTGGTATAGGGGTATAAATCAAAGGTTAGAAATGCGATTTCTTCCGGTACTTTAAGGTTTAATTTTTCAATGGCTTTAACGGTTCCCAGAGCAATGGTGTTATTCTCGCAGACAATAGCCCTGGGAGGCTTGTGGGCTTGCAGAAGAGCAAGAGCTGCCTGACAGCTTTCCTCAATGCCGGAATCTGTGTAGCAGATTTTATCTGCAGCAACCAGATAACCGTACTGATGCATGGTTCCAAGGAAGCCCTTCAGCCGTTGTGTGGAAATATAATCGGTCTGCCTGCCTCCGATAAATGCAATATCGCCGTATCCGCAGGAAATCAAATATTCGGCGGCTGTCTGCCCGGCCAGGGCATGGTTGGTATCGACCCAGCATAACTGGGTATCAAAGCCGGGATGGCCGATTAAAATGTGTGGAAACTGCTGTTTGGTAATCAGGTCCGCTATTTCCTTATTAATGGCAGAGCCATGGATAATCATTCCATCCGCACATTTCTTTGACATAACCTTAGCCACGGATTCACCCTTATCCGTATCTGCGGAGGTATCCACAAGGGTAAGGGAATAGTTGCTTTCTGATAACACTTTATTAACGCCGCACATGATATCGAACATATGAGGGTTATGATAAGCTTCATCCTTGCTTAGAGAGGTCAGGTATACGATATTTTGTGTAGTCTGGCGGGCAAAGCTGACAGCTCTGGAATTGGGCGTATAGTTCAGCTTACGGATAGTCTCCTGCACCCGTTCCGCTGTTGCCGGGGATATGGTCGTCCAGTTATTCAGCACTTTGGAAACCGTGGAAGTAGATACTCCGGCCTCTCTGGCAACATCACCAATGGTTATAGGCATTTTTTCCTCCTTAAATACATACAGTTTTTTTATTATAGTATAGCGGTTTCCTTACAAAGTCAACTATTTTTACTAAAGTATAATTGACTGTGAACTGTTTATATGGTAAAAATAACAGAAACAAACATAAAAATTGATTGTTTTGAAAAAGGGTGTTGGAAAACGATTTCCTAAATGTAAAGGAGGATAATAGTATGAAACGATTTGTTAAAATCATTCTATGCGGCTTGCTTGTGGTAAGTCTCGCAGGCTGCAGTAAGAACAGCACTGTCAGTTCCGAGAAGGAACCAGATGCAGCAGATATCACAACTGAGGCGGATAAGACAGACCAGGGGGATAAAACAGCCCAGGAGAATAAGACAGCCAATGGGGAAAAAGAGCCGGTAGAGATTAAAATCTGGCATGACGGAGATGAGGCTATCATGAATAGCATTCAGACAAGTCTCAATGAAAGTTTAAAGGACAGTAAAATTACCGTTACCTTTGAGAAAAAGGCCGGTCTTACGGATCAGATCAAGCTATACGGCAACGACGCCGCAAACGGCCCGGATATGTATTTTTATGCTAATGATTCCGTGGGAATGTTTGCGGAGATGGGGATACTGGCTCCTGTAACGGACCTGATCGGAGAGGAAGCTATGGCGGATTTATTACCTATGACGGTAGAGGCAGGAACCTATAAGGAGAAGAAGTATCAGCTTCCGGTATATTTTGAAACCTTGCTGTTCCTTTATAATAAGGATTTATGGAAGGGAGAGGTTCCGAATACCACAGAAGAATTATATCAGTATATGAAGAAAAATACCGATACGGCGGCAGGTACCTATGCCCTTGTCAACCAGCATTCCACGGCCTATAATGTTTCACCGTTTATTAACGGTTTCGGAGGTTATATCTTAAACTCCGACGGTACCCCGGGCTTAAACAATTCATTCACTAAGGATGCAATCGCTTACAATAAGAAGTTTGCAGACCTTGAGGCAGACGGTGATTACAATACGGTAAATACTTTGTTTAACGATGGAAAAGCAGCAGCCATAATAGGAGGACCCTGGCTGATATCAGGGATTAAGGAAGCAGGGATAAATCTGGGATATAAGTCTCTGTCCGACTTTGTTCTGCCGCATGGCAGCAGACTGGCACCCTATGCGGGAGTACAGGGAGTTTGTGTTCTGAAATATGCCGCAGAAGCAAAAAAGGAAGCAATCAGTGAAGTGTTAAAGGCTTTAGCCGGTAAAGAGACAGGAACGATGCTTGCGAAAAAAGCAAATTGTGCACCGGCCAATACAAAGTCATATGATGATCCTGAGGTTGCTGCCAATGAAATGATAGTAGCCATGAAGGAAACAGCAGATACGGCACAGCCCATGCCGAATGTTCCGGAACTGTCGGTTATGTGGGCACCTACGGAATCGCTTCTGGCAGCTGTGAATAAATCAGGAGAAGACCTTAATAAGGCTGCGGAAAAATATCAGAAGGAAGCACTGACTGCCATTGCTGATATGCAGTAGGGAGGCAGAAATAAAGGTTTACTGCTAAGGAAGGAAAGGAAAGGAATGTAGCATGAAAGGAAAAAAGAAGTATCAGCCGTGGCTGTATTCATTCCCGGCACTGGTTCTGATAGGCATCATAATAGTATTTCCCATCCTTTATACCGGTTATATATCACTGACCAATATGAATTTGTTTCATTGGCTGGATTATAAGGTCATTGGCTTGGAAAATTTCCGGAGGGCATTGTTTAAAGTGGATTCGGGCTTTCTGAACGCTCTTCTGGTGACACTTGTCTGGACAGCAGTCAATATGGTGCTGCAGACGGTAATGGCTTATTTTATTGCACTGGGGCTCAATGCACCGGGGTTAAAGGCCAGAAGACTCTATAAGACTCTGCTGATGTTTCCCTGGGCCATGCCGGCTTATGTATCCATCCTGCTGTGGCGGGTAGGTATGTATAATACGGAATTCGGCCTGATAAACAAATTTGCAGGTATACTTGGATTGCCCAAGATGAATTTTCTCTCGGAGAATATTCCTGCCTTTCTTTCCTGTATGGTTTTAAACCTGTGGATGGCACTGCCCTTTATGATTATGATGTTTGACGGTGCCCTGCAAAGTATAGACAAATGCTATTATGAAAGTGCCAAGCTGGATGGTGCGGGATTCCTGCAGCAAAATATCAGCATTACCGTTCCTTTCGTTAAACCGATAATGGCACCGGCTGTAATTATGACTACCTTTACCACCTTTAAGCAGTTTGATATCTTTTACCTGCTTACCATGCAAAAAGGTGCTTATACCGGGGCGACCATTCAGACAATTATTACCTATGCATACAAAAATGCATTTGTTTCCAATAACTACGGCCTGTCCTCTGCGGTGTCCATCATAATATTTGCTATTATCATAGTACTTTCCCTGGGTACTAACAGGGGAGTGGGGGATGAGCAGATGGATGGCATGGCCAGGCCGAAAAGAGCGAAATACAGGCGGAGGGGAACTGCCACAGAAGGAAGACGCACGAAGGGTGTGCGCAGGAATGAGGACAATCATGAAAAGGCATAAACTAAAAAGGACAGTGGGTTATACTCTGTTAAATATAGGCTTTATCCTTCTGTGTTTCTTAGGGCTGATACCGATACTCTATGCACTTTCACTGGCATTAAGCCCAGGCAGCGCCGCACTGACCTCCGGTATATCTTTCCTGCCGGACAATCCGACCCTGCGTAATTTTAAAGCTATAATAGTAGATGAGCCTTTTCTGATATGGCTTAAGAATTCTGTGATACTAAGTGCCGGCACCATGGTAATTGCTATGAGTGTTTCGGTAGAGGCTGCTTATGCTTTCTCAAGGTTTCGCTTTCCGGGAAGGAGAGGGGTGTTAAAAGGGTTACTGCTCCTAAATGCCTTTCCTCAGATTCTATCCATGTTTGCCATTTTCCGCCTGTTTAAGCAGATGGACCTTTTAAACCGGCATCTGGGACTCATCCTGATTTATGCCGGGTCAATGTGTATCTTTGGAATCTGGAATATGAAAGGGTACTTTGACACCATACCCCTAGAAATAGAAGAAGCCTCCAAGATTGACGGAGCCGGCAATTTCAAGCTGATGGCAGCAATAATTCTGCCCTTAGCAAGACCTGCCATCATTGTAACCTCCGTTATGGTTCTTATTTTTGTATGGAATGAATACCTGTTTGCAACTACCTTTATGTTAAATGAAAACAGTTATTCTCTTGCAGGAGGACTGTATCAGCTCCAGGCCGGGGACTATAGCAGGAGCTGGCCCTTATTCTCGGCAGCAGCCATTCTGGTATCCATACCAATCCTTATCCTATTCTTCTTTATTCAGAAGTATATGGTATCCGGCCTGACCTCCGGAGGGGTAAAGGGTTAATACCGGTGCTAAATACCGGTCAGATTGAAAGTAAAGCAGTTTCACAAGGAAACTTACGACATGCAGGGAGGACGACATGAATAGAAGTGCAATTTTACATATACCCCAGTCCCAGTATGCTTTCCCAAACAGCGTGAATAGCATGACTATCCGCTTAAGGGCAGCAGCAGGCGATCTGACTGCCTGTATCCTGTATATAGGTGACAGGGCCTGTACCAAAAGTCCGGTGCAATTTTCTCCGCTGCCTATGAAGCCTGTGGCAAGGGATGAGCTATTTGAATATTATGAGGCGGTCTTTGAGGTACCCTTTAACAGGGTATGTTATTATTTCAGACTGGAATCCGGAGAAGAATGGACATATTATTATGCTGACCGGTTCCAGTCGGAGCTGCCGGATATTCTTCTGGAGGGCAGAGTGATTGAGGGGCGGAGTGAATACTACCAATACCCTTATATTTTAAGGGATGAAATACCGGATGTACCGGAATGGTTTAAGAATTCCGTAGTTTATAATATATTTCCCGACAGCTTTGCTACGGGTAAGGAAAGCCTTACCATTCAGGAAAAACAAATTCCGTTAGAGGATGGAACACAGTCAAAAGCCCTTTTGGGAGGGACAATCAGGGGCATTCTTGAAAATGTGGGATATATTAAGGAAATGGGTTTTAACTGCATCTATTTAAACCCCATTTTTACGGCAGGAGAATACCATAAATATGACCTTCTGGATTATTATCATATCGACCCTTGCTTTGGCAGTGATGAGGATTTTAAAGAGCTGGTAAAAGAGGTTCACAAAAATGATATGCATATTATCATTGATGGGGTATTTAACCATTGCAGCTGGTATTTTTTTGCTTTTGAAGATGTAATCAGGAACGGGGAAACTTCAAAATATAAAGATTGGTTTTATAAGCTTAACTATCCGGTAAACAGGCCGGAGGGCGGCAGAGAGCCGGATTATGCCTGCTTTGCCTATGAGAGGAAGATGCCGAAGCTGAATACCTCCAACAAAGAGGTACAGGAGTATTTTACAGGGGTCTGCAGATATTGGCTCAGGGAATACAAAGTGGATGGCTGGCGCCTTGATGTGGCCAACGAAGTCTCCAGGGATTTCTGGAGGGCCTTTCGAATGGCGGCTAAGGAAGAAAACCCTCAGGCTGTCTTAATCGGTGAGGTGTGGGAGAATGCAGAGGAGTGGCTAAAGGGTGATGCCTTTGATTCTACCATGAATTATGATTTCAGAAAATATTGCAGGGAGTATTTCGCCTTTGGTAATATGGATGCCTTCGACTTTGCCGGTGCTGTTTCAAACATGATGCTTCGGTATCCAACTAATATTGCCCTGGGGCAGTTGAACCTGCTGGATACTCATGATGTACCAAGATTTCTGTCCCTTTGCAGGGGTGATATAAGAAGATGGAAACTTGCCTTTATCTTCCTGATGCTTTTTCCCGGTGTACCAAGCTTGTTCTATGGGGATGAGAAGAAGATAGAGGGCATCTCGGAGCCGGAATACAGAAGTCCCATGCCCTGGCAGAGCAAAGACCGGGAGCTGGAAGAATTTATAAAGAAAATTCTTAATATCAGGAAAGAATACATCCGTGTTGAATCCGGTTATGAGGTGCTGCAGGCTGATAAGGAGAGCAGGCTGTATTCCTTTATCAGAGCGGGGGTAAAGGGAAGGCTTCTGGTATGTTTAAATGCCCGGGATGGAGAAGAAAGAGCAGAAGTACCGGAAAGGAAAGTAATCTTATCGGAAGAGTCTGTTATTGACAGTGGAAAACAATATATCAGAATATCGGATTTCGGATTCGGCATATATGTGATTGATTAAAGAAGAAGCACAGGCAGCAGAGCTGAAAAAATAAGGAGCAAAACGATTATGTTTTGCTCCACTTTTTTATAGAGTTTCATTCCGGCTTTATTGGCGGAGAGTTTCAGTTCTGCTTTAATCTTAGAGCGTTGGTAATCAGCTTTCTTCACAGAGAGTTTCAGCTCAGCTTTATTCGCAGAGAGTTCTAGCTCAGCATTAACTTAGAGGGTTGTTACTCAATTTTATTCTCAGAGAGTTTTTTCTCTGATTTCTTTTCAGAGAATTTCTTTGCTTTTTTCTCTGAAGTTTTTTTCTCCGATTTTTTCTCTGAAAGTTTCTTCTGTGTTTTCTTTTCGGTGAATATTTTCTCAGCTTTCTTTTCAGTAAGCTTCTTTTCGGATTTCTTATTCTTTGATTTTTTATCCGCCTTCTTATCCGCTTTTTTCTCCGTAATGATGTTTTCATCAATCTCCGGTTCGAAGATTTGTGTCAGCGGAGAAGTTTTTTTGAGTTTTTCCGTTGTTTTGGTATCGGTTAAAGTTTTCTTGCGTTTCCCGGTATCTCTGGCAACAGCAAGATAAAACATCTGTATACGAAGTTTGTTTTCATCGTATAAATCTATGCTTTTGTATAAATCTTTGTAATAATCAAAAAGAATGCCTTTTGTTCGGATGGTCTGCCTGAGATTTACCTGGGTAGCTACGAGGCTTCCTTTTGTTTTGACATAATAGTATATTGGTTTTTTTACTACACAGACATCTTTCACATATTGCAGGTATTCCAGGTTGAAAAGAAAATCTTCACACCAGTTTAAGTCTCTGGAGCATTTTAATTTATGGGATTTAACGATATCTGTCCGGAAGAATTTGTTCCACATAACACCATAGTAGAAATTAGCAGGTGCCTTCATCATGTATTCCCCGAAGTCCCGGCGGCTTATCAGGCCTTCTTCCGGTATATGTCCCTTAATGTATATTTTGTGGTTGACTACCCGGTGATAGTCGGTAATTATCATGTCACAGCTGTAGGTTTCAGCCATAGTTACAAGGGTTTCGGTAGCATCCTTAACAATCCAGTCATCACTGTCTACAAACTGCATGTATTTGCCTTTTGCATTTTTCATCCCCAGGTTTCTGCTGTCGCTTACGCCGGAATTTCCCTTGTTCAGTATATGAAAACGCGGATCACTGTTTCTGAATTTTTTTAAGACCTTCATGCTGTGATCCTTGCTTCCATCGTTAACAACGAGTACTTCAATATTCTTGTAGCTTTGGTTTCGGATACTGGTTAAACAACGTTCAATTGTTTGCTCTCCATTATATAGCGGCACAATAATACTGACCAGCGGTTCCCCCATAATGATAAATCCTTTCTTAAAATTAAAATCTATTATTTATCAGATTAGTATTAATAAATTACAGATATTGTTGATTGCCAGATGCTTGTTAACTGTCAGATATTTGATAACTGATAAGTACTATGTATCTGACAATCATATAATGTCTGTTGATTTTATAAGTGTTTTTATTATAACATTTTTTGCTATATATTTCTATGCTATTGAAAAAGGAAATGCATATAGCAATTCAAAGGAAATTGTATTTGGCAAAAGGTGTTCTGCACTATAATAATATATATGGCAGCAGTATCAAAAGTATATTGCACTTTTAAAGCATGTTAAAAAAATATCATTTTGAAAGTATAATCAGGCAGGCGGGATGCCGGGAAAGCTTAAGATTAAGAACATATCAAACCGGAATCAAACAAATGATCAAACCTATAATCTTGATAAAATCATAAAGAAGTTTATGAAATACATAGCACCTTTGTGAAAATAATTGTATGCGATTATTTTTCAAATAGAAGAATTATCTATTAGGAACTAATTTACATCATAAATAAGCAGGGAATATGAGTTGCATAAACGGTCCTTATAAATGAGAAGTAACGAATGTAAAATTGATAAATATTTTGACAAAAACGGTGAAAAAGGCTTGTTTTCCATTGCATGAGGATAAATTTTGTGATAGACTGACACAAATGGCAGTGCAAAGGAGGTCTTTTTCTTGAAAGCCTATAAAGAGATGTCCAGAGAAGAATTACTGGAATTAAGAGACGAATTAAAAAAACAATATAGAGTGCTGAGAGGGCTTAATCTGAGTCTGGATATGTCGAGAGGCAAGCCCTGTATAGAACAATTGGATATATCCATGGAAATGATGGATATATTAAACAGTTCCTCCGACCTTACCTGTGATGACGGAACGGATTGCCGCAATTATGGTGTCCTTGACGGGCTGCCGGAAGCAAAAAAGCTCATTGGCGATATGATAGAGGTTCCTGCCGAGAACCTGATTATATATGGTAACTCCAGTTTGAATATAATGTATGATGCTATTTCCAGATCTATGACCCATGGTGTTATGGGAAGTACTCCCTGGTGCCGTTTGGACAAGGTGAAATTTTTATGTCCGGTACCTGGATATGACAGGCATTTTTCCATAACGGAATACTTTGGCATTGAGATGATTAATATACCCATGACAGAGGAAGGGCCGGATATGGACCTGGTAGAGAAATACGTATCAGAAGATGAAGCCGTGAAAGGAATCTGGTGTATTCCCAAGTATTCCAATCCTCAGGGAATTACGTATTCCGACAGGGTAGTGAAACGGTTTGCCAGATTAAAGCCTGCCGCTAAGGATTTTCGTATTTACTGGGATAATGCTTACAGCATGCATCACCTTTATGAGGATGATCAGGAAAACATCTTGGAAATCCTGGAAGAATGCAGAAAGGCCGGCAATCCCGATATTGTTTATAAATTTTCCTCTACTTCCAAGATAAGCTTTCCAGGTTCCGGCGTGGCTGCAATTGCAACCTCACCAAACAATCTGGTCGATATCAAAAAGCAATTGGCAATTCAGACAATCGGTCACGATAAAGTAAATCAGCTGCGCCATGTCAGATATTATAAGGATATAAACGGCATTATTGAACATATGAAAGAACACGCAAATATATTAAGGCCGAAGTTTGAAACGGTTCTTACTATTCTGGAGACAGAGCTTGGCGGACTTGAGATTGGCAACTGGCATAAACCCAAGGGAGGCTATTTCATATCTTTTGATACATTGGACGGTTGTGCAAAAGCAGTCGTTGAGAGGGCTCAGAAGGCGGGAGTCAAGCTGACTTCTGCAGGAGCAACCTACCCATATGGAAAGGACCCTCACGACAGCAATATACGCATTGCACCTTCCTTCCCCACTTTAAAGGATTTGACAACAGCCATGGAGCTTTTTACACTATGTGTGAAAATTGTAAGTGTTGATAAATACCTTACAGTACTTGGGTAAAGAGCTTGGCAACATTAGCCCAACGGAGGGAGTTGTATTTTTAATACATACAACTCCTTTCTTTTATGAGACCATAAGGTTTATTTTCCCAATGATACATATGCTTTCAGCATTATGTTATAAATGCAATCATGTGGTGAAGTATCCATGTGACGATTAGATTCCATATGGTATGGTGCTATAGGACAAGCATTTGGCTTGACCTACAGGCATTACAAAAATTTATAGGAGGAATATTTTTTATGAAGAAAGTGGTTACGTTATTGCTTGTATTTGCAATGATAGTCGGGATGATGACAGGATGCGGTAAAACGGATAATAAAAATAACGCAGGCAGTGATGCTGCAGCTGATACTGCAACTCCCGCAAAAAGTGCCGCAGGCATTGACAAGTCCAAAATTAAGGTGGGTATTATATATATTGGCGATGAGAACGAAGGATATACTGCCGCCCACATGGATGGTATCAAGGAAATGATTAAAAATCTTGGTTTGTCCAAGGACCAGGTTATCGAGAAAACCAATATCGGTGAAGATGAAGCCTGTTATGATGCTGCCGTTGACCTGGCTGACCAGGGCTGCAATATTATCTTTGGTAACAGCTTCGGACATGAAACCTATCTGATGCAGGCAGCACAGGATTATCCCAAGGTTCAGTTCTGCCACGCTACAGGTTACCAGGCAAAATCCTCCGGTCTTGCCAATATGCATAACTACTTCACAGGTGTTTACGAATCCCGTTATGTATCCGGTGTTGTAGCTGGCCTTAAATTAAATGACATGATTAAAAACGGAACAATTACTGCAGACCAGGCTAAGATGGGTTATGTAGGCGCTTATAATTATGCGGAAGTGGTATCCGGCTATACTGCCTTCTATCTTGGCGCTAAGAGCGTTTGCCCTTCTGTTACCATGGAAGTACAGTATACTAACAAATGGGCAGATATGGCAGCAGAGAATGAGGTTGCAAAACAGCTTATTGCTGGTAAATGTGTATTGATCAGCCAGCATGCGGACACCACCGGTGCCCCCACTGCCTGTGAGGAAGCCAACGTTCCCTGTGTAGGCTATAACGTAGATATGACCTCTGTTGCTCCTAACACAGCATTAACCTCCGCTACAATCAATTGGGGACCTTACTATACCTATGCTGTTAAGTCCATTATTGACGGTACTGCTATCGATACCGACTGGAGCCAGGGCTTCTCAGACGGTGCTGTTGGCATCTCTCCTTTAAATGATAAGGTAGTAGCTCCCGGAACAGCCGATGAAGTTGCAAAGGTTGAAGCAGCCTTAAAAGATGGTTCCCTTAAGGTATTTGATACCAGCAAATTTACGGTTCAGGGCTCCAAAATCGAAGATTTGATCAAGGACAATGCAGACTTCTCCAAATATTCCGCCTATGTTTCCGATGGATATTTCCATGAATCAGAAGTGATTTCTGCACCTGCTTTTGATTTAAGAATTGATGGTATTACTGAATTGACGAAAAATTAACAGTATATTATTTAAGCAGTATCACAAGCCGGCTTGTGATATGCATGGCGATTAGATTGTACAAGGCTTGCTCTTTAGCCTTTTCTGCGGGACTGCGGGTTGCAGTTCCGCAAATTTATTGTGTAGGAGGTTTTTTTGTGGAACAGGTAAACGCCATTGAATTAAAGAATGTTACCAAACGGTTTGGCGAAGTAATAGCAAATGACAGTGTGAACTTCTCTGTCAGAAAGGGTGAAATCCTATCTATTTTAGGAGAAAACGGCAGCGGTAAAACCACTCTTATGAATATGCTCTCCGGTATCTATTTCCCGGATGAAGGGCAGATATTTATTAACGGAAATGAAGTAACCATACGTTCCCCAAAGGATTCTTTTGCATTGGGCATTGGTATGATCCATCAGCATTTTAAACTGATTAATATATTAACGGCTGCTGAAAACATCATATTGGGCTTGCAGGGCAGCAAGACCCTGAAGATGCACCAGGTACAGGAAGAAATAAATAAGCTTACCGCCCAGTATGGCTTTGATCTGAATCCGTCACAAAAAATCTATGATATGTCTGTTTCCCAAAAGCAGACGGTTGAAATTGTAAAGGTACTCTACCGCGGTGCTGATATCCTGATATTGGATGAGCCTACGGCTGTTTTGACCCCACAGGAAACGAAAAAGCTCTTTGATGTACTTCGCAACATGCGAAAAGCAGGAAAGTCCATTATTATTATCACCCATAAGCTGAATGAGGTGCTGGAGCTTTCTGACCGCGTCACGGTACTTCGCAAGGGAAAATTCATCGGTACGGTAAATACCGCAGAGGCTACAGTAGCATCCCTTACGGAAATGATGGTAGGGGAGAAGGTAAAGCTTGACATTGACCGAACGGAGCCTTCCAATACAGAGAAACGGATTGAGATGAGAGGCATAACCTGCAGAAACAGGGAAGGGCTTAAGGTAGTAAGGGAAGCTTCTTTCCTTGCTTACAGCGGAGAAATACTTGGAGTCGCAGGTATTGCAGGAAGCGGGCAAAAGGAGCTGTTAGAAGCCGTTGCAGGGCTTCAGTCTATTGAAAGCGGTGAAATCCTTTATTATGCACCGGAAGGTAATACGGAAAAGATTTCGGATATGAAGGCTGCACAAATCAGGGATTTAAAGATCCATTTATCCTTTGTTCCGGAGGACAGGCTTGGCATGGGACTTGTAGGCTCCATGGATTTGACGGATAATATGATGCTTAGAAGCTATAAGGACGGAAAACATTTCTTTGTAGACCGAAAGAAGCCAAAGAATTTGGCAAGTAACATAGTAGAAAAGCTGGATGTTGTAACACCCGGTGTGGATACACCTGTAAGGCGTCTTTCAGGCGGTAACGTGCAAAAAGTATTGGTTGGCCGTGAAATTGCTTCCAATCCTACGGTATTGATGGTGGCTTATCCGGTAAGGGGCCTGGATATCAATTCGTCCTATACCATTTATAACCTTCTCAATGAGCAAAAGAAAAAAGGGGTCGCCGTTATCTGCGTAGGAGAGGATTTGGACGTACTGTTGGATTTGTGTGACAGGATATTGGTACTTAACGGCGGAAGAGTTGCCAGTATTGTAGATGCAAGAAAGGCGACCAAGGAAGAAATCGGACTTATGATGACATCTGATAGAAAGGGGACACATAAGCATGAGCAAAGAAGCAGTAAATAAAGAAGTATTTGTTCGAATGACCAAGCGGGACAGCGTTTCCAAAACGAAAGCATGGACAATCCGGGGAATTGCCATTGTACTGTCCCTGATTGTGTGCGCCCTTGTGATTGTAGCAATTACAAGTGATAATCCCTTTCAGGTGTATCTTGGAATCATAGACGGAGCAGTGGGAAAAAAACGCCGTCTGTGGGTAACAATCCGTGAGACCATGACCCTTCTGATTATTGCGGTAGGTCTTACCCCTGCCTTTAAAATGAGATTCTGGAATATCGGAGCGGAAGGCCAGATTCTCATGGGAGGTACTGCCACCGCAGCCATGATGATATATTTGGGAGATACATTGCCTAACTGGCTGCTGCTTTTGGTTGTTTTTATCGTAAGCAGTCTGGCAGGTATGGTGTGGGGACTTCTTCCGGCGGTATTTAAGGCCTACTATAATACCAATGAAACCTTGTTTACCCTGATGCTGAATTATGTGGCGATGCAGATTGTAACTTTCTGCATTGTTTTCTGGGAAAATCCTACCGGCTCCAATACGGTTGGAATCATAAACGGAGCTACCAGAAAGGGCTGGTTTGGAAATGTATTCGGCATGCAGTACGGCCTCAATGTTATCCTTGTACTTATTATGACACTGGCTGTTTACCTTTATATGAGGCACAGCAAGCAGGGCTATGAAATCGCAGTTGTGGGTGAAAGCCAGAATACGGCCAAGTATGCAGGAATTAATGTGAAAAGGGTAATTATCCGGACCATGATGATTTCCGGCGGAATCTGCGGGCTTGCCGGAAGTATTATTGTAAGCGGCGCCAGTCACACCATATCCACCAGTACTGCCGGCGGCAGGGGCTTTACGGCGATTATTGTTGCGTGGATGTCAAAATTCAATCCCGTAGCCATGCTTTTCGTATCTGCATTTCTGGTTTTTATGCAGCAGGGTTCCATCCAGATTGCTTCCCAGTATGGGCTCAATCAGAATGCATCGGATATTATAACCGGTATCCTGTTATTTTTCCTCATAGGATGCGAGTTCTTTATTAATTATAAACTGGAATTCCGCAAGAGTAAGAAGGAGGTGGCCTGATATGTCGTTACTGTTAATATTTTTACAGAATGCAATCAGCCAGGGAGTCAGTATTTTATTTGGTGCCTCCGGTGAGATTGTGACAGAGAAGTCCGGTAACTTAAATCTTGGTATCCCGGGAATTATGTACATGGGCGGTATATCGGGCCTGATGGCTGCTTTCTTCTACGAGAAATCGACAAGCCATCCCAGTGCCTTTTTGGGACTTTTGATATCCTTGTTCGTGTCACTTCTGGCCTCTGCCTTTGGCGGTCTGATATACAGCGTCCTGACCATCAGCCTTCGTGCCAACCAGAATGTGGTAGGTCTTGCCCTTACTACCTTTGGAGTGGGCTTTGGCAATTTCTTCGGCGGTTCCATTTCGAAGATTGCAGGAGGGGTAGGCCAGATATCCGTTAAGACCACAGCCTCCGCATACCGGGCAGAGATACCGGGCTTGTCGAAGATTCCTGTAATCGGGGACTTGTTCTTTTCCTATGGCTTTTTAACTTATTTATCCGTTATTCTTGCGGTTCTGCTGGCGTTCTTCCTAAAAAAGACCAGAAAAGGGCTGAATCTTCGGGCAATCGGAGAAGACCCAGGGACGGCGGATGCTGCCGGCATCAATGTATCCAGATATAAATATACGGCTACTATTTCCGGAGCTGCCATAGCAGGTCTGGGAGGCTTGTATTTTGTAATGGAGTATCTTGGAGGTACCTGGAACAATAACGGGTTCGGCGACAGGGGCTGGCTTGCCATTGCCTTGGTTATCCTTGCCCTGTGGAAGCCAGTTAATGCTATATGGGGTTCCTTTCTCTTTGGCGGACTCTATATTCTATATATCTACCTGCCAGGGCTGACAAGGGCGACACAGGAGCTTTGCAAGATGCTTCCCTATGTGGTCACCATCATTGTATTAATCTTGTCCAGTAAGCGGAATAAACATGAAAACCAGCCTCCGGCCAGTCTAGGTGAGGCGTATTTCAGAGAAGAAAGATAAAAAATGCGGGATTCGAATTGGTTAAAAAGATTCGAATCCTGTTTTTTTATTGAAGAGATATTGTAATGTTAGCACTTTATAATATCTTTTTTATACTAAGCTCCTTAGCAATCTTATACGGAGTAAAGCCATCTTTAAGTGGAATTTAGGTAGTCATGCGGTAGTCTATAGTGAGTATCCTTTACATGATTTGGTTTGGCAATTAAATCATAACACAGATACATCCACTATGGATTTTATTTAGTTCAATTTCTGTTTACAATCAGCCATGAGAATATGTATAAAAATCTCCTTGAATCGTTATTGGCTTTCTAAGATAAACAATATTAGTTGTAGACTTCGTAACCGAATACCCATAAGAATTAACTTGTGCGATACTTAAACCTATACTAAGTTGATCATCCTTTGTTTTTGTTGTAGTAATAGTAATTACACCACTTCCAAGATATTCAACATGTACAGTTGGTAACGTTCCAGTTGCAGAACGTGCGTATGATGATGCACTTTCTAAAGTCGCACTTTATGATGAAATAGGAATCACCGCTAATAATCTATGAATTTAACTTTCTATGGTTATAGATTATGATTTATTATTTTTCTTTTTATTAATGATATAAATAACAAGACTTGCTATCGCAGTGATAGTAATTATAATCATAAGTATTGAAATCAGAAAAAGAATTTTATTAGCAATTAGTAATTGTTCTGTTACTCTGTCAATGCTGTAGGGTATTAAATCTGTCATAAATACCTCCTTATTTATTATGATTTTTATATTACTACTAAATTACAAATAAGTAAATATATAGAATAAAATTGAAAAATCATAATATAATTGTGGTCAAAAAATAATGTCTAGTCATTTCATAGTAGTACTTTATGATGTCACTCAACAGAGTTTCGTAAAATAATTTGAGCTTGAATTTAGATAAGCATTGCATCGTTACAACTTCCCCCGATGTTCTAGAAATTACATCCTAGAACCATTTTGCCTACAGTCTGCAATAATAACTATTATTTCTCTCCTGCTTTCTGAGTTAGAAATCTAATGAATTATTTGATAAATACCTCAATTTTATAAATAAGTTTCATTATTTGTTTGACAATAATTTCGTATAGAATTAAAATTGATAAAAAGTAAAAATAAGGGAGGACAAAATTATGAAAAAAAAGTATAAGATAGGATTTTTGGTTTTTATAAACCTTTTAATACTAGTTTCTTGTGTAACAAAAAAGCAAATTGAAAACCCAATAATAAACACAAGATGAATATATCAAATTTATCAGATGAGGATTTTAATAGTATAGGAACTAATCATGTAACAAGAGCTGATTTTAAAAAGGTGACTTTTATTTTTGATATGAAACATAATGATAAAATAACTGAAAGAGCTATAGATATTCCTAAATTTAAGGACATAGTAAACTCCTATGATAATATAGAACGCTATTGGTTTGGAGATAATATCAAAATAGATAACATAAGTGAAAATTACTCTTATTATGAAACGACTTTTATTTTGTATACTGGTAATCTTTCCAAAGATGAAATTACAAATATTTTTCATTCAAAAAATATTTTAGTATCATATCTAAAAAATAACAAAACTAAAAAAGATAAGATAAATCTAGAAACTATACTAAATTATCAATTGTAATTTCGGCATTAACAAATTGTTGTTATTCCAGATTTTGATTTGAGGACAAAAGCCTTGCTTCAAAAGAGACACAGGCAATTTACACAAACCAGAAAGAACGAATGCGCCTATGGAAAGGACTTCTTATACCTTGGAATCGAAGCATGAGTCTTTCTGGTTTGTGCAAATTGCCGTCCCCTTTCGAAAGACTACCCTTTCGCCTCCCAAGTCAGATTTTAATAAACAAAAAGGAGTGTAAATTTTCACTCCTTTTTGTTTGCTTTGAGCTTACGTATCCTTATAAGAGAAGGAGGTACAACATTATACAAGAAATGATCTCAAGCTGAACTAAAAAAAATATACCTAAAGTAAAATTATATACCTTATGTATTTTTATATCTTTGTTATACTTAAATTAACAAAGGGGTTGAATCGATTATTTTGAAATTGCCTGGTTTAACCGGCAGACAGGAGCTTATATGACTGATAGGGTGAATAATAAAAATAAGACTGTTGGTATAAGAAATTTATGCAGCCTGCTGGCGGTCATTATTTTAGTGATAACAGGCTGTTCGGGTAAATATCCGGAACCGGATTCGCTGGTAGTTACCATTGATAACAGCAAGATTTCTATGAATGAGATGATGTATCATATTATGCTGGAAAAATTACAGGGGGAGCTGTATGCCTCCTTTTTAGAAAAGGGGATTAAGGATTATTGGGGAATGAAGGGAGATAACGGCAAGACCATGTGGGAGGAAGCAAAGGCTCAGGCCATGGAGAATGCTGTTAAATACGAAATATTTTATCAGAAAGCTATGCAAAAGGGTTATACACTGACAGAGGCTGAGAAAAAAGCAAGTTTGGAAAAGGCAGAAAATATTCTGAAAAACATACCGGCAGATCAGCTTGACACCTATGGTCTTTCAAAAGAAAGGCTAATCGGGATTCAAGAGAAAATCACTGTTGCAACGGATTATTATAATAATTACATAGACTCTTTCATTGATAAGGAAGCCATAAAAAAGAGCATAGATGTGAAAAAATATGAACAATATGACATTGAATATATCTATGGCAACAGGAATCAAAAAGATAAAGTGGAGGAGCTGACCGGCAAAGCAGATGCAGAAGCCGATTATAGTGCGCTGGCTGAAAAAGCAGGCTTAAAGGCAGGTAAACTTACGTTTTTAAAAGGTGCTGGTACCTTTGGAGAGGAAGATAATCTGGAAGAAATCATAACCTCAATGAAAGCCAGCCAGGTCAGTGGTCTGGTAGAGACCACAAAAGGCTATTACATCATTAAGCTGAAAGATAACACATCCAGGAGCGAATACAAAAAAGCTGTGGAAAAGGCCATAAAGGAAGCTGAGACAGCAGCCTTTGAAAAAAAGTATAAGGCCCTGAAGGCGGAGCATAATATCACAGTTAATACGAAGGTCTGGGAAAAAGTTGTTATTGGAAATTAAGCAATACGATATCCGCTATAGCACAGGGATATTTAGAACATCATTTAGGAGAAGAAGACAGATGGAGGAATCAGTATGGCTAAGTCAACTACGATGAACGAATTAAAGCGGCCAAAACAAAAATTAACTGGGAAGAACCTGGCCAGGAAATGGTGGAACCAGAAATATTTGCAGTTTATGGTCATTCCGGGACTTATTTGGATGCTAATATTTAATTATCTTCCAATGGGAGGTATTATTATTGCATTTAAGAAATTTAAGATTACAAGACCCATATCGGAAGCACCGTGGGTAGGGCTTAAATATTTCAAGGATTTTTTCCAGGATATCTATTTTGCAGATATTATGACCAATACCATTGGTATCAGCTTATTAAAGCTTATTATAGGCTTTCCCATGCCGATTATCTTTGCGCTTCTGCTCAATGAAATCAGAGGTATTAAATTTAAGAAAATCTCCCAGACCCTTTCTTACCTTCCTCATTTCCTGTCATGGGTAGTGCTTGGCGGTATCCTTACAACATGGTTGTCAAAGACGGGAGTAATTAACGATTTTTTTATGGCATTACATATTATTGATGAACCGAAATCTTTCTTGGGAGATCCGAAAGCTTTCTGGGGAATTGCTTTGATTTCTGATATCTGGAAAGAGCTTGGGTGGTCGGCTATTATTTATCTGGCAGCCATTGCCGGAGTAGATCAGCAGATTTATGAGGCAGCCACGGTGGATGGTGCCAATAAGCTGCAAAAGATATTATTTATAACCTTGCCCTGTATTACCGGAACCATTGCAATTATGCTGATACTTCAGATTTCCGGTTTGTTGAATTCGAATTTTGACCAGATATTAATTCTTAAGAATCAGGTCAATATATCCAGGAGCCAGGTTATTGATACCTATGTTTATCAGGTGGGTATGACACAGGGGAATTACTCTTATGCAACAGCTGTGGGACTTTTTAAATCCGTTATCGCTTTGTTCTTATTGCTAATAGCCAACAAATCCAGTAAAAAGTTGCTTGGCAGGTCATTATATTAAGGAGGTATGGATGTGAAACAGACAGGTGGTATAAGAATCAAACGTTCCACAGGAACTGTAATATTTGATGTATTCAATACAATATTAATGATAATTATTTGCTTTTTATGTATTTACCCAATCTGGTATGTATTGGTAAACTCGCTGAATGATGCAAAGGATGCTATGATGGGGGGGATTTACTGGTGGCCGAGACAATTTTCCATGAAAAATTATCAGACGGTATTTGAAAACAGCAGTGTGCTGCAGGCTTTTAAAATTACCATAGGAAAGACACTGCTTGGTACCGCAGTGAATGTTTTATTTACGGCTATGGTAGCTTATCCGTTATCCAAGAATCATCTAATCGGTAGAAAATATTATATGGCAATCGGGACGGTAACCATGTTCTTTGCAGGCGGTATTATACCAACCTTTCTATTATTTAAACGCATGTATTTATTAAATAATTTTTTGGTTTATATCATACCTGCAGCCTTTAACTTTTTTAATCTGCTGATATTTATCAACTTTTTCAGAGAAATACCGGTGTCTCTGGAAGAATCGGCGAAGATTGACGGTGCGGATGATTTTAAGATTTTCTACAAAATCATAATACCTTTATCCAAACCTGTGCTGGCGACCATTGCCTTATTTGCAGGTGTGGGACAGTGGAATGATTACTTCGGCGGTCTGATGTATATGACGGCCAGGCCGGATTTGGAACCGATACAGACCTATCTTTACAGAATGGTGGCCCAGGTACAGTCCAGCCAGGCGGCAAATTCCATTTCCGCCTCCAATATTACGGCGGCGGATACCACTTCAACCTCTATTAAGCTGGCCGCTATGATTATTACAACAGTGCCTATATGCTGCGTATATCCGTTCCTTCAGAAGTATTTCGTAAAAGGAATGATGGTAGGTGCAGTTAAGGAATAGATTAATATTTTCAGGGAGGAAGCAAAAATGAATAAAAGGTTTACAAAGCTTATGGCTCTTGCTATGATTTTTATCATGGTTTTGAGTATGGCGGCATGCGGAAACAAAAGCAAGCCATCGGACGCTGCCGCTACACCGGAGGCAACAAAAGCGCCAGGGGCGGAAGACACAGCCACACCCACAAAAAGCGGCTCAGACGGAGAAACAGTACCGGGCTGGCAGAAGAATGCAGATGACAAGGTAACATTAACCTGGTATATCAATTTTTCCTGGTTTACGACACCTTGGGGGGAAAATTTAATTTCCAAGACAATCACCAAAGAAACCGGCGTTAACATTGAATTTGTAGTTCCTGCCGGAAATGAAGCAGAAAAATTGAATTCACTGATTGCGTCGGATACCCTGCCGGATTTAGTAACACTTGGCTGGTATGAGCCTCAGGTGAAGGATATTATTGCCGATGGCATGGTCTATGCGCTGGATGAGCTGGCAACAAAATATGATCCCTATTGGTTCGATGTTGCAGATCCCGGCCGTGTAGGCTGGTTTACCCAGGAAGACGGGCATATCTATGGATATCCTAACTCCTCATTTTCACCTGCCGACTATAAAAAATATGATAACATTTCTTCTAATCAGACCTTCCTGGTTCGCAAGGATATTTACGAAGCAATCGGAAGTCCTGACATGACAACTCCGGAAGGCTTCAAAGCCGCTGTCAAGGCTGCGGCAGCTAAGTATCCTGAAATTAACGGCCAGCCCATTATCCCTATCGGTGCCCATGAATTTGCAGCAAACGGAAATAATTCATTTGATAACTACTTATGCAATTTCTTGGCCGTACCCTATGAAAAGGATGGTAAGGTATATGACAGATTTACCGACCCCGAATTAATAAGATGGCTAAAGACCTTCAGGGAATTAGGCCAGGAAGGCTATCTGCTTGATGATATTTTCATCGATAAGAGAGCTCAGATGGAAGAAAAAATCGCACAGGGACGTTACTTCTGTATGTTATATCAGAGAACAGATCTGGCAACACAGGAAAAGATTCTTTATGAAAATGATCCTAACAGCATCTATATTGCCGTTGACGGACCTAAGAACAGCAAGGGCGATGCTTATACATTGCCGGGTACAGGTATCAACGGATGGACCTTAACAATGATTTCCAAGAATTGCAAGCATCCTGACCGTGCAATTCAGTTATGCTCCTACCTTATGAGTGAGCATGGACAGCTGATGACCTGGCTTGGCGTAGAAGGTGTAACCTGGGATTATGTTGACGGTGTACCTACTATGAAAAAAGAGGTTAGAGATTTATTAAACTCTGACAGAAATAAATATGACAAAGAATATGGTTCTGATTCCGCATACTGGATGTTCCAGGATAATGCCATGGCATTAAAGTGGGCGGTGCCTACCGCTGAACCCCTTGGACAGATGGAGAGATGGACGTATCCTTATGTAATGTCTACCTCTCAATATGACCTGACATTGACGGCAGGCTCCGAGGAAGCTGAAATCCAGCAGAAAGTTGATAATGAATGGGGAGTTGTCCTTCCAAAACTGTTATTGGCTTCTTCCGATAAAGATTTTGATTCTATCTGGAATAAATTCATAGAAATGCGTACGGAAGCCGGAATGCAAAAGGTACTGGATAAGAGGACGGAAATGATGAAGGAGGCAAAGGAAAAACTCGGAATTCAATAAGAATACACTGCGTGGAAAGACAGCCTGGTGAAAAACAGGTTGTCTTTTCGCGTAGTGTTTTTGTAAATTTCTAATGGAAATCAGAGGCTGCCGCAAAATGAATTTGAATTTTTGTATTTTGCGGCAGCACCTGGATTTTCATAAATTGATATGCTGCGGAGGTATGATGAAATTTATTAAAAGGCACTTTTCTGTGTTGAAATTAAGTCATAAATTTACTTTCCTTATTATGACCATCGTAGTTTTTCCCCTGGTTATTTTTTCTATTATCTTTTTTGATAATATCAGGGATTCCAGAATTAAGGAGAAATTAAAAAGCGTAGAGATTAATTTTACCCAGAACTGTGAACAGATTCAGAAAAATGTGGAAATGTGCCAAATGTCTACCCAGGTAATGCTGAACAGCCAAAACTTCTGGAATTATGTAGAACGGTTCTGTTCGGGTGAAAAGATAAAAACGGAGGAATTACTTGAATTTTATCAGGGTGAAATCAAGGCCCTGGAGAAAATCGTCAATTCGAATCCCTACCTTTATCAGGTAAGAGTATATGCGGACTATCAGGGTATTCCGGAAATGATGCCCGTACTCTATAAGATGGAAAGGGTGAAAAGGCTTGCCTGGGCAAAAGAGGGCCTGCCCGAATCCGGGACCTGGCAATTTGATTACGAGGACGAGATACTTCCTTCCTTCTATGCTTCGAGAGACCAGCATCTGGTTGCCCTGGTAACCTATAAAGAACTGGAAGAGGGGAAAATCGCCCTCATTGAAGTATCTACCAGGATGGAATTATTATTTGCCAATCTTTATTCCGGAGGTGACAATGAATGGACCTGCTTTGCCAGTGATAACGGTAAATATTATTATGACCTGGAGAAGAAAAACAGATGGCTGGACAACGTTGATGAAATATTAAAACATAAACCAGAGAGCTCTGGTGATACGAGCTATGTTCTGATGACTCTTGATAAGGAACCGGTCATAGTATGCTTTAAATCAGTAAAAGAAATAAAGGGGACGCTGTTCCGGGTCATATCCTTAAAGGAGGATTATGCGGCTGTTTCAAAGACGAGAAATATTTTTTGGGGCTGCTTTTTTGTTATTGTAATTATGCTGCTGATCTTTTCGGATAAGATAGTCAAAGTAATATTAAAGCAATTCTATGAAATTATGAACACCATTCACAGGGTGCAAAAGGGGGACCTGGATGTTCGGGTAAGAGTGTCCAATGCCGATGAAATCGGAGAATTGGGGCAGCAGATTAATAAAATGCTTGAACATATCACCGAGCTCATGGCCGACAATATTAAGAGAGAAATCCTTGTAAAGGATTCGGAGATCAGAGCCCTTCAGAACCAGATTAATGCACATTTTATTTACAATGTTTTAGAATCCATAAAAATGATGGCAGAGATAGAGGAAAAGTTCGAAATATCGGATGCAGTAACAGCTCTCGGCAAATTACTGCGTTATAGTATGAAATGGGTATCCCAAAATGTTACCGTATTGGAAGAGATTGATTATATTAAAAATTATCTGGCGCTTATTAACCTGCGGTTTGATTATGAAATTTATCTAAGCCTGAATATGCCGGAGCGGATATATAAACAGGAAATACCGAAGATGTCCCTGCAGCCTATTATTGAAAATGCTATTTATCATGGCATTGAGGAATTGGCGGAAGATACCAGCATATATATGAAGGGGATTCTATATGAAAATTACTGCGTTATTGAAATCACTGATTCGGGAAGGGGAATGAGTGATGAAGAAATAGACAGACTGCAAAAGAAAATCCAGGGGGAAATTGAAACCACAGGAAGTTCAGGTAACGGTATCGGGTTAAAGAATGTCCAGGACAGGATTAAAATCAGTTTTGGCAGTGAATATGGGATTAGTATAGCTTCCAAAATAGGCTGCTATACAAAAGTAATAGTAAAAATCCCATTGGTGTAGACAGTAATGTTAAAGGGGGATACTTTATGAAAAAGCTTTTAATTGTGGAAGATGAAAAGATGATAAGGCAGGGCATCGAATCCATTGCAAGACGCTCCTCCGTGCCCATTGAAGAAATATTGCTTTGTAAAAACGGAGAAGAAGCCTTTGAAATCGTCAAGAATAATAAAATCGATGTAATGATTACGGATATCCGTATGCCTAAAAAAGACGGCATAACCCTGGTAAAAGAGATTCAAAGCCTGCCTCATATCCCTAAAGTAATCGTAATAAGCGGCTATGATGACTTTTCTTATGCGGTGGAACTGCTTCGGTATGGGGCAAAGGAATATTTATTAAAACCAATTGAGCGTGAAAAAATCAATGCCATACTGGAAAAGCTGGAGCAGCAGATTCAGGAGGAGGCAAGGCAGGCAGAAGATTCCGCCCGGATTGGAATCCAGCAGTTTAAATCTTTACTGTTAAATCCGGGAAATGCCGGAGAAGATACCTATGCAATTGAAAATTATTTTAGAAAATACTTTGTAAAGGATGAATATGTTGTTTGCTGTACGAATGGAAAATCCGGGCAGACAGTATCTGATCCACAGATCATTGCACTGGATGATGTGAACGGGCAGAGTGTTTATTTCATTCATGCGAACATAAAAGAGGAAGTCTTAAGTAATTTATTGAAAGATTACTTTGTTGGTGTCAGCAAAGAGCATAAGAGCCTGAGTGATCTGCGGATTGCTTATGAGGAAGCTTTATATGCCAGAAAATACACCTTTGCTACCGGGAATTTTATAACAGAGTATAATAAAGCAGAAACTGCAAAAGAAACCATATCGGAGGAAATCATCGATCAGATGGTCCAAATGGTAGGTACGGATAAAATTGACGAAGTAAATAAGTTCTTATTCAGGATATTATATAAAACAAAGCAGGGTCAGATTGAGCCGGATGATTTTATGAAAATTATGAAGGACCTTGTGGGTAAAATCTGCAGCAGCTATAAAAATGTTCTGGACCTTGAAAGTGAAGAAGCAGCGAATCTGAAAAATGTGTATTCTTTTGATACCGCAAGCATTTATTACGAGACGGTCCATAGGTGGATTGAAAGAATAAATGAAAAGCTGCTGGCAGAATATGACGACTACAAGAACAAACAAAAGGTCCAAAGTGCAATCGGATATATACAGGAAAATTATTCTAAGGATTTGAATATGGCAGTTGTTTCAAACTATATTTCCATGAACTATTCCTTGTTTTCCTTTGCATTCAAACAATATACGGGAATGAATTTTGTGGACTACATAAAAGCCATACGCATGAAAGAAGCCAGGAGGCTGCTGAAGGAAACGGATGAGACAATCATTGGAATCAGCAATGCGGTAGGATATAAAAATGAAAAGTATTTTATGAAATTATTTAAAAGCACTGCCGGTGTTTCTCCCACGGAATTTAGGAAAAACGCCCAGGCAGGAAAAAGAAATACCGGAACTTTAAGTAATTGAAATTATTGAGTGAGCAAGCTTTGCAATTCTCTCGCAGAGTTCTTCATAGGGGATGCCATCGGCCTTGGCTTCCTGAGGCAGCAGGCTGACAGGAGTCATGCCGGGGAGGGTATTTGCTTCCAGGCAATAAAATTCGCCATCTCCGCTTAGAATAAAGTCTACCCGGGAGTAGGTTCCAAGGTGCAGGGCTTTATGGACTGACAGGGCAAGGGACTGTACTTTTTTTACAAGCTCCTCAGACAGGGCGGCAGGACAGCATTCTGTGGTAAGTCCCTGCTGGTATTTGTTCTTATAATCATAGAAGCCTTCCTTCGGGATGATTTCTATTACCGGAAGAGCCCTTTCTTCCAGGATGCCTACGGAAAATTCCCTTCCCTTAATGAGCTTTTCCACCAGTACCCTTTTGGAACCAAAGGAGGAGAGCTTATCCGTTGCAAGGGCCAGGGCAGAGGAAAGCTCTTCCTTGTTATGGGCAAAGGATACGCCGATGCTGGAGCCGTTGCTAATGGGCTTAACCACACAGGGAAAGCCAACCGAGGCTGTGATTTTCTCCGGAGTAAGGTTGGCTGCATCATCTGTTATCCAGGGGGCTGTGGGGATATTATCATGGCATAGGAGCCTCTTTGTAATGTCCTTATCCATAGCAAGGAGGCATCCGGTGTAGCCGGTGCCGGTATAGGAGATGCCGTTGCAGTCAAGAACTGCCTGCAGCTGTCCGTTTTCACCCATAGAGCCGTGAAGGGCGATGAAGACCACATCTGCAAGTCTGCACAGGGAAAGGACATTGCTGCCAATCAGCTCTTTCCTCCCGTTATTCTTACGGACAAGTGCCTCCAGGTCCGGTGCGGTATCCGGTATGTGGTACTCATACCGGCGGTTATCCTCCTTTGTCAGAAACAGGGCGGGAAGTGCTTCCTCCTCTGCTTTAATACCTTCATATATATCTGCCAATGCTACGGCGTGGCCGGAAGCCATCAGGGCGTTGGCAATTAAACTGCCGGAGGACAGGGACACATCTCTTTCCGGGCTAAGCCCTCCTGCTAAAACAACAATTTTCATAATAGGGAATCCTCTCTTTTTTATCAAACATTATATTCGTAAGAAATACAGAGTAATAGCAGTATAATGCTTTCTAGTTCTTAGATAGTGCTGTAAAGAAAGAATGGTATAACAGTAACCTCCCGGGACAAACCACCAAAACAAAGTCATGGGTCATCTGGGTACCTGCATTATATCCCATGCAGCACGTGCAAATAGTTGACAAGAGGTTATGGGGATGATACGATGAAGGCACTATGAAAGAACGAAAGTTGGTTAATGCATGTTTTATCAGGAGCTTAATAAAAACAGCTATTATATATATTCGGACGAGCTTGAGCTTATGCTGGCGGCTATTAATATCCTGGAGGGGGAAAAGGGACATGGCATATGCATGCAGGTATATACCAGAAAGAAGCTGGATGCCTTGAAGAAAAAGTACGCCTTTCTTACGGAGGTTTTTCAAGCGGCAGGGTGTCCCTATGGAATGCTGGAAGCCCTGACAGACTATCCCTTGGCGGATTTTAGCCTGGATACATACTGTGCTCACCTCCTGCATATGGATACGGCAAGCTTTTTGTCCGGCTATTTTAATATTTTCAATGAAAAGCTTGTCAGGGAAGCTCTTGAGAAGGAAGAGTGCTTTGAAAAGCTTTACAGGGAATATTCAAAGCTTTTGGGAAGCTATCTGGGCTGTAAGATGCTTTTTAGAGAAAGCAGGAAGATAATCTGCGATTTTTTTGCCTTTGTAAAGGAGCTGGCTGCCGATGGTTTTTACAGGGAAAATGAAAGAGTAAAGGAAGTCCTTGAAAGGGAAGCAGGAAAGACCGGAGAGGAGCTTAAGCATCTGGAACCCCTGGAATACTCACAGAAAATGATGGGGAAGAGCTTTCATAACAGAGGGCCTTACCAGGAATTTTACTTTTCTCCCAGCTTATTTTTAACTCCCAGAATGATTCGCTTTTTTGGGAAAAACCAGGTGCTGTTTTATTCTATCCGGGAGCCGCAGCAAAATCAGGAAAAGATATTAAAGCAGCTGAAGGCCGTGGGAGATGATACCAGATTTAAAATTATCGCTCTGCTGAATGAAAAGGAACCCTTAAGAGGGCTTGATATAGCGAAGGAGCTGTCCATGGCACCCTCCACCATATCCCATCATATGGAGCAGCTGAAGAGCTGCGGCCTTCTAAATGAGGAGCAGGATAAAAGCTCCAAATATTACAGTATCAACAGAAATTCCGCAAAGGAACTGCTGGAAGCGATGGAAAAGCTTTTATTTAAGCTGAATTAATTATATGGCTATTTAAGCCTGCATTATCCTGCTATTGGCTGCAAATCTTTGCAGACATCTATCCAGCCTAAACTGTTGGAGTATTTTTCAAGTTCTGCAGGAGTTAATTCAATGGCGCTGTTGGAGCTGCCGCAGGCTGGAAATATTGTTTGAAAACGGTTCAGGGACACATCCAAATAGACTTCTACGTTATCGTTTACCGCGAATGGACAGACACCGCCCACTGCATGTCCTATAAGGGACTCTGCTTCCTCTGGGGCAAGCATTTTTGCTTTTGTCCCAAATCGGGATTTGTATTTTGCATTATCAATCCGTGCATCACCGGCAGTTACAATCAGAACGATTTTTTCACCTGCATGGAAAGATAAGGTTTTAGCAATCCGGCATTCTTCACAGGCTAAGGCCCTGGCGGCAAGCTCAACTGTAGCACTGGAAACATCGAATTCCATAATCCTGTCATCAATCCCTAATTCTTTAAAATAATGTCTGACTCTTTCTATTGACATTCTTACATCCATCCTTTCCTATCGATATTTCTTTCTCATATCATACCATATCTGCGCATTTGCACATTTCTGCAAGGTTGTACCAAATTATAGCATAAAGAAAGTAATATAACAATTTTAACGCTCAATTATAGCGAATTTAAATAAATATGGCATTGACTATCGATACATTATTCGATTATAATGATATTCGATATATATCGAATATCGAAAGGAGAATTCTATGGAATATGTGATTGACGTTGAGGATTTACATCGCGAATTTGTTACAGCAAAGGGATGGATTCACCGGAAGAAGGAAAGGGTCCGGGCGGTTGACGGGATTTCCTTTCAGGTAAAAAGAGGGGAAGTATTTGGACTTTTAGGGCAGAATGGCGCCGGGAAGACAACCACCATTAAGATGCTGATTACGCTGCTCGCACCAACAAAGGGAAAATGTGAGGTGTTGGGTTTTGATACCTTTTCCCAGGAGAAGAGGATAAGAAACCGCATTAATTTTATTTTTGGTGGTGAATTGGGGCTTTACAGGCGTTTATCCGCAAGGGACAATCTGAGATATTTCGCCTGCCTGTATCATATTGGACAGGAGGAAGCCGCCGGCAGGATTGCCAGGATACTCCAGCTGGTGGGATTGAGCGAAAAGGCTGATATTTTAGTCGAGACCTTTTCCAAGGGAATGATTCAGAGGCTGCAGATAGCAAGGGGACTCTTAAATGACCCCGAAATTCTCTTTATGGATGAACCTACGGTGGGACTTGACCCTCTGGGAGCCAGAATGCTGCGGGATATCATAAGAAAGCTAAAGGAGGAGGGAAAGACAATACTTTTGACCACACACTACATGTATGAGGCAGATGAGCTTTGCGACCGGATAGCAATCTTAAACAGGGGAAAGCTGATAGCCCTGGATACTCCTGCTAACCTGAAGAAGCTGGCAGGCTTGGAGGAAGTAATAGAAATCCGGCTGGAATGCCCTCCGGAAAATAAGGTGAAGGAGATAGAAATGATACGGGACGTAAAGGAGGCCATATTGCAGCAGGAGGATAAGGACTGCCTCCTTACGGTAAAATTCAGCAAGGGGGCGGAAGTGATTGAAGGGGTTATGGAAATTTTAAAGGGGGTAAGGGTACACTCTTTTTCCAACAGGGAAATAACCCTGGAAGATGTCTACATAAAAATGCTGGAGGAGCTGACATGAAAAGACTGAGGGTAATTTATTATACGGCGTTGCTGCAGATGAAATGTTCCTTTGCCAGGTCCATGTTCCGTTTCTGCCTGATTGCAAACCCTGTGGTCAACACCATACTTTTATATGAAATGTTCAAAAGCTCCGGCCGGGAGGATTTTGCCTCCTATGTTGTCCTTGGCGGGGGACTTATGGCACTCTGGAGCTGTATCTGCTTTTCCTCTGCAGGTGACATCAACAGAGAACGGTATGATGGGACCCTTTCACTTATCTATGTGGCTCCGGCAGGCTTTTCTGACATTGTAACAGGAAAAGTGATTGGGAATACAATACTGAGCCTGGTCACCTTTATTTTGTCTTTTTTAACGGCAAAGCTTTTGTTTCGGGTGGATATAAAGGTAAGCCATCCTTACTTCCTGCTGTCAGCCATTCTTTGTGCGGTTGTCAGTTTTTCGGTGATTTCAATTGTTGTTGCCTATTTGCTTACCCTGTCCAGAAAAACACAGTTATATATGAATTGTATTGAAATTCCAGTTATTCTTGTATGCGGCTTTGTATTTCCGGCAGAAATACTTCCCCAGTGGGTAAGGCCGGTCAGTTATATCCTTTCTCCGACCTGGGCGGTGAAATTAATCCGGATTAGTGTATCAACGGCCTGGAATATAAAGGAGTTTTATACAGTGCTTTGTATACTGGCATTGGTTACTGCCATTTACCTTGTCATAGGGTACTTTCTTTTGAAATTAATCGAGAGCCAGGTAAGGGTCCTGGCAACCTTGGAGGTGAGCTGATGAGGATGAAGAGGTTTTTTACGTTATCGTGGTTAAGCTTTAAGAGCCGGAAATCCATGTTCAAGATAGAAGAGGTTCTTTGCTATGAGACCTTATATCCTCTGCTTACATTAATCTTTTACTGTGTTCTTGCGGGATACAGCTATCAGACATCAAATCTGGCAAGATGGGTTGCAGGCAATTCTTTTTTACTGTGTATCAATACCTGTATCTTTACACTGGGAAGTACATTTATGTCGGAGAGGGCCTATGGATGCACCAGAAGCCTCATTGTGTCCCCATCCCATAAGCTTGGAATAATACTGCATAAGGGCTTTTTTACCTGCATTACAGCCATGGTTACGGTTATCATTGGTTTTCTGGCAGGAGGACTGCTATTTTCTGTGGATTATTCAGGAATTAACTGGTTCCTGTTTTTCACAGCGGTTGTTACGGCAATGTTTGCGGCAGCAGGCTTTGGTATGTTTATTGGCATTTTCGGACTGGTTACGGACCAAATGCATTTTGTACTGAATTTTATGTCATATGTGCTGATGATTTTCTGCGGCGCAAATTTCCCCATAGAACAGCTTCCCCCTGCTGCCAGGTCAGTGTCCGGATTCCTTCCGCTTACTCACAGTATTGAAGCGGTGAATATGCTGTTCGGTACGATAAGCAGATTTCAATTTATACGGCTTTTGCTCCAGGAAGCGGGAATTGGGATTCTTTATTATCTGCTGTCCTTTTTCTTAATAAGGCTGATTGAGAAAGCTGCTATTAAAAAGGGAGCGGCAGAGGTGTTTTAGCAGAAAAAAGCTCCGATATAAGCCTTTATATTTATAATTAGAAAACCCTTGTTAAAACTTAATAATTGAGTTTGGATTATATTGACACTCATGTAAAATAATGCTACAATTTTTTTGTTATGTCAACAGAATATCTTAGGAGGTACTACACTTATGAGAAAGAAGCTTCAAAAGTTATTGGCATCTTTTTTAGTACTTTGCTTAACGATAGCATTGCTTCCTTTTGGAACAATCAGTGCTGCGGTTAAGAAAAAGGACAGCGAAGCAATTACCCGCGGTCAGGTATGTGAAATTATCAATGACATGCTGGGGGCCACAGTAAAAGCATCGGACATGAAGAAAATTGTCAATTACAAGAAGGGCGATGCCTATTACGCAACTATGGCAATTGCCTACAATGCAGGCTACATAAAGGCAAACAGTAAGCACGAATTGGGGAAGGCAACTGAGAAAGCCACTTATAATTATGCAGCCACTATTCTATCAAGAATCTTAAAAATATCAAAAAGCAAGCTTACTGGAAATCATACACTAAACAGTATGATGACAGAAAAGCAGTTCAGAAATTATCTTTCTAGTGCAATACCCAATACCATTACAAAAAACTTATCGGATAAACAGATAAAAGGCAATACAATTATCAATAAACCGGATGTTACCTTGTCCAACGTTACAATAGACGGTAATTTGATTATTGGAGACGGTGTCGCAGATAAAGAGGCTATTCTTGATAATGTGACAGTCAAAGGAAAGCTGGTCGTCAGAGGAGGCGGTGAGAATTCCATAAAGATTCTCGGCACTTCCAATATTTCATCCATCGATATTATTCAGGTTAATAATAAAGTCAGCATTAAAGTATCAAATGATGCAAAGGTAACATTAATCTATATCAGTGACGGCTGTGAAGATGTCATTCTGAATGGCCCTATTGGAACAGTTAAGGTAACAGGAAATGATATTAATGTCTCAACTAAGAATGCATCTATATCCAGTGTCATTCTTAACGGAGAGAATACTTCCTTAACCGTATCTGAGGATACGGTTATTAAGAAGGTTGAGCTTTCAACCACAGCGGTTTCCGCTGAGCTGAAAGTAGCGGGCAGTGTCCAGGATGTGGTGACAAGTGCAAAGAATTCTGCTGTCCGTGTGGAGGGAGCAGGCTCTGTAAGCACCATTGCCGCCAATGAAAGTGCCGCAGGTACCAAAATCACTGTATCAGAGAAGACAACCGTAGGCAGTATCACCAGTAATGCGCAGAATACAGCCATCAGCGGTGACGGAAAGGTGGAAAAAGCAACCCTTAACGGCAGTAACAGTACGATTTCCACACCGGATACAAAAGTGACAGTAGGAAAGGATGCAACAGGAGTACAGGATAACACAGCTGTAAAGGCAACTCCAACACCTACTGCTCCGACAGTACCTACAGCAGCGCCTACAACGGTGCCGGCACCTACAACAACACCGGCACCTACAACAACACCGGTACCTACAACGACACCCGCACCTACAACAACACCTGCACCTACGGGAACGCCTACACCCACTCCGTCTGCGGAATATCCTTTAGATGCACGCTTCGAGACGGGTTATCCTCAGGTCATACTTGGTGATGTACCAAATTCGACAACAAAGGATGTAACTTTAAAGCTGAAATTAAAAGAGGGAGTTGCTTCAGAAGAATCTCCCGCCTACATTTACTATATTGTATCTAACAGCAACACCTCCTGGGATGCATCCAGTGAAGCGGTAATGCATGGGCATCTGGGAATAACCAATACCTCTGGTGATACAATAAACCATGAGCTTATTTACAGCAGCAAGGATGGAGCGGTAAAGGTTACCGGAACGGGTGAAATAACAGTGCCGGCTAATATTAATATAACCGGAGGAGAGGAACTGGTTGCGTATTTTGTTATCAAGACGGCGGAATCTACCTCAGCTCATCCCTACCGGATTAAGTTTGGCAGTGATACGGTCAGCAGCTTCGTAGATAATTCTCCTCCCAATTTGGATGCTGCTTACTGGTCAAAAGCCGTGGAAGAAGGGAATGGTAACTCCAGACGGACAGTCCGTGTATATGTAAATGAAGTACTCAATACTGCAGCTAACGTCAGTAAAGATGCCTTCACAGTATCGACGTCGGATGGAAATAGCGATGCGGTAAGCGGAGCTGCTATTACAGCTGTTTCCCTGCACAAAAATACAGAGGAAAGGTTTAAGCCTTACCAGAATTGGATTGATCTGACACTGGAATATCCCTCTGTCACAGAGTTGAGTAAATTAGTTATTACATATATTCCTCCCAATGAAGGAGATAAATTGGAAGATGTAGCAAACACACCTCATTCAATGGCAAAGTTCTCATTATACAGGGATGAATCAGCAATTGGCAATTACGGAGGTATGTGTACAATAAAAGATGCGGAGCCGGCTATAACAAGCATCAGTGCATCTTCCGACGGCAAGTACCTTGGTATAAATGTTTCTCCGAAAATCATGACAATCGGAAATTCTGAAATGGATTTTACCGTTAAAGTAAACGGTGTGGAATGGCCGATGTACGGAGGAAACTTCAGTTACGGTTACTGCCATATAAATGTTCAGAATAATGCTGCAGAGAAGCAGGAGTCCTCCTATACGGTAGAAATTGCAAGCAGGGATGGCGGAATACTTGCCGATGCTGCCGGCGACACTTATAACAGTATTAATCAGGTGGTTAACACCATAGAGGATTCTACTTTAAAAGCTAAGAGTGCCGAACTGGATATGGCAAAAAAGAAACTGACGGTGACTTATCAGAAGGACGGTGGCATGCAGTCTGCCCTTAACTATGGATGTTTATATGTTCTTACGGTTGATGGAGTCCAGTACCGTTTAAGAAGCAGGGGTGCCAGCGTTGTAAATCAGGCAGGAGAATTACAGATAACCTTTGATGAGAATTGTATGTTTGGAGTTGATTTTGCCAAGGTTACCACAAACTCAGAAATTATGGTTTCACTAAAATCAATAGATAAGGAGTCTGAAGGGATTTCAGAAGTATCAGGAAAACCGTTGGACGATTTTGATGTTACTGCGACAGTTACAGGACTTTAATAAGTAAATACGTAATTAAAATAAAGTAAGTAAGATACAGCCCTAAAACAAAAACCGGATTTGCTGCTTCCTCTGATGAGGCATACAAAGCAGCAAAACCGGTTTATTTGTTGTAAAGAAAAGGATGCTGCCACCTGATCAGGTACAATTTACCTTACAGTTTAATATCTATGTTGCCTCCCAGATTGGGGTTGACAGACATCTCCATCATCTTAACGATTCCGTCTCCGGCTTTTTCCACGGTATCCAGGGACATACTTAATACTGCGGTGCTAACGGCTGCATAAGTATTCTGCATTGACAGGGCTGAAGACAATTGTGCAATATCCATAATATTCACCCATCCTTTCTTAATGTGGTTAGACCCTGTGATAAGAATTTTACAGGGTTTAGAACTACTGAAAACAGTCACAAATAATATATCGGTATAAAACCAGAAATTTCTTAGGATTGACTTTCCGGGGAATCTGTTTGCAGTCCGGGAAGGACTTATGCTATAATGAGGCAAATAAAGATAGTTCCAATCGACGGTGAATAAAAAAGGAGGCAGTTATGGTATATTTATTCTTAGCAGATGGATTTGAAGAAATTGAAGGACTTACGGTAGTGGATTTACTGCGCCGTGCAGAAATTGAGATTACCACGGTTTCTGTGACGGGCAGCATTAAAATTGCAGGTGCCCATGGCATTCATGTGGAAGCTGATGGATTGTATGAAGATTTTGATTATAAGGATGCGGCCATGCTGGTACTTCCCGGAGGCATGCCGGGGACAAAGAATCTGGCAGCCCATAAGGGCCTTGTAAACCTCCTGAAAAAATTCAGAGAGGAAGACAAGGCTTTGGCAGCTATTTGTGCGGCACCCAGTATTCTGGGGGAGAATGGGCTGTTAAAGGGAAAGAAAGTTACCTGTTTCCCGGGGTTTGAAGAAAAGCTCATAGAAGCAAAAGCAACGGGAGCAAGAGCGGTTACGGATGGAAATATTATTACAGGAAAGGGTATGGGTACTGCCATTGACTTTTCTCTGGAAATCATCCGTTATCTGAAGGATAAGGAAACCGCAGACCAAATAGGTAAAACTATTCAGTACTTTTAATCTCCTTTCGCAGCAGCCAGAGGGTTAAGACATTGGGGAGTATCATAAGGGCATTGATGAGGTCCGATAATTCCCAGACAAAGTCCAGGGACAGGACGGCACCGACAAATATCATAACGATATAGCACAATTTATATGTGCCGATTCCCTCCTTTCCAAAAAGGTATAAGACGGCTCTTTCCCCAAAATAGGACCATCCAATCAAAGTTGCCAATGCAAATGCAACAATGGAAAAGCCAAGGATGTACTCACCGTAGGGAAGCTGCATAAAGGCAGCAGTTGTCAGGTCGGAGGCAGGTATACCCTTTACGGAAGCCGGATTTTTTAAAATATTGGCAACGATTACGATGCCTGTAATGCCGCACATTACCACAGTGTCCCAAAAGGTCGCGCTCATGGATACAAGGGCCTGGTTATGGGGATTGTCTGTTTTGGCACTGGCTGCGGCTATGGCAGCGGTTCCGATACCTGCTTCATTGGTAAAGAGGCCCCTTGCGATTCCATATCTTGCTGCTGTTTTAATGGTGCTTCCGATAAATCCGCCCACCATGGCACTTGGCAGAAAGGCAGAACGGCATATTAAAACAATGGCAGGAAGAATATAACTGTGATTCATAACAATTAAAACCAGACAGGCCGCTATGTAAAAGAATCCCATGGCAGGGACCAGCTTTTTGCACAGATTGCCGATGGAGTCAATACCTCCCAGGATAACAAGGCCGGTAAGTATTGCAACAGCGATTCCCACTGCATAAGGAGAAAGTCCCCAAAGGGAAGAGGTAACATTGGTTATGGAATTGGACTGGGTGGAGCATCCTACGCCATAAGAAGCGCAGAGAGTTAATAAGGCATATACAGCTGCCATCGGCTTTGACTTAAGACCATGCTCCAGAACATACATGGGACCGCCGGAATAGGTACCATCCTTGGCAAGGGTACGGTAGCGGATACCAAGATAACATTCTCCGTAGGTTGTGGCCATGCCCAGGATGCCGGTAAGCCAGAGCCACAGAATAGCACCGGGACCGCCCATGGCTACTGCTGTGGAGACACCGATGATATTTCCGATACCGAGAGTTGCGGCCAGTGTGGTGGTAAGAGCGGCAAAGCTGCTGGTCTGCCCCTTCTCATCCTCGGAGGATTTCGTTGAAAGGCGGATACCCCTAAAAACCTTTTTTTGAATGAATTTTAACCGGAAGGTCAAAAAAAGATGAGTAGCAATTAAGAGCACCAGCATAGGACCGTTCCATAACAGGCGGTTTAAGCTTTTAATAAATAACAACGCATTTTCCATAGAAGGCACCGTTATATGAGTTTTTTATAGTATATGCTGTTTGTTGGACATTAAGTATCCAGAATAATATGTATTCGGTCAAAAAAGTATAAAATAAATAGAAAGCTTCCACAACTTACCATAATAATTTTCGAAATATTGATAACAATAATATTACGATAACTGATTCAAAAGAGTCGGTTGTCGGTAACTACAGGGACAAAAGTTCCTGGAATAAACAAATATTTTCGGAGGTGAAAATTATGGCTAGTAGCAACAGCGGATCAAACAGAACAGAGGTTCCTCAGGCTAGAGAAGCTCTTGACAGATTTAAAATGGAGATTGCTTCTGAAATCGGAGTACCTTTAAAACAAGGTTACAATGGTGATTTAACCAGCGCTCAGAATGGTTCTGTAGGCGGAGAAATGGTTAGACGTATGATCAAGAGACAGGAAGAATCTATGTCCGGTCAGGGCTCATCCTTTTAATTTCTGAAATAAAAAAGATCTAGCCGCCGGCTTAATCTATAAGACAGATGCCTTATAGCTGCAATAGGTACGGCGAATAAAACATCATCTAATATATATGACCAGCTGCTCTGAATGAGGCCAGTCATGCATATAAGATGATGTTTTTTATATACACGGGGACAAATGGTGTTACATATATTGGAAATGAAGTGGGATACGGCAGGTTATTGGCAGGGGACGATGATTTTGGATGCATTCCTTTGCTTTCCTGTTCAGGGTTACAAATTCCACTAAAATGGCGGCAACTGTTCCTGGCAGATGAAATTATACCAAACTCGCTGGGACGTTGTTTTTGCGGAAGGTTGAGAGCTCGGACAGTGGTATAATTTTATCTAGTCACAGCTGCCGCCATTTAAGTGTCATTAGGAACCCTTCAAGGGAAAGCAAAGGAATGCATCCAAAATCATCTGGCTGTGGGATATACATGTATTTACAGAAAGGAAGGGTAATGGGTTGCGATTATAAATTGGTTATGGTACAATCGTTTTTGAACTGCTTAAATTGAGAGGTTTGTTGCGGCTTGTTATTTTATTGCATTAGATTAACAGGCGATTTGATAGAAATGTACATAGTAAGTATAATAGTATAACAGAAAGAAAGGATAGCTGGCAGGCAGATTGTAAGCCGGGTTACAGGGTATGGTCATGGGTAAATATTTTGGTACGGATGGTTTCAGGGGAGAAGCAAACATTGATTTGACGGTGGAGCATGCTTATAAGGTGGGAAGATTTCTCGGATATTATTTTGGGAAGGAACACAGGCCTAAAATTGTTATTGGAAAGGATACCAGGCGTTCCAGCTATATGTTTGAATATTCACTGGTTGCGGGCCTTACGGCCAGCGGTGCGGATGTTTATTTACTGCATGTTACCAGTACTCCCAGTGTTTCCTATGTGGTACGGAGTGAGGATTTTGACTGCGGTATTATGATTTCTGCCAGCCATAATCCCTATTACGATAATGGAATAAAGGTTATCAATGGCTGCGGTTATAAGCTGGAAAGCGATGTGGAGGAACTGATTGAGAATTACATAGATGGAAAGGGTGAAGAATTACCCTATGCTACGAAAGAGAATATCGGAAGAACGACGGACTATGTAATAGGAAGAAACCGTTATATTGGATATCTGATTTCACTGGTATCCAACTCCTTTAAAAATATGAAGGTGGGCCTTGATTGCGCCAACGGTTCTGCGTCCAGCCTGGCAAAGGTGGTTTTCGATGCATTGGGAGCCAAAACCTATGTAATCAACAATGAACCCAACGGGACAAATATTAATGAAAAATGCGGGTCCACCCATATTGAGCATCTGCAGAAATTTGTTGTGGAAAACCAGTTGGATGTGGGATTTGCCTATGATGGTGATGCAGACAGATGTTTAGCGGTGGACGATAAAGGCAATATTATAGACGGGGACCTGATTCTTTATGTTTGCGCAGTCTATATGAAGAAAAGGAATGAGTTAAACAACAATACTGTGGTGACGACCATCATGAGTAATTTAGGGCTCTATAAGGCTTTGGAGGAAAAGGGAATCGCTTATGAGAAAACCGCGGTAGGTGATAAATATGTATATGAAAATATGATGGAATATGGTCATTCCATCGGCGGTGAGCAATCAGGACATATTATCTTCAGCAAGCACGCTACTACGGGGGATGGAATCCTGACTTCTTTAAAAATTATGGAAGTTATTCTGGAAACCAAGATGAAGCTTTCCGAGCTTATAAAAGAGATACAGATATATCCCCAGGTTCTTAAGAATGTTCGTGTGAAGGATAAAAAGACAGCAAGGGAAGATGCCGTAATTGTAGAAATAGTGGAAGAGGTTACCAAAAAGCTTGGAGATAACGGCCGGATTCTTGTAAGAGAAAGCGGCACGGAACCGGTGCTTCGGGTAATGGTGGAAGCACCTACCGAAGAGGAATGCGAGAAATATGCGGCTCTTGTTGTTGAGAAGCTGAAAGCCCAGGGCCATGCAATTGCTTAATATAAAAAAATATGGTATTTACAGAATGGCTATGATATAATATACTAATGTCAAAACGTCAAAATGGGAAGTTATACAATTGCGTATTCATAAGCGTATTATAGTTTCACATATTTTAAGGAGGAAATTTTAAATGAGTTTACAGGTAGAGAAGTTAGACAAAAACATGGTTAAGCTAACCGTTGAGACTGCAGCGGAAGAATTCGATGCAGCAATCGAGAAAGCTTATGCCAAAAATAAAGGAAAATTCAATATTCAGGGCTTCCGCAGAGGTAAGGCTCCCCGTTCATTTATAGAGAAGATGTACGGTTCAAGCGTTTTTTATGAAGATGCTGCTAATCTTATTATTCCTGATGCTTATGAGAAAGCAGCGGATGAATGCGGTTTAGCACTGGTTTCAAGACCTGAAATTGAAGTAACACAGATTGAAAAGGGCAAGCCTTTTATTTTTACTGCAGAGGTTGCTGTTAAGCCTGAAGTAACACTTGGTGAGTATAAGAATATCCCAGTAGAAATCCCTTCCTCCGAAGTAACAGCCGAGGATGTGACAGCAGAGCTTGATAAGGTAAGAGACCAGAACGCAAGAATCATCACTGTAACAGACAGACCTGTTGAAGATAAAGACCAGACAGTGATTGACTTTGAAGGCTTTGTTGACGGTGTTCCCTTTGAAGGCGGAAAGGGTGAGGACTATTCCCTGACCATCGGTTCCCATTCCTTCATTGATACCTTTGAGGAGCAGTTAATCGGAAAGAATATCGGAGAAGAAGTAGAAGTAAACGTTACCTTCCCGGAAGAATATCATGCAAAAGAACTGGCAGGAAAACCTGCTTTATTTAAGGTTACCGTAAAAGAGATCAAGGCAAAGGAATTACCGGCAGCTGATGATGATTTTGCACAGGATGTATCCGAATTTGATACATTGGATGAATACAAATCTGACATTGAGGCAAAATTAAAAGAAAAGAAAGAAAAAGATGCAAAGAGAGCAAAAGAAGATGCTGCCGTTGATAAAGTAGTTGAAAATGCAACGATGGAAATTCCCGATGCCATGCTTGATACACAAGTAAGACAGATGGCAGATGATTTTGCCCAGAGAGTTCAGTCTCAGGGACTTACCATTGAGCAGTACTTCCAGTTTACAGGCACCAATGCCGAGCAGCTCTTTGAGCAGATGCGTCCTCAGGCATTAAAGACAATCCAGGTAAGACTTGTATTAGAGGCTATTGTAAAGGCTGAGAATATTACCATACCAGATGAAGATTATGAGAAAGAAATCGCTCTGATGGCTGAAAATTATAAAATGGAAGCTGACAAATTAAAGGCCTTAATCGGAGAAAAAGAAAAAGAGCAGATTATTATGGATTTGGCTGTTCAAAAAGCAGTTGATCTGATTGGAGAAACAGCCGTAGCAGCACAGTAAAAGAGGATTTTATACGCGTGCTGAAGCACGCAGATGGGAGCCAACTATGAGTTTAGTACCTTATGTCATTGAACAGACAAGCCGCGGTGAAAGATCCTACGACATTTATTCCAGATTATTAAAAGAAAGAATCATCTTTTTGGGAGAGGAAGTAACAGATGTATCTGCCAGTGTTATCGTGGCGCAGTTACTTTTCCTGGAATCAGAAGACCCCGGAAAGGATATCAATTTATATATCAACAGTCCTGGCGGCTCTGTAACAGCAGGTATGGCAATTTATGATACCATGCAGTACATTAAGTGTGATGTTTCAACCATTTGTATCGGTATGGCAGCCAGTATGGGTGCTTTCCTGTTAGCAGGAGGAACGAAGGGTAAGAGATTTGCTCTTCCCAATGCGGAGGTCATGATTCATCAGCCTTCCGGCGGAGCGAAGGGCCAGGCAACGGATATTAAGATTGTTGCTGAAAATATTTTAAAGACAAAAAAGAAATTAAATGAAATTTTAGCGGCTAATACAGGAAAACCTCTGGAAGTCATTGAAGTCGATACGGAAAGAGATTATTATATGACGGCTGAAGAAGCAAAGGCTTACGGACTGCTTGACGGTATTATGGTAAGCAGGTAAAAAGTCAGGCAGGAAGGGAGTTGGTAAAAAGAGTGGCGAACAGAACCGATGACAGAAAACAATTAAGATGTTCCTTTTGCAATAAAACCCAGGATCAAGTGCGAAAGCTCATTGCGGGACCCGGTAATGTATATATTTGTGACGAGTGTATAGAAATTTGTTCTGAGATAGTGGAAGAGGAATTTGATGATAAAGTACATGATACCGATATCAATTTACTAAAGCCCGTAGAGATTAAAAACTTTCTGGAGCAATATGTTATTGGACAGGAAGAAGCAAAAAAGGTACTGGCAGTATCCGTATATAACCATTATAAGAGAGTGTTGGCAGGAAGAGATTTGGATGTTGAACTGCAAAAGAGCAATATTCTTATGGTAGGACCTACCGGTTCCGGTAAAACCTTTCTTGCACAAACCCTGGCAAAGCTTTTAAATGTGCCCTTTGCGATAGCGGATGCTACTGCTTTGACAGAAGCAGGCTACGTGGGTGAAGATGTTGAAAATATTCTGCTGAAGCTTATTCAGGCAGCGGAGTTTGATATCGAAAGAGCAGAACATGGAATCATCTATATTGATGAAATTGATAAAATAACCAGAAAGTCCGAGAATACTTCCATTACCAGAGATGTATCCGGTGAAGGTGTTCAGCAGGCTTTGCTTAAAATATTGGAAGGGACAGTTGCTTCCGTTCCCCCTCAGGGAGGGAGAAAACATCCCCATCAGGAATTTATACAGATCGATACGACCAATATCCTCTTTATCTGCGGAGGTGCCTTTGATGGTCTGGAGAAAATCGTGGAAGCCAGAATCGGTCAGAAGTCCATCGGCTTTAATGCCATGATTTCAGACAAGGCAAAGGAAAATATCGGTGAATTATTCCGCCAGGCTATGCCTCAGGATTTTGTAAAATACGGACTGATTCCGGAGTTTGTAGGACGTGTTCCGGTATGTGTGGCTTTGGATGCTCTGGATGAAGAAACGCTTGTACGTATTCTGACAGAACCTAAAAATGCTATCATAAAACAATATAAGAAGCTGTTTGAGCTGGATGGCGTAGAGCTTGAATTTGAAGAGGAAGCCATCCGCACCATAGCAAAGCGTTCCCTTGAAAGAAAAACCGGTGCCAGAGGCCTGCGTGCTATTATGGAATCTGTTATGATGGATTCCATGTATAGAGTCCCCACAGACACTCAAGTTTTAAAGTGCATCATAACAAAAGAAGCTGCAGAAGGGCAGAATCAGCCTAGACTAATCAACACGGAAGATAATCAGCCCAGAAAAGCAATATCAAAACGAATATCCAAAAAGAACAGCAATGAAATTGCGTAAGCAAATAGAGAGAGTTGCTTCAAGAAGATTCGATTGTTATAGGGACTGCCTTAAAATACCTCGCCAGAGGTTTTAAGGCAGTTTTTATCTTACGAAAACAGGGAGGTAAGAATGAGTGATTACAGCAGAAAAGTGCCTATTGTAGCACTGCGGGGAATGGCTGTGCTGCCGGGAATGCAGATTCATTTTGACGTTAACCGTCAGATGTCCATAGAAGCCATTGAAAATGCAATGGAAAATGATCAATTGGTACTTTTGCTGACGCAAAGAGATCCGGATACAGAAGAACCCGGGCAGGAGGATTTATTCTCTGTGGGCACCATAGCTTTGGTAAAGCAGATTATCAAGCTTCCGGGCAATGTAATCCGGGTGCTGGTTACCGGCACGGACAGAGCCAGGCTTGACAGTATCGTTGAAGAAGAACCCTTCCTTATGGGCGAAGTTGCTATGATAGAGGAAAATAAAGAAGAGCTCGGCGAATCTGAAAAGAAAGCAATGTTAAGGGGATTAAAGGATATCCTGGAGGTATACTTTACTGAAAACCCTAAGATAGGGAAAGAGGTCATAAAGACTTTGGGCAAGATTGAGGAAGTGGGCGGGCTCATTGACCAGATCGCCATTAATCTTCCCATAAGCCTTGAAGATAAACAAACCCTTTTGGAAGCGGAAGATACCTATACCAGATATGAAAAGATAATGGTAATCCTGACAGAGGAGATTGACATTATCCGTATCCGCAAGGACCTGCAGCTGAAGGTAAAGGAAAAAGTTGATAAGAACCAAAAGGAATATATCCTGAGAGAACAGTTAAAGCTGATCAGGGAAGAGCTTGGCGAAGCCGGAAGCGGAGCTGATGCGGACAATTACCTGACAGCGGCAGAAGAGCTGGAGGCATCCAGGGAAGTAAAAGATAAGATAATAAAAGAAGTCGAGCGCTTCAAAAATGTTTCCGGAAATTCTTCGGAGGGAGCCGTTATCAGAGGCTATATTGAAACACTCCTTGCTCTTCCCTGGGACAAGGTAAGCGAAGATAAAAAGGATATTGCCCAGGCGGAAAATATTTTGGAGAAGGAGCACTACGGACTGGAAAAGGTAAAGGAGCGTATCCTGGAATTCCTGGCGGTCAGAGTGCTGACAAAGAAAGGCGAAAGCCCGATTCTTTGCCTTGTGGGACCTCCGGGAACCGGCAAGACCTCCATTGCACATTCGGTAGCCAAGGCGTTAAATAAGGAATACGTCCGAATCAGCCTTGGCGGTGTAAGAGATGAAGCTGAAATCAGAGGGCACAGAAGGACCTATGTAGGTGCCATGCCGGGAAGAATTATTACAGGACTTAAAAATGCAGGAGTAAAAAATCCGCTGATGCTTTTGGATGAGATTGATAAGGTCAGCAGCGATTACAAGGGAGACACCTCAGCGGCACTGCTGGAGGTACTGGACTCGGAGCAGAACAAAAAGTTCGTGGACCATTATGTTGAGATACCGGTGGATTTATCCGAGGTGTTATTTATAGCTACGGCAAATTCCCTGCAGGGAGTGCCAAGGCCCCTTCTTGACAGAATGGAGATTATAGAAGTCAGCAGCTATACCGGGAATGAAAAGTTCCATATTGCCAAGAAGCATCTCATGCCCAAGCAGATACTACGGAACGGACTCACTACAAAACAGCTTGCTGTCTCGGATAAAGCTCTGGCAAAGATAATTGCCGGCTATACAAAGGAAGCCGGGGTCCGAAACCTGGAGCGAAAGCTTGGGGCCATTTGCAGAAAGGCTGCCAAAGAAATCGTAAGCAGCCAGGCAGCCAAGGTAAGGGTGAATGAAAAAAATCTGGAGAAATTCCTGGGCAAGGAAAGATACTCCTTCCAGCCGGCCAATGAAAAGGACGAAGTAGGAATTGTAAGAGGACTTGCCTGGACCAGCGTAGGCGGAGATACTCTTCAGATAGAGGTCAATGTTATGCCCGGAAAAGGAAAGTTTGAACTGACAGGCCAGTTGGGGGATGTCATGAAGGAATCCGCAAAGGCAGGCATCAGCTATATCCGCTCTGTCAGCAGGGACTATGGGATTGCGGACGATTATTTTGAAAAGAACGACATCCATATCCATATACCGGAAGGTGCCGTACCAAAGGATGGCCCTTCTGCCGGAATAACAATGGCAACTGCCATGCTGTCGGCCATTACAAAGAAAGCCGTAAGGGCAGATACTGCCATGACAGGAGAGATAACCTTAAGAGGAAGAGTACTCCCTATTGGAGGACTTAAAGAGAAAATACTGGCAGCAAAAACTGCCTATATGAAGCAGGTGCTGGTACCCCTTCAGAACAAAAAAGATATCGAGGAAATTCCAGCAGAAATACTGGAAGGCATCGAGCTGAAATATGTGGATTCTATGGCGGAAGTATTGAAATATGCTCTTGCTTAAGAAAGGAGATACTGAATGCATGTAAAAAGTGTAAATCTGGAGACGGTCTGCGGTATTACCAGCAAGCTTCCCGAGAATGAGAAGCCGGAGATTGCCTTTGCCGGAAAATCAAATGTTGGGAAGTCCTCTCTGATCAATGGGCTGATGAACCGTAAATCCTATGCCAGAACCAGTTCCCAGCCGGGAAAGACACAGACAATAAATTTTTATAATATCAATGATATATTGTATTTTGTGGATTTACCGGGATATGGTTACGCAAAGGTATCGGAGGAGCTAAAGGCGAAATGGGGAAAGATGATAGAAAAGTATCTGAAAACCTCAAAGCAGCTTAAACTGGTATTTCTTTTGATCGATATCCGCCACGAGCCCTCTGCCAATGACAAACTCATGTACGACTGGATCGTGCATCAGGGCTATGAACCGGTGATTATTGCAACAAAGCTTGATAAGATTAACCGAAGCCAGAAGGACAAGCAGCTTAAGCTGATAAGAAACGGCCTGGGAGCAAAAAGCGATACCAGAATACTTCCCTTCTCTGCCCTTTCAAAGCAGGGACTGGAAGAGATATGGGCCTGTATGGAAGAAGCTCTGGGATTTGAAAACGAATAAAAGAGAAGCCGCCTCTTTCTCTTAAATACATCCATCAGGTGACATAATGTCTGTAGATAGTGTATTATAGGAAAGACAGGGGGCTTCTTTTTTGTTCAGGGCTAGCCTTTTAAAAGGTGGTTCAAAACATAGGAGTATATTTCCTGGCTTTGTCCCCGCCAGTTGCTGCAGATTTTGGCCGCATCCTCCTCCGTGGGGACAGAGATGCTGATATCGATAATCGGATTTTTCTTTTCCATGACCCGCAGGGAAACCATATAGTCCTCTTTGCTGATCTTATGATATTCGGACAGAGTGGAGGTTTCGTCCCTGAGGCTGTATTTATTCTCCTTCAGATAAGCCAGAATCTCCTCCTGAATAGGCTGGGATATCATATTTTGAAAAAAGGAGAGAGTTTCTTCACCGGAGGGGGTTATCTGATACAGGGAACTGTGACCGACAGTTTCCACCGCTATGAATTCTTCTTCCGTTAATTCGGATATGCATTGCTGCAGGCTGAAATAATTGGTGTATTCCTTATCCAGTATAAAATTTGATATCTGTGCATTCGTCAGTGAAAAGTCCACTTTATCCAATAGAAACAGTATAATCAGTTTATATAAGGTTAACGCATCTGTCTGCATAAAAAGCCTCCTCTCAAAAAAGAAATTACAACGTTTTTCCCTGCCAGGAATCCCTGGCTTTCATTTCCTTGTGAATAAAATTTAACACATGCTTTTTGTTGCCGCTCCATAAAGGCGCAAGCAGGAGCTTTTTCGGTCCGTCACCGGTAAGCCGGTGTATTACCATATCCTGAGGGAGCCTTTCGATGCAGGAAATTAAAATATCCGTATACTCCTCTAATTCAAGTGCTCTGTAATCCATTCCGGCAAGGGGGGTATCCTTTAATACGTGCAGCAGCTGCAATTTGATGCCCTGCACCGGCTGGCTCCTGATATAATCCATGGAAGAAAGCACCTTGGAGGCATTTTCGCCGGGAAGTCCTGCTATCATATGTACAATGACCTTGGCGCCGATATTGTTTAAATCCATTACCGCTTTTTCAAAGACGGGCAAAGAATAGCCTCTTCCTATCAGTTCCGCCGTATCCTCATGGCTTGTCTGCAATCCCAGTTCCACCCATAAGGGCTTGATACCGGCACATTCGGCCAGAAGGTCCAGGACCTCTCCGCCCAGACAGTCAGGCCTTGTGGCAATGGATAAAAGGGCGGTATTTTCATTGGACAGGGCTTCGTGATAGATTTTCCTTAAATAGGATATTTCTCCGTAAGTATTTGTGTAGGCCTGAAAATATGCAATAAAGGAGGGGAGCATATCACCCTGGGGATTTTTTAAGCTTTCGGGGAGCTTTTGATATACCCTTCCCTTTGCTTCTTCTATCTGTTCTGAAACAGAGAGGGCCGGAGAAGCTCCGAAGTCTCCGCTGCCGCCGGCGCTGCAAAAGATACAGCCGCCGGTACCAAGGGTACCGTCTCTGTTAGGACAGGTCAGGCCGGCATTTAATGAAATCTTATAGAGTTTTCTGCCAAAGGTTTCTTTTAAGTAATAATCCAGGGAATAATAGGGCTTGTCACCCCACATTTTCTTCTCTGACAACAGCTGCTCCTTCCTGGTTTATAGGGTAGTGGCGTTCGCTATTACAGCGTTGCTGACAGCTTCACATACCCGGGGGTCAAAGGGCTGCGGCAGTATATTATCATCATTCAGCTCTTCCTCAGCAACCAGGCCGGCAATTGCCTTTGCTGCGGCCAGCTTCATCTCTTCTGTAATCTGGCTTGCTTTTGCTTCTAATGCTCCCTTAAAGATACCGGGGAAGGCAACCACATTATTGACCTGATTGGGAAAATCGGATCTTCCGGTTCCAATGACCCGGGCTCCGGCTTCCTTTGCCAGGTCAGGCATGATTTCCGGTACGGGATTTGCCATAGCAAACAGGATGGCATCTTTATTCATGGAGGCTACCATTTCCTTCGTTACAATTCCGGGAGCCGATACGCCAATAAAGATGTCCGCACCCTTTAGGGCATCGCTTAAGGAGCCTTCCTTCTTTTCTATATTAGTAACAGCCATAAGCTTTTGCTGCATCCAGTTCAGGCCCGGAGTATTCTCTGAGAGCATGCCGGCTTTGTCACAAAGCACGATATGCTCAAAGCCATAGTTTAACAGCAGTTTTGCAATGGCTATTCCTGCGGAGCCGGCTCCGTTAACAACAACTCTGGAATCTTCCTTTGTCCTGCCGGTTACTTTCAGGGCATTTATTACGCCGGCCAGTACAACAATAGCGGTACCGTGCTGGTCATCGTGAAATACAGGGATGGAAAGGCGCTCCTTCAGGCGTTCTTCAATCTCAAAGCATCTTGGAGCCGAAATATCTTCCAAATTAATACCGCCAAAGCCGGGAGCAATCCGGACCACCGTATCAATTATTTCTTCCGTATCCTGGGTATCCAGACAAATAGGGAAAGCATTGAGGCCTCCGAATTCCTTGAACAGGGCCGCTTTTCCTTCCATAACAGGCATGGCTGCATAGGGTCCTATGTTTCCGAGACCTAAAACGGCGCTGCCGTCGGAAACAACTGCTATAGTGTTTGCCTTTATGGTATATTTATAGGCGGCATCCTTATCCTTCGCAATTACATTACAGGGCTCTGCAACTCCGGGAGTATAGGCAAGAGCGAGATCTTCTCTGGTTTTTACAGAACACTTCGCATTTGTTGAAATCTTTCCCCGCCACTGCTCATGCAGAAACAATGCTTTTTCGCTGTTTGTCATATAATAACCTCTTTTCGTATTGTTAGTTTGTCATACATAGTTGCATCATTATTATAGATTAAGCTGGTCTCGTAAAATCAGGCATAGTTATCCATTTGCAATTGCATATAATTTCACGAACCAATAGGATAAAGACATCATATCACTGTAAGAGAGGTAAATCAAGTGCGTAGACAGGACCAATTTATTATAAAATCCCACTTTATTTTTTTCATGCAATGCGGTATAATTAAGAGCAGCAGTATATTTTGATGATATTCATACGAACTTCTATATCAAATCGAAACCCTTCCCACAAAATTATTAATTTTATACTTGTAAAGGAGCAAGAATTCATGGAAGTACAAATTAGTGAAATGTCCTTGGCTGAGCTGAGAACATTAGCCAAAAGCAGAGGTATAAAGAGTGTATCCACACTTCGTAAGCAGGAGCTTATCGATATATTGGGTGCAGGTACGGAATCAGAGGAAGTGAATACGGACATTGCTGGGAAGGGTGAGACTGTAAGAGAAGTTGAACTGAATAAACCGGCAGAACAGGAAGAAAAGGGCAGAAAAGTCCATCATGAAAAAGCACAGGAGGAGAAGACGACCTCCACGCAGATAAGAAGAAATACAAGAACGGAGAAGGATACGGAAGTAAGAAGTTCTTTCAGCCATGAGAACGCGGGAAAGAGGCCCCTTCAGAGCCAGTCGGAAGACAGCAGAAAAAACTTCAACTGGCAGGCAAACGGCGGACAGGAAAATGACAGAAGAACCAGCGGGCAGGAAACAGAGAGAAGAAATGGTCCCCAGCAGGATGCGGAAGCATTGGACAGCGGTGAGACCAAGGAAGGTATCCTGGAAGTTATGCCGGATGGTTATGGCTTTATACGCTGCGATAACTATTTACCGGGTGAGAATGATGTTTATGTTTCACCGGCTCAGATAAGGCGTTTTTCCTTAAAAACCGGAGATATTGTTGTGGGAAATACCAGAATTAAAAATCAGGGAGAGAAATTCAGTGCGCTGTTATTCGTTAAGAGTGTAAACGGCTTTCACCCTGCCGAAGCTCAGAAGAGAAAGAAATTCGAAGATCTTACTCCGATTTTTCCCAACGAGAGAATTCACCTGGAAACGCCGGGAACCAATGTCTCCATGCGTATGGTGGATTTGATATCCCCCATCGGAAAGGGGCAAAGAGGTATGATAGTATCCCAGCCCAAGACCGGTAAAACAACCCTGTTAAAGCAGATTGCCAAAGCAATAACCATAAATCATCCAACCATTCATTTGATTATTCTGTTAATAGATGAAAGACCGGAAGAAGTTACGGATATTAAGGAATCCATTGAAGGAAAGAATGTTGAAGTTATTTATTCAACCTTTGATGAGCTGCCGGATAACCATAAGAGAGTATCCGAAATGGTAATCGAACGTGCAAAACGACTTGTTGAGCATAAGCAGGATGTTGTAATCCTGCTGGACAGTATTACAAGACTTGCCAGAGCTTATAACCTTACAGTGCAGGCAAGCGGCAGAACTCTCTCCGGTGGTCTTGACCCCGCCGCTCTTCATATGCCAAAGAGATTCTTTGGTGCAGCCAGAAATATGAGAGAGGGCGGAAGTCTTACCATCCTGGCCACTGCCTTGGTGGATACCGGCAGCCGTATGGATGATGTGGTATTTGAAGAATTTAAGGGAACCGGTAACATGGAACTGGTATTGGACAGAAACCTGTCAGAGAAGAGAATCTTCCCTGCCATTGATTTGCCGAGGTCCAGCACCAGAAGGGATGATTTGTTACTGACCAATTCAGAGATGGAAGCAACCTACCTGATGCGAAAGGCTTTTAACAGTATGAAGTCCGATGATGCGGTAGAGAGAATAATTGATATGTTTATTAAAACAAAGACAAATGTGGAATTTATTGAAACTGTAAAAAAGACGAAATTAATTAATTAGGACTTGCAAAGCAGAAAGACCTATGCTATAATGAAAAAGCTGTTTTATTATTAAAATTTTTATTTCAGCAGTACCGCAGGCAGACCTGCGATATCCATAGGGATTAATTTGACAATTGTCAATTTTCTAAAAAATTATGTTTGTTTGTAAAGAGGTGAAAACATGAAAGAGGGAATCCATCCGAAGTACTATCAGGCAAAGGTAGTTTGCAACTGTGGCAATGAATTTGTTACAGGTTCAACAAAGAGTGATATCCACGTAGAAATCTGCTCTAAGTGCCATTCTTTCTATACCGGACAGCAGAAGGCTGCTGCAGCCCGCGGTGCTATTGATAAGTTCAACCGCAGATATGGTCTTAATCAGGAACAATAGAATGACAAAGCTTACTATGTGTTAAAAACAGGTTGAGGTTTAATTATCTCAACCTATTTTTAGATTTGTAATTAATAGATAACCAGGACGCAAGCATGGATTATCAAGGAAAGGAATAGCATATGAAGCCATCAGGAATCGGAGGACAGGCAGTTATTGAAGGCGTAATGATGAAGAACAAAGAACATTATGCCGTTGCGGTAAGAAAGCCGGATAACGAAATCGTAATAAAAGAGGATACCTTTAACAGTACCTCGGAAAAACATAAAATATGGAAACTACCCATCCTAAGAGGTATGCTTAGCTTTGCTGAATCCATGGCGATTGGGATAAAAACTTTGAATTTTTCAGCCAGCTTTTTTGAAGAAGAAGAGGCAGCGAAGGAATCCAAGGTTGATAAAGCCTTCTCCAAGGTCTTTAAGGACAAGGCAGAAGGCATTTTGGCTGCAATTACAATGATTATTGCCGTAATACTGGCGGTGGGAATTTTTATCATCCTGCCCACCTATGCAGCAGGACTTTTGGGAAAGTCAATTGCTTCTGACAGTCTGGTAGCCTTTATCGAAGGAATTATCAGAATTGTCTTATTTATATTGTATGTCTTTGCCATATCCCAGCTAAATGATATAAAAAGGGTATTTATGTATCATGGAGCAGAGCATAAGACCATCAATTGTATTGAAAATGGCCATGACCTTACAGTGGAAAATGTCAGAGGGCAGTCCAGAGAGCATAAAAGATGCGGAACCAGCTTCCTGTTCCTTGTCATGTTTGTAAGTATTATTTTCTTTATGTTTATAAGAACAGATATCACCTGGCTTCGTTATGCCAGCAGAATCTTACTGGTACCCGTAATCGCCGGCGTTTCCTATGAATTTATCCGCTTTGCAGGAAAAAACGATTCCATCCTTGTAAGAATATTAAGCAAGCCCGGTATGTGGCTTCAGAGAATGACCACCAGGGAGCCCGATGATGACATGATTGAAGTTGCCATCAAATCCGTAGAAGCAGTGTTTGACTGGAGAGTTTTCTTAGGAAAAGAAGCAGAGACCGGAGAAATCGAGGCAGAAGCTGAAAATAACGGCAAAAAGGACAGCAGGGAAGTACAGGCAGAAAAGAGAGAAACAAGGCAAAGCAGTAACAGGAAGACAGCAGGGAATACCCAGGGCAATAAAACGAAAAACACGAAGTCCGGGAACACTCAGAGCAAAACCGGATTAAACGGGAAAACGGCAAAGAGTGGTAATACAGCAAAGGGTGAGAACACTGTAAAAAGCGGAAGCACTGCAAAGGGTGAGAACACTGGGAAAAGTCGAAACGCTGCAAAAAGCGATAATATTGCAAAGAGCCGAAACACTGCGAAAAGTGATAATATTGCAAAAAACCGAAACACTGCAAAAAGTGATAACATTACAAAAAGTGATAATGCGAAAAGTGACGGCACTGTAAATAATACCTCTTCTAAAACTGGTAACAATAAAAATAAAAGAACCGCTGCGAGCAGTAACCAAAGCAGCGCACGTAATAAGTCCGCAAGGGAAGCAGCAGCCTCCACAAGAAGGGAACCCTTAAAGGCTATGGACCTTTTTGAAGAAGATGATGAGATATTAAGGGCAGTGGATGATTTTGTGGCAATTACAGATGAAGAAGCTTCTGAAAAGTAATAAGGCTTTGCAGATTTAATTGATTAAAATCAGCAAAGATTATTCCCTGGAATCAAGGATTAGAAGTACTAAAAACATTTTGCACGTAAATAAAATAGTACCATAAACAAAGTTTGCGGTATGCTGGAAGGGATATAATTTGAAAAATACACTACATTTTTCAAGTTTCCTGTTTGGACAGTATTGCAGGCAAAATTGTGGTATGCATGGGTAATAATATGATAACCTTACAGGATGCTTTAAAAAAAGGAAAAAAGATTCTTAACGAAAACAATATAGAGAATGGGGAGCATGATGCGTGGCTGTTGCTGGCTTTTCAGTTTAAAATAAGCAAAGCTGTGTATCTGGCAGATCCTTTAAAGGAAATTTCACAGGAAGCATGTGATGCCTATCTGAGCTTAATTGAGAAGAGAAGCAGGCATATACCTCTTCAGTATATTACCGGAGAACAGGAATTTATGGGTCTTGATTTTCTGGTAAGGGAAGGGGTATTGATACCGAGGCAGGATACGGAAATCCTTGTTATGGAAGCTTTAAAGGTAAGTAAAGGGAAAGAAGTGCTGGATATCTGTACCGGTTCCGGCTGTATCCTGCTTTCTCTTATGAAGCTTGGCGGCATAAAGCAGGGAACAGGAGCAGATATATCCGAGAAAGCTTTGGAGGCAGCCCGTGAGAATGCAAAAAGGCTGGAAGTCACAGCGGAGTTTTGCAAAAGTGATATCTATTCACATATAAATAAAAAATATGATATAATAATATCAAATCCCCCCTATATACCTACGGGTATTATCCCCACTTTGATGGAGGAGGTAAAGGATTACGAGCCGGTAATCGCTCTTGACGGGAAGGAAGACGGATTATACTTTTACCGTGAAATATGCAAGGGATTACAGGAATTCTTAAATAAAGGCGGATATGTCTTTTTTGAGATTGGCTACGACCAGGGAGAGGCAGTGAAAGAATTGTTAATAAAAGCAGGTATGGATAATGTAAACATCATAAAGGATTTGGCAGGGCTTGACAGAGTGGTTACTGGAAGATGGAATGAGAAAAAAGGGGAACCCTTCACTTAGCGTCTCAGACATTGAAAGAATAACGGGATATAAGAAATGGAGGAACCGAAATGTTTGACAAATTAGAAGATTTGCTGATCCGTTACCAGGAGTTAACGGATGAATTAAATGACCCGAATGTGGTAAATGATCAGGCGCGTTTTCGAAAGCTTATGAAGGAGCAGAATGACCTTGCGCCTATTGTAGAAAAATATACGGAATATAAACAAACCAAGGTAAGTATAGAGGACAGTCTTACCATGCTGGAGGAAGAAAGCGACGAAGAGCTCAGAGAGCTTGCCAAGGAAGAATTAAACGAATGCAAGGAAAAGCTTGAGGTAATTGAAAAAGAAATTAAGATACTTCTTCTTCCCAAGGACCCTAATGATGAAAAGAATGTAATTGTTGAAATCAGGGGCGGTGCAGGCGGAGATGAAGCAGCTTTGTTTGCAGCAGAGCTGTTCCGTATGTATTCCAAGTATGCAGAGACCCAGAACTGGAAGATAGATATGATGAATGTCAATGAAAACGGACTTGGCGGTTTCAAGGAAGTTGTTTTCATGATTAACGGTAAAGGTGTATATTCCAAGATGAAATACGAAAGCGGTGTACACCGTGTACAGCGTATTCCGGTAACCGAATCCGGCGGACGTATTCATACCTCAACCTCTACGGTGGCAATTATGCCGGAAGCAGAGGAAGTGGATGTGGAGCTCGATTTAAATGACTGTAAATTTGATGTATTCCGTTCCTCCGGTAACGGCGGACAGTGCGTTAACACCACTGACTCGGCAGTACGTCTTACCCACATTCCAACCGGTATCGTAATTTCCTGTCAGGACGAAAAGTCCCAGTTAAAGAACCGTGATAAAGCCTTAAAGGTATTACGAAGCAAGCTTTATGAATTGGAGCTTGAAAAAGCCCATAACGCTGAAGCCGAAAACAGAAGAAGCCAGGTAGGTACTGGTGACCGCTCTGAGAAAATACGTACTTACAATTTCCCTCAGGGCCGTGTAACAGACCACCGTATCAAGCTGACCCTTCACAGGCTTGACAATATCATGGACGGAGACCTGGAAGAAGTAGTAGACAGCCTCATTGCCGCCGACCAGGCAATGCGCTTAAGTAAGCTTAATGAAGATATGTAAAAACCCTTGATTTTACTGGATTATAGCGGTTTTGCGTATGCTTTAAATTGAATAATTTTATAAAAATCTCGGTCTTTCTGCCTGTCAGAGAGACCGATTTCAATTTTTATGGTTCTTTAAATAGCTTTACACCCTCTAATAAATTCTCTTGATAGCTTTATTGCCCATTAAAATATTTATAGCTAGCTTGATAGCCTGTTTTTGAAACTCATCCTTTCATTTCTATAAATTTGTTGATATGTAATCGAATTATTCACATATCAGGATTATAAGAATTCGTTGGTCATTATTCCTTTGAAATTAGCAGAACACCACATTGTAAATTTCGTACTTCCGTCTGTACGGTGTTTGAGCTTTACCGATAGAAGAAGTGATAGAAGAAGTTTATATGCAAAAGACTGACCCTGCATTCACTAAATTATATAAAAAACGGAATAAAAATACATTATTTCCTAAATGCTATAGACAGATTGCATAATATGGAATATAATTACAGTATTCTTAAGAATAGTTCTAAAAGCATAAGAATCATAATTAACCTTATTAACCAAGGAGGAAGAGAATGAAAAAGATACTTGGATTATGTATAGTATTTTGTATGGTGTTTTGTAGTGTAATTAACGTAGATGCGAAAGAAAAGACTAAGGAGAAAGTATTTACCACTGATGAATTAGCAGAGTTTGATATCAACGATTTAGATGAGAATTTAAATCTTGCTGATGCGATTAATGAATATCCAATTATCAAGGAAATTTATTATATTGGTTTGACAGACGAAGAAGCAGAAGAAATGAGTATAGACATTTCTCAAAAGGATGAGAATACAGTTAGAGTTGCAAGCAATATTAAAGCAAAAGAATTCCTATCCTATCTAAATGCCATGAGACCTAAAGCTGTTGAAGCAATAATGATTAAGGAAAATAATGACAAAGTCGCTGAAACTGAAGTTGAAGCTGTTACATCATCTATTTCTGCTAATGCAAGTTATGGTGTAGCCTGGCCATACATAACGAATACAAGTACTACAACGAATTGCTATGGATATGCTTTAGGTTGGAATGCGTTCAAAAACCCAGGAGACATATACTATCACGATGGAGCAACGTATACAACTAGCAGCACTGTTACAGATGTAGCTAATAATATGATTAGAGATGCCAATAGAGCCCAGTTAACACCACGCACGATTAGTAGTGCGACTGCATCAATAAATAGTAATGAATATAGAATTGTAACAAGAGTAGGGTACCATTATATTTCAGGGATAGGTTGGGTTTGGGATTACCATTGGATGAGACAGAATAGTACGGGTGGATGGTGCCACAAACCGGGACAAACCCCATCAGCAGACCTTGGAAACATAAATCCTTCAACTTATAGTTGGAATTTGGGAACATATTATACAAATTTTTATGACAGTACACCTGTCTATATTGCTACCCCCAAATTACCTGTTTGTATTTATTAAATAAAATAAAATAAAACATTAACCTCAAGTATACATATTTGAGGTTAATGTTTTCTGGATTAATTGATTAACTTGCATATATGCAGTTACGATTTTCGATTTATTGATTACAGAAAAATAGAAATCGGTATGTATATTTTTAAAGTATGTAATAGTGTGAACCTAACAGAGCATGAAGTACACAGTATAACCAATTTCTATTATCATTACTATTCTGAAGCTAGTCTACTAACGTATATTTTTGCTGCAAAAGGATATTTTACGAGGGTTCGAAACACCAGGATTTTTGACGGTTTTGTCAATAGCTTTTGACAAATAAAGTGAGGAGTTAGTAAAAAAGAAATTGAAGGTCTTATGAACTAAAGCGTTCACTTTACGAGAGTTTATTATCGTACTAGGGAGGTTAACAATGCAAAGGAAATTAATCAGTACTATCATGCTAATTGGTGTAATTTCAATAAGTTTATTTTTTGTGGGCTGTAAATTTGATAATAAGAATATAAACAAGTCAGAAAAAAAAATTTATGGTAAAAGTAAAATTCAAGACATAAAAGATTTGTTAAAAACGTATCCTCTGGATTACAATAGTGATGAAGCGATTAAGAATGGGTTGTTTGTTATATCTGACAACTCTATCGTTGGTGGAGAAGAAAATTGGAATGACTTTATTTCCAAGGTGGGTGATAAAAAAAATGACAGTATTATCGTTGCAACGATATCTAACAAAGGTGATATGAGATTAATGTATCTATCATATCTGGATAACAAATTCTTTAGTTATTTTGATATGACAAGATTTAAAGACAGTGGTATAGATTATTATAGTTCGGATGAATATAAATTTCTCAAAGTCTATGATGTTTTGGGTGAGTCAAATATAGCATTGGTAAATGATGAGTCAATAACATATGAAGAAATAGAGAATGATCTGGCTAATGGACTCGTTACTAGTTGTAATTTATTTACTTTTAAAAATGACAATGATTAACTTGCCTTTTCCAGTTTAACATTTCTCATCGATGATAATGCAGAAGTTAAGTATGAAAGTAATTGTCAAATAACTGGCGTGTAGCAATCTATCTCGAATTGTGCGATAATGCTCCCTGATTACATATTGGGAGGAAAAAAGAAATAATAGAACCTAATTTTATAAAAAAATCGGTTTATCTGGTTAACAGGTAAACCGATTTTTATTAAAAAAGTGGGTATGTGACGGATTATACAATATATGGAATACCTATAAAAAGCAAGTGCTTGCTTGACAATACAATGTCTATCAATTATAGTGAATACAAGGTGGTTAAGCTTATATAAGCCAACCAGCCATCAAACTTTATTCCGGAGAGTCATCCAAAAACTTTCACACCATCCATAATGAGAATATTTTGAACAGAATAGGGAACCAGTTGTACTGTTAAATAATTCTAAGTTTTACATGCCCAGGAGAAAGCAGCTAATGAAATGACTTTCCGTATTGCCTATATTGCAGTCATTTGGTGTTATCAGAGTGACAGGCAGTACAGGTGTTTTTCCAGGAAATATCTTTAATGCAATGTACCAAATGGCAAGATTCCCCTCTCTGCCATAGGTGAGACACAAAGAGGCTTGTTGGGTGATTCAGACCTCTGTAGAGGAACCCGTCCCTTCTAATGATTCAAAAAGTTAGAAAGACAAAAGAAAAAGGAGACAGGAATTTATGAAAAGAGTGTTAAAGAGGCTAGGCGTTTTATTATTATTAATTGTAACTGTAGCCAATTTGGAAGGCAATAGTGTAGCAGCAGCTACAAAACTCACAGTGAAATCCATAGAAAAAAGAGAAGATGCAAAACCTGTGAAGATTGGTAAGACCTATACTGTTACCGGTCTAAAGAAAGATGTTGAGACCTGTGTCAAGTTTACTTTGAAAGAAGAAAGCAAAGTTAAAGTAAAAGTCAGCGGAGTTACAAAGGGTACTCTTTCTTTTAGAATCCGTTCTCAGGATAAAAGTATTTTAATGTATGGGTTTGCTTCACAAATCTATACACAATACGATGAAACCAGTGGAGAGATTTCTACTGAAAAAGCATTACCGGCAGGCAATTATATTGTATTGTTCGAGGCTAGAACGAATTATTCAGAGGTTCCCGGTTATGCAAAAAGCTGCACATTAAAAGTTACATATATTGATTAATTCAATAAAAGGATAAGGCATGGGGATAAGGTTGAAAAATAAAAAAACATTTTTCAACTACTTATTCAGAAATATCAAATCAAAGATTTGATATTTCTGATAGAGGGATAAAACGAAAAACAGGCTGGGTGACATGGGATTATAGTGAAGGACTGTATTGATGGTGGAATCAGGAAGTGTGATTGTTTCGTGATACATTTTCTGTAGAGGGCAGTGTACAATCCTTGGCGTAAGTGGGGAAGGCCTGCGGGAAGTGTTATTACTTCCGCAGGCAGCCCTGTCATCTGATCTTATGAAAAAGTATTTATATTAAGTGAAGACTCCATTACAATCTTAAAATAAAAGGTATAACAGAAAACTGGGTAACTGCCAATAAAATAGAAGTTAAGTTACCCGCTAATATAAATTAAAATAACTGTTTGACAAGGAAAAAAGAGTGAATTATAATAGCATAAAATCTTATATCAATAAAAGTGATGAAGAGAAGAGTAAAAAACAAGGAAAGTCACAGAGAGTCCCGGATGGTGGGAAGGGATACGGAAGGTGTTTTTGAAAATGGTCTTGGAACTGCGTACCGAATGCTGAAGTTTTGGCACAAGGCTGCGACGGGCGCACCCGTTATCGTGCCGGGCTGTCGATATCTTTATATATCCGCAGCTGACAAGGTCTCTGCTGTGAAGCAGAGGTGAATTTGAGGTGGTAACACGAAGCTTGCAGCTCTCGTCCTCGAAAATATTTTTTCGGGGGTGAGGGCTTTTTTTAATGTGCAATGCTGGCATGCAGCTATGCCAAGCGAAGCAAATAGCGTGAACGAAATCAAATTCAAAAAGTGAGGTTTTATTATGAAGAAGAAGATATTGATTGGAGGAGCCTGGCCTTATGCCAACGGTTCCCTCCATATTGGCCATGTAGCAGGCTTATTGCCCGGAGATGTTATAGCAAGATATCACAGGGCCATCGGCAATGATGTATATTATGTATCCGGCAGCGACTGTCATGGTACGCCGGTCACGATTAGAGCCAGGCAGGAGGGAAGAACCGCAGAAGAAATCAGCAGCCAATACCACAGAGAATTCTGCCGGTGCTTTGAATGGCTGGGCTTTTCCTATGATGTATATGGAAAGACTTCCGATGAACTACACAAAGAGTTTGTCAGCAGCTTTCACAAAAAGCTGTATGAGTCGGAATACGTTTACGAAAAGGCATCACCCCAAAGCTTTTGCAGCCATTGCAACCAGTTTCTGCCGGACCGCTATGTGGAAGGCAAATGTCCTGTGTGCGGAGGAGAAGCAAGAGGCGACCAGTGTGATGCCTGCGGAGCGGTCCTGGATACGGAACGGCTTTTGGAACCAAGATGTATGATTTGCGGCAGTACACCGGAACTCCGGGAAAGTAAACATCTTTATCTTAAGGTTACCGGATTGAAGGACCAGCTGGAAAAGCTGCTGGCAGCCCATCCTAATTGGCGGAAAAATGCCATAGCAATGACAGAACGCTATCTGAAAGAGGGCCTAAGGGACCGTGCGCTTACCAGGGACCTTGATTGGGGAATTGATGTACCATATAAAGGGTATGAGAAGAAAAAGATTTATATCTGGGCTGAAAATGTACTTGGATATTTGTCCATAAGCAAGGAAGCTGCCAGACTTCGGGGGGAAAGCTTTGAGGAGCTTTGGGGCGAAGGAGCAAGGCATTATTACGTTCATGCAAAAGATAATATCCCCTTCCACACCATCATCCTGCCTTCCTTGTTAATCGCCCGGGGCGGCGGCAGCCATCTGCCGGATGACATTATTTCCAATGAATATCTGACCCTGGAAGGCAGGAAGATTTCCACCAGCAAGAACCATGCTATCTGGGTAAAAGATATGATAGGACAATACAACCCCGATGCTTTCCGCTATTTTATGATAGCAAACGGACCGGAGAAGCGGGACACGGATTTTACCCTTCATGAGTTTGCCAAAAGCTGTAACAGTGAATTGGCAGGAGCATATGGAAATTTTGCAAACAGAACCTTAGTATTCCTTCATAAATATTTTGAAAGCTCCGTTACAAAAGGAAATATTGAGAGTGATGTGAAAGATAAAATTACGGATACTTTCGATACGGCGGGAAGGCTTATCGATCAGGGAGCCCTGAAAGAGGCACTGGAGTATATATTTCAGCTGGTACGATATTCCAATAAGTATTTTGACAGCAGGACGCCCTGGATTACCAGAACCGGGAACCAGCCGGATTGTGAAAATACCCTTTATAATTGTATACAGCTGGCCGGAAATCTCGGGATTCTTCTTGCACCCTTCCTGCCCTTTTCATCTGAAAAAATTTTGAGCTGGCTGGGTCTTGAAACAGCCTGGAAGATACAATATACACAGCCGGGCTATCGAATTCCGGAAACAGAGATATTATTCAGTAAGATTGAGTAAGCTTAGAAATTCTGTAAGAACCGCCGCGGCATAAATACTGCCGTCTCCAATGGGAGAGTGGCTTTAAAATGCTTGCAGCCTGACAAAAGATACGTTAGAATAGAAGGAAGGTTCCTTCCTGTGACCGGATATAGGAAGGGAAAAGCCAGGGATGTAAAATAGAAGAAATACCTTAAGTGGGAGAAAGAGTCAAATATGATTAGCAGCACATCAAATCCGCAGATAAAGAATTTAATCCAGCTGCAGGCCAAACCCAAAGAAAGGCTGGAGCAAAATGCTTTTGTGGCAGAAGGCATTAAGATGTTCGAGGAGGCCAGGGATGGAGGACATCTTATAAAGGCTTATGTTACGGAAGAGCTCTATGAAGAAAAAACAGGGGAGGACCCGGATTATTTTAAGGGAGCAGCCTGTGAAACAGTAACAGAGCAGGTAATGAAGGCAGCAAGCGATACTCTGGCTCCTCAGGGAGTTCTGGCAGTGGTAAAAAGAAAGGAATATAAGCTATCGGAGATAATAAAGAAGCAGACAGTGAACCTGGTGCTCCTGGAAGACCTCCGTGACCCGGGGAATCTTGGAACCATTGTAAGGACAGCGGAAGGAGCCGGGGTTACCGGTATAATTCTAAGCCAGTCCTCCGTGGATATTTATAATCCCAAGGTAATCCGCGCAACCATGGGAGCAATTTACCGTATGCCCTTTGTCTATGTAAAGGATTTTTATGGGGCACTGGAGGAGATAAAGGCGGCCGGTATATCTGTTTATGCCGCTCATTTAAAGGCAGCTGTGGAATACGACTCTCTTTCCTACCCTGAAAAGGCAGCGGTACTTATCGGAAATGAAGCAAAGGGCTTAAGCGAGGAAGCTGCGGCACTTTCTACCTGTAACATTATAATCCCCATGGAGGGAAAGGTTGAATCCTTAAATGCCGGAGTTGCAGCCGCTCTGATAATGTATGAAATCTACCGCCAAAAGAGGCGGGGAAAAACAGAAGGAAAGCTTCCTGCCGCTGATTTCATCCGGTAAACAGCAGCAGGCAGATATTGATAGGATGCTACAAGGTTAAAGAAGGATTAAAAATCATTTAGAAAGCTAAAATCTGTAAGGCAAAGGTTGTCATTTTATAAATTATGAAGTAAAATAATTATATAATACTTCGGAAGGAGGAATAGTTCCGTGGATTCCATTTATTGGCTGGTCGCACTTATTATCCTGCTGCTTATCGAGATATTTACCTTGGGGCTGGCATCTATATGGTTTGCCGGTGGAGCTCTGGTAGCCTTTTTCATCTCTTTGTTTTCAGATAATATCATATTAGAGATTGTGGTCTTTATCATAGTATCCTTTGTACTGCTTTACTTTACAAGGCCCGTAGCGGTTAAATATTTTAATAACAAGAGAGTAAAAACCAACTACGAAAGCTTGGAAGGAAGCACAGGAAAGGTTGTTGAGACAATTGATAACTTCAACGAAACAGGAGTTGTAATGTTAAACGGACTGGAATGGACAGCCAGAGCCTATGAAGATTCGGCTGTTATCAAAGAAGGGAAAAAGGTTCTCGTTAAAAAAGTGTCCGGTGTAAAATTAATTGTAGAAGAGGAAAGAGAGGGAGTTTAAAATGCCCGTTATTATTGGCCTGTTAGTCATTATACTGATTGTTGTAGCATCTTGTGTACGTATCGTTCCCCAGGCGCATTCTTATGTAGTGGAAAGACTGGGAGGATATCAGGCAACCTGGAATGTTGGTATTCATTTTATGGTGCCTTTTATTGATAAGGTGGCAAAAAGAGTACTTTTAAAAGAGCAGGTAGTAGACTTTGCACCTCAGCCTGTTATCACAAAGGATAACGTAACCATGAAAATTGATACCGTTGTCTTCTTTCAGATAACCGATCCCAAGCTTTTTGCTTATGGTGTGGAGCGTCCTCTTATTGCTATTGAAAACTTAACAGCTACCACCCTTCGTAATATTATCGGTGATCTGGAGCTGGATCAGACCCTGACCTCCAGAGAGATTATCAATACCAAGATGAGAGTATCCCTTGATGTGGCAACGGACCCCTGGGGTATTAAGGTAAACCGTGTAGAATTAAAGAACATCATACCTCCGGCAGCCATTCAGGATGCCATGGAGAAACAGATGAAGGCAGAACGTGAACGAAGAGAAGCCATCCTCCGTGCGGAAGGTGAAAAGACCTCCCAGATCCTGGTGGCAGAAGGAAAGAAGCAGTCCGCTATTCTGGAAGCAGAAGCAGAGAAGGCAGCAGCCATCCTTCGTGCAGAAGCCGTAAAGGAAGCAACCATAAGAGAAGCAGAAGGCCAGGCAGAAGCTATCCTTACTGTACAGAAGGCAAATGCGGACGGTATCCGATTCTTAAATGATTCAAGCCCCAGCACAGCAGTGCTTCAGATTAAGAGCCTGGAGGCATTCCAAAAGGCAGCTGACGGTAAAGCTACAAAGATTATTATACCTTCCGAGATTCAGGGAATTGCAGGTCTTGCGAAATCCATCACGGAAGTAATAAGTGATAAACAGTAATAAGCTGTTAACCATGCCCTGTTCTGTCTGATCTTAAGTGGATAAGAACAGGGCATTTTCTATGTGGAAAAATTCTCTTATAATTAAATTAGACATTGACATCAGGGGTCAGGAATAGTAAGGTTAATAGTTAGGCGGAGCTTTGTTGTATTCTATAATTCCACGAAATGGAAGATGTAAGGAAGATGGAATTAAAAAGTTGATTTTTAAAAGTAATAAGGTAATTATGATTTAAAATACCTGAGTTTGGGAAATAATGAAGCCAAGGGAAAGGATGTTTAATATGAGTGAAAAAATACGTGTAACAGTATGGAATGAGTACCGTCATGAGAAGGCGGAAGAAAAAATAGGGAAAATATATCCGGAGGGAATACACAAGGTTCTGGCAGATTACTTTGACGGAGATGATAAGTATGAAGTGAAAACAGCTACCCTGGACGAACCGCAGCATGGTTTAACGGATGAGGTATTAAATAATACCGATGTTTTGTTCTGGTGGGGACATATGGCTCATCATGAAGTAGATGACCAAATTGTAGAAAAGGTTCAGAACAGAGTCTTAAACGGAATGGGACTCATAGTGCTGCATTCGGGACACCACTCCAAAATCTTTCGTAAACTCATGGGAACCTCCTGTAATTTAAAGTGGAGAGTAGCAGATGAAAAAGAACGCCTGTGGGTCGTGGAGCCCGGTCATCCCATCACAGAAGGAATCGGAGAATATATAGAACTGCCCAAGGAAGAAATGTATGGAGAGCAGTTCGAAATACCAAGCCCGGATGAACTGGTTTTTATAAGCTGGTTTGAAGGAGGAGAGGTATGCAGAAGCGGCTGTGTATTTAACAGAGGAAGAGGAAAGATATTCTATTTCAGGCCGGGACATGAGGAATATCCTACCTTTTATAATGAAGAAATAAAGAAGGTGCTTATCAATGCTGCAAACTATGTAGCACCGGTAAAACGAGGGGATTCAAGGCCGGAATATGCGGTTAACGTTTCAGAACCTTTAGAAGAAATAAAGGAAAAAGAGTAAAAATTTTGAAATCGTTAAGATAAACTTAAGAATTCCCTTCTTGATAAAAAAAAAACAATGAGCTATTATAAATTAGAGTTAATGTTTGTAAATGATTTGTAAGGTTCTTATTAAGGAGAGGATGTAAGTGAAAAAGTTAAAGGAGATTTTTAAGTCTCCCTATATGATTTTATTGTTTTTTGCATTCAAACTGGTCGTATATTATAAACTGATTGATGTAGATGTTTCCGATATTGTCTTTATTCTGGTCAGTGTTACAGCGCTGGGGCTTATATTCTTAAGCTTTATAAGGAGCAGGTTAAAAAGGAAGAATATCATATTCCTGATTATTTACAGCTTGTTAAGCCTCCTTATGTTTGCAGACACCATGTATTATAATTACTATAACCAGACGGTATCCATAAAGCAATTGTGGCAGGCGAAAAATGTTGCCGCGGTTCCCGAAAGTTTTGTTGCGACCCTGATACCGGCAAGCTTTTTGTTGTTTGCGGATATCCCAATAATTTATTATTATTTTAAGAAGTTTTTAAAGGATAACAGTAAGCGGGCTGCCTGGAGCTATAAGCGGGAGCTTAAATACATTGCCATAGCCTTTGTAAGTATTTTCATTCTGTTGGTCGTTAATCCGTTTGAAAGCAAAACAATTGATAAAGTAAACAGTGTTGAGTTTTTCTCAAACCATGTAAATGATATTTATAATGCCATTGCTGAAAGTGTGGTAACGGAGGAAGTACCGGAGAAGGAAGTACTTGATACGGTAAAAGAGGTGACCCCTCAGGTCAGCGGGCCAAAATATAAGAACATAGGGGAAGGCAAGAATCTTATTCTGATTCAGGTGGAAGCCCTGCAGAACTTTGTTGTCAATGCCCAGTACAATGGGCAGGTAATTACGCCTAACCTGAATGCTTTCCTGCAGCAGGATACGGTTTATTTTGACCGTTATTACACCACCATTGGAAAAGGAAATACGGTAGATGCTGAGTTTTCTACCTTAAATAGCCTTTACCCGGTAATTGACAGGGAATGCTATACCCTGTATCAGAACAATACCTTCGATGGGCTTCCCTGGCTGTTAAGGGATAAGGGGTATGATACTCTTGCCATACACGGCTACAAGGGAGAATTCTGGAATCGTGAAGCAGCTTATCCCGGACAGGGCTTCCAGAATTTCTACAGTATGGAGGACCTGGATCAGAGCGACATCATTGGCCTTGGTATTTCTGATAAGTCCATGTTCCGTCAGGCAGCAGATATCCTGGAAAAACAAAAAAAGCCGTTTTTCAGCTTTATTATTACCCTTACCTCACATCATCCCTTTGTTATAGAAGATAAGGATGTTACCCTGAAGATAAAGCCGGAGGATGAGGGTACGAAATTCGGTTCCTATTTAAAAACAGTACATTATTTTGATGAGGCTTTCGGTCAGTTTATTCAGGAATTAAAGAATGAAGGACTGTATGACAATACGGTAATTGCTCTTTACGGAGACCATCATGCATTGAACCTCAATATGGACAATAACAAGGAAATGATGGAGAAGTATCTTGGAAGGACCTATGATTATGATGAGATGCTTCGTATACCGCTTATGATACATGTTCCCGGCAGCGGAGTAAAAGAAACCATTCACACCACCGGCGGACAGATAGATTTCCTTCCGACCATTGCCAATATTATGGGCCTTAAGTTTGACCAGCCCTATATTCTTGGACAGGATTTATGCAATGCAACCGACGGCTTTGCCGCTTTTACAGCATATCTGTTCAGGGGTTCCTTTATCCATAACAATGTGATGTTTGAAATCTCAAGAGAAGGCGTGTTTGACGGCAGCAGGGCCTGGGATATTAAAACGGAGACTCCTCTGGATGCCTCCCAGTATGAAGAGGATTATAACCGTGCCATAACGGTAAAGAAGACCTCGGAAGAAATACTGAATCAGGATTTAATCAAGAATTATATACACAGAGATACTGCCCCAAGCAGTACCGCAGTCAAATAAATTATAATCGCCATATTTGGAATAACTTCGTAACTCTATCTATTATGCGCAGGAATGGTATAAGTTTGAAGAATGCGTCGCATTTTAAAATATCTATTTAAGCAGTATCGCAAGCTGGCTTGTGATATGCTTGGGAGTAGTTTGAAAAATGCGATGCATTTTTAATCTTTCTATAAAAGCAGTATCACAAGCAAGCTTGTGATATGCATGGGGATTAGTATGAAAAAAGCGTTTGATTTTGACAAGGAATATGGAATTGTTCTTGAAGGCGGAGGAGCAAAAGGAGCCTACCAGATTGGTGTCTGGAAGGCTCTTTTAGAATGTAACGTTAAGGTAAATGGGGTATCAGGGGTATCCGTGGGAGCCTTAAACGGTGCTTTGATGTGCATGGGCGACTATGAAGCAGCAGAGGAGCTGTGGAAGAATATCACCTATTCGGATATTATGAATGTCAATGACCAGCAGATGCAATACCTCATGAAGAAGGATATTAAAAACCTGGACTTAAAATCCTTTACCAAGGATACCAGCCGGGTCGTCGCAGACAAAGGAATTGACATTTCACCCTTAAAGACACTGCTTCAGGAGAAAATAGACGTAGAAAAGATAAAAAGCTCACCCATTGAATTTGTTTTCGGTACCTTTCATGTCAATAAGCTGAAGGAACTGGAAATTACCGCTCAGGAGCTGGAGGAGGACAGCCTGAAGGATTATCTGTTAGCCAGTGCCCTTCTGCCTGCCTTTAAAAATGAAAAGATGAACGGGCAGCGGTATCTGGACGGTGGCATGTTTAACAATGTTCCCGTGGACATGCTGGTAAACCGGGGCTATAAGAATATCCTGGTTGTCCGTATTTTTGGCATAGGCCTGCAGAAATATGTAAAAATACCGGAGGATGTCCACATAACCCAGATATCACCCAGAATACAGTTAGGCGGGATTCTGGAATTTAATGCGGAAAAGAGCAAGAGAAACATTGACCTTGGATATTTTGACGGTCTACGCTGCCTGAAATCCTTAAGCGGTAAAATTTATTATCTGAATATCCATCTTCCGGAGGAGGAATGTATAAACCGTTTTATTCATGTAAATGAAGCGGTAAAGATGGCATTACTGGAATATTACAAGCTGGATTTCGGTAATCCGGAAGTTTATACAAGGCGTTTTCTGGAGGGAATCTGCCAGAACCTGGCCGCAAGCTTAAGGCTTCAAAAGGATTGGACCTATGAAGAGCTATATATCAGCCTTTTGGAACTGGCAGCCAAGACTCTGCACATATCTAAATTCGTAGTCTATACCGAAGAAGAATTCATAGAGCGGATTCGGACACAATACGATCGCAGTCAGAAAAAAGGCTATGAAATTTCATTATTTCTTACTCTAATTATTAAGCTGGTTATCTTGGTATAATTAAGATAACCAGCTTTTAATATCAATTTATATTATTGAATGGACATCCCTGAATACCTGAATGGCTATTCTGCCAACTCCTCAAGATGTTTCGTTAAAATGTAATCGATTTGATCCGGAGATATTTTGTCCGGGTAGATCAGCCGGTGAATTGCCAATCCATCGATAAGTGAATGCAGGCGCTGAGCCTCGAATTCAACATTAAGATTTGCTTTTAAGCGATGAGCTGCAGCTAAATATTCAAGTATTGTCAGAACAGCTTGATACATTAATCCATAGATATCATAACTAAGTTTTTTTAGTGAAGGATCACTAAGGGATTTTACGGAAAAGGAGAGCCAGACTTCCATTTCCAATTCCCGTTCATAATCAAATGGAAGTAGATTAAGAAGTATATTTTTCGCTTCTTCCAATGACAAACTATCCACTGTCACATCAATATTTAAAAACCGCTTTTCAATTCGATCCAGGACCATTTTCAATGCAAATTCCAGCAGTTGTGCCTGACTGGTGAAATAATGCCGTAATGAACTTGAAGGTAAGCCTGATTCTTGCGCTATTTTCCGTACAGTTGCATGCTCCATTCCCTCATTTTGTATTACTCTCCATGCAGCTTCAGCAATTTTCTCTTTTTGACTATCATGATCTACGATTTTAGGCATTGATTTCACCACCAACATTTTGATTTTATATGCTTTTATATTATAACACAGCCGGACAATTTAAAATAGGTCATTTCACTATTGGAACTAGATGTTTTTTTGCTTGCGGGGCCATAATGTATAACTGAAGCTTATGAGAAAATCTATCAAAAGTACTGTTCCCCAAAGGCGGATTGTTTGTATTAAATTTGCCGTTTTAGCACTGTTATTCACGAATAAAACCATTCCGTATAGTAATAGACTGCCTATAATCCATGCACGCATGTGAATATACCAGCCTTTGCGTTCATGCTGCGCATGTTCAATTCCATATTTAGGAGACTGACTGGGTACGGGGCCATGAGCAAAATGATAAGCAAACTGTTCATCTGCCCAATGAATCATTTTGCGTCCAAAGGATATAGAAACACCAATATAAATGGCCGCAAGCCCGTGAAAAGAACTTGCCGCAGCACCATTGCGCAAGTCAATTACCGTTGCAATCAGCAGTACTATATCCACAACCGGAGTCAAAAGCAAAAGAAATGTTCCGAGCTTCTTTTGTTTAAAGATATAACGTGTAACAAGCCCTGAAAGCACGAAAACCCAAAATCCGATTTCGCATGCTATGATTAAAGTAATTATCAAAAGAATTCCTCCTAATATTTTATTAGCACAAGTGTGCGATATAAACATAATAGTATAGTTGTATCATAATGTCAAGCGTTATCAGACCTTATCATGCGTGGTTAAAAGCCAAGCATGTTTTTTGTATTATCGCACATTAACCGCCTCTACTTCATGTATGAACAGTGCTAAATGGATAGCGCTGAATTAATAGTACTGAATAAATAGCACTGAATAAATAGCACTGGATACACAGTATTAAGAGGACGGAATAAAGAAACCCAAGCCGCTTATTTGCTGATTGCCCAGTATGGGAAATCTCCTTGACATATGAATAAAAATAAAGTAATATGTATAAATAAACATATAAGCGGATTGTAGTAAAATAGAAGAAGGAGGATTGCCCTGCCCTGTATCGTGAGCATACATGGCAGATATTCCACCTGGTTTTAACTAAGGGGGAGTTGGCAGAGATGAGTATGAATTTAAAAGGACGCAGTTTCCTAACCCTAAAGGATTATGCACCGGAAGAAATCGATTATTTAATAGACCTGGCAAAGGAATTAAAGCAAAAGAAAAAACAAGGAATAACCGGCACCAGTCTTAAAGGAAAAAATATCGCTCTGATTTTTGAAAAACCATCTACCAGAACAAGATGTGCCTTTACCGTAGGCTGTGTTGATGAAGGAGGGCACCCGGAATATCTGGGAAAGGATGACATCCAGCTAGGGCATAAGGAGAGTGTTGAGGATACGGCAAGAGTATTAGGAAGAATGTTTGACGGAATAGAATTTCGCGGCTTCAAGCAGGAAACCGTTGAAAAGCTTGCAAAATATAGCGGTGTACCCGTATGGAACGGCCTTACGGACCTTGACCATCCCACACAGATACTGGCTGATTTTCTTACCTTAAAGGAACAGTTTGGCACCTTAAAAGGGCTTCATCTGGTTTATGTAGGGGACGGCCGCAACAATATGGCAAACAGCCTTATGATAGGCAGTGCTAAATTGGGACTTCATTTCACCGTATTGTCCCCCAAATCCTTATGGACGGAGGAAACCCTAGTTGCTGAATGCAGGGAGTATAACAAACTCTCCGGAGGAACCATTACTATTACAGATAATATCGATGATGTCACCGGGGCTGATGCCGTGTATACGGATGTTTGGTGCTCCATGGGAGAAGAAGCATTAGCAGGGGAAAGAATAAGCTTGCTAAAGCCCTATCAGGTAAATGCACAGCTTATGAACAGGATAGGAAAGGAAAATACCGTGTTCTTACATTGCCTGCCGGCAGTCAAAGGCTATGAAGTGACAGAGGATGTATTTGAAGCCCATGCAGATGTAATATTTGATGAAGCAGAAAACAGGATGCATACCATAAAAGCAGTTATGGTGGCAACCCTTGGTAATATATAAAGGGAAAGACAAGACGGAAAGGTAAGTCATATCCAGTAAGCGTAAGAATACTAAGAAGATTCATAAGAAATATTCAAAATGACACAAGAGGCTCCAGAAGTTTCTATAACACATTATATTTCAATTATGTGGATAGGAAACTTTCGGAGCTTTTTTGGTGTTTCTGCTATTGAACAATAAAGCTAATTCAGCAGCTTTAAATGTAATACACTTAAAATGCAGGACATACCGATATTCAACTATTTTTGCTTAAAAGGTAACGGTCTTATCCATAGTCTTTCGTATTGCCTCATATAGTACGGTACTACTTCATATAGTCCGATATTGCCTCAGTAAAATTGTGATATTGCCTCAGTAAAATTGCTACTTGACGGAGAGATAGCCTTTCTATATGATAAATAAGTAAGAGCTTATCCGATAACTGGATAATTACATAAATAAATAGGGCTGAAATAAATAATTTTTTACGCTGTAATGGATGAATTTCAAATCCAATGGAAAATGAATTTTTACATGCAGATTTGTGCACGAGTCCCAAATTCTGCAGGTACCGGAAAGGGCATGGTTATTAAAATGCAAAAGTGGTTCAAAATAATAAAGGAACAAAAGTTAGCTCTGGATATTATAAACGTTGTAATGGGAATTCTTTTGGTACTGCTTGCCATTGTATATTTTCTGCATCCGAATAACTATCTTGTTATGATAATTGTACTGCTGCTTGCAGGCACAGTAAATGTATTAAACGGAGTGAAGCGGGTAAGGGATCATAATAAAAAAGCGAGCATAGGCTTTTTTGCTGTTGGTGCATTCGTGTATTTGATAGCAGTTTTTCTTTTTTTGCAGTTGTAGAAAAGGAAAGTTTATGAAAGAGGCTGTTTAAAAATTAGGAAAGTAAGAAAATATGTATATGGGAAAGTAAGAAAATTGAAAAGTAAGAAAATTGAAAAGTGAGAAAATTGAAAAGTAAGAAAATTGAAAAGTGAGAAAATCGAAAAGTGAGAAAATCGAAAAGTGAGAAAGTAAGAAAATAAGAAAGTAAGAAAATAAAAAATTAAAAGTAAAAAATAAGAAGATAAAAAAGCAAGAAAGTAAGTGACAAATATGGAAGAAAATTCGGATAAGATAGGCAAAGGGACTTTGGAAGAAGCACTGAAAACCAAATATATGGGAAGAAAAATATTCCTTTATGAACAGCTTGATTCTACCAATGCACAGGCTAAAAGAATCTTAAAAAGAGAAACAGAGGAAGGAACTGCAAAAGGATATAACGGGGATTTGCAAATGGTACCACAGGATTCTCTTCACGGAGCACTGGTCTTGACGGAGGAGCAGACAGCGGGAAGGGGAAGACTGGGAAGAGACTGGAGTTCGCCTAAAAGGGGCGGAATCTGGATGTCCTTTTTACTAAAGCCCAGTCTGCCGGCCAATAGCTGCCCCATGCTAACACTGGTAACAGCGATAGCTGTTAATACAGCAATACGAAAGGTAACAGGGCTGGATTCTTTTATTAAATGGCCGAATGATATCGTGATTAATGGAAAAAAGGTATGTGGCATATTAACGGAAGCCATGGGACTTTCAACTGAAGAGTTAAATATAGTCATTGGTATTGGAATTAATGCCAACAGAAAGGAATTTCCGGAGGAGTTAAGGAAAAGTGCCACGTCCCTGTCATTGGAAAAAGGGTGCAATATTAACCGTAATTTACTGATTGCAGAAACCTGCAGCAGCCTGGAAAGATATTATGAAGAATTTGAAGGTCAGGGTGATTTATCATTACTGAAACAAGAATACGAAAAATACCTGATTAATAAAGGAAAACAGGTCCGTGTACTGGCAACAGAAGGTGAATACCTTGGCAGAGCTCTTGGAATTAATGGGCAGGGAGCCCTTTTGGTTGAGGGGGTGGAGAAGGAGATTCATACTATTGTTTCCGGAGAAGTGTCGGTAAGAGGTGTGTTAGGATATGTATAATAAGGGTAAACATATGCAGATACAGAAATCAGGCTTTGCAGGGCTTGGAATTAGATGACCTGCAAAGCCTGGTTTTATTCCAATGACAACGAACACCTGGTATATTAAAATAAATTATGCAAAGAGTGCCTATCTTAAAGAGATGCAAGGGATATTCCATTATAAGTTTTTTCTTGAATTATTTTTAATTATTATATATGATATAGGGAAGAACTCCCTGATACTAAATATACGGGAGTTTATAAGGTAAAGGGGCTTTATATATGAAGAATAATATGTCAAAGACATTGTGGGGTGTCTTTTTTCTCGGATTTGGGCTTATTTGGTTTGGCACCAGTCTGGGAATAATAAAACAAAGTGCTTTTTCAGGGCTGCTTTTTTCCTTTATACTGATACTTTTTGGTATCAGATTTATTTTACGGGGAAATTATGGAGAAGAGGATAAGGATAATACCATAGAGGATAATTCTGACCAAAATAATTCCGGAGAATATGCAGAAAATGAAGATGACTATGGGGAAAGTACCCAAAGAGGGAATTACTATGAGGAACCCTTTCAGGCAGATACTTCTAATAACGGCAGCTCAGAATATGAGAATATGAAATCTGCGGAATCGAGTCCGGGCAGAGAAAATTATACCAGTATCTTTTCCTCTCATAATATCCAGTGTACCGAGGAATTTACAGGGGCAGAGATTACCGCTGTTGCGGGAAGCGTAGAGCTGGATTTGCGCAATGCTGTTATTTCAAGGGATATTGTAATTGATGTTAACTGCTTTATGGGAGGTATTGATATCTTCCTGCCTTCCGGGGTGGAGGTGTCTGTCAGCTGTGTCCCCATTATGGGCGGTGTTGAGAGTAAAATAAACGGTACTTCAAACAGGAAAGAGAACAAGGCAACGGTATATATTCGTGGGACATGCATTATGGGAGGAATTGAAATCCGATAGGAAAGAGGAGTATTATGTATCAGGAAAATATTATTTTATGTGCCAGCAGTGCCTACGAGCAGAAATATTATCTGAATGAAGATTTTAACAGTCTGCCGGAGAGCATTAAGGAGGAATTAAAGATTTTATGTGTTCTTTTTACGGAGGACGTGGGAGGAATACTGACTCTGGAATTTGATGAAGAAGGAAATCTTTTATTTAATGTAAGCAGTGATGAGGGAGACCTTCTGTTTGATGAGATCGGAAGTGTCCTGAAAATAAAGGAATTACAGAGAAGTAAAGAGGAACTCTTGGAATCTCTGGAATTATTCTATAAAGTATTCTTCTTAGGAGAAGAGATGCCAGAGTAATCAGACAACTTTAGTTGAGTGCATTAACTGGCGGGAAAGGAGTTAATATGTTATTAGTAATAGATGTTGGCAATACCAATATAACCTGCGGAGTTTTTAAGGAAGAAGATTTAATCGGCAGCTTTCGTATAACGACAAAGCATCCGAGAACTTCGGATGAATATGGCCTTGCCATATGTGAATTGTTGAATTACAGAGGAATTACAGCCGCTGAGGTGGAAGCAGTCATCATAGCAAGTGTGGTCCCGGGAATTATGCATTCCTTAAAAAATGGAATTATGAAATATCTGAAACGAAATCCTATAGAGGTTGGAATCGGTACGAAAACCGGTATTAAGATAAATGTTGCCAATCCGAAAGAAGTCGGTGCTGACCGTGTAGTGGATGCGGTTGCGGCCTATGACCTCTATGGCGGACCTTTGATTGTCATTGATTTTGGAACGGCGACTACCTACGACCTGATATCAAAGGACGGAGCTTTCCTTGCCGGTATTACCAGCCCCGGCATACGAATCTGTGCAGATGCACTTTGGAATGAGACAGCAAAGCTGCCTGAAATTGAGATCAGAAAGCCGGAGTCCATCCTGGCAACGGAAACCATATCCAGTATGCAGGCGGGGCTGGTGTATGGATATATCGGACAGACAGAATATATTATCAGTAAAATTATAGAAGAATCTAACATACCGGATATTAAAGTTATAGCAACGGGAGGCTTAGGTAAGATAATAGCCGATTCCACAAAAACTATCCATATTTATGACCCGCAGCTCACTATGAAGGGGCTCAGACTTATCTATAATAAAAATAAAAAATAAATGCATTATATGGAGATATGAAGTTTGTGATATGCAATGGCTGTTAGTGTGAAAATTAAGAGGCAATTTTCACGCACAAGATTGAGCCTGCGAAATCCTCGGCCCAATCTTGCGGCGCGTTGGGAGGGCATGGCTGTTAGTGTGAATCAGTGAAATACAAGGAGTTAGTGTGAATATTAAAATGAATTTAAAAATAGGGAACGTCGAGATAGGGGGGAATCTGGTACTTGGGCCAATGGCTGGGGTAACGGATTTACCCTTTCGTATACTCTGCAAGGAACAGGGAGCCGATTTGATCTATACCGAAATGGTCAGTGCCAAGGGTATACAGTACCGTAATAAGAACACAGAAGAGCTTCTCCTTGTAAAGGAGGAAGAGAGGCCGGTGTCTCTGCAATTATTCGGAAGAGATCCGGTAATACTAAGTGAGACCGCAAAAGAAATTGAATCCAGGAATTTTGATATTCTGGATATCAATATGGGGTGTCCTGTCCCCAAGGTAGTAAATAACGGAGAGGGCTCTGCCCTTATGAAAGAGCCTAAGTTAATCGGAGAGATTGTGTATGCCCTGACACGGGCTATAAAAAAGCCGGTTACCGTTAAAATCAGAAGGGGCTTTCATGAAGCGGAAGTAAATGCCGTGGAGGTGGCAAAGATTGCAGAGGCCAGCGGAGCCGCTGCCATAGCAGTCCACGGAAGGACCAGGGAGCAATACTACAGCGGCAAGGCTGACTGGGAGATTATCAGAAAGGTAAAAGAAGCCGTATCCATACCGGTTATAGGCAACGGGGATGTAGCTTCTCCCGAGGAAGCACTTAGAATACAGCAGGAGACAGGCTGTGATGCTGTTATGATAGCAAGGGGAGCACAGGGAAATCCATGGATATTCAAGCAAATCAAGGAATATATGAATAATAATACACCGGTTTCGAAGCCTTCCATAAGGGAAGCCGTTGACATGATGCTATATCATGGAAGACTGGCAGTGCAATATAAGGGAGAATATATCGGTATCCGGGAAATGCGGAAGCATGTTGCGTGGTATACGTACGGATATCCTATGGCTGCCAGATTCAGACAGAATGTAAATAAGATAGAAACCTACGCAGGACTGGAGGAACTCCTGCTTTCTTACCAGAATCTGGTGGAAACCATGGAAAATAAGTAACAATGACCGACTTAAAAAAGGAAGCAGATTCTACAAATTTTACAATAAATGAATATTTAATAGAAAAAGGTTGATTTTTATAGATTGAAATAGTAAGATATTTATTGGAGCGACAGATGTCCGTGATGGGCGAACACACACATTTACATCTGCCGCATAAATATGGAATAGGCAGAATTGGTTATTCACAGACGCTAAGACAGGAACCAATGTTCCGCACTTCTTATTAGGGCTGTATCGCAGGTATCGATATGCTTAGGTGTTAGTATAAGGTGGATTGCCGGAAAGAGGTATTTATGAGTAAGTTAAGAGTTGGTATTCTTGGCGGTACCGGTATGGTAGGCCAGCGTTTCGTATCACTATTGGAGAATCATCCATGGTTTGAAGTAGCTGTTATCGCTGCAAGTCCCAGAAGTTCGGGAAAAACCTATGAAGAAGCTGTCGGTGACAGATGGAAAATGACTACTCCAATGCCTGAGGCTGTTAAGAATATTATTGTAAAGAATGTAAACGATGTGAAGGAAGTCAGCAGCCAGGTCGATTTTGTATTCAGCGCAGTGGACATGACCAAGGAAGAAATCAAGGCCATTGAAGAAGCATATGCCAGGACTGAAACACCGGTAGTTTCCAATAACAGCGCACACAGATGGACTCCTGATGTACCCATGGTAATACCGGAATTAAACCCTGAGCATTTAGAGCTGATTCCTTATCAAAGAAAACGTTTGGGAACAGAGAAGGGCTTTATCGTTGTCAAGCCAAACTGTTCCATTCAAAGCTATACACCTGCCCTTTACGCTCTGAAGGAATTCGGGCCTAAGCTTGTAGTAGCCACCACTTATCAGGCAATATCCGGAGCGGGAAAGAATTTTGCCGAATGGCCGGAAATGCTGGATAACGTCATTCCCTTTATCGGCGGAGAAGAGGAAAAGAGTGAGCAGGAGCCGCTGAAAATCTTTGGAAAGATAGTGGATGGAAAGCTTGAGAAAGCTGCAAATCCCGTTATCACTACCCAATGTATCAGAGTGCCGGTCTCAGACGGACATACCGCTGCCATCTTTGTGAATTTTGAGAAGAAGCCTGCCAAAGAGGAAATCTTAAAGGCATGGAAGGATTTTAAGGGCATTCCCCAGGAATTAAACCTTCCGATGGCACCAAAGCAGTTTATTCAGTACTTAGAAGAGGATAACCGCCCCCAGACCAGACTTGACAGGAATTATGAAGGCGGAATGGGAATCTCTCTGGGACGTTTAAGGGAAGACATTGTATTTGATTACAAGTTTGTCGGACTTTCACATAATACCTTAAGAGGAGCCGCAGGAGGAGCTGTATTGATTGCGGAGCTTCTGACGGCAAAGAACTATATCACAGCAAAAGAATAAAAAAAGCTCCATACCTTTCCTGAATGTACACGCCGCTGCCCCAAAAAAAATAACAGGGCCGCATCAGAAAGGTATGGAGCTTATTTTTTATCCCGCAAAATAGAACAACTGCTTTATTTCTTGTAATCAAATAAATATTTCATAAATTCAACGCCATTATCCTTATGTTTGGAATTTACCAGGATTCCAAGGACAGGTCTGTCTGAAGTATTGGAGACATCCTTAAATAATGACGTATTGTCCAGATAGATTCCATAAGCACCGGAAACGGGGTTGTCCGATGTGGTTGAGTTAAAGATGGAATCGGAAAAGCTGGTTATAAACTCTGTAGGAAGGACTTCGGTCAATTTGTCTAAATAGCCGGAGGTGGCAAAGGTCTGAAAGACGGATTCCGGTGCAATAACGACGTCAATCTCTCCGGAAAACATGTAGGTCTGCAGTCTTTGCTGGCTTCCCATTGTATACTCCGAGGTGTCAGTTCCGTTACCCAGATAAAAGGAGGCATCAATCATGATGTTTTCTTTCTTTGGATTTTTTACCAGCAATTTGTTCATGTCCTCAGATACCTTATTTACCGTTTCATCGGAGAAAGTATAGTTGACAATTGCCGCATCCAGAAGGGTTTCAGGCTTAGGAGTCACGACTGTGTATATGAAATATGCGGCAAACCCCAGGACTGCCAGCCCGATAATAGTCTTTACAAGGTAATAATCCTTAAAGTAAGAGACCTTTTCCTTAAAATTCATCTCCTTTAGCTTCTGTTTTTCACTTTTTTCCTCTCTGGGAGTATAGATGGCAGCATTATCATCCAGTGTGGAATCTTTTAATTTATATTCATTCATCATGGCTAATCTCTCCATTCCGGATAATATATTAATAGAATTACTATGGGTAGTTTACCACAATTTTATCAATAAAAAAAGAAATTAATTCTAAAATATTCGTGAAAAATGAATAGAAATAATGGACGGCTAAGCAGATATCAGGCGATTTTTACATTCAAGAGATATCGAGTCATATTACCATACCTTTACGAAAGTTTCGCAAATTCTTTGATTAGATAGGCCGTATTGCTTAATGTAATTGTTGCAATAGCCAGTTCTATAAGCTATAATGGGTGTATAGCGGGTTTATGAATTTATGACTTAAAAAAAATAATGCAGATACGAAAGTTTAGTGACTATCGCTGCTAAAAAAGGATTAATGTAAAGGAGTGTACAGCATGCAGTACGGATATTTTGATGATGCCAGGAAAGAGTATGTCATTACCACAGAATCTACCCCCTATCCCTGGATTAATTACCTTGGAACACAGGATTTCTTTTCACTTATATCAAACACAGGGGGAGGATACAGCTTTTACAAGGACGCGAAGTTAAGGCGGATCACGCGCTTTCGTTATAACAATGTGCCTTTGGATTTAGGCGGAGGACGCTACTATTATATCTATGATGACAAGGATGTATGGTCACCGGGATTTGCACCGGTAAAAAAGAAGCTGGACCGCTATGAATGCCGCCATGGTATGGGCTATACGAAAATAACCGGCAGCAGAAATAACATTGAGACAGAAATCACCTTTTTTGTACCCATTGATTTTAACGGAGAGGTACATAAAGTTGTAATTAAAAATACGGGGGATTCCGATAAGAATATAACCCTGTTTTCTTTTGTAGAATGGTGCCTGTGGAATGCCCAGGATGACCAGACCAATTTCCAGAGGAACTTTAATACCGGGGAAGTGGAGATAGAGGGCTCTACCATTTACCATAAAACCGAATACAAGGAAAGACGCAACCACTATGCCTTCTTTTCCGTAAATACTCCTGTCACAGGCTATGACTCCGATAGGGAGAGCTTCCTTGGAACCTATAACGGTTTTGATAATCCGGAAGCCGTATTAGAAGGAAAGTCCAGAAATTCAGTGGCTGACGGCTGGTCACCCATCGCCTCCCACAGCCTGGATATTAGCTTAAAGCCCGGAGAGACAAAGGAATTAGTCTTTATTTTAGGCTATGTGGAAAATGCTTTGGAGGATAAGTGGGAATCCAAAAATGTAATCAATAAGACGAAAGCCCACAAAATGCTGGAAGAGTTCTCAACGGCAGAGAAAGCCGACGAAGCATTAAAGAGATTAACAGACTACTGGGATGATCTGCTTTCCAGATATACACTGGTTTCCGGAGAAGACAAGTTAAACCGTATGGTAAATATCTGGAACCAGTACCAGTGCATGGTAACCTTTAATTTATCCAGAAGCGCCTCCTACTTTGAATCGGGAATCGGAAGGGGAATGGGATTTCGTGATTCCAACCAGGATTTGCTTGGTTTCCTGCATCAGATACCGGACAGGGCAAGAGAGCGTATTATAGACCTTGCGTCCACCCAGCTGGAGGACGGCGGAGCATACCATCAGTATCAGCCTCTTACCAAGAGGGGAAATGACGAAATCGGCGGAAACTTTAACGATGACCCTCTCTGGCTCATTCTGGCGGTGGCCGCTTATGTCAAAGAAACCGGGGATTACAGTATTCTTAAGGTATCCACTCCCTTTGATAATGATGAAAGTAAGGCTGTTCCTTTAGCGGAACATTTAAAGAGATCCTTTGACCATGTCATCAACAATCTGGGACCTCACGGACTGCCGCTTATCGGAAGGGCAGACTGGAATGACTGCTTAAACTTAAACTGCTTTTCCGTGGAACCGGGTGAATCCTTCCAGACAACTACCAGCAAGGACGGCAGAGTAGCGGAATCCGTTATGATAGCGGGTATGTTTGTCTATATCGGTAAAGAATATGCCGAGCTTATGAAGAAATCCGGCAGCGTGGAAGAGAGCATAAGGGCAGAAAAAGAAATAAGCAGGATGGAAAAGGCCGTTATGGAGCATGGTTATGACGGAGAATGGTTCTTAAGGGCCTACGATGACTTTGGGAAAAAGGTCGGAAGCAAGGAATGTGAGGAAGGCAAGATATTTATTGAATCCCAGGGACTCTGCATTATGGGCGGTCTGGGGCTTCCTGACGGCAAGGCCATTCAGGCACTGGATGCGGTAGAGGAACGGCTTGGAACCAAATACGGCCTTGTACTGAATAATCCTGCCTTTACCAAATACTATGTAGAATACGGCGAAATATCAACCTATCCTGCCGGCTACAAGGAAAATGCCGGAATCTTCTGCCATAACAACGCCTGGATTATGTGCGCGGAAGCAGTTGCGGGAAGAGGGGATAAGGCCTTTGATTACTACACCAGAATTGCCCCGGCTTATACGGAGGAATACAGTGAAATACACCGTATGGAACCCTATGTTTATTCCCAGATGGTGGCCGGCAAGGATGCAAAGCGCTTCGGCGAGGCAAAGAATTCCTGGCTTACCGGTACCGCTTCCTGGAATTTCGTAGCCATTACCCAGTATATCCTGGGAATCAAACCGGATTATGACGGTATCCTGGTTGACCCGGCCATTCCCAAGGCTTGGGAAACCTATCAGGTAACCAGAAGATTCAGAGGAGATACCTATAAGATCACTGTTAATAATCCTGAGCATGTATCCCATGGTGTTAAGAAACTTGTAGTAGACGGTAAAGAGGCAGTTTCTGCCATAATTCCTTATGCAGGGGACGGTAAAATACATGAAGTTACCGTTACTTTGGGAGAATAATTTACAAGAGCTTTTATAAAAAATACGATCAGCCCGGAAGTCTGTTTTCAAGACTTCCGGGCTGCTTTCATTTTATAAAAAAAATTTTTGAAAGATAATTCTCACAATGAGAACTAAATTTAAACCCAATTCTCATTATGAGAATACTTTTAAAACTTAATTCTCACAATGAGAATTTTTACGAAAAACCCATAGATTTGCCGTATTGACAGTATATTTTTCATATGCTATACTCTCACTTATCTTAAATACGCAAAGCAAAACGACAGAGAGGTTGTTAAAAAACCGTACTGTCGTTTTTTTATTGTATGGGTAATTGTCTTTTATAATTAAAAATGCTCAGCCAAGAAAAAGAAGGGATGCAGGTTATGTTAGATTATATCATTAAAAACGGAACAGTTATAACTGCCTTCGGAGTCTGTCATACCGATATCGCGGTAGAGGGAGAAAAGATTGTGGCGTTGGGAGATGCCGCTGTTTTAGGTGAAGCAAGGGAAGTAATAGATGCTTCCGGTAACTATGTGGTACCGGGGCTGATTGATCCCCATGTGCACATTGCGGCACCTTTTATGGGCTGCATCGGTCCTCTGGATTTTTACAGTGCCAGTAAGGCAGCTGCATTAGGAGGGGTAACATCAATCATTGATTTCACCAATACCCAGCCGGGAGATTCCGTTCTTCAAAAAATAGAAGATAGAAAAGCAGAAATGAAAATTGCAGCCATTGATTACGGTGTACATGCCAAGGTGGTTGAAGCGACAGAAGAGATACTAGCCGAAATCAAAGGAATGGTAGAGGCAGGATGTCCGACAATTAAAATGTTTACCACATATCGGAAAGCAGGTGTCATGATACCCGACGAAGACATCATCCGGGTCATGCTGGAAGCAAAAAAGTGGGGAGCAAGACCTGGCGTACATGCAGAAGATAATGCGATTTCAGAATATAATGACGAACTATTTGAAAAGCAGGGCAAGACGGACTGGAAATATCATTACCTGTCAAAGCCACCTGTGGTGGAGGGACTCGCAACAGCAAAAATTATCAATTATGCAAAATTTACAGGCAGTGAGCTTTATATTTTTCATGTGACCTGCAGGGATGCCCTAAAGGCAATTCAGGATGCACAGGAAGAAGGTTATCCGATTATTGGAGAGACCTGTCTGCATTATCTGGAGCTTTCAAAAGAAGTGATGGATGATGCAAAAACCGGATTCCGCTACATATGCAGTCCGCCTCTTAGGGACAAGGAAGATAAGGAAGCTTTATGGGAAGCCCTGGGGAATGGAACACTACGTATCGTAAGTTCCGACAACTGTCTATATGATGACAAAGAGAAGACCGGTTATCTTAGAAAGGATGCAGAAGGAAATACCATACATGATTATAAAAAGATAGCCAACGGACTAAGCGGTATGGAAGAACGGTTATCTGTTTTAATGACAGATGGTGTACTCGCCGGAAGGATGAGCATGGAAGAGTTTGTTAAGATTACCAGCACCAATGCGGCCAAAGTTTTTGGTATGTACCCCAGGAAAGGGGTTATCCAGCCGGGAAGTGATGCAGACATTGTATTAATTGATCCGGAGGCAGCCATGACATTATCAGCAAGTACCCTGCATTATGGAATTGATTCCTCTGTTTATGAAGGAAAGAAAGTGAGAGGGCTGCCGGTACTTACCATGCGCCGAGGTGAGATAATAGCAAAAGACGGTGAATTCCTGGCAAAACCGGGAACCGGAGAGTTTTTGCATCGTTCCCTGAGGTGATAGTTTGAAAAATGCGTTGCATTTTTTAATTTTTATTTAGGCAGTACTGCAAGCAAGCTTGCAGTGCGCATGGAGATTAGCGGATGAACAAAATATTAGTAATCAATCCAAACAGCTCAGTTAAGATGACACAGGATATCAAAGACACTATCGGAAGGGCGAAATTCAGAGCAGAGGCTGAGGTAATCTCCATGGAAGATTCTCCTAACGTACTTGAGAGTTTTACGGATTATACCCTGGCGGGAGCTGAAATCATCCGGTATTTAAAAGGTCATGATATGACAGGTTATGATGGGATACTTCTTGCCTGTTTTGGAGATCCCTGTCTGTATTCCCTGAAGGAAATATCACCGGTACCGGTGATTGGCATTGCGGAGGCGGCATTCTCAAGGGCATTATTATTGGGTTATAAATTCAGTGTATTAGCAGCCAGCAGCAAAGCTCGTCCTATGATGGAATCAATGATAGACAGTTACGGGCTCCAGGCAAGGAATGCAGGAACTTTGACGTTGGAAACTCCAATTGAAGAGCTTTTATCCGATGAAAAAATGTTAGAAGATAAACTGTTACAGGTAATACAAAAAGCGAAAAAAAACCAGGCTGAAGCAGTCATTTACGGATGTGCCGGGATGACGATGGTTTCAAAGAAAAAAATTATGGAAAAGACAGGGATAGCGGTAATTGATCCCATAATTTCCGGTGTTTCAACTCTACTGGCACTGCTTTCAGACGAAGACAGGATATCCGGTGCGGGACTTTATTCATAATACAGGCCAATACGCATATAAGCGAGGCATATATATTTCAAAACATAAGGAGGAAAAGGTTGTGAATATTTGGAAGGTTGAAGACGGCGAAGTTAGAAAGCCAGGGTTAGCTCATTTTGTAATGATGGCATTGTTTACCGGTGTGGGTATTGTAGTAGGAACATTTGGAAGTCTTGCGGTTTCAATCGGCCCTGTTTCCTGTTTCTGGCCGGGTCAGGCAATTCAGTCGGTAGGAACTATCTGGTATGGCGGCTGGGGGACTATTGCAGGTGTTGTATTCCCGATGATATCCAATGCGATATCAGGTTCGGCAGCGCTGCCAATTTCACTGGCATACATACCGGGAAACCTTGTTCAGGCAGCTTTTGCAGGTTACTTTTTCCGTAAGTTAAAATGTAATCCCCAACTAACCAGTACAAAAGACTATCTGGTTTTCCTGGTACTGGGTACTTTAGTTGCCAATATGATCGGAGCGGCAGAAGGAAATCTTGTATTATTGGCATTTGGTATCATTACACCTGCCGGCATTCCCTTAAACTTCCTTGGCTGGTTCTTAGGAAATACAATTGCATCTGCTATCTTAGGTGTTATTATGTTGAAATTCCTCTCTCCCCTTGTAATGAAAACCAGAACATTCTGCAAAGGCTTATGGGCTTAACAGGTAGTGCAGATTGATAATGCGGGCAGCATTCCTTGCTGCCCTATGCTATACCTTATAATTATTAAAATGAGAAAAAAATATACATTTAGCAGGGAAGGACCTTAATTATGAAACATGAAAATATGCGAAAGACGGTTTTGGGTTATGTACCGATAAAATCTCCAATCTATGCACTGCATCCGGTGACCAGAATTATTCTGTATCTGGTTATGAGTTTTGTTCCGCTGCTCATTCAAATGCCGGAAATAAATCTGATCCTGCTGCTAATTACTCTGTCCTTATTCCGGTTTGCCCGCATTGATATGCGCCAGCTGAAAACATATGTTCCTATGATGATTCTGGTGGCCTGTTTTATTACATTTTCCTATACCGTTTTTCCCACCAAATTGGACGGTGAGGTACCTGTTATCTTCTTAGGATTAAAGCTGTACCGCTTCTCCATCCTTTGGGCAGTTATGGTATATGTCCGGATTATAACGTTACTGCTGGCATCTATTTTCTTCTTTTCAACCAACCGTGAAAGAGATATCTTAGTGGGATTGCGCTGTATGAATGTACCCTTTGTGGTTTCTTACTTTCTGGGACTGACCTTACGTTCCGCCGGTATGTTTTTGGAAGATTACGGGATTGTAAAGGAAGCAGAAAAGGCAAGAGGACTGGATATGGCAAAAGAAAAATTTCTTACGAAGGTGAGTCATTTCCCCATGTATATGATACCTCTTTTCACCCTGGCCATCAGACGTTCGGAGGATATCAGCATTGGTCTATATGCTAAGGGTACAGAAATCAAAGGCACTTACAATGGAGTTAAGAGGCCGGATTACTTGAGAACAAAGTTTAAAAAGACTAAATTTGACTATGCGGTATCCGTTTTATCCATAGCATTTTTTTTAACTGTGGTAAGCCTTAAGATTTCAGTTAATAGCTTTGCTTTAAGAAATTCCATACTAAATGTATGGTTCGGTAACATTTTATAAAAGCCGTTTTACTCCAAAAGAACCCGGGATGGAGCTTCTTTTATCAGATTTAGTGCCGCCTGAGCGGTGGAATGAGAGGTGAAAAATGAATGCAGTTGAAATAACGGATTTGTGTTGGAAATATGATGGTGCAAATGAATATATCTTTGATCATTTAAACCTGACTATCAAGGAAAATATATTTTTGGGAATTGTAGGCTCTAATGAATCCGGAAAAACTACACTGGTTTCCTGCATTAAGGGGATTATTCCAAACAGTGCAACCGGAATTTATAAAGGAGAAGTAACTCTTTATGGAAAGCCGGTAAAAGATTGTGATTCCCGTATTATTTCAGAAAGTGCCGGAATGGTCTTTTCTGACCCGGATGCACAGTTTACGACCATGAGTGTGGAAGAGGAGATTGCATTTGGCCTTGAAAATATCGGTGTTCCGGTGGAAATCATTGACGAGAGGATTACCTGGGTAAGTGAAATCTGTCATTTGGAGGATTTGCTGGAAAAACCGCCTTTTGACTTATCAGGGGGACAAAAACAGCGTGTAGCCATTGCTTCCGTATTGGCAGCAAAGCCTAAAATGATAATTCTGGATGAACCCACATCCATGCTGGACCCGAAATCCAAGGACGAAGTATTTGAAATACTGAAAATAATTAAAAAAACATTGAATATGACAGTTGTAGTAATAGAGCATAATATTGAAAAGATAGCGGAATTATCTGATGAAGTAGTTTTGATGAAGGGTGGCAGGATAGTCCGCCATTTGGAAACGAAAGAATTTTTTAAGGATGTGGAATTGTTAAAGGAAAACAGTCTGAAAGTACCGGAGGGAATAGAGCTGATGTACTATCTTTATCATAAATTCGGAATTGACAAAACAGGTCCTGTTAAGCTGGAGGAAATAACAGAAGAAATAAAAGGTTTGTTATCGGACAGGGACAGTAAGGGGGAAGGATGGAAGAAATAATAAAGGTAAACAACCTGACTTTTGCCTATGATGACGGAACAATAGCCCTGGAAAAAATAAATATTACCATTCATAAGGGGGAATTTGTGGCATTGATTGGACAGAATGGATGCGGCAAAACGACTCTTTCCAAATGTTTAAACGGAATCTTAAAACCCACCGAGGGTGAAATCATTGTGGGTGGTCTTCATGTAGAACAAAAGCCGAAGGTAAAGGATTTGGTGAAGAATATCGGTTACGTATTCCAGAATCCGGACCACCAGCTATTCAACTCGAAAGTATATGATGAAATCGCATATGCTCCCCGAAATATCGGCTTACCGGAAGAAGAAGTGGATAAAAGGGTAAAAGAAGCGGCTGCTACGGCAGGTGTAAAAGAAGAGCTGTTTACAGAGCAGCCGGTATTATTAATGAAGGGTTTGCGTCAGCGTGTTGCCATTGCTTCAATCCTGTCCTTAAAGCCCCAGGTTATTATTGTAGACGAGCCTACGACAGGGCAGGACTACAAACAGTCCTTAGAGATTATGGAGTTCTTAAAAGAACTCAATGAAAAATACGGCCATACCATACTGATCATTACCCATGAAATGCATATTGTGGCCCAGTATGCGAAACGGATTATGGTTATGAAAAAGGGTGAAATATTCATGGACGGAACACCCAGTGAAGTATTCTCCCAGCCGGAAAGATTAAAGGAAGGTTATGTAAAGCCTCCTATGGTGACACGTATGGCTCAGCTGATTGACAAAACCGGAGCTCATGATGGGGTAATTAACATTGATGAGTTAAAGGTATTACTGGAAGAAGGCAGAATCCCATTATGAAAATAGTAATTAAAAATGGTTATATCGTAGATGGAACCGGCGAAAAGGGGTTTTATGGTGACGTGTTCATTCAGGAGGATAAGATTGAAGCAATTGGGAAGACAGCACAGGCAGCAGATATTGTCATTGATGCAAAAGGACTTGTGGTAGCCCCCGGATTCATTGACACCCACAGCCATAGTGACCTGGAAGTTCTGATACATCCGGAAGTACTGCCGAAACTAAAGCAGGGAATCACAACAGAAGTGCTTGGTCAGGATGGAATCTCCATGGCGCCCCTTCCGGTTTCTTATATCAGTCCCTGGCGGAAAAACCTTGCGGGACTCGATGGAGATACGGAGGATATTGACTGGACTTATCAGGATACCGGTCATTATTTAAGCATGATAGAAGCAGCAAAGCCGGCACTGAACGAATGTTACCTGTTACCCCACGGCAATATCCGTATGGAAGCCATGGGATTAGACAACAGACAGCCCACAGAGGAAGAACTGGAACGGATGAGAGCCATCGTACGCAGGGAAATGCAGGCAGGAGCAATCGGAATCTCTGATGGATTAATTTATATGCCCTGTGCTTATTCTGCCCTTACGGAAATTATTGAAATTTGTAAGGTGGCTGCTGAATATAATGGGGTATATGTGGTACACCAAAGAAGTGAAGCGGATACTATTTTAGATTCCATGGAAGAGATCATTCAAATCGGAAAATTAAGCGGAATAAGGATTCACTTTTCTCATTTTAAGGTCTGCGGCAGGAAGAACTGGGATAAGATAGACGATGTCCTTGGAATTCTTGACAGATGCAGGAAAGAAGGCATAAGTGTAACCTTTGATCAATATCCCTACGTTGCCGGAAGTACCATGCTGGGGGTTATTTTACCTCCATGGGCCCATGACGGGGGAACCGACTGTCTTATGGAAAGATTATCGGATCAAGCCATGCGGGAAAAAATGATTTATGATATCAAGAATGGGATTCCCGGATGGGATAATTTTGTGGACTTTGCAGGATTGGACCAGATATTTATTACAAGTGTGAAGCATGAAAAGAACCGGGATGCAATCGGACTAAGTCTGTTACAGTTAGGAGAGCTTCGGGGAAAGGACCCTTACCAGGCGGCCTTTGATCTGCTGTCAGAAGAAGAGAATGCAGTTGGAATGGTTGATTTTTATGGGAAGGATGAGCATGTTGCCCGTTTTATGAAGCGGACAGAAATGAATGCCTGCACTGATGGGTTATTGGGCGGTAAACCCCATCCGAGAGTATATGGAGCCTTTCCCCGTATCCTGTCTTCTTATGTCAGGGAATTGAGCGTGTTAACCTTGGAGGAAGCCGTGAATAAAATGACTTATAAAGCGGCACAGGCAATGAATATCAGAAAACGGGGGAAATTAGCACCCGGTTACTTTGCGGATATTTGTATTTTTAATGCAGGTACAATAAAGGATATGGGCACCTTTACGGAACCGGCCAGGTATCCAAAAGGAATTGAATATGTAATAGTAAATGGAACCGTTTCGGTAGAAAAAGGAAAATTTACAAAGGCAAGGGCAGGAAGAGTACTTCGCAGCAGAAAGAAGCAGGTGTTAAATGGTTCTTATCATTCTTTTATCAATTAATTTTCTCAGTCTTGCAGTTATATTTTACGCATTATACACCTATCAGTATTTTACTATGGTTTGTGTACGTCCAAAGAGCAGCAGGGAAGAAAAAGAAGAAACGGCCAGTATTCCGAAGGGATATGACATGCTGCACATGGAAGGAAAGCAGGGGAAGCTGAAAGGGTATTACTCTCATGGGAATTCCGGTAAGCTGGTTATACTGGTCCACGGCTGGAGGGATGATGCAAAAAGCCGGCTGGAGGATGCAGCTTTTTATCAGAAGCTGGGGCACAGTGTGTTTCTGCCTGACTTACGCGGGCACGGGGCCAGTGGCGGTAAGTACCTTGGTATGGGAATCGCAGATGGAGAAGATCTTGCCGCCTGGGTTAATTATTTCAAAAATGAGTCCGGTGAAAGCAGGGAAATAATTTTAGACGGTATTTCCACCGGCGCAGCCGCAGTACTGCACATGAAGGCGGATTGCATCAATAAAAATGTCAGTGGTATCATAGCTGACAGCTGTTATGAAAACCTGCCCCAGATACTTGTCAAAATGATTCCGGTCAGACCGGAATTCCTGGCAGGATTCTATCTGTATGGGATTAATTTCTGGTGCAGAGGGTTTTGCAAATTCGATATGAAGAACAGCAATACGCTAATCAGTATCCGGAACATCCAAATACCGGTGCTTCTTATCGGGGGAGCTTTGGATAAAATCGTTCCGGTTGAAACACAGCATAAGCTCAAAGCTGCCGGCGGCAGCAGGTGTACACTCTGGGTGCAGGAAAATACCTCCCATGGGAAGGCATCCTATGTTGACAGAGCGGCCTATGAAGATAAGCTAAGGACATTTTTAGAATTGTCATAAGGGAGGAAGGCAGATGTCAGAAGAAATCAAATGGGTAATGAATACACTGCCCGGGACAGAAGATAATTATTTGAAAATTATGGCACTAAAGGAGGTTCATAAAGCAAAGGCATTTCATGAAAGTTTTCCCGGGTATAATCCCACACCTCTTGTAGGACTGAAACAAATGGCGGATTTTTTAGGAATTGGGTCGGTGTATGTAAAAGATGAATCTTACCGTTTTGATTTAAAAGCATTTAAAGTATTGGGCGGTTCTTTTGCAATCGCCAGATACATCGCAGAAAGAACAGGCAGGAATATCAGTGAACTTTCTTATCAAACCCTTACTTCCGGAAAAATAAGAGAGGAGTTCGGTCAGTCGGCTTTTTTTTCGGCAACAGACGGAAATCATGGACGGGGAGTGGCATGGGCAGCGAATAAGCTCGCACAGAAATGTGTTATCTTCATGCCAAAGGGTACTACGGTAAACAGGCTTGATAATATCCTTAAGGAAGGTGCGAAAGCAACCATTGAAGAAGTGAACTATGACGCCTGCGTCCGAATGGCAGCCGCAGCCGCAAAGGAGGTCCCAAACGGTGTAGTGGTACAGGATACGGCCTGGGACGGATATGAAGAAATTCCGTCATGGATTATGCAAGGCTACGGTACGATGGCCATGGAGGCGGATGAGCAGTTTACTGCGGCGGAAGGCACGGCACCGACCCATGTTTTTGTTCAGGCAGGGGTGGGTTCCTTAGCAGGCGCGGTACAAGGGTATTTCGCAAATAAGTATCCCGATAATCCTCCGGCTGTTATTGTAGCAGAAGCTTCAGAGGCAGCCTGCCTTTATGAAGGAGCAAAGGCAGGAGACGGCAAAGTACATGTAATTGATACGGATATGCCGACCATTATGGCAGGTCTAGCCTGCGGGGAACCCAATATCTTATCCTGGGATATATTAAAAAACCATGCTGCCGCCTTTTTATCCTGTCCGGACTGGGTAACGGTAAAAGGAATGCGCATGCTTGCAGCACCGCTAAAAGGGGATAATCCTGTTACGTCAGGCGAATCCGGAGCAGTTCCCTTTGGCGCATTAGCGGTAATTATGTCGGAGGAGGCTTATGCTCCTTTAAAAGAGTTATTAGGTCTTGACCAAAACTCAAAGGTACTATGCTTTTCAACAGAAGGGGATACGGATCCCCAAAGATATCAAAATATTGTCTGGAAGGGGCTTGACCGATAAGGATTATTGAGTGGATTGTAAATTCTTCCATTCTGTATTCAGGAATGGTTAGGCAAAGTCAATTAGGCAGGAAAGAGGTTAAGATGACTCGATTAAGAAAGATTCAGGATGCAGTCGTACAGTACGCCAAAATTATGGCGGAAGTCGTTCAGGTAGATGTTGTTATCGTAGATACGGATTTTTTCAGAATAGCAGGTACCGGTATTTTTGAACACGAAATTAATACATATATAGGCAGTACGGCCTTTGTATTTAATTATGTAATGCATACCGGAAAGCAAATGATTATTGATAGTCCGGGTAATCACGAACTTTGCAGCAAATGTCCGAATCAGGGTAATTGCAGTGAGACCTATGAGATTTCCGCTCCGATTCTCATGGGAAAGGATGCAATCGGTGTTATTGGTCTTGCCTGCCTGACCCAGGAGCAAAAGGAACATATCGAGAAAAAGCAGACTACCTATCTGGAATTTCTAAAGCAGATAGCAGACATGATTGCAGCAAAAGCAATGGAACAGGAAGAAAAGGAACGTAACCGGGAATTAAATCTCATACTGCAGGAAATGGTAAATCAGGTCGACCAAAGTGTGCTGGTGCTTGGAGAAGAAAATAATATTGTTTCAGCCAATAAAGCAGCCAGGAAGCAGCTGCATTTGGAGGAAGAGAAAGAGTTAAGAAAGGAAATTGTAAGGATTGAGGCCACCGGTGACAGCATGAATCATTTGCGTGAGTACCTTCTTACAATCAGAGGCCGCAAATATACGGTCATGGGTTCCTTATATGATATGAAATCCTGCAGTGATTCCGCAAACAGCATGCTGCTGTTCAGCGAAATCAGGGTATTGCAGAACCAGCTGTATGAATACAGTCAAAAAGCGAGAGCCTACAGTGAAGAAGGAATCATCGGCAGCAGTGCAATTACAAGGGATTTAATAAAAAATATAAAAAAAATAGCAAAATCCAATACCACCGTGTTGATTACAGGAGAAAGCGGAACCGGAAAAGAAGTAGTTGCAAAAGCAATCTGGAAAGAGAGTCATAAGGCGGACAAGCCCTTTGTAGTGATTCACTGCGCTTCAATACCGGATGCTATGATGGAGTGTGAGCTGTTTGGCTATGTAGCAGGAGCTTTCCCGGGAGCCAACCCGGCAGGGGGAATGGGACAGTTTGAGCTTGCCAATCACGGGGTTATTTTCCTGGATGAAATCGGGGACCTGCCCTTACATCTACAGGGGAAATTACTCCGGGTACTTCAGGAACACCGTATAACCAGAGTGGGCTCCAACCAGAGTATACCGATTAATGTCCGTATCATTGCAGCTTCCAACCGGAATCTTCATGAGATGATGGAAAAGAAAGCCTTCCGTGAAGACCTGTATTATCGGCTGAATGTAATTCCCCTTCATGTGGCTCCCCTTAGAGAGCGCAAGGAAGAAATTGAAGAATTCGTGATGTATTTTATTAAAAAGTACAGCAGGCTTCAGGAAAAAAAGTTTAAGCATATGGATACGGAGGTTATGAAACTTTTAAAAAGATATGATTGGCCGGGAAATGTAAGAGAGCTGCAGAATGTAGTAGAGTTTATGGTTAGTATGATGGAAGAAGACGGCTTAATCGAAAGAAACAAATTGAACCTTGATTTATGGAGCATTACTGCAGGGATGGAAGACCAGTATGTACATACAATACGGGAATTGGAGGAGAAAGAAATTCAAAAAGCAATGTGGATCTATGGAGATTCTACGGAAGGAAAACGCAGGATTGCACAAAAGCTTGGAATCGGTATGGCAACCTTGTACAGAAAATTGGATATCTATAATATTGGGAATGTGAATGCGGATGAGTTAGGAGGGTGCGAGCATGTTTACGGAAGAGGATAAAGAGGAAGTTACTCAATTCTGCCGGTCGCTTATTCAGGAAAAGAGTTATTCAGGAGAAGAAAAAGGTGTCTCAGACAAACTGAAGGATTTCATGGAAAATCATGGATTCGATAAGATTTATATTGATAGATTCGGAAATACCATTGGTTGTATAAAAGGAAAAAATCCCGGGCTTAAGGTTTTGTTTGACGGTCATATGGACACGGTCACAGTTACGCAGGCTGAAAAGTGGGTGCATGCCCCCTTTATAGGAGAGGTCTTTGATGGCAAAATGTATGGGCGGGGAACCTCTGATATGAAAGGAGCTCTGGCTGCAATGGCATATGCAGCTTCTGCCTATGCGAAAGAAACAGAGAAAAACTTTTCCGGTGAGATTTATGTTGCCGGGGTTGTCCATGAAGAATGTTTTGAAGGGGTTGCAGCCAGAGAAATCAGTGCATTTGTAAAACCTGATTATGTTATAATCGGGGAAGCCTCCGAATTGAATTTAAAAATCGGACAGCGGGGCAGGGCAGAAATAATTGTCGAAACCTTCGGAGTTCCGGCACATTCCGCTAACCCGGAGCAGGGAAATAATGCGGTATACCAGATGGGAAAAGTAATTGAGGCAATTCGCACCATAGAGCCGGCACAGCATCCCATACTGGGAAAAGGAATTTTGGAATTAACAGATATCAAGTCCAATCCATACCCGGGGGCATCTGTTGTGCCGGAATACTGCCGTGCAACCTATGACAGGCGTTTGCTGGTCGGTGAGACAAAAGAAAGCGTATTAGAACCGATAAAGAAGGTGTTGGACAGGCTGATGGAAGAAAATGATAAAATCAAGGCGAAAGTATCCTATGCGGTTGGGAAAGAGCAATGCTATACCGGTGAAACCATTGAAGGTGAACGCTTTTTCCCGGGATGGCTCTTTGAGGAATCGGAGTCCTTTATTCAGGATATCTATCATGAATTAAGAGAAAACGGATTTTCCCCTGAAATTACCCAGTATAATTTCTGTACCAATGGCAGCCATTATGCAGGGGAAGCGGGTATTAAGACAATCGGACTTGGTCCTTCCAGAGAAAATCTGGCACATACAATTGGTGAATATATAGAGCTGGACCAGCTTGAAAAAGCAGCAGAGTGCTACAAACTGGTAATGAAAGCATTACTGGAAAAGGATACATAAAAAAGGGTAAATAACATATTGGTAAGAAAGTAAAAGCCGCTTCATAATGAAGTGGTTTTTCTTTTTGGGGGTGTCCGGGGAAGCTGGACTGCATTAGCCGGTGTAAGGTGTAAGCCTATTGCAGTAATCACCAGTGACAGTGGTTTCTGGAAGGATATCACCAACCTTGGCAGACATGACGTGGAGGGAATGGAAGGCATAATAAAAGAAAGGTACGGAAGCAATCAAAAAGGAACAGTCGGTGTTAAATGCAATAAAAAGAAAGTGTATGTAATAAGATATTTGGATGATATAATTAGAATGGATAAACTGTTAATAATAATATAGATAAGACAGATAAGAGCAGATCGTGTTGTCTCGGGTTTTTTTAAATAAGAGAATTGGTAAGGAGGCGGAAAGGATGGAAGGATTTCATAAGGCAGAAGGAAAGGATTTGCTAAGTTCAGGGGATTTCAGGCAGTCTGTGGTCCTGCAGCAGGAGAGGATACAGGCAGCAGCCGGAAAGAAGCAGCCGGACATGATTCTAAAGGATGCCGGTATTGTAAATGTATTTACCGGAGAGCTGGAATTTGGGGACGTGGCTGTTTATAAGGGAAGGATAGTAGGCATCGGACGGTATGCAGGACAGGAATTACCGGATAAATCTCAGACAAGGGTAATTGACTGCCGCAACAAATTTATTGCGCCGGGCTTTCTGGACGGACATATTCATATTGAAAGCTCCATGCTGTCACCGAAAGCCTTTGCAGAGGCGGTAGTTCCCCATGGTACCACCTCCGTTATTACCGACCCCCATGAGATTGTCAATGTAGCAGGAAAAGCAGGCATCCGATATATGCTAAAGGAGTCGGAAGAGCTTCCGGTCACGGTCTGCATCATGCTTCCTTCCTGTGTGCCGGCAACGCCTCTGGAGGAATCAGGAGCGGTGATACAGGCAGAAGAACTGTTGGAATTTATGGGTGAGGTTAGAGTACTGGGACTTGCGGAGGTAATGGACTATTTGGGAATTGTCAGAGGGGACAGGGAGCTAATAAGAAAGCTGGAGCTGGCAAGGCAGTTTGGAAAAATAGCAGATGGGCATGCGCCGGGTCTGAAGGGGAAGGAGGTCAATGCTTACTGCACCGCCGGAATTGAATCGGACCATGAATGCAGTGAAAAAGCGGAAGCCCTTGAAAAGCTCAGAAGAGGCCAGTGGATTATGATAAGGGAAGGCACAGCGGCCAGAAACATGGAAAGCCTGAAAGACCTTTTAAAGCCCCCTTATTCAAACCGCTGTATGTTAGTAACGGATGACCGGCATCCCGGAGACCTGATACGCACCGGGCATCTGGATTATTTACTTCGTAAAGCAGTCGAATACGGAGCCAATCCGGTTACGGCAATACAGATGGTAACTCTGCACCCCGCCCAGTATTTTGGCCTTAAAAACAGAGGCGCCATTGCACCGGGCTATTATGCGGATATGGTAATATTAAAGGATTTGGTTCATTTTACTGTGGATTCAGTTTACAAGGAAGGGAAGCTTGTTGCAAAGGAAGGAAAGCTTGTCGAAAAGGACGTAAAGCTTGTTGTAAAGGAAGAAAAAGCAATAGGCGGGGGAGGTCCTGAAAAAGATTCTTCTGGAAAGCTTACAGGAACCGATAGTCTTTTGGCGGAAGACAGAAAGAAAATCTTCCAATCCATTCATTGCGGGGAATTAAAGCCCTCGGATTTTTACTTTAAAGGGAAGGGATGTTTTAAGAGAATCATGGAGCTTATTCCCGGTGAACTAATTACAAAGGAACTGATACTCCCCTGTGAGGAGGAAAACTACCTCTCAGGAATCAGGGTACCGGAGGATATTATCAAGCTTGCGGTGATAGAACGGCACTTAAATACCGGGCATATCGGCATTGGACTTATGAAAGGATATGGCTTGCAGGCAGGAGCTGTTGCCTCCAGCATTGCCCATGATTCCCATAACATCATCGTAGCAGGAACCACAGAGGAGGATATGAGCCTTGCGGCTAACCGTGTCAGAGCCAACAACGGAGGGCTGGCGGTAGTAAAGGCTGGAGAGGTACTTGGTGAATTACCACTTCCCATCGGTGGATTAATGAGTGAAGAAAGTGCTGTGGCTGTGGATAAAATCCTTGAAAAGTTAAAACAGGAGACCTATAAGCTTGGCATCAGGGAAGGAATTGACCCCTTTATGACCCTGGCTTTTCTCTCCCTCTCGGTAATTCCAAAGATTAAGCTTACCACCAAGGGTCTTGCCGATGCCGAAACCCAGGAAATCCTGCCTGTGTACTTTTAAAAGCGTTTACCGGATTACTATCGGAATATAAGAATAAGAGGATAAACGGGTACGACCGTTGTCCTCTTACTTAGATTTTAATGGCGGATACCGGAGGCTCGCTGCCTCCGTTTACTGCCCTTTTTCAATACCAGGTGTTGTGTTGTATATTGGGGCAGTAATAGATATATTCTTTCAATAAGTTTTTAATAAAGCTTATTATTCAAAATCCTTATACATCAAGCTTGGCTGAATTCCGGTATTATTCTGATATTTTCCGCTTTTATATAAATCATAATCCCCGGTAATATCGTGATAATATATCTGGCATATTTCAACGCCGGGATATATTCTTACCGGCTGTACGCAAAATATTTCAAGGGTCCAATAGCCGGAAAAACCAATATCACCGAAGCCGGCGGTTATATGTATGAATAAGCCCAATCTGCCTGTTGAGGAGCGTCCTTCAAGCATGGGTATGTATTTATCGGTACTGGTAAATTCATTAGTCCTTCCCAGGTACAACCGGTTGGGCTCTAAAAGTAAGCCTTCATTTGGAATAATCAACCTGGAGGTGGGATTTGGTTTTTTCATATCCAGGATGTCATTTTCATACACTAATAACTCATTGGCAAGTGTCAGGTTATAGCTGTTCGGGTTGATTCTTGCTTTATCAAATGGTTCAATAATGATATTTTTTCCTATCTGCTTTAGAATTTCTTTCCCTGATAATATCATGATATAGTCTCCTTTTATTTACTGCACAGAATTCCATTTACAGAAAAATTATTTAATGTCATGCTAACATTGATGCTAAATACAAACTGCAGGGTTTCTTTGCTAAATATTATATTGTAATGAACAACATAGGGCGTTTCAATATAATACACCAATAATTCAAGGGTATTATCGTTCCATTGCACTGGCTCGCATACATATTCCTGGTAATGTTCTTTCAGATCCTTGACGAAGTAAGTCATTCCATTCGTGAGCCGGTTAAAACTGAATTTATAAAAGTATTCTCTATTATCCGTTTTTACAAACCGCATTACATTATTGTCATTATCTAAATAAAATTCGATGAAATTAATAGCTAAGGGGTTGCTATCAAGCCTGTATTTCCTGCCTGGGACAGGAGTACTTTCAAAGGATGCACGATTGCCGGAGGCAGGCTTATTGTAAGAACCTATAGGAGTTTCAATCGGTGAACGAATAAAATACTTATCAATGAGCTTCAAAAGCTTTTCGGTTTTAGATTTTTGGGATAGGGCGATAAACGCTATCTTTTTCCGGGGACATAGGTAACAAAGCTGGCCAAATGCTCCATCGGCACGGTAGCATCCATTACTCGAAATATGAAACTGAAATCCGTATTGGTACCCTGAATACACTTTTTCTAAGTTATTGATATCTTCCTGTTTTATTGACTGGCAACTGGCAGCCATATCTATATATTCTTGTGACAGAAGCCTGATATTTTTATACATGCCGCCATTTAGCAGCATTTGTGCTGTTTTCGCAAGAGAGGAAGGATACAGGCTGAGTCCCATCCCCCCGGCTGTAATTCCTTCCGGAGACTGCTCCCACTGGGCTTCATAAATATCCATTGGATAAAACAGATATCTATTTAGAAAAGCTTCAAGAGAAATCCCGGAAACCCTTTGAATGATAGCAGAAAGCATGTGGGAACCATGTGTACTGTATCGATAATACTTTCCTGGTTCGTGGGGGAATTCCTGTGCTAAAAATGCCCTTATCCAATTATCTGCCGGATATAAATCTGCATAAGTGTTTTCATGTATTCCGCTAGTCATTGAGAGCAAGTGGCGGACCTTTATTTTATGTAAATTTTCATGGGGCTCTTCAGGAAGCTCATCCTGAAAATAATCTATGATGTAATCGTCCAAGGCTAATAATCCCTTATCACAAGCAATTCCAATGGCCAGTGAGGAAAATGATTTTGTCATTGAAAACAACAGTTTTAAGGAATTTTTACGATAAGGCGGACTGCAATATTCTGCTAATATTTCCTTATCGGACAGAACGATGAAATCAGTTAAATTGACTTCATCATCCTTATCACATTCATCAATAAAGTCCTGAAAGTTCATAAATACAACCTCTTTTACAATTATAAATTACAATCACTATCCTTTAAAAAGGGTGCGTCTACATCATGCTGTGCCAATATGGGCTTAGTTATGGGATATTTAATATTGATATCCGGGTCATTCCACGCAATCCCTCTTCTGTATTCCGGATTAAAATAACAGTCGATTTTCATTACAACATTTGTATCATCCTCCAGGGAAAAAAAGACATGGCCGAATCCTTTTGGAAGATACAGCTGTTTTCGGTTATCCCCGGATAATTCCACGCAGACCCATTGTTTATAGGTTTTAGAAGCCTTTCTTAAATCCACGGCATAATCAAGGCCCCGCCCCTTTGTACAATGCAAGAGCTTTGCCTGTGCCATGGGATTATTTTGAAAGTGAATTCCATAAAGTGTGCCTGCTGTTTTGGGACAATATACGTTTTCTTCTATAAAGTCCGTTTGTATTCCGGCTTCCTTTAATTCCCTTTGCGAGAAATTTGAATAGGAAAAGCCCCTGGATTCAATATACTTTTCGTATTCTAATACCACAACTTCCGGTAAGTCGGTGGGTGTGATCTTCAACATTTGCCATTCCTCCGCTGGTCAGATTTTTCAATGTAATTATAAGGCTAAACGAATAGCCGGGATAATCCATATTAACCTTATGATATCCCATAGCCAGGAAGGATTTCCTGCTCCATGGCAAGTAAGGCAATATCGGGGCCTTCCCCGACATCTGCCAGATAGGTTATCATAAGCTGCTGCAGGGGAAACACATAGCACCTTTTCCCCCATTTGCCGCTGATGCGGTAGCCGTTTTTGTATTTCCAAATAAAATAGCCATAACCGCCTTCCCGGTTCATCTGATGGATTGCAGTGGCATCTTTCACCCAGTCTTCTGAAAGGATTTGATTTTGGCCGTATACTCCGTTCTGCAGGTATAATTGTCCCAGCCTGCTCAATTCATTTACCGTCAGGCACATGCCGGAGGCACCGTAAAAGTGACCCGAAGGGCAATTCATATACTCCGGATTTTCAATACCAAGGGGCTTGAATAACCGGGTATCCAGATATTTTATAAGGTGTTCGCCTACAGCCTTTTCCACGGCGACGCCGACCAGATAGGCCGGTATATTGGAATAATGAAAAACCGGCGGGTCAGAAATTGGAACAGGACAGGCTAAAGAAAAATCCAGCCAATTATCCCCCTCCGGCCGGAAGGGATATCCGGGAACCGACATGGTGAGCAGTCTCTTTATGCTGATTCTGCGCAAGGTATTTAACTGCTCCTCTGTGATATCCTCCGGAAGCTCATCCTTTATGTAATCATAGATAGGAGCCTCAATTGAAAATTTTCCTTCTTCTGCCGCTATACCTGCCGCCGTTGAAGTAAAGGCCTTAGTCGCTGAATAGATGGGATGGCGTTTTTCCGGAACAAAATCATATTTATCCACAACTTGTCCCTGATGAAAGATTTCTATTCCGTAAACGGGACAATTACTTTCCTTCACCTTTTGGATAAAATCTTTAAACATGGCAGCCTCTTTTCTGAATTTCAATCCATGAATCTATGATTGTATCTGCATTAATATGTAGAAAAAGCAATGATTCAGCCTAACCCCAAGAGTACCTCAAGTTTGCTTTTCTTACTGTTCGTATTGCTGTCATTATACATTAATTGGCTATAAAACACCATTAGATTTATTCAAAAATATTTTGTATATTTCATTAATTATTGATTCGGGTATCATAAGTTAGTCTCAGCTTCCGCCTATGTATAGTTGGGATATAAAAATGCAACGAAGCGACTTTCATGGAGCTGAGTGTATTTTTATATCCCAACTATACATTCAATAAACTTGAAAGTTAGATACCAGAATCAATATTTTTACTTGCTATTTTTATAAAATACGGATAAAATAAAAGAACAAAAATAGAAGGAGGAGCTGACATGGAAAGAAGGGTCACCCCTTTTTCCGGCTATTCCATTCTGAAACCGTTCATTGTACCCGGCAGCCGGGACGGTAGAACAAGGGCAGGATTGGAAGGTACTTCTGTTTATTGTTTTAGGAATCTTAACAGTCTTGACCGGGTGATAAGGACGGCGGGAACTAAAGGAAAGCTATTAAGTGAATTTTTAGTTTCTGCTGCTGCGCCTTGGCGTAAACAGCAAAGTTACATAAATAGAAAACGCTGTTATGCCTTAAGGTTACCGGTAATCCCAAGGGCGGACAGCGTTTTTTGCTGTTAAAAAACAGGATGAAAAATCAAGGATATTTTAAAGCGAATTAAAGCAGAAAATAACCTGAAAGCAGGTTGATTTTACAGAAAAGCCTGTGAGCTTCAACGATGTTAAGATAAAAATAAACAATAACAGCGGACAGGGAAACATAATTGTTAGAAAAACGAAGAATAATAAGAGAATCAGGAGGAAATCTTATGAGAACAAAAACCGGAGTAAATATACAGAAATTAACCCAACTGGCAATACTGACTGCCATTATTCTTTTAATGGCATTTACACCTATCGGATATATTAAAACCTTTGGACTGGAAATAACGCTCATTGTTATACCTGTTACGGTAGGAGCTATTGTGTTAGGTCCCGCTGCCGGAGCATTTCTTGGCGGAGTATTCGGCATCACGAGCTTTATCCAGTGCTTTGGATTGAGTCCTTTTGGGGCGGCACTTCTTAACATCAATCCGTCAGCTACCTTTATCGTCTGCCTGATACCCCGCCTTCTGATGGGATGGCTTACAGGCCTTATTTTTCGGGCATTGAGAAAGGGAGGCTTAAAGGAAACAGCGTATCCTATAGCAAGTCTCTGCGGTCCTTTAATGAACACCTTATTCTTTATGACAGCCCTTTTAGCATTTTTCTACCGCAGTGATTATATTCAGGGCATTGCAGAAAGCCTCGGAGGCGGGAATGTAATCCAGTTTGTGATTGCATTTGTAGGAATTAACGGTCTGGTAGAAGCTATTACCTGTTTTTTAATTGGCACAGCAATCGCAAGGGCACTGGATGCCTTTGTTAAAAGAACTTCCAGAGAGAGCAGAGCATAATAGGAGGTTAGCTATAACCTATCCTTTCAAAAGAGCCTGGCCGCACAGCCGTAAAAAGGCAGTTTCAAAATGGAGATCGTCTTCTTTGGAGCGCTTTTTTATGGTACCGGTGCGGCTGCCGGCTCTTCTTTGTTTTCCGGCAAGATGGCGTTCAAACAGCATAAGGTCGATATTATCTTCCGTATAATACCTGCCGTTCTGATTGATGGCAAAGGCCTTTTTGCCGAGGGCCATTGAGGCAACGCCATAATCCTGTGTTACCACGATATCCCCCGGCTCCGTGCGGTTAATAAGAGCAATGTCCACCGCATCCGGGGCTTTACTTACCTGTATTACCTCACAATACCCCGGTTCCAGTATGTGACTGGTATCAATGACCATAAGCACCCTTATGTTAAGGCTTTTCGCCACTTTTTCTATGATAGTCTTTACCGGACAGGCGTCCGCATCTACTAATATCTTCATAGCAACCTCTTTCCGACAGCAATCTTTAAAGTACCCTCCGTTATCCGGATGGCTTGTATTCTTCGTACTTACGGCATATCTACAATATTATATCCCTCAAACACCGGCAATATTACTGTGAATGTCTTGAATCAGGAGGATAATCTGACCACAGTCATGGTATGATGAATATGGGGCAGGATTTTATCTGTTAAGTCAGTTGTCTTAAGCTTAAGGCTTGTGGTATTGATACAGGGATGGCAGCCGAAATATTCTTCCTTCAGCACATCTTCATCTACCAGCAGCTCTACCCGGTTATCCGTATCGTTCATCAGACCCATTACACTGACAGAGCCGGGAGTGATGTCAAGGTATTCCTCCATATATTCAGCCGGGGCAAAGGAGAGTCTTGGGCTGTTAATCTGTTTTCCGAGTTCGGAAGTCTTAAACTTTTTATCACCTGGCATCATTAAGAGATAGAACCTGGTTTTCTGTGCATTGCATAAAAATAAATTCTTGCAGATATTGATGGCAAGGAGCTTATCAATATCATGACAGGCCTCAATGGTAGGCGTAACATCATGGTCCAGGCGGGTAAAGGGAATAGCAAGCTTTTCAAAGAGGTCATATACCCTCATTTCCTTTTGGAGACGCCCTTCCTTAGAAGGTCTGGTTGTATACATAACAGGATCAATATAAAAGCCGCTCATGGCTGTCCTCCTTTTTTGGTAGTTTAGCATGTTAGAAGGAAAATGTAAATGAGCATTGAAATAACACTTGAAATCTTTGTAAAATTGCTACATAATAAGAAATTATGCGAAGGATAGGTAGATTTTTCTATTTGGGCAGCTTCCCAAGCAGGCTTGGGATATGCATGGTGGTTAGTGTGAAAATTAAAAACAATTTTCATACACAAGATTGTGCCTGAAAAATCCTCGGCCCAAACATGCGGCACGTTGGGAAGGCATGGCTGTTAGTGTGAATTATGGCGTGTTTTGAAGGTATGGTTGTCAGGTTGAAAAAACGAAAAGCTTTTTATCAACTACGGATTAATGAATATCCGATTGTAAATTGGATATCCAGGAAAGAGGGTAAGATGAAAGAAGCAAACAGAATAATAAAGCATATAAAGAAATACTGGCGGTCCTATGCCTTGGGGGTAGTTACCTTGTTTCTCGTGGATTTTGCGAGTCTTTACATACCTCAGTTTATTGGTGATATAACCGATGGCCTGGAAGCAGGGACACTGGGAAGGGATGGATTGATAAACGGAATTATAAAGATACTCTCCATCGGATTTATTATGGCAGTCGGAAGATTCGCCTGGCGCTATTTTATCTTCGGCTCCGCCAGAAATATTGAATTTGACTTGAGAAATGATATGTTTGCCCATTTGGAGACTCTTTCCATGGGATATTATAATAAAAATAAAACAGGTGATTTAATGGCCCACTTCACCAATGATTTAAATGCCATCCGTATGGCGGCAGGGCCGGCGGTAATCTGTACCTTTGATGCAATTATCATGACGGTCATGGTATTGTGTAAAATGATACTTCATGTAAATTTGCAGCTGACGCTGCTGGCATCCATCCCATTGGTATTTATCGCAGCAGGAGGTGTTTTCTACGGTAAATCCATTGAGAAGAGATTTACCAGGAAGCAGAAAGCCTTTTCCGACCTTTCTGATATGGTGCAGGAAAGTATATCCGGTACGAGAGTAATCAAGGCCTTTGTTCAGGAAAGGAAGGAAATCAAGACCTTTGCCAGGGCAAATAAGGAAAATAAGGATAAGAACATGGAGGTAGTAAAGCTCCAGGCAACGGTGATACCTCTCCTGGATGTTATTATCGGCATATCCAGCCTTATCACCCTGCTTTACGGCGGGCACCTGGTTATCAAAGGAGAGATTTCCCTGGGACGTTTTATCGCCTTTAACCAGTATGTCGGTATGCTGGTATGGCCCATGCTGGCGGCAGGTGACAGTATTACCTTTATCTCGCAGGGCATTGCTTCTTCCAAAAGAATACAAAGGATTTTTGTGGAAAAGCCTGAGATTTATGACAGAGAGGATATATTGCCGGTTGAGGGCCTTGAAGGGAATATCCGTTTTAACGATCTGACCTTTGCCTTTACCGAGGTAACTCCGGAGGTGTTAAAGGATATTACCGTAGACATTGAAAAGGGCTCCACCTTAGCGGTACTTGGAAGGACAGGAAGCGGAAAGTCCACTATTGCCAACCTTCTCCTGCGCATGTATAATACGGAGCCTGGAATGATATCCATTGATGGCTGCGATATCAACAGGATACCGTTAAAAACGCTCCGGGAGAATATTGCTTACGTACCGCAGGATAATTTCCTTTTTTCCGATACCATCCGCAATAACATTGCCTTTGGCATTGAGGGGAACGATATCGGAAGGGTGGAGGAGGCAGCAAAAGCCGCCTGTATCCATGATAATATCGTAGAATTTCCTCTTCAATACGAAACCCTGGTAGGGGAGAGGGGAGTTACCATCTCAGGAGGCCAGAAGCAGAGAAGCTCCATAGCTAGAGCGCTGCTGAAGGATGCGCCGATTCTGATTTTGGATGATGCCCTTTCCGCTGTGGATACCAATACGGAGGAAGAAATCTTATCCAATCTAAAGAGGGACCGCATCGGGAAAACCACTATTATGATAGCCCACCGTATATCCACCGTGCAGAATGCAGACAGGATTCTGGTACTTGATAACGGTGTCATGGCTGAATACGGGTCCCATGAGGAGCTTCTTAGCTTAAAGGGTATCTATGCCAGAATGTATGAAAAGCAGCAGCTGGAAAAGCAGCTGGAGGCCGTGTGATACCCAGGAATGAAAGAAGTGCCGGTGCAGGCAGTTATCTTGCGAACTGAGGTAAGGCCTGGCTGTTAGGTTGAAAGAAAATAGAAGGAAAGGGTGCCGCCAGGATTCTTTCAACCGTTATTAATTATTGGTGCAAGGGTGCAAATATGGAAGAAACATTAGAATATAATTCGGGTAAGAAAAAGAAAGTTATGAAAAGGCTGTTAGTGTATGCGAAGCCCTATTGGCTATGGGTGTTTTTTTCCCTGGTGCTGGTATTGTGCATTACAGGCCTGGAACTGTACCGTCCGATTTTAGTAGGACAGGTAATTGATGAATTTATTACAAAGAAGAATTTTGCCGGAGTAAAGCATATAGCTCTTATTTATCTTATAGTGCTTCTTGGAAGCTTTGTCTGCAATTTTCTGCAGACCTGGATACTGTCCTTAACAGGGCAGAATATTATCTATAATATACGCCAGGAGGTTTTTGAGCACATACAAAAGCTTTCCCTGAGGTTTTTTGATATCACACCGGTGGGACGCCTTGTGACCAGGGTAACCAATGATGTGGAAGCACTGAATGACATGTACGCCAATATCCTGGTTAAGATGATAAAGAATCTGGTCAAGATCATAGGTCTTGCTGTGGTGATGCTAAGCCTTAACATCAGGCTTTCCCTTTATGCCTTTATACTTCTTCCCATAATTTTCGGACTCACTTCGCTGTTTACCCATATATCAAGAAAGACCTACCGCCAGGTAAGAACCAGGCTGACAGCGATTAACACCTACCTTTCCGAGCATATATCCGGAATGAAGGTAATCCAGATATTTGCAAGGGAAAAGGAAAAACAAAGGGAATTCGAAGAGAAAAGCAAGGACTTATTAAGGGCAAATTTCAGGGAAATGATGGTTTTTGCCGTCTTTCGCCCCTCCATCTATTTGCTCTCTGTTGTAGCCATGGTAATAATTATCGGAGCAGGAGGGGAGTCCGTATTAAAGGGCATTATTACCATCGGAACCCTCTATGTCTTTATCCAGTATATCGGTTCCTTTTTTGACCCTATTCAGGAATTGTCCGAGCAGATAGGGACCCTTCAGTCAGCTATGGCCAGTGCAGAAAAAATCTTTACTATTCTGGACGAGGAGCCCCTTATCGTAAATCCTGAAAACCCGGTAGTACTGCCTGCTGTTAAGGGCAGAATAGAATTTGAGCATGTCTGGTTTGCCTATGAAGAGGAGAACTGGATATTAAAGGATGTAAGCTTTGTCATAGAGCCTGGGCAGAGGGCTGCCTTTGTAGGAGCCACCGGAGCCGGTAAGTCCTCCGTACTGAACCTTATCGGCAGGTACTATGATGTGCAGAAGGGCCGCATTACAATCGATGGCGTCGATATCAGGGACATGGATACGGACCAGCTTAGGGGAGCAATCGGACAGGTACAGCAGGATGTCTTTCTCTTTACCGGGGATATCAGTAGCAATATCCGCTTAAAGAACGAAGAAATAACCGAGGAGGATATTAAGAGCGCTGCCAGTTACGTCAATGCCGACCGCTTTATTGAGGAATTAAATCATACCTATGAGGAGGCTGTGACGGAAAGGGGAAGTACCCTGTCGGCCGGACAAAGGCAGCTCCTTTCCTTTGCAAGAACACTGGCCTTTGACCCTGCCATTTTAGTTATGGATGAGGCAACGGCCAATATAGACACCGAGACGGAACAGTTAATTCAGGAAGCGTTGGAAAAGCTAATGCTGGGAAGAACTACCATTATGGTAGCCCACAGGCTCTCGACTATTCAGCATGCAGATGTCATCATGGTAATGCATAAGGGCAGATTAAGAGAACGGGGAACCCATCAGGAATTATTGAATCAGGACGGAATATACAGAAAGCTTTATGAATTGCAGCTCTAAGCTTAACCTATAAAGGTACGCCCTTCCATATCCTCTGTAAAACGAAACAATTATAAGCTCAAACATTGGCACTGTTTTACCTGGTCACGTTTCTTGCCGCTTAAGTGTCATAAGGAACCTCTTGAGACAAAACTCATAGTGCTTTCGGTAGAATTGCCTCCGGCATATTTTTGTCCAAAAGTTCCCGTATGATAAGCATTTTCCTATCTTTATTTTAGAATCCTACGTAGTATTTCATTTTCCTTTAGAAGCTTTTTAGCTTTCAAGCGATTTTCTTCAACATGGATAAAGGTATACCTATCCACTTTAATAGATGGTGCCAAATCGATAGCTTCTTCAAAGTCAGCAGCCTTCATGCCCAGTCTTTCAACGTAATCGAAAAAGCCTGTTTCACTTAGGAACTTTTCTATTCTTTCGAAGCGGTGCTCTTGAACTAAACTCATAAGATAGGTGGCAACACCCACCTGGATTCCATGGAGTCCGGGAGATGACACGACTTTATCAAGGGCATGGGATATGAGATGTTCACTTCCACTGGCAGGTGCGCTGCTGCCTGCTATTTCCATGGAGATTCCGCTCATAGTCAAAGAGTCCACCATTTCCTTTAAGAAATACTTCTCAGTAATATCTGTATAGGGCATACGCACAATACTGTTTACAGATTTTCTTGCAAGCATTGCTGCAAAATCGTCTACCTTCGCTTTGTGATTATGCTCTTCAAAATACCAGTCATAAATAGCCGTAATCTTTGATACGATATCACCTAGGCCTGAATATATAAATTTTGCCGGAGCATTTTTTATAACATCAAGATCGACAATTAATCCAAATGGCATGGCAGCTTGTACAGAAGTTCTCTTCCCATTGATTATCAGCGAACATCCTGAACTTGAGAAGCCGTCATTCGAGGTGGAAGTAGGAATACTTATAAAATGTACATTATTTAGAAAAGCGATATATTTTGAAGCATCTAATACCTTACCGCCGCCAACGCCAATAATCGCATCAATGTTTTTGGGAAGGGTAAAGGCAATAGACATCAGGCTTTCCAGACGGATATCATCATAATCATAGGTATTCAACAGATACAGCGAGGGCTTTTTTTGAATAGAATCCAAGATAACTTCACCGAAGAGGTCTCGAATCCCCTCTCCAAAAATAACTACAACATGAGAGATTCCAGCTCTCTCAATATAGGAACCCACATGTACGAGACTGTTCCCATCGACCACCATAATAGTTGGGATTTCAATTCTGTGCATAGATATACCCATAATAACTCCTTTCGTGAATGCCTAATCTTTGAAAACACTATAGCGTTAAACCTGTTCTCTTATAAATGTATAATTAATTTCATCGATTTGCAAGATATTATAAGTATTAACGGCAATTAATTGTATAGTCTAAATAATATGCTTGAAAAGTCAGCAGAACAATTTTTTCATACTTAAAAGCCATTCTAACCGGAACTGGAGTGGAAACAGCTGGTGAATCAATGCGATTGAGGACTCACTCAGTTCTTTAATTTCTAACCGCGAAATTCCTTTACAACTTCCATGAATTCTTTAACCCGTTTTACATCGACTGCATTCTCAAAGATACCGTCATATTTAAAGGTTGTGGCACAAATGGCACCGTCCGCAATGGATAACTGTCTGGTAATATTGCCCTTGTTGCAGCCTGTATTGCAGAATATGGGGGTGCGTTTTACGGAATCCTTCACAATTTTTAGTACCTGTGAATCGGTTTCACTGCCGGCTGTTAAGCCGGATACACAGATAGCATCAGGTCCGTTGTTAAATTCCGTTGTTTTTGCTATTTCCCCAATGTCCCTGTCAGCCAGGTATTTCGCCGCTTCCGGAACAATATTAAAGAACATCCTAACATCTTTGGCACCGATTCGAATTCTGTGGCGGGCAGTTTCTCCCGGGTTGGTATTCCACAATCCGAAATCACTGGCATATACTCCGGAAATAATTTCCCTGATAAATTTGGCACCTGTTGCAGCCGCCAGATCCAGGGAACCTATTGAGACACAAAACAACACAACAACTGTCCAAGGATTTATTGCTAATCCCACAAGATAAATGCATGCTTTTTGGTTGCAGGGGAACTACAGAATGGTGTATAATGGTAGATTATATTAACTATTACAGATTTACAGGGAGGATGAAATGACAGAATTTCTGGTAAAGAAGTTTGTAAAAGATTATGATAACACCAATAATCCCAAAGTCCGCAGCTCTTATGGAATGCTCTCAGGATTTGTAGGAGTAATCTGCAATATCCTGCTGTTTGCATTGAAATTAACCGGCGGATTTTTGATAAACAGTATATCTGTCACGGCGGATGCCTTTAACAATCTTTCCGATGCGGCCTCCTCCATCGTGACCTTAATCGGTACCAAATTCTCACAAAAACCCGCAGATAAGGAGCACCCCTTCGGGCATGGAAGATCAGAATATATTGCCGCATTTATCGTTGCCTTTTTGGTCTTACAGGTAGGCTTTAGCTGCTTCAAGAACTCTTTCGCAAAGATTTTAAAGCCGGAGGCAGTAGTATTTAACATTAGTATTTTAATACTCCTGCTCCTTTCGGTACTGGTGAAGCTCTGGCTGGCACTATTTAACAGAGGACTGGGAAAAAAGATTAACTCCGGAGTATTAAAAGCTACCGGGACGGATGCTTTTGGAGATGTTTTGATTACCTCTGTTACAATTCTATCCATTGTAATCGGAAAAATAACGGGATTAAAGATTGACGGCTGGATGGGAGCCCTTGTATCCGCAGTCGTTGTAATCGCCGGCTTTAACATTGCGAAGGAGACCCTGGAGCCTCTTTTGGGCGAGGCAATTGATAAAGAGACCTATGAGAATATTACGAAAAAGGTAGAAAGCTATAAGGGAATATTAGGCTCCCATGACCTGATAGTCCATAATTACGGGCCTTCCCATATTATGGCTACTATTCATGTGGAGGTTGAGGCAAAGGAGAACCTGGAGGGAGTCCATGAAATCATTGATAAGATAGAGAGAGATATCTTAAGAGAAATGGGAATATTCCTTGTAATCCACGTTGACCCGGTGGACCTGGAGGATGAAGAGAACCTGTTAAGAAAGCAAAAGATTTTAGAAGTAATCGGGAAGCTTGAACCAGAGGCGTCTGTTCATGATTTTCGTATTATAGAAGAAGATGGAAAAATTAAATTGATTTTTGATATACTGATACCCTATTCCTACGGCGAAAAGCAAAGAGAGAAGCTGCTTTCCGATATGGACAAGGCATTAAAGGGATTGAATGAAAGATATGAGCTTGTTGTTACACTGGATAACAGCTTTATTGGTGAATAAAGGGGTACCCCCTGAAGCCTGCCGGTAAGAGCTTCTTCCAGAATCTGTGTGTTGACCCTCCTATACCGTTATGTTAACCTTAATGAGCAACTTACTTGTGATGAACAATTAGGAGGGCAAAACTATATGAAAAAATTTTTCATATCTTCAATTCTTATAGCAACTCTGACAATAGCATCCGTTTTTACACCGGAGCTCACTATCAATAGTGCTGCAAATGGTACATCAGTATCAGCAGCAGTAGTTAACCCAATAAAAGCTAAAACGCCCACGGTAAAAGCAACAAAAAGAACAGCCACAACGGTTACTTTAAAGGCCGGAAATGTGAGCAAGGCAAGCGGATATCAACTATACCGTGCAGCTTCTGCTAATGGAACCTATAAATATATCGGCAGTTCTAAAAATGGCACCTATGTAGATAAAGGACTGGCTTCTGCGAAGAGCTATTATTATAAAGCAAGAGCCTATAAAACAATAAGCGGTGTTAAGTATTACAGTAAGTATTCATCAGCGGCAGTGGCAGCCCCTGCTTCTGGACAATCAGCACAGAGTAAAGATTCCGGGATAACCAAAGTAGTATGGTCAAATGTAAGCGGAGTGAAGAATTACGGTGGTACTAATTGCTATAAGGTATATTCCTATAAAGTTCCCGTTAACGGGAATACGTCAGGAAATACAAATACGCCGGCTTCGAAGCCTACGACAACTCCTGCACCTACAAAGACCCCGGCTCCTACGGCAGGAGGTTCAGATACCAACTCCTATGACAGCAGTTTTGCAAGCCAGGTGCTTAAGATAGTAAATCAGGAACGTGCCAAGGCAGGCGTATCTGCGTTAACCATGTCCAATGAACTGGTTGCGCCGGCTAATAAGCGTGCAAAGGAAATCAAGCAATCCTTCTCCCATACAAGACCTGATGGTACAGCATGGAGTACAGTTCTTTCTGAATTCAATGTCAGCGTAAGTGCAGCAGGTGAAAATATTGCCTATAATTATAATACACCTGAAGCGGTCATGGATGCCTGGATGAATTCTCCCGGACATAGGGCAAACATATTAAATGCAAGCTTCCATCACATTGGAATCGGTGTATATGAGGTAAATGGAACTGTATACTGTTCTCAGCTATTCTCTAATTAAGTAATTAAACAATTAAGAAAAAGAAGCACTGTTAATTAAAGTAAGTTTGCAAAGTTCAATTATAAAAGAGGATGAGAATGCTGCTATCCGGATTATCCAAGATGCAGCGTCCTCATCCTCTTTTTTGCTCTAAGCCCGTAGTTTTATTACTATATTATGAATTGATCAGTGTTCCGTCGGTGGATACAGTGATTACCTGCCAGGGAATAATCTTTCCGCTTGCAAGCATAGCAGCTTTTACTGCATTTACAATACCGCCGCAGCAGGGTACGATCATACGCACCACCGTAATGCTTTTAATATCATTTTGTAGGAAAATCTGGGTGAGTTTTTCCGAATAATCCACATCATCCAGCTTGGGGCAGCCAATAACCGTAATCCGGTTTTTCATAAATTCTTCATGGAAATCTGCATAGGCGTAAGCTGTGCAGTCTGCCGCTATTAAAAGGTCGGCTCCGTTAAAATAAGGGGCATTTACAGGTACCAGTTTAATCTGAACCGGCCACTGCATCAGTCTGGAAACACTTTCAGAGTTAGAAGAAGCCTTTGGATCGGTAACGGGAGCAGCGGCAGCAGGACGGAGGCTTCTTGCCTGGGAACCGGGACAGCCGGTAAAGGGCTTATCCGGCACCTTGCTCTCGTCTGCTTTTTTCTGCTTTCTTAATACTTCCTCTTCGTTATACTCCAGAGCTTCCCTTTCTTCAAAGGTAATAGCTCCCGTAGGGCAAACGGGAAGGCAGTTGCCCAACCCGTCACAGTAATCATCCCGCAGGAGAACCGCTTTGTTATCAATTAACCCGATGGCTCCTTCGTGACAGGCATTTACGCACAGGCCGCAGCCATTGCAGGCTTCTTTGTCTATCTTTATAATTTTTCGTATCATCTTATTTCCTCCACTTGTTGAATCGGTTATATTAAAAAGTTGCAATATGAATTTAAATTTTGCTGATATAACCATTATATAGGATTAGGAGAAAAAATCTGTTGTTTTTACAACATTTTTAAAAGTTTTTATACGATTTCCTATTGCATCATAATTGAGATAGTGCTACACTACTGGAAAAAAAGAAAAGGTAAAAAATAAATGAAAAATGCAGTATTTTTAAACGCATCAAAGGTTGACTTTGATAAACAATTAAATTTCGAAGCATTAAAAAAAGAGGTTAACATCAGCCTTTATGATAAAACGGAGACAGAGGACATACTGTCCAGAGTGAATGGACAGCAGATAGTGATAACAAAAGAAATCCCGGTGGGAAGGGAGCTCCTTGAGAAGTTTCCCTCCGGTGTAGAGCTGATATGCGAAGCAGGAACAGGTTATAATAACATTGATATAAAAGCAGCCAGAGAGAAGAATATCACTGTGTGCAATATTCCTTCCTACAGCTCCAATGCGGTTGCCCAGCTGGCCTTTTCCTTTATCCTGTCCTTCTGCTCCTCCCTTCCGGCCCAGCAGACCATGATCAGGGAAAAGAACTTTGATAATTTTACAAAACACCTTCAGGTAAAGCATTTTGAAGTAAGCGGTAAGACCCTTGGCGTAATCGGTGCAGGAAAGATTGCAGGGGAAGTCATAAAAAAGGCAAGGGCCTTTGATATGCAGGTATTGGTATACAGCAGAACCAGGAAAGCGTTTAAGGATGAGAATATCCGGTTTGTCTCCCTGGAAGAATTGTTAAGGAACAGTGATTTTGTAACAATTCACTGTCCCTTAACGGAGGATACCAGACATTTAATTGAGAAAGAGAAGCTTTCCTGGATGAAGCCCACCTCATATCTTATTAATACTTCACGAGGGGCAATTATCAGGGAAGAGGACCTGGTGGAAGCTCTTACAAAGAAGGAAATAGCCGGAGCTGCCTTAGATGTGGTGGAAAGGGAACCGGCATCACCGGACAATCCTCTGTTTTCACTGGATAATTGCATACTGACACCCCATATCGGCTGGCAGTGCCTTGAAACAAGACAGCGGCTGGTGGACATGTTAACGGACAACATTCACGCATTCTTAGCCGGTAACCCCCTAAATACGGTGAATTAATTTACAGCTTAAAGGATTTAACGATTGCATCTAATTCGGTGGCATTATCCCTGTTGCCTTCGACCATCTTTCGCGTATCGGAGGTGAGGGTAACGATATCCGTATCTCTTGCGGCAACATCTCCGGCACCGGCAGAAGAATCTTCTACCATATTATTGATTTCAGTAATAGAGGTACTGATATTTTTGAGCTCCCCTTTCAATAAATCAATGCCGCCGTGTATCGCCTCCAGGGATTGGTTGATATCATGGGCATTTTCACCGTACTCACTGCTGGTCTCAAGAAAAGAGTCATAATCCGCCAGGATATTTGTTTCCCAGAAGGAAAGGGAACGGTTAAGGCTTTCTGTTAATGCCCTTACGGCGGTATTTACTTCTGCGGTAATGGCATTAATGTTCTTAACGGTACCTGCCGATTGCTCTGCCAGTGAGCCGATTTCATTGGCAACTACGGAAAAGCCCCGTCCTGCTTCACCTGCTCTGGCGGCTTCAATGGAAGCATTCAGGGCCAGGAGGGTGGTCTGGTCGGCAATTTCCTTTATGACATTGGTTAAGGTGTTGATCTTATTGACAGTCTCAGCCTGGCTGATTGCCGAGGCGGTATCGGATTGAAACTGTTCATACTGATGGGTTTTGTGATACTGCCTGCAAACAGGTAAGCAAGGAGACTTAAGAAAACGGTCAGAATCAGGGTAATAGCCATGGAATTATAGGTGGCTTTATTAAGAGGTGCCATTATTTCAGACTTATCCACAGCAAGTACTAAAATCCAGTTATTGCTTTTAAGGGTGCTGTAGGAAGCAAAAGTGGTTTTGCCATCATAGGTATAGGTCAGGGTAGTAGCTTTGGGTGTGCTGCCGGCTTTCATTTCTTCAGTCAGTTTATTGATAGAATCGATGTTTAAATTGGTACCGATTACTTCGGACTTTGGGTGGTATATGGCACTTCCGCTGGTATCAAGCAGATAGGCATAGGCGCTGTCCATCCCTGACAGGGAGATATCGGACAGCAGACTGCTGAATTCAGATACCTTAATGGTTACGGTAATCACACCGATAATTTCAGCATCGGATGGATTGGCAGCGGCAGATGAATTATCAGAAGAGGAATCGGCTGTATCACTGCCGGTATTGGAAGTTGCAGTATCCGTGCTCTTTGTGGTATCCGCCGGTGCAGTTCCCATAGAATCCTGCATGGGTCCTAAACCGCCTTCCATACCCTGCCCCATTTCAATATTACGAAAAGGGATAGCGAAGGTAATACAGGGATTACTGCTGGTATCGGAAATAAACACATCGCTCTGGGCGCTTGTACTATTTTTCAGAGCCGTTTTAAAGTAACTCTGGTCAGAGATATTCCGGCCCTTTAAGGAATCCTTGGAGCTATAGAGTATAGTGCCGTCTGTACTGACAAGGCTTATATCTTCCCTGTTTTCATCCATATTTAAAAACATTGAAATATAATTGTCTATGCTGCTGGTATCTGTCTTAGCCGATGCATCGGTGGACTGCAGCAATGCCTTTATTTCCTTTGACTGCATCAAAAACTGGGCGGAGCTGCTGATATTAGAAACAGCATCATTCACATTTTTGCTGTAGGAGTCCGCCAGGTTTTTCATAGTTGTCTGGGTATTGCTTGTAATAGTGCTTTTAGAGACCCTGTTTATAAGGGTGAAATTTACCACAAATGCAATAATGATAAATGCCGCGCACAGCAGGGAGATATGTTTAAGTTGTTAAAAATGAGTGAAATGCCTGCTTGGGACTGCTGAAATAATGCCTTTGGCAGCAGTCCCAATGAATCAGGCAGAAAAAAAATCCATTAGCGGTACAGGTCCCTCAAGGGGTATTCTTTCAACATAAAGTGTCCGGTCCGGTCTTGTTTGTACAGACCATTTGACCAGTGTAATGGATTCATTATCAATCTCAATGGAGGTAATGCATCTTGGGTGGACACAGCTGCCGTCATTAAAATACAGGGGCTCACCAACAGCCGGAAAAGCAGGGCGGTGGGTGTGGCCCGCAATGAGCATCTGATGATTCTTTTTTGTCCATTCTATCAGGTATTTCTCTACTTTTTCTTTTTTCTTATAGTTTTTGGAGGCACTGGTGGGGTCCCTTACACCAATAAGCTCAAAGGGCCGCCACAGGTATCTTACAAGAAATCTGGCAAGACGCCACAGGGTATTATTAAAGAAATCAGCCTGATGCCCATGAACCAGTAATATCTTATGATCGGTATTCTTGATACGGAGTACCAAAGCCTCCCTGACGCGGATATCGGGAAGCAGCGGTATTGTCTTTTTATAGGTCTCATTGAAGTACGTTGTAAAATGCTCCTTTACATAGGCGGGATTGCGCTTTACAATATCATGGTTACCGTAGAGCATATAAAAACGTCTACTCATATAGAAGTTTGACATCATCCAGAAGGCATAGCTGTGGGTTGCAATAATGTCCTCCTCTGTCCGGTTTTCCCATAATTCATCCCCGTCACCCAATTCGATATAAATGTAGTTATTTTCATAATAATAATTCAGGGCAGCAAAATAAAGGTTCTGGTTATTGAATAGATTGTCTCCCCAGTTGCCTACTCCCCTGTGGCAGTCACTGATCAGGACTATCCTGGTATCTTTATTTATAAGGATTTCCTCTGCATTCTGATAGGCTTTGTTAAGCTTTTTCTCTACAGACATGGAACACCTCCCCTCTCTGACACTTTAATTTATTATTTTTGCTTCGTCAAGTCCATTGCAGCGGCCTTGCTCTCCATGTTATATTTATTAAGCATGTCAGAATTCTTAAAGATTTCCTGTGAACAGCGTATATTAAGGATTTTATTGTACATTTTGGGAGCTTCATTTTTAACATAAACAAACTTATCCAGCGGGTCCCCGATTAATTTCGTTGCTTCATTATATGCGAAACAATTCCGCTTATTATTGGTTTGCATCATAAATTCCAGGATGGGAGTACGGGTAAAGGGCTGTTTGTTTCTTGGCTTATCATAGACAAAGCCTACCGTAGTACCTCTGTAAGCAATTTCACTGCTTTTATAACCGGCCCGGGTAAGCCCGCCAATAAAAGCATCCCTCATCTCAATGTCCTTTAAGGTTATCTGCGCATGCATGATAAGGTCCTCCGGCTCAGAGAACTCACCTAAGCGGAAGCCTGTAAGCCACCAGTGAAGGTCTCTCCGGTAAAAAAGTACCTTATCTTTCTTTATAAGAGTGAAAGCTAAAGGCAACCTTTCTTCATCCGATGCTGTTTCATAAAAGGTGCCATTAAATAATCCCGGGATATCGATAAACGGGATCTTGGTATTATATATGCCAATTTCACACCCTGTTGTCATTCCGTACTGGCCCTTCCAGAATTCAATCAGCCATTTTTTTCCGGCATAGTCAAAATAAATGGGTTCACAGTCTATGATCATGCTAAAAGCCGCACAGCCTTCATCGTATAGCCTGCAATAGCCGCACTCGCGCTGCCAGCAATCCATCAGGGAATAAAACATGTTCTGCGGACGGTAATAGGCAAAGCCAAAGGGCTTTAAATCCTTGTTAATATCAATAAATTTTGTCGACTGTGCATCAGCGATTGGAAGCATTACTTCCTCTTCTGCATTTAAATCCATTGCCTTGACCCTTGGAAGATACAGGTCCGTATTCTCTGACATCGTCCGGGATTTTTTTCTGGCTCTCTTTATAGCAATTTTCTGTTTCAAAAATTGGAAAAGTTTTATCATAAAAAATACTCCTTTCGTTTTAAATAGAAGAAAGATGCATAGAATAAAGAATATGCCATATTATCATATTCTTATAGAATGCTATATGTTAATATTTTTTATAATAGTAATAATAACTAGTTGCAAATTTAACAATGTAGGATTATAATGTGTTTAGAGGAAGATACCAAAATTTGATAGGAGGCTGGTTATATGAGTAAGATAGTAGTAGTAGGTGCAAATCATGCCGGAACGGCTGCATTAAATACCATATTAGATAATTACAAAGGAAATGAGGTCGTAGCTTTTGACTCCAATTCCAACATCAGTTTTTTAGGCTGCGGAATGGCGCTATGGATTGGCAAGCAGATAAGCGGCCCGGAAGGTTTATTTTATTCCAATAAAGAAAAGCTGGAGGGCAAAGGTGCCAGAATATACATGGAGACACCGGTGGAAGATATTGATTATGAGAAAAAGGTGGTACATGCCAGGGGAAAAGACGGGAAAGAGTACCATGAGAGCTTTGACAAGCTTATCCTGGCTACCGGTTCTGTTCCGATTGTACCTAAAATAGAAGGAATAGACTTAAAGAATGTGCAGCTTGTTAAACTGTATCAAAATGCGGAGGAAGTAATTGAGAAGCTGAAGGATGAGTCCATTAAGGATGTGGTAGTGGTAGGAGCCGGCTATATTGGTGTGGAATTAGCGGAAGCCTTTGTACGCTGCGGGAAAGAGGTTACTATAATTGACTGCGTTGATACCTGTCTCTCGGGCTACTATGACAAAGATTTCACAGATATCATGAGAGATAATCTCAAAGCCCATGGTGTGAAGCTGGCCTTTGGAGAAACCGTGCAGAAAATGGAAGGCAGCGGCAGGGTTGAAAAGGTAATAACGGATAAGGGGGAACACAAGGCTGACATGGTCATAATGGCCATTGGTTTTCGGCCGAACACAGCCCTTGGCGGCAATCATCTGGAATTGTTCCGCAATGGGGCATTCCTGGTTGACAAGTATCAGGAAACCAGTGTAAAGGGCGTATATGCCATTGGTGACTGTGCAACTGTTTATGACAATTCCGTACAGGAGGTAAATTATATTGCCTTAGCTTCCAATGCAGTCAGATCAGGTATCGTAGCCGCTCACAACTGCTGCGGAAAGGAACTGGAATCGGTAGGTGTCCAGGGCTCAAATGGTATCAGTATCTGGGGAGTCAACATGCTTTCAACGGGACTTACCCTTACAAAGGCTGCAAAGCTGGGAATCCAGGCAGCAGCAGTAGACTATGAGGATTTACAAAAACCCGCCTTTATAGAGAAAAACAATCAGAAAGTAAAGATAAGAATTGTATATGACAAGGAATCCAGAGTAGTATTGGGAGCCCAGATGACTTCGGAATACGATATATCCATGGGACTTCATATGTTCTCCCTGGCAATTCAGGAAAAAGTGACCATCGATAAATTAAAGCTGGTAGACCTTTTCTTCCTGCCGCATTTTAACCAGCCCTACAGCTATATTGCACTGGCGGCACAGAAAGCAGAATAGAAAAAAAGAAGCTCCCTGTCTTTTAATTATTTCCGCCTTTACGGCGGGCAGTTTAAAACTGCAATTAATTAACAGATAGGGAGCTCATATTTTTATTATTCTGCCTTTTTGGGATGTCTGCGTTCAGACCAGGCGGTTATCTTTTTCTCAGCCCACTGGAATATCATTACGAGCAGTGTAATAATTATAATGACGCAGAAAATACTAAACATACCCTTCCACATAATATCAAGTGATAATATAAAATTATGTTCCATAGAGAACTCCTTTCGCCTCAGCGTTTATTTTAAGATAGTGGTAAGGAGGTTTAATATAATACCTCCGGCTAATACGGAAGCTATCTGACCGGATACATTGGCACCGATAGCATGCATTAACAGGTGATTAGTAGGGTCTTCTTTCAGGGCGAGCTTTTGTACAACACGGGCTGACATAGGGAAAGCAGAGATTCCGGCAGCACCTATCATAGGATTGATTTTATTTTTGCGGAACAGGTTGATGAACTTGGCAAACAGTACACCGCCTACGGTATCAAATACAAAGGCAATCAGACCAAGAGCCAGAATTAAAAGGGTCTGCCAGGTTACAAAGACATCAGCTCTCATACTAAAGGAAATGGTGATACCGAGTAAAAGGGTAACCAGGTTAGCCAGGATATTCTGGGCGGCATCGGAAAGGGATGTTAATACCCCGCATTCTCTTAGGAGGTTACCAAACATCAGGAAGCCAACCAAAGAAACAGACTGGGGAGCGACAAAACCTGCAATAATTGTTACGGCAATGGGGAATATTATCTTTAATCTCTTGGATACGGATACCGGATTATAGGGCATTCTGATAAGACGCTCTTTTTTGGTGGTAACCATTTTAATGGCAACGGGCTGTACCAGCGGAACAAGTGCCATATACGAGTAGGCCGCGACAGCAATAGGACCAATATAATTGGATTTTAATATTTGTGATACCAGAATAGAAGTAGGACCGTCAGCCGCACCGATAATACCGATGGATGCCGCATCTGAAATGGAAAATCCCAGCAGGACCGCTACCGAAATAGTAAAGAAGATACCAAATTGGGCAGCCGCACCGAATAAAAGCATGATAGGATTAGATAAAAGAGGCCCGAAGTCAATCATGGCACCGATACCTATAAATAACAGTAAAGGAAGAGCTTCAGAGGCTTCAATACCTGATTCAAAGAGCCACTGGATGATACCGTGTGTATTTCCGATGCCGGGAAGCACCTGATCAATAACCCCGGATACAGGAAGGTTAACTAAGATTGCGCCAAATCCCATTGGAAGGAGCAGGGAAGGTTCATAACCTTTCGCAATAGCAAGATAAATTAACAGGATGCCCACACAATACATGACCAATTGGGGGACAGTAACAGAGGTAATACCCGATAGTAAAAAATCCATTGTAAATCTCCCTTCGTACTTGTACAACTTTTGATTAATTGGGTTTTGCATTCGTATCATAACACAGCTTTACACACTAACTTCCGCTGAATATCCCAAGTTTACTTGTGATACTGCTTAAATAGAAATTAAAAAAACGCATTGCATTTTTCAATCCGGCTTACATAAAGAAAGCCTGTACCCTAAAAGGGACACAGGTCTTGTCGATTCATATAAAACCAGAGCGTCTATGTCCAAGCTAATTAACTGCATATTCATAAAATAATGTCAATTATTTGAATATGCCGACTACTCCCCCTATATCTAATTACCTCTAACAGTAGCATAAAAGTAGTGGAAAGTCAATAAAAAACCACATTTTTCAACATAGTAAACCGGTACTTTTTATCTATATCAGAGGCTTTATACCTTGCAAAAGAAGGGCAGACTTATAGTGGACGGTGACATTTGGGTTATTGTCTGATATAATGTGGGAAACCGGGTCTGGTTTGGGACGGGCCGTAAGCAGAGGAGCAAGTTTGAAAGTCCCTTTCAAACTACTTATTAAAGCAGTAACGCAGACATGTCTGCGTTATGCAGGAGGTATAATTATGATACGTGATACTTTTGATAGAATAAAAGAAAAGGAAAATGTCAGGGAGAATCTGATACAATTAAAGGCTGAATTAAAGGCAGACCACGGGAGGGAAGCACTGCTCTATTATATAGGGTCGGATTATAACGTATTATCGGAATTACTGGAGCATGAAGATCCAAAGGTCAGAAAAAATACGGCATTGATACTGGGGGAGCTGGGGATTCGGGAAACCCTTCCGAAGCTATATGCTGCCTATGAAAAGGAGGAGCAGTTGTTTGTCCGAAGTTCTTACCTTTCTGCTATAAAGAATTTTGATTATACCGCTTATGTGGAAAGCTTAGAAGAAAAATACAGGGAATTAAGCAGTGCTGTCTTAACGGATGATAATAAAAAGCATATGGAAGAGGAGTTAAGGCTTCTCTCCCAGCTGGTTCGTAAGGTAAAAGGGACAGGGAAACATGTCTTTACAGGATACAAGGAGCCCTCTTCCCTGATTCTTCTTACGAACCGGAATTATATCGAGGCTACCCTGGGGCAGCTGAACGCAATGAAAGCCAGAGAATTTAATGCGGGAGTTATGGTGGAGTGCGATGACCTTGGAAAAGTACTTCCGGTAAGAACTTATACGGAGCTTTTGTTTATGCTAAAGGACGTAAAGACCATTGACAAGGATATTGCATCAGGAGCCAGGGCACTGGCAGAAAGCAGCCTCCTCGACTTTCTGAAAAAAAGACATGAAGGAAATCCGCCCTTCTATTTCCGCCTGGAACTGAAGGCAAAAATGGAGCTGGATAAAAGGAGCAGTTACACCAGAAAATTTGCAGCAGAATTGGAGCGGCTGACAGGCAGGCAGCTTATTAACAGCACTTCTGACTATGAGTGGGAGCTCAGGCTCATAGAAAACAAAGAAGGCAGGTTTAATGTACTGATAAAGCTCACTACATTAGAGGATAAAAGGTTTCATTACCGTAAAAAAGTCATAGCAGCCAGCATTCAGCCCACCATGGCAGCTCTTATTGCGGTTCTCGCAAAGGACTATCTGAAGGAAGGTGCCCAGGTGCTGGATCCTTTCTGCGGAGTGGGAACCATGTTAATCGAAAGAAACCAGGCAGTAAAAGCCGGAACCATGTACGGGCTTGATATTTACGGAGAGGCTATAGAGAGAGCAAAAGAGAATACGGCTGTCAGCGGCGATACGGTATATTATATTAACCGGGATTTCTTTGACTTTAAACATGACTATCTCTTTGACGAAATCATTACCAATATGCCCAGAGCCATGGGGCATAAAGAGGACAGTGAAATACGTGAACTCTACCGGAGGTTTTTCAGAAAGGCAGAGGAGCATATAAACAAAGGCGGAGTAATCATTTTGTATTCCCATAACAGAGAGTATGTTCATAAATTTTATGACCGAAATACTTATAAATTAACAGAAGAGTTCGAAATCTCCAAAAAAGAAGGCGCCTATCTGTTCGTTCTAAAGGCTGTCTGACCAATGCAGGGATTGATAAGAATGGATATACAATTTTCAAATTACTGGAAGTAATATAATAAATTTTAAGAAAGAGCTGCAGAAAAACCAGATATGAACTGACCGCCTATAAGTTAGATTTTTAGGTCTAACTTATGGGGGTCATCTCAATGTTAGTTTTTCAGAAGCTCCTTTTATTCCTTTATGTTATGAATTGAAATGATTTATTCTTAGCATCAATCAAATATTCTGAATTAAAAATCCTTACTTAAAAGATAAACAGCAACGGTTTCTTTTGTTTTGGTATCATAGTTTACAGAAATAAAACCTTTCTGGTACTTGAAATGCATATCCCCGTTTTTATCGCTGACAGGTTCTCCTAAGGCATTCTTAAAGCTGTCTATTTTGTCACCAATAATTGCACCGTTAAAGTCAATATCGGTTCTATCGGTAAATATCTGGCTGACAGTGGAAGCGTCGTTGGCAGTATCAAACCATACGCGAAGTCCATTATTTTTAAATTCCAGTCCACCTTCATCAATGGTGGCAGGTTCTTCCTTCAGGTTCTTTATCAAATCCTTTTTGCTGGAACCAAGCATATCAAAATACTGCTGGAAGCTGACTGTTTCACTGACCGGGGTGGCAGTTGCATCAGGAGCAGCTTCTTCATTTTTCGTGCTGTCTGCGGCATCTGGAGTTTTTGTATCCTGGTCTTTAGCATCCTGGTCTTTTGTATCCTGGTCTTTTGTACCCTGACTGTTATTTGCATTGTTTCCTGCCGTACTGTTTCCAGTTGTACTATTTCCTGCAGATTTGTTCGTATTATTTGCTGCTGTATTTTTATTGGAGCCAGTCAGACTTGCACAGCCTGTTAAAAGGGCTAAACAAAGCAGAGTAATGACAGCCCATTTGACGGAAGTTTTTTTGTATTTTGTAATCATAATTATTCTCCTTTTATTTTGTTTACTTGCAAAACCCGCGGTACCGGGAACCAGATGGATTTCGTTCATTTTTTTCATAATGCTCAATATGGTTAAGCCATATTGTTTATATTCCTCTTCTACCAGAACCCGGAGTACGGAAGCATCGCAGGAAATCTCACAATCCTGTTTCATCTTATGCATGGAATACCATATTATCGGATTGAACCAGTAAAGCCCCTGAAGGAATATACCTATCAGATTCATAGCCAAATCCTTTCTTTTTATATGGGCCAATTCATGCAGCAGGATAAAACTCAGCTCTTCCTCTGACAGATGTTGAAGCATTTCTCTTGGAATGAGAATTCTTGGGCGCAGGATGCCCCAAACCATAGGTGATGATAGCCGGTCGTTATATATAACAGTAACATTGCGGGTGATATGGAGTCTTTTCTTGCAGTGGCTCAAAGCATTTATAACTTCCCTGTCGCTGCAGGGAACGCATTTATTCAATTTAATCAGAAATGCAGTGTTAACCAATATAATATAGAGATAAATCGCAATAGTACCGGCCAGCCACAGGGATGCTATGGTATTAATATTAAAAGCACTGTGCTTTGGGCTGTCTGTCTGAATGTCTTTACCGGCGGTTAAACCGGGAGCTCCGGCAGGGGTAGCGGTATTGTTATGAGGCAAAGCCGTATCAGCCTTTCCGGCCGGTGATATATGCTGTTGCTGCTGGCTTACAGTCTTTTCATAGGCAGGCATAAAGTGAAACAGGCTGTAAGGACTTTCTATGGTAAAGGGTATTAAAAGTCTGAAAATCAATAAAAGCCAAATATAATATTGAAGCCCGGCACTGAGCTTATCCTTTAATATTCCTTTTAACAGAAGGATTCCCATTGCCGGGATACTTCCCATTAAAGACAGTAAAAAAACATGTTCAAATAGGTTTGTAATTGGAATAAAGATCACCCGCCTTCCTTATTTCAGCTTTTCATCCAATAGTTTTTTCAGCTCTTCCATTTCTGTTGCTGACATTTTTTCGTCATGGATGAAATTTGCTACCAGATTGTATATGGAGCCTTCGTATATTTTCTGAACGAAAGAACCGGTTTCCTCCTGAACACATTCTTCCTTGGTTACAAGGGGGAAGAATTTATGCTGCCCGGAATTCTTATCAACACCAAGAGCACCTTTCTTAACCAGTCTGGCAATCAAGGAGTGAATTGTTTTGGGGCTCCAGTTGGTGTCCGTACTTAAAGCTTCTATTATTTTTGTGGTCGTTTGAGGGGATTCTTTCCACAACACCTTCATAATCAACCACTCTGCATCGGATATTCTGCAATTCATATCCTTCAAACTAAAACCTCCTTCCTACATATGTAGTCTATTGATAGATTACACTTGTAGGAAGCTCTTGTCAAGTGAAATATGAAATATTTTCATAGGATTACAAAATAAGGGAGTGGCATGAGGATATAAACGGTTTAAAGTTTGGCCGCATTTAAGTAAGGTAGATAAAAAGTAACAATCATATTTCAATTTAGATAAGAAGCAATGGAGTAATCGCATTTCCTTTCATTAAATTTGGAAAAATTATTGAAAATGGTTGACATTTAAAAGAAGGGGTGTTATCCTATGTATCTGCGTTAAGGACATAACGCAAAATAATCAGAAAATAATGTAAATTATTTATGGTTGACACACAATAATAAATGTGTTAGTATAAATAGGCTCTCTTGAAAAAGAGACAAGACAACAGATTTATTTTTAGTAGGTAATATGGTTAATGCTATTTTGAGTTTTGATGTAAATTATATTAATTTGAAAAACAAATTTGATGATTATTTACATGTTACATACAAAATCAAAAATTAACTGATAAAAAAACTTGAAAAAAACTGTTGACAAACAATTTACTCTGTGTTATAGTAATAAAGCACTGACGAGCTGAAGAAAATGAAAACAAAGTAAGCAGGTAAAACTGCTGAAAAGTCCATTGAATGAAGTTTGAAGAGCAGAAAAAGAACCTTGATAACTGAACAGTGAAACAACCCTGAAATTTTCTTTAAAATTTCATTTAAGGATTTAAGAAATCAAGTCTTTGTTCCTATTATATAAGAACAAAAATTGATAGTAAGAAATCTTTAATAAAGAACAGTATCAGAAATGATACAACCTTAAAACAGTAAAAGTATGTGGGTAACACCACAGACTACGGAAATTAACTTGTTGAAGTTTTGATTTATTTATAAATTACAAGCTTCTAAACAGCCAATGTTAATTCTGAAAATGATTA
>JAEYPZ010000006.1:0-2933 GCA_023410275.1 Bacillota bacterium
CTTATTAATCCTCTTCAACGTCATATTTCCTATAATTTTATAGATCGTATGGTTGATTTTACGTTATTTAAATATGTTTGTCAAGAGGAGGACAAAGCATTTTCCCAGACATTTCCTATAAAAGTGATTCAAATGCCCGTACTGCTGATTCCATGATCTCATCTGGAAATTCATAGGAAGCCGTATGAAGGCCCGGACAGTCCTCTCCTGCCCCCACACCAAAAAACAATCCAGGAGTTTTCATTAAATACCAGCCAAAATCTTCCGACCAGCGAAAGGGCACATTCTCTTCCAGATAAGGAATTTCCCCTTCCTCAAATCTTCTTTTGCAGGCATCAGCCATATCAGGTTCATTGTATGTATCGGGGAATTCATCCAATATCTGATACTGAAACTTTAATCCTCCTTCAACCGCACGCTTTTGGGCAAGCGAAAGTATGGAAGACTGAAGTCGGTTTAATTCCGACAAGCGCTCTGCACGGATGGTTAATGCCAGCTTCCCGTCAGCAGGAGAAACTCCAAAATTTTCTCCTCCTGCCTTCACTTCAATAATGGTAGCAAGCACCATCCCCTGAGAACCGGCCTTTTCTGTCAGTACTGGCAGACTGCTGATCAATTCAGCGATCAGCCATGCAGGATTGATTCCCTCCTCCGGATAGGCCGCATGGCACTGCCTGCCTTCCAGATTGAGTATGAGCCCTCTGGAAGCACAGGCAAAGGTTCCTTTTTTCACCACTGCTTTTCCTGCGGGATATCCAGGCAGATTATGAAATCCGTATATTTCCCGAATACCCTTTTCCTCCAGAAGTCTGCTGCAGATTTTGGCTCCCTGACCCGTTTCTTCTGCTGGCTGAAAAATGGCATATACATTGCTTCCCGTCTTTCTTCCTTCCAGCAGAAGACATAATCCGGCGAGAACAGCGCTGTGACCATCGTGACCACATCCATGAAAAAGCCGGCCGTCCTCCCCCATTACCGCATCCATATCAGCTCGGAAAGCCTTGCTGGTCCAGGCCTCCTCTTCCTCATGTAAAGCGTAAAACCACGTATCACAATCTATAATCTTAAGAGAAGTCCGGGTTTTCAAAAAATCTTTCAAACGCTTCATGGTCTCCTTTTCAGATCCTGATTTTTCCGGACAGTCATGAAGTTCTTTTCTCAAGTTCTTTATTACTTTCAATATCTGTTCATATGTATCACTCACGATGTTCTCTACTCTCCTCATTAATAATCCGTAACGTATGCTCTCTTACTTTGTCACGAAGCTGCTGTGTCTTTTCAAAATGCCCGCAGACTTCATTGCCATAAGTTAAGTTCAGATCATATTCCAGAGGCAGCCATGTACCGGAACCTGCTTCGTTATGCTGGATTAATGTTTCTGTTTTGTCAAGAGCTTTTACCAGTATGGCTTCATCCGAAGTAAGATCCGACATTTCCTTAAACATGGTTAAAAAACCAGAAGAAATTGTTTCCGGCAGATTCTTTAGCAGCGTTTCTATCGCATCAGCCTCTTTCTCTTCGTCCGCCTCTGTCTTGATAAATGCTGGTATATCTCCGGTGACAGCTTCCCCCCAGTCATGGATCAGACACATGCGGATAACCTTATTCATATCAAGTTCAGGAAAATCATCTTCCATCAGCATCGCAAGCACAGCCAGCCGCCAGCTGTGCTCTGCCACACTTTCCTGTCTTCCGTTGGTCGTCCAGTTATGCCGGGTATTACATTTTAATTTTTCCAGCACTCCTAAAAATTCTATTAATTGATCCGGTCTCATGGCACCTCTCCTCTTGCATTTTTCCTGTCATTCTTTTGGTCATTATAGCACGTTCCTTCATAAAGCTCCACGATATCTTCAATAATCAAAAGCCCGATCGGTCCCAGAATAAAACCCAGAATTCCAAAAAGCTGCAGCCCCACATACATGGCAACAAGAGTTTCCAAAGGTGTTAACCCCACCTTTCCTCCCATAATCTTAGCTTCCATTATTTCTCTCACAAAATAACAGATAATATATATGATGATAAGACCTACTCCGGTAAGCCATTTTTTTTCAACAAGAGCAATCAGCGCCCAGGGTATTAAAACTGTTCCAGTTCCGAATATAGGCATTGCATCCAGTAATCCAATTATAATTCCCAGCAAAATAAAGTACGGATTTTTTAAAAGAAACAATCCCACAGAACAGATTATCATTGTAAACAGCATAATGGTTGCCTGAGTCTTTAACCATGCACTGCCTACTGTCATCAGACGGTTACCAAGCATTGCATATTCGTAACAGAACATGGAATTATCCCGCCGGGTGCGGATATCATCCATCTCCTGCAGAGATAAAACAGTAGCAATCATTAAAATCACTATAATAACAGTCAGCTGAACCACCCATTTTAAGACGGTCATGGAATTTGACATTAAAAAAGGCATAGCCCTGCTTTTAACGGCAGCTTCCCCACCAATTAAAATATCACTGACCACGTTTACCATATACCCCTCAGGCAGCTTTAAAAACCGTTCTGCAAAGGAACAGTTATCCATAAGCCAGGCGTTGATACCATCTAATATTTTAGGAAGATTTTCTAACAACAGTTTTGCCTCTAAGAAAAGCTTTCTGCCTGCAAAATAAAGAAATACGCCAAGAACCATCATGAAAAGTAAGATTTCAATTCCGCCAATCAGGGCAAGAGGGAGAGAAATTACTCTTTTTTTATAATTGAATCTGGTTTTCCTTTCAATCCAAAGGGCAGAAGGCCGGAGAGAAAGTGCAAATACATACGCAATCAAAAAGGGAATCACAAGAGGCAGCAAAAATCGAAAGCTTAAATAGACCGCCCCTGTAACTCCCAATATTAGAATTGTTTTCTTCAGTTTCCTGCTCGGTTTCTCCATGGACTCACCTGTTTCTGATTTGTACTTCTTTTGTACACTGTTATTA
>JAEYPZ010000071.1:0-2501 GCA_023410275.1 Bacillota bacterium
CGATATTACTGAGCCGCAAGTGCGCCTTTTGGGTCACATAGACGGAGCACACAAATCTAACCAGGAAATCAACCGCAGATATTTAAGCATGGCCATGCAAATATCCGGTCCTTCCGTAACTAGTTTACTCAACAGCCTGGAAAAAAATGGATTTATAATACGCCGCTCAGGTAATGAAGATGGCAGGACAATAACCATTGAACTTACTGAAAAATCCCAAAAACTTCTCAGTGAAATGTCTGGTATACTTAGCGAAATAACAGACGAAATGTTAACCGGATTTTCTGAGGAAGAAAAAACTGTTTATTTGAATTTTTTAAAACGGACTTTTGAAAATTTAGGAGTAGAGTCACATATATAAACCTTGTTTTATTTTAGGAAAATAGGTAGAACCTTACTTAATTGTATTGACCTGTTTTCAGAGAACAAATAAAAGCTATCGGCAAATAGGTAGAAATCAACTTATATATAACGGAGGTATTCCACATGGAAAACAAAGACGCAATGTACTATCTTGAAAAAGCACCAGTACCAAAAGCTATCGCACATATGGCTATTCCCATGATTTTAGGTATGGTTGTCAATATGATTTACAATATTACAGATGCTTATTTTATTGGAAGGTTAAACAACACATCCATGTTAGCTTCAATTACGCTTGCTCTCCCGTTTACAACTATTCTCATGGCGCTGGGAGAATTATTTGGTACAGGTGGCAGCACATATATTTCAAGATTATTAGGAGAGAAAAAATTAGATTATGTAAAAAAAGTTTCATCTGTAACCTTGTATCTGTCATTATTTTCAGGGCTTTTATTTATGCTGCTTTGCATTCCTGTCTTATCCCCAATATTAAAACTACTGGGCGCTACGGGAGAAGCACTGCTGCATACACGTTCTTATATTATTGCCTATACAATCGGAAGTCCGTTTGTAGTTGCTAATTTTACACTTGCACAAATGGTTAGGGGCGAAGGGGCGTCCACCGAATCGATGATCGGAATGATCATCAGCGTTGTTATAAATATCATACTTGACCCGGTATTTATTTTTTTCTTTCATATGGATGTTATGGGGGCTTCGGTTGCCACTGTTATTGGTAATATCTGTGCCGTTGTCTACTATATGTACTATCTGGAGAAGAAAAGTCCGGCTCAAAGCATTCGTTTAAAATATTTCAAACCAAATCCAACTATCCTTTTTAATATCTTTAAGATTGGTATATCTGCGCTACTGCTGTCTGGATTTTTAATTGTTTCAAGTCTGATGTTTAATAACTACGCAGTCTTATATGGTGACCAAGTGGTAGCAGCATTTGGCGTAGCAAATCGTGTATGTCAGATATCAGATTTTATTGGCATGGGTTTATATATGGGTGTTGTTCCGCTGATTGCATTTTCTTATTCCTCTAACAATACAGAACGTCTAAATAAAGTTTTGAAAACAACAGCATTTTATCTTGTTACAATTATTTCTGTGATTGCCGCTGTTTTGTTTGTGTTCCGGACACAGGTTCTTGAACTGTTTAGCTCCGATGAATCTGTGATAAAAGTCGGGGTCATTATTCTTACTGCATTATTGTTTTCCACCTTATTTGCAGGGATATCGGGACTTTTAACAAGCATGTTCCAAGCTTTCGGGAAAAGTATTCAATCCACCATAATGTCTGTATCCAGAGGTATTGCACTGATTCCCATTATTATTATTGGAAATAATTTATTTCAGTTAAACGGTGTAATCTGGTCTATGACTGCTTCTGAATTATGTGCCTGTTTCATTGGACTTCTCCTGTGGTTTGGATGTAAAAAAGAAATTTCAGACGTTAACTTGAAAGAATATGCAGCTAAGTAAAATTATCATTATAATCAGGATGAAATTAATTTATTAGGTGTTTTAATTTTAAAATGGATCCTGTATAATTATTTAATATGGCCGGTATCCGAAGATACCGGCCATAGTTTATCAGCTTAAGAAAATTGCATTAAATTGTGATCCTACACCAGGTGACAAAGTCATTGTCAATGGTGTAGCAGAGTTATTTCTTAACGTCAGTACATCTCCTGCCGCAAGCGTAAGCATTACGGTTCCTGATATTTCCCCAGTAGCAACTAGCGCAGGAACATTAGTCGATGCATCAACGGTTCCGTTTACTGCAATAGCAATTGCAGAACCTACACCTGCCGTAATACTAATATAATAATCTATCTGATAGGTTCCAGCAGTCGGTACTGTTATTGTAGTTGTGCCAGCTGTGTGAGTTACTCCTGATAATGGTCCATTATTGCTGAACGGTACATCTGCGCCACCCACTACGGTTGCATCAGCTAAAGTTGCAAGTTCATAAGCATATCCGAATGTTGTAACACCCGCAGCTGGGCCGGTATCTCCCGTTGGGCCGGTTGGTCCAGTATCTCCGGTTGGGCCGGTTGGACCGGTATCTCCAGTTGGGCCGGTTGGACCAGTATCTCCGGTTGGACCGGTATCTCCAGTTGGGCCTGTTG
>JAEYPZ010000126.1:0-9536 GCA_023410275.1 Bacillota bacterium
AAAAAACAGCACCGCCTGAACGATACTGTTAACCTGCATAATTGAACATACCCTTTATTTTATTTGTAAGTGTCGGCATTACCACATCACCGAACAGTGCATATAACCCTGCAAGCAGCAATGCTCCAAGTACTACCGCGATCAAAATTTTAACCGCGGTATCTATGTATCCGTCCCCTCTGTTGTTTGCTAACACCATCTGCGTTTTGGCAGCCTGCACTTTTACAAAATCACTTGCTTTTCTCACTAATTTTTTCATATTCATTTACCCCATTTTTCTTAGATATTTTTTAATTTATTTACATTGTCATTGTGTGAGTGTTTCCCTGCTCCGTTCCAGTAGGCATTTCCTGCTTCTGCACTTTATTCTGCCCTTGTGCAAGTGCATGTTCATAAGCTCCGATTACAGCATTGTCAAACTCTTTTCTGGCTTCCGCAGTACACGGAAAACATATATCCTTGTATTCACCGTTCCCTGCTTTATAGCTCGGCATTGAAACAAAGAGTCCTTTCGAGCCCTCCATTAGTTTCACACCACGTACGGCAAAGGCACCGTTGATATTAACTGTAGCAGTTGCTCTCAGTGTGCCTTCAGGTCTTATACTTTGAATTTTTACATCATAACGAAGCCCTGTACCATCTTTCTGTATGTTTGTTATTTCTTCCATAACTCATTACTCCTTCCTTTTACATTCCTATTTTTATGTCCTGCCTCTGCTGGTCTGCAAATTCAATTTTCTGAAAACCAATCGTATTAACATAGTAAAAGTCGCTGCCTCTTTCATCATATATCTCCACCACATCAGATATCGAAAGTGAATGCCCTGTAAATCCATTTGGATGATCCAGGTTGAATTTAGCATAGATACCTTCCAAATCATTGGTTTCAAGCTCACCGTCATAAACAGCTTCATAATTTACCATGCTTGGCTCTCCAGAAGCTTTCACCACTTCCTCATAAGCTCTGAATCTCAGATCAAAATCAGAATTGGCCTTCAACTGCCAGATTCGGACATTTTTAAGAGACTTTTTGTCCTTCAACAGTTCTTCTGCTTTTTCTCCGCTTGAAAGGCGTTCAAATACTCCGTCCTTCCAATCTGTAACAAGCTTTTTTTCAGACAGCCACTGCTCAAACTCTTTGCTTTGAAATATTTTATCAACTGTTGCCCTGTTCTCTTTTACATATCCAGCCGGATTGCCATAGTAAATAATACAGCCGTTTTTTACTTCAATGCCGCTCAATTGCATCACCTCCCCCAGCGTATTTATTCATCAGATTTGTTTTCATCACAGTAAACCTGTTTCCCATAGATGATTTCCTCTGACATCAGACTATTATTAAGCCCTGCCATACAAACTCCTATTTCTTTTAAAATATGAAGTATGCCTTTTGGAACATCGGACAGGTCATGCTTGTACTCTGCCTCAACTACTGTTACTTCACCGCTGTCTTCACTGGTATAGGCACATAGCTTTGCATCCTTTGGAATCCCGGCATCCTCAAGAATAAATTCAGGAAGCCTGATTGACACCGCATCTTCTGTTTCTGTATGGCAGCTGCAATTTTCACAGACACCTGCAGATACTGCAAGCGATAGATACAGCTCTTTAATAATCTTTTCTATGCCAATAAGAGTTTCTACAACTTCAATTGCAGTCATTTCGGATTTCAAAAGCACCAGACCATTTTTTATTGTTGTTGCCTCTAGCTTTCCTACGTCACCGATTTTCTTTTCTGCCAGTTCTGTGATGGGAAGACATAGAAAACCTTTCACCTTTTGCTTTGTTTTTTCCATTATTCCGTTTCCTCCTCGGATAATCCGTTTTTTATATCGAATAAATTCATTTGTGCCGGAGCGTTCTGCTCTCTTTCATGCAGGTTATAGTTGGCAATTAATATTTCAGGGAACTGGGCGACGTTGTCATATCTTTGCTTGATGTTGTTGATTCTTGTGTAGCTTTCAATTACGATTCCCGGTTTTTCATATAGGTTTCTGATGAATTCACAGTCGTTATATGACAGCAGGAACTTTCCTTCAATAGAAAGCAATGTGTCCCTGAGCCGGATGTGATCTTCCTTTTGGAAGCCCTCCTCTCCTACATTCTTATAGTACTTTTCTGTATCTAAGTATGGCGGATCTAAATAAAAAAAACTGATAGGGCGGTCATATTGCCTTATCAGTTTCTCAAAATCCTTATTCTCAATAACTACCCTTGCAAGTCTGCGATGCGCCTGCTCAATAAGAGGAAAATTACTTCTCATATCATGGGGCTGGCTGCCGAAGCTCGTCAGGCCGGATGCGTAACTATACCGTATCAACTGATAAAAATATGCGGCACGCTTTACATCATCAGCAATAGTTTCTTTATCCAGCATCTCTTTGATTCTTTCAAAATCCCCACGGGAATTTAATACATACATCAGTTCCTTCTGAAGTTCTTTATAGCAGTCTCTGACACAGCGGTACAGGTTAACAAGCAAACTGTTAAAGTCATTGTACACTTCAAAATCATTGCCGGGTGGTTTATGGAACAGCACCCAGCCTCCACCGCCAAACACTTCTATGTATCTCTCATAATATAGCGGGAAGAGAGAAACAATCAGCTCTCTCATAGACTTTTTCCCACCAATCCAACTCATAAAACTATTAATACCTTATCACCCCTTTACGTTCACAAACCAAATTTGAAGCTTGGCATCACTGCCTGAATCAGGAAAGCAAGACATTGAACTGATCAGTCCATTCTTTGCTTCAGAGATTTTTTCAATTCTACTGTTTAGCTGACGTATGCTCCCCAAGATCTCACTTTTATTGGCAGCGTAATAGTATCCGCCATCATCGCTGCAGACGGGATGACCATCACATCGAAGTGTATTGACTATGTCACGGATTTTCCTTCCGCTCATTTGAAATCTCATTTCCAAGCCCTTGCTTTGCGAAGCCTTCCCTTCTCCTGTGTGGTTTCTTTTTAAATATCTTAAGAATTTTTCATTTATACTTACATGATCCACCTCCTATCGCCTCCTACCCTCGGTGGTATAAAGTTTTGAGTAACAAAAAAGACCGGCTGTTCACTGCGTACTGCAGCAATTCAACCGGCCCCATTTGTTTTCACGCATAAATAAATACAGTTCCTATACCATATCCCAATGATTTGTAATTCCCTACACTCTCTATTCATAATGACCTTGTCGCAATTCATCTACATGCTCATCCCTCCCATTGATTGTTTTTGATTCTGCTCCATATTTTCTTCCTGCGGTTTTGAAATAACTTTAAAACTATCTCCGGGAACTATTCCAAGAGTTCTACCATTATCCCACTTCATTTGCAGAATTCCGATGCTGTCAATACAAACAACTTCGCCCTGCATCCCACTTTCAATTGGTGTATGGGGATCATCCATACTGATTAATTCAATCCGAGTTCCTACCGGGTACTGTTTCTTAATTCTTTCAACTTCACTTCTTGACGGAAATCCATTCATATTCTCATTCCTCCGTTTCTTTATTCATGGCATAAAAAAAGAACTTCTTCTATTTCTGTAGATTAAAGCAATCATCTCATTAATAAAAGCAGCTCTTATTAACAATTCACTTGGAACATTTCTGCTCCGTATTTTGAAATCAAAATAGCATTTATAATTGCTTTGAATATATCCTCTCCAATCAAATCTTCATCTGCTATTTCGTTCATTCTTATGTACTCTCTTTCAAAAACAATAGTTCGTGCTGTCTGGTAAAGCGCATATCCATCTGTATTGATTCCACTTAGATTCATCCGTTTTAAATCAAAACAATCTAAATATATATGCCCCTTTGCCAAATCCCAAAACCTGTCATCAGCAGTAAGCAGAAACAAAACTGCCAGATAAATAGGATTTCTGTTTTCTATTGATACATTTTGTATTCGGTAAACCTTACAGAATCGGAAACGGTGATTCATATTTATAAAGACATCACCGTCAAAGTTTCTAACCAAACGCCCAAGCCTTTTCTTAACGCGATATGACTTGAATTCTCTGTAGCAGTTTCCAACAATAGTTTTATAACAAATCAGTCTGGCTGCTAACTTTTCACTGCATTGACCTTCTACATAATTATCACAGTCAGGACATCGCAGATTTTCTTTTTTATCATGTTTCTTCACAACAATCACTCCACTTCCTCTTGGCATAAAATTTGGTACAAGCATCATTAGCTGTTCAAGCTCCTGTAGCTCGGTACCGTACATAAAATATTTTGACATTGTTTGTTGACCTCTCTTTCTGCATTTTGAGTATAAAAAAAGAAGCTAAGTCTACAGGTCGTTTAGTTGACCTATAAACTTTGCTTCTTAGTTTTTATCTTATATCAGTTATTCATCATATTTCTCTTGTTGCAAAGCACATTCTTGCGGATTATTGAGATATAGTATTAAGTCTTCTAATAAAATTAAATCAGCTACAACTTCATTATTAGACAAATCCAATAATCTATGTGTAACACCGTGATATTGACGTAATTGAATATTATCTTCAAGTAATAAAGATTCAATATAAAAACTTTTTTTATATAATTCACCTGAATTCCATGCAATAATTAATCCAATATCATTTGAATTTTTTAGGCCACTTTCTAAATCCTCTATCAATCCATTCAACGAATATTTATATTCAAGTACTTTGGGATAAGAATAAAAACCTTGGGGGGTTTTTTCTAATATATCAAATACGTTTTCTTCTGATACTCCCAAAGGGTTAGTAATTTTATTATAAATATGATTTTCGGTTGGTTTTTCAATTACAATTTTGTATAACCCATCATAAGTAAATCTTTCATTGGTAGACATTATTCTAATTCCCCGAATTACACCACCAGCTATTAACTGATTAAAGAGTGCAATTACATCTTGTTCTCGTGTAGGGGTTGATGTTATTGAAATTTGCTTTAATGGAATAAAAAAATTCTCATTAATCAGCTCTAAAGGAGACGTTTTTTCATGCTCAAGCATTATTGTTTTCCACTCATCTAATTTCTGCTCTCGCATTAAATCAGGAGCTGAGCCAGTATTTTTTCTGAAACATTTTTTCATTTTGAGAAGTGGACCGTCAAGTAGTTTCTTTGATATCTCTTTAGCCAAATCTGCTATTTCTTTTTGAAATCCTTTTCGACCTAAATCTGCGCTACAATTTTCAAAATGAATTACGATATGCGCTTGATTTTGCCTACCAATATTACGGGTTAAAGGTATTTGAATCAACTCGCCTTGTGGCATGTTGTTAGCAGCAAGCTGTATTCCTCCATAAAGGGCATTGATCCCTACCCTTAGTTTAAGACTTTCATTAATTTTATCCCAAACTTGAAGTGAATACACATAACAAAAGTAAGTGCATGGCTTGTATTTATTAATTAATTCCTTTTTTTCTTCATCAAGTGATAATTCAGTTAATATTTTACTGTAGTCCCACATGTCAAATATTGCATCCAAATTAGAAAATTTAGATGGTATTCTATATTCAGCACCATAATTCTTATATAATTCATCAAATTTTAACTTTATATCGGTATATTTCATTGCTTTTTTTACAAACTCATCAATAGACAAATATTTAATACCATTGATTTCAGATGTTGTCTCTGTCCCTTGTTTTGATATCGCCTTTAATGTAACTTTTATTTTAGGATTTTCAATTATTGCTCCCAAACCAGTTTTAACTCTGAGAAGTTTTAGCCAACTTTCGGCATTATCAACTTTTATCCAAGATAAGTCCTTAGGATATGTGTTATTATCATACTTTATGCACACTGAAACACCTTGATCTATTGTCTCAAAAAAGCTGTCTTGGGTACTTGTAGAGTCAGGAACTACTTTGGGATTACCTGCTGGATTTTCGTCATCCAACCAATTACGAGCATCTTTCATTACTCCTCTGGCAGTAAAATTCTTATTTTTAGTAGCAATTTGAATATAATTAAATCCATAAGCTAAATATGTAGAACCTACTCCTTTGTGTCCTCTCGTTTTTCCACTTTTAAACGAAAAGTTAGGGGCAAGAAATTTCACGTATTGTTCTTCTGAAAAACCAACTCCATTATCAGTTACAGATAAACAATTGTCTTTTATATTAATGAGTATATTTATTTGAGGGATATATTTTCCTTCATTGCTCTTTTGTCTTTCTTCAACCGAATCTAAAGCATTTTGAATTAACTCACAAAATGTGTCAAACCACCCTACATAGGAACTCAAAATATTTTTTATTTCCCTCTTTAAGGATTTAATCACAACCTCTTCTGTACCTGTATACTTTACACTTAACGGGTCAAAATTTTGATTATACATTTTTTGTTCTCCCTTCTAATTTAGTAAATTTATGTTTTGTCATCTATATTTTCACCATTTTTTCAGCCTCAAAAACAGCACTTTTTTGCCCAAAAAATTGCTCAATTTCTACCTCAAAACCACAACATCTTGTGGTCAAACCCTACTTTTTATCCTCCGAACCACATCTTGTCATCAGAATTATCGCTTCTACGTGCCTTGAGGCTGTAAGATGATAGAAATACGCGAAATGCTTTCCTTTTTGAAGAGAACGACCCCCAGGGGCCGAAATTCTGATAGTTTTATTATACCGTAAAATTTTTTATATTTTCTGTAACTATTTGTTTTAGAGAGTTTTACGGTTTTTTTATAAAAACTATACTCTCCAAAAATTGATTCGCGCATACCCTCTGCGACTTTTTTCCACGCGTTTCCAATTAGTGCATACCCACCGTAAAATCAAGTACCCGACAATAGTAAATCCTTGAGCCATTTCGGCAAGCAGCTCACTTTTTTATACTCCTGAATTTTATTTGTCAGTTCTGCTACATCCTCTTCTCTCCAGAATCTATCCCTGATATAGCACTTCTGACTACAGTACTTTCGGCTATTTACTCCTAATGATTTGAATTCTGCTCCGCAATATTCACAAGTTAGTTTATACGATTTCCTGTGAATGTTCTCCCATTCTCTTTTGCAGCTTAAAGAGCAGTATTTTTTTCTACGCCCAGATTTGTTTTGTACAATTTTGCTTCCACAGTTAAGGCACAAAATGGATTGGAACTCCTCTTTCATTATACTACAATACTCTGTTACTAACTCTGTTGCTAATCCGTTTAATCCATTCCTTACGCAGTAACCTCTGACCGAGTCCCTTGACAGTCCAATTGATTTAGCTATTTTCCCATACCCAAAACCTTGGTATCGAAGTACTTTGATTCGTTGTTTTTGCTCTCCTGTCATTATTTGTAATACCTCCTTAATATGCATTTTTTACTTTTTAGTAATCTGTGTCAAGGAGGTAATTCGATGGATAGTACAAACTAGTAAAAAATAATCCTCCAATTGAAGTTAAATTCAACTGAAGGATTCTCATTTGCGATAATCACGAGCATTTTCTTATTTTTTAATTATTTTAAGAATGATTGTACTTTAGTCTTGCTTTTTATGTCTTTTACTTTCTGATTATAAAATTCAGAGAATTTAGAATTAAGCTCATTTTGATCTTCTATCTTATTATCCGTTTTAAACTTTTTCTTTAATGCATTTTTATACGCTCCGCATGTCAAAGCCTTTTTATAAGCAGGTTTAACACTTTCCCAGTATTCATCCTCACTCATATTCAACCCGCTAAAGTACTCCTTAAATGCTTCATATTGTTTGCTGTCCATCTTTATTTCTTCCTGAGCTGATTTTATAGCAGCTTCGACCTGTTGATCAGATACAAGAAACCCCTCCTTAATAGCTTGTTTATAAACTATTTGGCGATCAACTATTTTATTTAATATTTCCTCATCCGATAGTTTATTTTCATAATCAATTATTAATTTGTACGTGTCAAACCCCTTTTTTGTTATTTTTTCTCCATCAATAGTTGCAACTATGTCTTTACCAGCATTAGACAAAGCCTGTGATTGTTCTATTCCAAAGAGTTTTGCAACACTCTCACTTTTTGCAGATGTATACCCAACTACACCGCATATTAAAATACTTGCTGTAACCACTATTCCAATTACCATTTTTTTATTATTAATACTTTTCATAATAGACACTCCTCTCAACATTTTATAATTACTGCACTAAAAATTTACTGACACATCAATTGTTCTTGTGCTAGGTTGCAAATAAAGTGGCGGTAAAATAACTGCATCTGGAGCCCAAAAGGTTCCATATGATGAAGCAGTTATAGGTGAATATGGGAATGTCACGGTTGTATTTTTTGATCGGCAATCCCATATCCAATTAGGATCAACTAATACATTGCCATCATACGATAAAGATTGGTATCCAAGGCTAGTACTGCCACTATTATAAGTAATTTTGGGACTAGCAGTAACAACTAAATCGTAAGAATAATATGGAGATACACCATTCCAATTTTGAGCACATGCAAAGACCGATTGCTTGCTTATACTGTACATTGTTGATTGTGGTTTTACATATTCACATGTAACTCTTACCAAACAATTTGCAGTGCATGGAATTATTGCCGATCCTCCTTCTTCATATTCACCAATTCCCCACCGTTGAGCACTCTGAATACAATTCGTTGCTGTCGTAGCAAATACTAATGAATTAAAAGTTAACGTAATAATTGCCACAAGTACCACAAAGCAAACTTTCTTACTAACTCTAAAATTGCTTTTGTTCATTTAATTAGACCCCTTTTCAAAAGTATAATATGTGTAATTCTATTACTATGTTACTATAAATTTACATATTTGTAAATACTACTAAAAAGTTTAAGATTATTTGGCTTATTTTTAAGTTTTTCTGGTGTCAATAGAACTGAGATCTGGCACATAAATTCATTCTATAGGCACAGAAGGAGTATTCTTGGGTGTTATTCAACCCCACACTCAATCTCCGTTCCATCAAGCAACCCGACAATCAACCTGGAATCCCAAAAAGCCAGTACCTTCTCCACCATCTTAAAATACAACTCAGTGTCAAACTGTTGTAATGGCTCAGCATCTTTAAAAATATCAACAAATCTTTTGGCGGTGACTCTTTTAAGAATATCCTCACCGTTAATCTGTTCATTCCACTTGCTCATAAAATGCTCCTTGTTTTCCAGTACTGAATTGAAAGTACTTACAAATGCAATATAAAGAACTTCGTCATCAATATGCCTGTTGTTACAGCCCTTTTTTCCTTTAGTCGCATACTTATTATTACACTGCCAAATGATCCTTTTTAATCTTTCATCATTTGAGTTCCATACTTTCCTTCCATAGACTCCGCTACAGCAGCCACATATAACTCTGCCCATAAATGGGTTATCATTCGTAGTATAGTCCAGTCTTTTAATGTTGTACTTCTCCATATAGGCTTTTCTTCTCTCTATTTCAAGTTGTACTGCCTCCCATGTATCCTTATAAATAATCGCAGGATGGCTTTCTTCCACATAGTACTGTGGAACTTCTCCGTTGTTTACGACTCTTTTCTTTGACAGAAAGTCAACTGTATAGGTCTTCTGTAGCAAAGCATCCCCTTTGTACTTCTCATTTG
>JAEYPZ010000138.1:0-4474 GCA_023410275.1 Bacillota bacterium
CAGCCAGGAGGCTGAGTCTGTATTCTACAGGACTCATCCATCCCAGTTTTTCTTTAATTCGTTTCTCATTGTAGTATTTTATGTATTTCTCAATAGCTGACTTAAGCTCTTCATAACTATAATAAACTACACCATAATACATTTCTTGCTTTATAAGTCCAAAAAAGTTTTCCATTACCGAATTATCGTGACAATTTCCTTTTCTGGACATGCTTTGAAATATCTTGTTTTCCTTAAGCGTACGAACATACGCTTTCATTTGATAAGCCCAACCTTGATCTGAGTGGAATGTACGTCTATATTTACAATCCTCTGTTTTTTCTATTGTTTTGTTTAAGGCATCCATTATACTTTCTGCAGATGGTTTCTGTGATATGCCATAACTGATTATTTCTCTATTACACATATCCATAAATGGATCCAGGTAAAGCTTCCTGATATTCATTCTTCCTTTTTCATCTATTTCATAATACTTAAATTCAGAGGTGTCGGTCGTAATCTTCTGGTGTGGAATGTGAGTTTCAAATCGTCTGTGAATTCTATTCGGAGCAACCTTTCCTACTTTTCCTTTATAAGAACTGTATTTGCGGCTTTTCCGCGTGAACGATATCACCTGAAGACCAAGCTTTTGAATAATCCGTTGCACACGTTTCTTGTTTACAATTAGTCCTTGTTTTCTTAACTCTCCATAAATGCGACGATAGCCAAAATCTTTGTTATTCTTTCGTATTTCAAGGATCTTTTGCTCGAATTCTTGATTTTGGTTTTTTCTATCAAAACGTTTCTGCCAATACATATATGTTGCTTTAGGAAAACCTGTGATTGCGAGAATGTCTTTTAGTTTGAATGATCCTCGGAGGCTGTGGATAATTCTCGCTTTTTGTTCTGAGGTGTTCCCTCTAAACGCAGCCTCCTCAGTTCTTTTAAATACGCATTCTCTATTTTTAGTTTTAGTAATTCATCCTCGAGTTGCTTGATATACTCATTATTATCTTTTAATGAATCTGGCACATCCCGGGCTATCTCTTTAGGTTTATCCATTTTTCTTCGCCGTCCTTTACGCTTTGGTCTCAAAGCATCAGGACCAGCAATTCTGAAATCATTAACCCACTTGGTAATTAACGGTGGATTATTCATTCCAACTGTAAGAGCGAGCTCCTGATAAGAAGCCTCTGTTGATAGATATAACTCTACCACATGGAGCTTAAATTCGAAAGAGTACGTTTCATTTTGACGAGAACGTCTCAGTCCTTCGTCACCGAATTCTTTATATGCAGCAACCCATTTTCGTATCATTATCCGCGAAACATTATATTTCTTGGACAAAAAAGCATAACCACCTTCACCAGACTCATAAGCCAATACCATTCTTTTCTTTAAACCAAAACTGTGTTTTGCCATGAAAAAACTGACCTCCCATAAATTAGATTTTTCGGTCTAACTTATGGGGGGCAGTTCAATCCAATATGCCTATAAATTTAATCATCAATTTCAATCTTCCATTCCAACATAGCCCGACATACTTTATCTGGTATCATGCCCTCATACTTTTTAGTCATATTGTTAATGACATTTTCCTTAAAATCCTTATACACAGCAAATGCAGCAGCAGGATCTTCAAAAGTTCCAAGCTTATTAGATTTACCGCAATTCATACGTGCACGATATTTTCCCTTGCCTTTTTCATAGTACACGCCTAACGGTAAATCACCGCGCCCTTTCTTACCGTTAATAAACAATGTATTAATGCTATGAGGAACAATACAGCAAGTCTCCGGACAATATATCATATTCCCCTTAAACAGAATATCCTTGTCTAAATCCATTTGTTTATCGCCAATAGTATAATAATTTTCTTCATACCACTTTTTGAAATTGCTATAATTCTTCCATTCCTCACACACGGTACAATCCTTATATTGTGGCTGTCTTTCGTGGAATTTTTCATTGTAACATCTATTAATCATATCGCACCATCTCAAATAAGACTGTGTTGTACAATCAACATCGTCATTGCCCCAGTATCCAATCCCACAAACTGACGGCTCCATTGATGACTTGCTCCAATCATCAGGTTTATACCTTATATCATTCATGACCTTCAGAATAAACTCCTCTGAATCGTCACCAATTTTAATATAATTTTGCTTTACAATCCTGTATTGCTCCATATTCAGCGGATATAATTTTTTATAGTAATTATCCTCTTTATTGAAGCCACTATGCCAAATATAAACATTGTTTTGCATGTCTGAATTAACAATAAATTCATCTACAACCAGCCTGTGAGCATATACTGTTTTCTGTTTGTAAACCCACTTACCATTACATAGAATATTCTTAGAAACATAATATCCCAAAATCCCATTACTGTCATAACTCCCGGTTAGCAATGAATACCTTTTATTTGCGTAATGAATCATACGTCCATAATTTGAAATCCAATAATCCCTATTGTCCATTAATTTGACGAATATTTCATCTGTTCTTATTGGGATTATTTTAATAGTTGATAGGTCTAAAATCCTCTCTGGATTTATTTCTTTAAACTGGCGGTTGATTAATATATCCAAGTTGTCTGAAAATCTTATTTTTCGATTATTCGCAATGTATTCTCTCTGGTATGTGTATTCGCATTCTTTACATTGTCCCAGGTAATAAGGAGCAGATACTTTATTATCCATAAGTCTGAAACTGCTTATCGGCAATACTCTACTGCATTTATTGCAGATTCTATTTTCTAAATTGTGAAATACCTCGTTGTGATTCGTGTAATTAATTTTAATGTCATGCATTGAACCTCCTTTTATTAACCAGAGATTCAAGAAAATTGCTATAGGGGGTATAATTAACGTTACGCCACTATGTCCATAGGTAATCCCATAAATGCCGTATTTTGAGGTGTATTTTAGAAGAAACCCTTATAAAACAAGGACATTTCGCTGGTCCCATTAAAGAAACCCTTATTCTATAAGCATTCATTCAATATTTACCACCCTAAAAACCGCCAGTTCTCGTTAATTCAGTCTCATAGCAAATAAGCCCAGAATATTTTATTCTAAACCTTGTAAATCCAATTATCCTATATTTACTTTTCATGTCTTTATCACAGGAAAAAGTTGTGCTGATATGTATGATATCACTCATAAAATCTGTACGAACGGTATACTTATGCACATAGAAATAAAACAGAAATACTCTTGAATCGTGGTGTTGCCTTTGTTTTACTTCCTGGCAGCTGGGAAATACAAATACTTTAACTTCTTACAGGCAGCAGTTTATATCTTCCATAATTTCTTCAATAGCTACTGCTATATGCTTATTTATAATTCGTTCCAGATCATCAGGTGTCATATTGCCGTACAACTGTGTAAGCCCATTCATATTTTCTGCGCTGATAATTGCTACCCTATCTTTTAATTCCAATATGTATATCCTCCCATTATCTTACTGAAAAGCCTTTGCTCTTCAGATGTTCAATTGCCAGTTTCAGCAGTTCGCCATTTGTAATGGTATTATCTAAGGTTTCGTCCCATACATGAGGAGTGCCATTCCCTACGTCTAAACCACCATGTAATCCCTGATTCGCCCAAGAAACAACCTCATAGCCTGTTGCATTGTAATAATTGTCCATGGAATCATAATCAATGTACACAGATGCTACTACCTTGTTCCCGACTCTCTTAGGCTCAACTTTTACTGCTGATCGTAATAAGTCATATTGTCTTTTGTAATACTCCGGGGAATAGCTGTTGTAATAGTCTTGCAAGAAGTAATTCAAAGTCTCATAAACTCTATCTTCTAACACACCTACCATACCTTCCATTGTAGGCATAAGTGTAGCAGATAATTGTTGCATATTACTTATTCTTTTTGCCATTCTTATACTTCCTTTCTGTAGCTTCAATCACAGAAATATTCATGGCCTTATTATCGGCTATATCATCGGAATACATATCGAAATATACCACATAGCCACGTTCAACATGTTCCCCTTTCAGTTTTGACCAATGGATAAAATACGTCTGACCATTCTCACCACAAATAAATCCATACCCTTTGTCTTCAAAATACTTTGTTACTGTTCCAAACATTGATTGTCCTCCTATTTTTATTTTGTGTTGCTATAAAACTCCTGTTTGCTAGTGTCATGTGATAGTGCTGTTACAATACTCCTGTGATGCTCCAGAATGTCCATACAGACGTTTGAAGGTATGAGGGTATTTTACGTTTGTAATTTCAGGCACTAAAATAAGCCCATATACTCATATTTTTTATACAAGCATATGGACTTATTTAGATGTCCAAACATTTAAGTGGTCAAAAAGTGGTCAAACTGTTATTGATGACGCTCAAATCATTGATAATACGTTGTTTTCTGGTAATAAACCCAAGGTTCGATTCCTATCAGATGCACTATAATTATATAGAATTATTAACCAAAAATCCTTTCTTTAAAAGGGTTTTTTTAGTT
>JAEYPZ010000171.1:0-23524 GCA_023410275.1 Bacillota bacterium
GTTTATTGCCAATCCCCAGATGATTTTGGCTTACCTTTCGTAATTTTCTATTGAGGAGTTCCCTAATGACACTTAAATGGCAGCAGCTGTTCCTAGGTAAAATTATACCACTGTCTGAGCTCACAGCCCCACACCGAAACAACCTTCCAGCGAGTTTGGTATAATTTCACCTGCCAGGAACAGCTGCTGACATTTTAGTGGAATTTGGAACCCCGAACGAGAAAATCACGAAAGGTAAGCCAAAATCATCGTCCGTTCCCAATCCCCCCTTCCCCCTTATTACACTGGAGTTATAAATTTAAAAAACATAGTCTTAAAATTGGGACAGGAAAAAGATTCATGCGTATGTCATGGGTTTGATATTTCCTCTATTTACTTTTTCTGATAATAAGTATACACTTATATTTGATACCATAACAGGAAGGATAGCACCATGGAATTAATTGATCAGTTTATGTCCTTTGGACTTACCCGACAGGAATCGACCATTTATCTGACACTTCAGATTAACGGTGAGCTCACCGGCTATGAGGTTGCAAAGCTCACTGGTATTTCGCGCTCTAATACCTACAACGCATTAGCGGGCCTGGTAGAAAAAGGGGCTGCTTATATAATGGAAGGTAATGTCACAAAATATACTGCTGTGGCATTTGAAGAATTCAGCAATAATATCATATATAAGCTAAAAGGCATCCGGGATAAAATAATCTCCGACCTTCCGGAAAGAAAAAAGGAAGCAGACGGATATGTTACGATCAAGGGTGAGGAGCACATTATAAATAAGCTTCGCAACATGTTAAACGAGACCGAAAGCCGCATCTACATCAACGTCTCCTCCGATATACTGGATATTATAAGAGAAGATATACAAAAACTGATTGAGCAAAAGAAAAAAGTCGTAGTTCTAACCGACAGTCCCATGGGGCTTGAGGGTGCTACGATATACATGAAGGATCAGATCAGACGGCAGGTAAGGCTTATCGTTGATTCCTGCAAAGTATTGACCGGAGAGATAACGGATAGGGACTTCTCTACCTGCCTCTATTCGAAAAATCAGAACCTGGTGGATGTATTTAAGGAAATGCTGCAAAACGAAATTACCTTGCTGCAGTTAAAAGAAAAGGAACCGGACCGGTAAAGTTCTGCTGGTCAGGCTCTTTTTTTGCATAGCCCCCAAAACACTCTCGGAAGAATTATCCGTCTTATTAGTTAAATTCCCCCATAAAATTCCACTTCTTATTCCCACGAAATATTCCGATGAAATAAACGTTCAGAATCACAAAATGAGTAACTATCAAACAAAACCACCGTTAATTTACAAAAGACCTCCTTCCTATGTCCAACACGGGCAGATAGTCAAATCACTGGATTTTCAGCTCCAGATATGTTAGAATAGCTCTAATTGATGATTGCGAAAGGAAATAAATGTATGGAACAATATACCGGAAGTCAGATTGTAGTATTGGAGGGTTTGGAAGCTGTCAGAAAACGTCCCGGTATGTATATCGGAAGCACGGGCTCACGCGGTCTTCATCACCTGATATGGGAAATTCTTGACAACGGAATCGATGAACATCTGGCAGGCTTTTGCACCCAGATAAACGTAACGCTAAGAAAGGATGGAGGAATTACCATAAGGGATAATGGCAGAGGCGTCCCTGTCGATATTCATCCAACCAAAAAAATCCCCACTGCCAGAGTGGTTTATACCATTCTCCATGCGGGCGGTAAGTTTGGCGGCACTGCTTATAAGGTATCCGGCGGACTTCATGGTGTAGGTGCTTCCGTTGTAAATGCACTTTCCAGGCATATGATCGTAGAGGTCCGTAAAGACGGCAAAATCTATCAGGATGAATACAGCAACGGCGGTCATCCTGTTACAGCACTTGTAGACGGCCTGCTGCCTGTTGTGGGAAAATGCAATAAAAGTGATACCGGAACACAGGTCACCTTCTATCCTGATAATACCATCTTTGAAACAGTGGAATTTAAGGCAGATACAATAAAGAAAAAGCTAAAGGAAGTAGCTTACCTGAACAAAAACCTGGCCATTCACTTTCTCGATGAAGTTACCGGGGAAGAAACCGTTTATCAGGAAGAATTCGGTATCAAAAGCTTCGTATCCTATTTAAACAGGGAAAGCACCGTAATTCATGAAGAACCTATCTATATCTGCGGGCAAAGCGGTGAAATTGAAGTGGAAGTAGCTTTTCAGTACACCGATTCCTACACCGAGCAGATTAATGCTTACTGCAACCGCATTAACGTAGTGGACGGAGGCACCCTGGTAACGGGCTTTAAAACAGCTCTCACAAGAGTAATCAACCAGTATGCCAGAGAACTTGGTACCTTAAAGGAAAAAGACGAGAATCTGGACGGTAAAGATATCCGGAACGGTCTGGTAGTCATTATCTCCATCAAGCATCCTGACCCACAATTTGAAGGACAAACTAAAACAAAGCTTGGTAACACCGACGCCAAGAGCGCGGTTGATGAAGTCTTTTCCTCCGAAGTCCAGCGCTACTTTGATAAAAACGTAGAAGTTCTAAAACGGATTATTGATAACTCCATGAAATCCTATAATGCCAGAAAGGCCGGAGACAAAGCAAGGCTTGCTGTGCTAAAGCAAATTTCCGATTCGGATGCCAAGGTAAAACTTGCCTCCTGCTCCTCCAAAAAGCCTGAGGAATGTGAAGTATACATTGTGGAGGGAGATTCCGCCGGCGGTACTGTAAAAACTGCCAGAGACCGCCGCACCCAGGCAGTGCTCCCTTTGCGCGGAAAGATATTAAATGTTGAGAAATCCTCTCTGGAAAAAATTCTGATTAACAATGAAATTAAGTCCATGATTGCCTCCTTTGGCTGCGGAATCGGTGATGACTTCGATATCAACAAGCTCCGCTATGGAAAGATTATTATTCTAACCGATGCGGATGTGGACGGCGCCCATATAAGCACTCTTCTTCTGACCTTCTTCTACCGCTTTATGCCGGAGCTTATTCTGGAAGGGAAGGTCTACAGAGGACTGCCGCCTTTATATAAAGTTGAATACGAAGCTACGGGGAAGTCTAAGAAAAAGAAGCAGTCGGAATATTTATTTAATGACTTTGAACTGGAGAAATTCCGTACTATAAAAGAAAACAAAATAATAAGCCTTCAGCGCTACAAAGGTCTCGGTGAAATGGATGCCTCCCAGCTCTGGGAAACCACACTGAATCCTGAAACCAGAGTCCTTGCCCAGGTAAGCATAAGCGATACGGTGGAGGCGGATGAAATTACTTCCATCCTGATGAGCAACAATGTTCCTCCCCGCAGAAGCTTTATTATAGAAGAAGCAAAATATGCAAAGCTTGATATATAGTGAAAAGAGAATACCCTAAGACAGAATACCACAAATAGGATGGAACAACTGTTGTATTCCATCATTTATGGTGTTACCTCGGACAAGTCTGCGGTATGCTATGGGAGCAAGAATGAAAGAAAATTCAGATAGGAAAGGAAGCCACATACAAATTCTTTCATTTTGTGAAACTTGTTTCACATATTAAATTGTGGCAGTATCCCAGGTAAGCCTGTGATATGTACTAAGTGTAATCATGAAACAAAATACAGAAAATATTATACAGTTGGATTATTCGGAGGAAATGAGAAATTCCTACAGAGATTACGCCACGAGCGTTATTGTTGCAAGAGCCCTACCCGACGTAAGGGATGGGCTTAAACCTGTTCAGCGGCGAATCCTCTACGCCATGAGGGAGCTAGGCCTGGACCCTGCAAAGCCCCATCGTAAAAGTGCCCGTATTGTCGGTGACACCATGGGTAAATATCATCCTCACGGAGACAGTTCCATCTATGATGCGCTGGTACGTATGACAGAGGACTACTCCATGTCCATCCCTCTGGTAGACGGTCATGGTAATTTCGGCTCCATTGACGGCGACGGAAGTGCCGCCATGCGTTATACGGAAGCGAGGCTTTCAGAAGGTGCCATGACCATGCTGGACCACCTGGAAAAAGGCCTGGTACCCTTTGTTCCCAACTTTGATGACAGCGAAAAGGAACCGGTAGTGCTTCCTGCCATGATTCCAAACCTTTTAATCAATGGCACTACCGGAATTGCCGTAGGTATGGCAACCAATATGCCTCCCCACAATCCCGCCGAAGTAATTGACGGTGCCATTGCATATCTTGACAATCCCGGCATCAGCCTGGAAAAGCTGATGAAATACATTCCCGGCCCTGATTTTCCTACCGGCGGCATTATTATCAACCAGGAGGATATTAGAAATATATACGAAACCGGTGAAGGTAAGATACGCCTTCGCGCCGCAACAGAAATTGAGAACGGTGAAAACGGACGTAAGAATATCATTATCACAGAAATACCCTACACCGTAGCCGGCAATAAAACGAAGCTTGTAGAAAATCTTGTCAACCTTATGAAGGACAAGGTTTTCGATGAAATCTATGATGTACGGGATGAATCTTCAAAAGAAGGCATCCGTATCGTTATTGAAGTAAAAAAAGACAGGGATACTGAGAATCTGCTGAACGGGCTTTATAAAAAGACCCTAATGGAAGATACCTATGGTGTTAACATGCTGGCAGTAAAAGACCAGCAGCCTATCACCTTTTCTCTGAAAGCTTTGCTGAAGGAATTTGTTGACTTTCAGGAGGAGCTTTATACCAAAGAATATGAACACCTTCTTGCAAAGGCAGAAAACAGGCTGGAAATTGTAGACGGTTTAATACGGGCTACCGATGTAATTGATTTAATAATTGAAATATTAAGAGGAAGCTCTTCCATCGGACAAGCAAAAGCATGCCTTATCCAAGGTGATATTACGGATATTAAATTCAAATCAAAAGCTTCTGAAAAGCAGGCAAAAACCCTTGACTTTACAGAACGCCAGGCAGAAGCTATTCTTTCCATGCCCCTAAGCCGCTTGATCGGACTGGAAATCCTGAAACTACACGAAGAGAATGATGCCTTAAAGAAAAACATCGACGAATACAAATTAATCCTCAGCGACTCCTCTGAGCTTTATAAAGTCATTAAAAATCATCTGAAGGATTACAAAAAGGCATTTAACATCCCCAGAAGGACGATGTTAACCTCTATTACAAACGTAGACTATGTAGAAGAGGTAAAGATTGAAGATATCTATATCCTGATAGACAGATTCGGGTATACCAAGTCCATTGATACAGTCTCCTATTCCCGATTATCAGAGGATACCCTAAATGAATATCCTCACATCATACTGTGTAAAAATACGGATAAGCTCTGTCTCTTCACAGCGGAAGGAAATATGTATCAGGTTAAGGCTGCCCAGATACCCAAATGCAAGATTAAAGATAAGGGAGCTCTTATACACACCCTTTGCAAGGTAGACAAAGAAAATATCCTCACCTATACCTCCTTCGAACAACTCTTCGAATCACAGCTGGTATTCTCCACCAAAGCAGGCTATATTAAGCTTGTATCCGGTATTGAATTCGAGACCAACCGAACTTCCATATCCTCCACCAAACTGGAGCCGGAGGATGAAATCGTAAATATAATTATGTTATCGGCCGGAGAAGCTCTGGCAAAGGATTCGAAGGTTATCATCCTCACAGAAAAAGGCCTGTCCCTTGGATTCTTATTAGCTGAAATACCGGAAATGAAAAAGACCGGGCGTGGTGTAAAATCGATTGAAATGGATAAAGCAGACTCCGTAGTGTTGACAGTCATCCCTAAAGTAACAGATGAGGTCTTCCTGTACAAAGAGAAAGAATTAAGCGTAAAAAAAGTCCGCCTGAGAAAAAGAGGACAAAAAGGACAGAAAGCGCAATTATAATATATGAACATTCCCATAACGCAAGGCGCTGCCTAATCGGCATTATATTTATAGCATTTGATATTATAGCAAAATAGATTATAATCCCACTATAAAAGGCCGGTTAGGTAACCGGCCTTTTTCATGTCCTTTTTCATGTCTGATATTCCCATTTCAAATATAATTATCTGCTTCCCTTATCATAAGGAATACCTTCTGCTCTTGGTGCCTGAGAATTCTTTGAAGAAAAGGCGAGGATTACCAGAGTAGCAATGTAAGGAATCATCTTATATATTTCATTGGAGATTGGAAGATCCCTTATTACCGGAATTCCTGAATAAGCAGAAGCTAAGGTTTTCATGATACCGAAGAAAAATGCTGCTGCGATAATCTTATTGGTTCTCCACTGTCCGAAGATTAAAACGGCTAAGGCAAGGAAACCATAACCGGCAACAGTGGCATTAAAGTTGGTGGAAGTAGGTACGATAAATACAAGTCCTCCGATACCTGCCAATGCTCCTGATATCATAACTCCGGCATAACGGATTTTATATACGTTAATACCCACGGAATCCGCTGCCTGTGGATGCTCACCGCAGGCCCTGAGTCTTAAACCGAATCTTGTCTTGTTGATAACAATACCGGAAAGGATTGCAATTCCAAGTCCTACATAAGTTGTTATATAGGAGTTCTGGAACAGGAGGGGTCCGATTACCGGAATGCTTCCAAGAACCGGAACTTTATTAATATGAAAGGTATCCTTAAACTGAATCTGCTGTACACCCTGAACCATTCTTGCTACGAATACGACAAAGGCCGGAGCGAACATATTAAGAGCAGTACCGCTGATTGTCTGGTCTGCCTTTAGGTTAATAGATGCAAAGGCATGGAGCAGTGAAAATAATGCACCGCTAACGCCGGCAACTAAAAGCGCCAGCAGTAAAAGAGGCTGTCCGCTCATCCTGGATTCAAAGATGTGCATGAATCCGATTCCGAAGAATCCTCCCATAACCATGATACCTTCAAGAGCAATATTAACAACACCGCTTCGCTCAGAAAACATTCCTCCTAAAGCAACAATCAAAAGAGGAATCGCAAAAAACATAGTCTGCTGTACAATAAAATATAAAATATCCATTATTTTTCCTCCTTTACTGCGGCAGCCTCAGAAGGTCTTCTGCGGAATCTGTCAAACAAACTCTTAATTAACAGAGCAAATGCTCCAAAGTATATGATAGTGGAAATGATAATATCAACAATTTCCGGCACAAAATTATAAAGCTGTATATTGTTGCCGCCAACGGTAATGTGCCCGATAAACAGTCCGGCAAAGAGAATGCCGATTGGATTGGACATACCAAGAAGTGCAACGGAAATACCATTAAAGCCCTGGGGTGCCAGAACATCCAGAACCTGCAGGTACTTACCGGAGCCTGCCAGGTAAAGAAGTCCGCCGCCAAGACCGGAAAGTGCACCGGCTATTGTCATGGAGAGGATGATATTTCTCTTTGCATTAATACCTGCATAACGGCTTGCCTCGGGACTGAGTCCACAGGCCTTCAATTCATACCCGAAAGTTGTTTTGTTCAGCACAATGTAAATAAGAATAACCGCCAATATGGCAATAAATATACTGATATTAATATTATTGGAATGAAATATCTTATCAAGGCCCAGTTTGGGTATAATGGCAGTCTTGGCAACAGGTACTGACTGGCTCTTTATCGGGTCATATACATATTTTACAATCAGTATATTTACCAGATACATTCCAATGTAGTTCATCATAATGGAAGTAATAACCTCATTAACATTGGCAATTGCTTTTAATATACCGGGAACCATTCCCCAGATCGCACCTGCTATTAAGGCACCGATAAGTGCTACAATCCAGTGTACACCCCCTGGCAGGAAGGTCCACTTAACACCGATGTAAACGGCCGCAAAGGCTCCGCAGGTAAACTGGCCGGAAGAACCTATGTTAAAAAGTCCGGTCTTAAAGGCAAAGCCTACGGACAAGCCAGTTAAAATAATGGGTGTGGACAGGTAAAACACCTGCGCTAAACCGGATAGCCCATCGGTAAAGCCGCCCTTTAGTATCATTCCGAAGGCCGGGAAAGCCTGTCTGGCATTACTAAAAAGCAATATTATCAGTCCGAAAAGAAGTCCGGCGGCAATCGCTACGATGGATGCTAAAAAATCCTTACCGCCTTTGCTTAACTCAAATTTCTGCTTCTTCATATATATCCTCTTTCCTGCCCATAGACAAACTCTTTGTGACAGCTTCCGTGGACAAAGAGCCAATCTCCCGGCATTAATTCGCAATTTTTCTCTTGGAACCGGACATATAGAGTCCTAATTCCTGTACGGTTACCGACTTCGGATCTAAATCCGCCACAATTTCGCCCTCATAAATGACCAGAATACGGTCACTTACATCCATAACTTCGTCTAATTCCAAAGATACCAAAAGTACTGCTTTTCCATTATCCCTTTGCTTAATCAGCTGCTTATGAATATACTCCGTAGCTCCGACATCAAGTCCCCTGGTGGGCTGAACAGCCAGTACTATGTCAGGGTCCCTGTCAAGCTCTCTTGCAATGATAACCTTCTGCTGGTTACCGCCTGACATTCCTCTGGTTATGGAATTTTCATCCTGCGAGCTTCGGATATCATACTGCTTGATTAGTTTCCTGGCATACTCTCTTACCGCATCAAAGCGGATAAATCCATGTTTTTGAAATCTTGGCTCAAAATATGTCTGAAGTACTGCATTTTGCTGCAGGTTATAATCCAGCACCAAGCCATGCTTATGCCTGTCCTCCGGTATATGGGCCATTCCTGCAAGGCTCCTCTTTCGGATGGAATCCTTTGTAATATCTTTTCCATTTATCTCTATCCTTCCGGATTGAAGAGGCATCAGACCAGTGATACCGTATACCAGCTCTGACTGTCCATTGCCATCAATTCCTGCAATGCATACAATCTCACCTCTTTTAACCTCGAAGGATACATCATTGACTACTTTTTTATGGGAGCCCTTGGCCATAATTGAGAGACCTTCAACCTTTAATGTGACATCGCCCAACTTTTCTTCTGCCTTTTCAAGATTGAAGTTTACCTTTCGTCCTACCATCATCTCAGACATGGTTTCCCTGGTCGCTGTCTCCACGTCAATGGTACCGATATATTTGCCCTTTCTCAGTACCGTACAGCGGTTTGCGACCGCCTTGATTTCATTCAATTTATGTGAAATGAATATAATAGATTTGCCTTCTTCTACTAAATTCTTCATTATCTTCATCAACTCATCGATTTCCTGCGGCGTCAATACCGCCGTCGGTTCATCAAATATCAAAATCTCATTGTCGCAGTAAAGCATTTTCAATATTTCAACTCTTTGCTGCATTCCTACCGTAATATCTGAAATATAAGAATCCGGATCTATCTTTAATTTGTAATGCTCGCTTAATTCTACAACCTTTTTTCTGGCCTCGTCCATTTTAAGGAAGCCGCCATTTACGGTTTCCCGGCCTAAAACGATGCTTTCAAGGACTGTGAAATTATGCACCAGTTTAAAATGCTGATGTACCATGCCGATGTTTAAATTATTGGCATCATTGGGATTATTGATCTTAACGGGGTTTCCGTTTATCTTTATCTCCCCCTGCTCCGCCTGGTATAAGCCGAATAAAACGCTCATCAGTGTGGATTTTCCTGCTCCGTTTTCACCTAAAAGAGCATGGACTTCCCCTTTTTTTACACACAGCGTTACATCATCAAGAGCTTTGAAATTGCCAAACTCTTTTGTAATATGATTCATTTCAATGACATATTCCATACAGTCCTCCTAAGCATTCTTTAAAAATGAGGGTACTTATCAATATAGGCACCCTCATTGCTTTACACAGTCTTTAAACCAAAACTATTATTTTACCATCTGAACCTTAACATATTCAAGAGGAAGTCCGCTGGCATCTGCAATCACTTTACCATCCTTATCCAATGCGGTTGTATCATTTAAGATAGTAACTTCTTTCTTAACAATCTTATCATAGATTGCTGTATAATCATCCTTTGTGAACTTTGTGAATTTGGAAGTATCCATAGGAAGTTCTACACCTTCTGTGGTAGCATCCAGTGTTACAGATTTTCCGCCGGGGAATGCATTAGTATAGAAGGTTCCTAATGCATCATAAACAGATTTCTTTAAGTTCTTCATAGAAGAAGTAATAACGGTATCGGATTCAGTTGCCTGATCAACGTCAACACCGATTACTTTCTTTCCGGCAGCTTCTGCAGCCTTCATTACAGAGTTACCAACAGCACCGCCGCAAGCGAAGATTACTTCTGTTCCTTCGTTATACCAGGAAGCTGCTTTTGCCTGATTATCAGGAGTAGCATCAAAGTTACCAACATAAGTGTATTTTAAATCAACGCTGCCGGCAGCAAGTCCTAATTCTTTTGCTGCATATTCAGCTCCCTGTGCAAATCCGTAACCGTAACGGATAACGGCAGGAACTGCAATACCGCCCATGAAGCCTAACTTCGTATAGCCTTCTTTAACGATAGCATAACCTGCAAGGAAACCTGCTTCCTGCTCAGCGTAGAAGATGGAGTAAGAGTTAGCTGCAACATCAGCTGTTGTAGAACCCTCTTCGTGAGGAACACCATCTAAGATAACGAATTTAACATCCGGATACTTAGCCTGCTCTGTATGAACAGGAACTTCAAACATATATCCCGGGCAAACAATGATTTTGGCACCGCCCTTAATAGCAAGTTCAATACTTGTTACATAAGCTTCATCAGATTTTTCAGTAGGTTTGTAGTATTTATAAGTCTTGTTGTTCTCTTTTGCGTAAGCTTCAACGCCTTCCCATGCACCCTGGTTAAAGGATTTGTCATCGATCGTACCGATATCGGTAATTAATGCGATTTCATACTGATCGGAACCGGATGCTTCTGTTGTTGCGGTTGCTTCCGGTGTAGCAGTAGCTTCTGTGCCATTTCCGGTATTGTCCTTGGTACCGTTATTGCTCTTGGTACCGCATGCAGCTAATGAAAATACTAATGTCAAGGTTAAAGCAAGGCTTAATGCCTTTTTGAATAACTTCATTTTTTCATTCCTCCCTAAATAATTTTCTTTTTTCATAAACCTTTTGCCCTTATTGAGCAATCCCAATTCGCAGCTTCTCCTCTGATACGGCGATGCTGTCCTTTTCTTTCACACTTTGCTCCCATTGCATACCGCAGACAGGTCTGCGGTACTGCCATAAATAATGGAGTGTGAAAGTGCTTTTCTTTCACACCTGTTCCCAGTCTGAGAGTGATGCATTCTTTGAGCTAATCCCGCTCCTGATTTATGCTGTCTCAGGAACTACGCTATTTCCAGTGCAATCTTCATCATGTCGTGGAAGCTCTCCTGACGTTCTTCTGCCGTGGTAGCCTCTCCTGTTACCAGCGAATCGGAAATGGTGCAGATAGCAAGTGCATTCTTGCCGGTTCTTGCAGCATTCATATAGAGAGCTGCTGCCTCCATCTCCACGCAGAGAACTCCCATTTTAGCCCATTTCATCGTACCCTGGGAATCATCATAAAAGGTATCTGAGGATAAGAAATTACCCGCCATATAGTGAATTCCCATTCCCTCTGTCACCTGTATTGCTTTGTGCAAAAGTTCATAGGAAGCGATGGGCGCAAATGTTCCAGGCAGTTCAAACTGGCTGGCATATGCTGAGTTGGTGCAGGCTCCCATGGCAAAGGCTATATCTCTGATTTTCAGATCCTTATGCATGGAACCGGCAGTTCCGATGCGGATAATGTTGTCCACATCATAGTAACGATATAGTTCATAGGAATAGATGCCGATGGAAGGCATGCCCATTCCGCTGGCCATCACGGAAACCTTCTTACCCTTATAGGTTCCGGTATATCCATTGACTCCCCTTACAGGGTTAACTAATACCGCATTTTCAAGATAATTGTCTGCAACAAACTTTGCTCTTAAGGGATCTCCAGGCATTAATACAGTTTTTGCAAAATCGCCCTTCCCTGCCGCTATATGCGGTGTAGGTGTACTCATAGTATTCCTCCTCATTGCATATTTTAAATCATTGTATAAAATCTGTCTATCGCAAACATACTATCGAAGCGATACAGAGTTAAGTAACAAAAACAAACTGCTTTTCTTAATAATCGTAATTCATTTTATGAAATACTTTTAATTATTAATCAGTTGTTCGAAAAGCTCTTAATAATGTCTTATTCCGGCTTAATAGGCTTCTGCTTTAAGCCCTTTCACCAGATTTACGGCTGAGCTGGTACCGATTCTGCTGCAGCCGGCTTCAATAAACGCTTTTAAATCCTCCAGGGAGCGGACTCCGCCGGCAGCCTTTATCTTGACCTGAGGACCAATATGCTCTTTAAATAAAGAAATATCCTCTAAAGTTGCACCATTTGTTCCAAATCCGGTAGAGGTCTTTATAAAATCAGCATTTGCATTGGTTACCGCATGACACATTGCTATCTTTTCTTCCTTGGTAAGATAACAGGTTTCTATAATGACCTTGAGAATTTTATCTCCTGTTATCTGTTTTAACAGAGCAATTTCTTCTTCTGCTTTTTTATAATCGCCGTTTTTGACATCGGTGATGTTGATTACCATATCAATCTCCGATGCCCCATCTTCCAGTGCCTGCCTGCATTCAAAGGCTTTCGTCTCCTTTGTACTGTATCCTAAAGGAAACCCGATTACGGTACAAATAGTAAGCCTGTCCCCGTACTCTTTATGAATACGGCCTACATAGCAGGGAGGAACACATACGGATGCAGTTTGAAATTCCAGGGCTTCATCACATAATTGCTTCATATCTTCCCACGGAGCTACAGGTTTTAACAGTGTATGATCTACATAATGCAGCATTTCAACTTCTTTCATATCGGCCTCTTTCCCAAACATTCCAATTGTTCGAACATCCAAATCCATTTGCCTGAAAAATTACTATTCCCATATAATAATATTCCAGTATACTACCCTGTTTTATGCATAAATATTAAACCAAATACGCAAATAATTTCATACCGGTAAATGGTTTTTGTAAAACGAAAGTAAAATAAAACAGATGTCACATAAGGCAACGGCCCTATTCGTGTATATCATTCTTCCGGAAGACGAATGAACTGTCATTCAAAATTTACAATATAGCATGGCAGCCCTGCAACAAGTTTACTTTATTTACTCATTACATTGAATACGATTAGTGCACTTTACACAATCAAAAGGAACATCTGTATTAAAAATGTAGTATGCTTTTCATTTCTTAGTTCTATACTACCACTTTTATAGATGGCGGTCAATAAAATTTTGTTCCACTTTTCACATTTTTTACAGATTATTTGTTCTAGTTAAAGCATATTTTATGATATTCAGAAATTAGTTGAATATATATCCACAAAATGTTATAATACTAACATAAAATATTATGGTTTATTACTAACTATTGTATTTCCGGATATCTTTACCCGTTAACCCCATGCATTCCACAAGTCCGCTTGCGGTACTGTTCAATAATATTTTGAAAAATGCAACGATTATATGTCCTTACTATATTGTTAATGAGGAGTTAAGAATGAGCAAGAAGACGGACCGGATCAACCGGCTTATCGACATTATCAAAACTAAAAACGGAGCCTCCGTCAAAGAGCTCGCAGCTATGTTAGGAGTATCCGAGATGACAATACGCCGGGACCTGGATGTTTTGGAACAGCATAGTATTGTAAATAACGTATACGGAGCTGCTATTTATAACCCTGCTACCGACAATCCTACCTTTAAAGGCAGGGAGGGTACAGACTATGATCTCAGCATCCCTTATGACCTGTCAAATGCCAAAAGTGCCAGGGACATTGAAAAGAAAAGTATCGGTGCCTTTGCCGCCTCCCTGATTAATCCCGGCGATATTATCGTGATTGACACGGGTTCAACTACGGAAATGCTTGCCGAACACATTCCTGACGATACAAACGCCACCGTTCTCTGCTATAATGCAAATATTCTTAATTCCCTTCGTTTAAAAGAAAATTTGACCCTTATCTTTTCCGGCGGAAAATACCATCCCCAAACACAGATGGTGGAAAGCTTACAGGGCGTTGAACTGATAAAAAGCATGAGGTTCACAAAAGCCTTTATCTCAGCGGCCGGGGTCCATCCAAGTCTTGGCATCACCTGTGTATATGATTATGAAGTCCCTACCAAGCTGGCAATTATGCAGTCCTCCGTCGAGAAAATACTTCTGTTTGACTCCAGTAAATTCAATCAGGTAAAGCCGGCTTTCTTCGGAAGCCTGACGGATTTTGATACCATCATAACGGACGATAATATTTCGGATTCCTGGAAGGAACTGATTCAATCTAAAAATATCAAATTATATACCGTACTGAGCAGTAAATAATGACTGCTGCTTTATTACTGTTATATACCCTTGGGCTGCTTTAAATTTAATCTCAAATTTTTATAAAGTTTTGGGAGTTATTATAAAACGGAGTAAATAAACGCTGTGAAAACTAAGCTAAAGGCTTAACTCCACAGCGTTTCTTATATTAAGAAGGTTAGCACTTTGCCATCACAATCGTTATCAACTGCTGCAAGCAAATCTTACTGCTCTTTTCTTGGCCTCTTCTTCATGAGAGGGAATTCACCGCTCTCTCTTAGATTCTTAAGTTTTTGAACTTTAAAAGCCTTAAATCTCTCCGCATCCGATTTATCCAATACCTGAAACTCTACCATCTTATCCAACAGCTTAGCTTCATCATTCATTTCTGCTTCCAACAAAGCATAGATTTCTTCCTTCTGCTGTTTCGTCAGGGATTGCCAGGCCGTTTCAGCTTTTTTAACTTTTTGATCAAAAGCAGCATCTTTGCTGTTTTTATCCTTATTTAACTCTGACAGTGTTGCCGATTCAGTATTTGTCTCCGCTGCTTCTACTGTAATTGATCCAAATCCGGCCAAATAGATTAATCCGGCCAGAGCAAGACCGCATAACTTTATTTTATTCATTCAGCTTCCTCACCTTCCTGAATGGCAAAGCACAACCTTCTTACGTTAGTGTTTCCGGCAGTTGTGAAAAAATTGTGAAAAATAAAAAAAATTTATTTCCTTTTGGGCGATAATAATGAATTATATATTGATTTTTTTTATTTGATGGACAAACACCTTTTCCATACGTTAAAATTGATATAGAAAATATCGGGAAAACCTGGATGGTATACGATAAAATAAAGCCAAGAGGTGATGATAACCATGCAATCAGATTGGACAGGAAGAATGAACTCCGTAATTGACTATGTGGAGGAGCATTTAAGTCAGGACATTGAGGAAGAGGATATCAGCAGGATAATTGCCTGCCCCTTTACCTTATTCCACAATTCCTTTACTCAGATTACCGGCATATCCTTTGCCGAATATATCAGACGGCGAAGGCTGACCTTAGCAGCCTATGACCTGCAAAACACCGACGAAAAGATTATTGATATCGCCCTGAAATACGGCTATCAATCTCCGGACTCTTTCCGAGTGGCCTTTAAAAGGTTACACGGTCTTTCTCCGTCCGATGTGAGATCATCAAGTGTTACACTCACCTTCTACTGCAGATTGCATTTTGAATTAAATATTAAGGGGGTTGAGAAAATGAATTATACCATCCTGGAAAAAGAACCATTTAAGGTTATTGGTATACGAAGAACCACTCCTTACGGAGGCGGTACATGGGCAGTTGTGAAGAGCGACGGAAGCAATGAAAGAATCAATGAGCTTTATGGCAGATTTTTTGATCTGGGGCTATGCTTTGGCTTTGGCCCCGACGGAAGCAACGACTATATGTGCGGTTTGGAATGGAACGGGACCGATGCCGCTGGTTATGATACTTACGAATATCCCAAGGCTGCATGGCTCCGCTTTGAAGCAAAGGGCAGCATCACGGAACAAACTCTGGGCAATGTCTGGTACCGAATTAATAATGAGTTTCTGCCTCAGAGCAAATATCAAAAATCCGGACTTCCTACCATTGAAAAGTATATCTCCTGGGATGAAGGAGCCGATAGCTGCTATGTAGAAATAATGATTCCGGTGTCAGTAAAAAAGTCTGATAAATAGCTAATAAATAGCAGGACTGCAATTTAATTTCTGCAGCCATGACTCGTTCATTTCATACCTGCTCCCATTGCATACCGCAGACAGGTCTGCGGTACTGCCATAAATAATGGAGTGTGAAAACGCTTTTCTTTCACTCTTTACAAAGTATACATTGCGTGTTATATTGGAATTAGAAAAGGAACAACCGCCCACTAGGGGTTTGACCGATTATATGAGAAGCAACGCCACCCGAACCGTCCAAAGTATCAGGGTGGTTTTGCTATGTATGAATACTTACAAAACGTAAAAACGAATGTAAGCAATGTCAAAAGAAATATACCAAAAGTCAGTATATCCTTAAAATCAAAATGATTTTTCATAGGCCTCACCCCCATTCCCAGGAGAATGAAGGTCAAAACACCCTGCAACACGATTGTTCCATAGTGCCATTTTACCATATTCTTACATCAGTTACAATTCAAATAATGCATTACTTGAGAACAAATAATGTATTACTTGAATGAACAGGCTGGCTCTGATAATTTCAAATTTTATCCATTTTAATACAGGAATTACCGGCTCTTATAAAAGGCTTCCACATTTCTTTTAAATAGTTTCGCCGGACGGTGCCCTGCACCTTCAAGTACTTTATCGGTTTCGTTTACCAGCCCTGCTATCTTTCTGCGGAAATTTGCTGCCAAAAGCTCTTCATCCAATATCGTTTCAAATGCTTTCTGCAATTGTGTCAGCGTAAAATACTCCGGCATCAGATTAAATACAATCCTTCCATCTATCTCTGTAATTTCCCGCAATTTTTTCAAAGCACATACAATAATCATAGCATGGTCAAATGCCAGTCCGCCCGATTCCAGTATGTTGTAACTAACAGATTCATGATAGTCCTGATAGATTTTAACTTCTTTCACCCTGCTGGAAAGCTTAATATCTTCACAAGCCAGCTTCAGGCAATAAACTGTTTCAATTTCAATACTATCCTCACCTTTGATAAAATTCCGTGCTTCTACCTCCTTCTCCAGCTCAATATCAAACCACCGTGCTTCACTGGCATCATCCCCGGCACGATGTTTGCATTTGCTTCCATCCATTAGTGCCATAAAAGTATTCGATATAATCCAGCCTCTTGGATCCCTATCCTTGTCGCTGTACACATCCACCAGTTCCATATAAGCTCTCTTAATATGCGTCTCCTCAAACAGCTCACGGATTGCTGTTTCCCTTACTGTTTCACCTTTTCTCGCAAACCCGCCGGGCAGCGCCCAGTCATTACGAAAGGGATGAGCCCCTCTGCGGATTAATAACAATCTCAGTTTTTGCTCCGGGAGCTTCCTGTAATTATCTTTTTCATCCGGCATAATTGAAAATACAGCAATATCAGCTGCGATAGACGGCCTTTCATACTTTGTAATATCGTAACCTTTTATAAATTCTTTTTCATCCTTGTTTTCTTTCTTCATAATAGCCTCCTAAATATCCCCATTCAAGTCTTGCTGCTCTTTGATAGGCATCTGCTTCTGTAACCTCTTTCATTATCGGACTGCCATATAAACAATATCCCATATAATAATATTTATTGCATCTACTGCATTTTAAACATGCATTCATGGTATAGTGATTTCCCCTCTCTATCCAGTAACCAAAATCTTTGGGTTGACAATTTGCCGCAAATAAACTCAATTTCCCCCTATCAACCAGCTCCTGCAATACGATTTCTTTTATCCTTTTTTCTGCCATCATAGCACCAATGACCTTGCAGGCTTCACAGGTATCTTGAGCTGTCTTCTTCTCATGAACCTCTTCTGCTGATGTACAGGATTCTTTTGATTTTTTCTGAAAGTAGTTTATCAATTTCATTATTCTGTTCGGCAATTGTTTCATCATATAAATCCTTGGAGATTAAATTTGGCATCGTTTATACCACCATCCATAAATAGTATTTTGCTTTTTGGGGTTCTGTTATAGTTAATGCTGCTATTTACATTCTGTTATAATTTATTTATTATTATCAATATGATAATATCATTAGATGTATTTGTCAAGGCCGATATACCAAATATTACTTATATATAGAAAAATACATTTACATATATATTTACTTTTATAAAAGATACATACAGCATCGCCATATCTATTATAATGAATTTGCAACACTAAGCTTTTCAAATGAAACAGGAAACGTATCTGAAAATATCGTGTATTTTAATGAACTTTGGTTTTTACAACGTTCATCTGATTACCAAAGATAATTAGCTAATTACCGATGCTCTTTCTTTTTTATCCGCAGTGGGCAAACATTATCCTCACTCGTCTAACCCTGCTATGATCTTTACCTGCGAAAGCGGCAGTTTTGTTTTATCTGCTACCTCCTCCACAGTCATTCCGGTCTTCAAAAATCTGCGAGCCACATATTCCATAGACTCTCCAACCTCAATTACATGCTTATCCGGGTCATAGATACGTAGTACTCTCTGGCCCCAGTCCTGCTCCATACACTTATTCAGATATTCTATGACTATATTACTTTTCTCCAGCTTTTCCAGGAAACCATCCATATCATTCTCTTCAAAGTAAAGCTCTGCATCATTTCCGCCTGCATCTACATTTCTTTCAATGCATTTTTCCCACAGCTCCTTTTCCTGTAATACAAGTCCTTCCGTTAAAATCACATTTTCACCAAAGTCCCTGATTACCTCCAAGCCAAATAGATTCTTGTAAAAATTTTTAGACTTTTCTATATCAGTAACGACAAATAGTATGTTCTTAAGTTTCATTGGATTCCTTTTCTATAAATTTTTTGATTAATCTCAATATAATGTTAAATTTTTACCCTTACATTGGAGTGTATTATTACATTTAATAAACCTGTAGACATGCAAATATAAATTAATTCCATTATATTACTTCAAATTACCATTTTCAATAAATTATCTATTTATATAAGTCATTTATCACATTAACTAATAAAATGAAGAACCAGAAAAACCGTGTTATCCGCTGCACCCAAAAGGGGGCGTCTGAAAGCATTACCTACACCGCATAGCAGTATTACTGTTATGACCGATACCCTGCACGGTGCAGGATATACGGAAGCCAGCAGGCCGTACCTTGCTAAAGCTAAAGGAGCTGACCGGGGAGGAATCTGCGGAGCTTTCTTTCGAGCCCACAGAAGATATTTAACAAAAAGCCGGAGCATAGATAGTTTACTACCATGTTCCAGCTTTTTATTCTCCGACCACTTTTTTCTTGTATTCTGTTCCCCATTCTGTCATAGCATCTAAAACAGGCTTAAGACTATAACCTGTTTCAGTTAAGGTATATTCAACCTTTGGTGGAACTTCCGCATATACTTTACGAGTTAAAAGTCCACATTCTTCCATTGAACGTAAATTTGCCGTCAATACCTTCTGCGAAACGCCGCCAATCGATTTTTTCAACTCTCCAAAGCGCTTCACTCCGTCTAATAAGTCACGTATAATCAATACTTTCCAGCGGTCACTAATTAGCATTAATGTAGTTTCCACCGGGCAGGCTGGCAATTCTTTTTCCATAGCGACCCCTCCTTTATTCTATTAGTTACCAAAAGGTAACTACAGCACAATAATGTACCTACTTTACGTTTTTTCTTTACGGATATATTATAATGTTAAAAGCGAATAAAAACAAGACGCAAATTTAGAAATGGAGGTAATCACTATGAAAATCGCAGTGGTTTGTGCAAACGGAAAAGCAGGGAAACTTATTGTAAAAGAGGCAGCAGGAAGAGGGCTGGACGTTACGGCTATTGTCCGTGGAGAGAATCAGTCCGAAGCAAGGCAGGTTCTTCAAAAAGATCTTTTTGATCTGACCGCTTCTGATTTGGCGGATTTTGATGTTGTAATTGACGCTTTTGGTGCATGGGCACCTGAAACACTTTCGCAGCACAGTACAACCTTAAAGCATTTGTGTGACATTTTAAGTGGTAGGGAAACACGTCTTTTGGTTGTCGGCGGCGCCGGAAGCCTGTATATCAAAGCTGATCATACCTCACAGGTCATGGACGGCGCAGACTTCCCGGACATTTTCAAGCCCCTTGCTTCTAATATGGGAAAAGCTCTGGAAGAACTCCGTACCAGAAATGATGTAAAGTGGACTTATATTAGCCCTGCCGGAGATTTTCAAGCTGACGGCGCAAGAACAGGAAAGTACATTTTAGGCGGCGAAGAATTGATCTTAAGTTCCAAAGGCGAAAGCGTGATCAGCTATGCCGATTATGCAATTGCAATGGTTGATGAAGCCGTAAATGGCAATCACCTTCAGCAGAGAATCTCTGTTGTAGCAGAATAATACAGACACAGCTTACATGCCCTCTGCCAAATACCCGCAGAGGGCTTACTTGTTCAGGAACTATGAATGCAAGCTTCTTTCATTCCCCCAAAAATGCAATAGCAATATTGCTTATATTACAGAAAATATATAGAATACTGTATATAAGCAATTCAAAGGAGGTAAATATGACCCAACAGGAGCGATTAGCTTTCTTAATAAAACATCTTATTGCAGAGAATACGGAATATCCTCAATTAGAAATACCAGACTCCATACCCGGGCAAAACCAAATGCTGCGTTCTCTGATGAATATCCGTCTGCCAAAACCAATTTCCAAAGAGTTTTTGAAAATACAGGACACTTATCTGAAAGAGGAGTTGAAAGACAAAGGTATTGTCCCTTTGTCAGAATTGACCACAATCAGCAGCGGACTATATTTATGGCAAGGCGACATTACTACTTTGCAGATAGACGCAATCGTAAATGCCGCCAACAGTGCTATGTTAGGGTGTTTTGTTCCCTGTCATGGCTGTATTGACAATGCCATTCATTCTGCAGCAGGAATACAGCTTCGTTCAGCGTGTTACGAGCTTATGGAGAAACAAGGGGAAGAAGAAAAAACAGGCACCGCTAAGATTACAAAGGCATTTAATCTCCCTTGCCGTTATGTACTGCACACAGTCGGTCCGATTATACAGGAGGCTTTAAGAAAAGAAGACTGCGTTCAATTGGCCTCCTGCTACCAATCCTGCTTAGAGCTTGCAGACTCATATCATCTAAAAAGTATTGCTTTTTGCTGTATATCTACCGGAGAATTTCATTTTCCAAACGAAACAGCTGCAGAAATAGCCATCGATACAGTTGAAAAATACCGAAAAGAGAGTCAATCAAAAATGGAGGTGGTATTTAATGTTTTCAAAGATACCGACAGAGAAATCTACCAAAGACTTCTCAAAACAAATAGAACAATTAGCAGCGTATATTTCGAAAATTGACACTGTTATTATCGGTGCCGGGGCAGGGATGTCTGCATCTGCCGGCTTTCTCTATTCCGGCAAAAGATTCGAGGAGCATTTTTCAGACTTTATTCTGAAGTACCATTTCCGGGATATGTATTCTGCTGGCTTTTATCCTTATGAAACTCCGGAAGAATATTGGGCTTTTTGGAGCCGTTATATTTACATCAACCGCTATGACCAACCAATCGGAAAATCCTATACTGATTTGCTGGATATTGTAAAGGAAAAAGATTACTTTGTTTTAACAACAAATGTAGACCACTGTTTTCAAATTGCTGGTTTTGATAAACAACGCCTATTCTATACCCAAGGTGATTATGGTTTGTGGCAATGCTCAAAACCCTGTCATAAAAAAACATACGATAATGAACAGATTGTCCGACGAATGGTAGCAGAACAAAAAAATATGCGTATTCCGTCAGAGCTTATACCACATTGTCCTGTTTGCGGTGCTCCAATGAGTATGAATTTAAGAGCCGATGAAACTTTTGTGGAAGATAGTGGCTGGAATAATGCCGCAAGCAGGTATCAAGACTTTTTACACAGACATAACGAGATGCCTGTACTTCTCCTTGAATTAGGAGTTGGTGCAAATACCCCCGGAATTATTAAATATCCTTTCTGGGAAATGACATATCAAAATAAAAATGCTATTTACTCCTGTATTAACATAACGGAAGCATTCGTACCGAGTGAAATACAAAAGAAGTCCATTTGCATAGAGGCAGATATAGGAAATGTCTTAGAGCAACTGCGAGGTGGTAATATGCGGAAATGAGAATACTATATTTTAAGGTAGTGGGAAGCGGACAATAGAAAATATTATATCTTTCCTAGCGAGTGCGGGGTGGGGACGAAAGCCTGCCCTCGAAATATTCTATCTTTCCTAGCTGGCAACACCAAATTTGAAGCCATACCTCCTATTTTCTACCCTATTATCCTTACTGGAAAAGGAGATAAGAGCGCACCAACATCGGGTACTTTGAGGCAGAGCTGATGTTTACCTTACTCTTTCATTTATAGAAGTAAGTATATGCGATTGTAAAACAGTATCAAATAACACGAAAGAGCCCACAAATTCGCTGTTTTAAGCGTCTTTGCGGGTTCAAATTTTTTATTCAAAATACGAGCATACTGTACAAACTATTTAAAACTATTACTAAAAATTGAGCGGAACAAAAAAAATCATACAATGTTACGCAGCACATCCCCCTATCCGAAACGAAACCGGGGGATTTATACTTTTTCCACTCTGCCTATAATGCAGGAACCTGTATCACACACGTCAGGATAAATCAATAGAACAGTCTTACTTTTACCAACATCTCTAAAGTCATTAGTCTGTATTCTGAACCAAATTAGTATCTTTTAAATCATTTGAAGCTTCTTCATTTTCTGCATTATTAATACTATTCACAAAATCTGTAGGTTTTGAAATCTCAATGCTCATTGCTGTATTCATGCCACCGACCTGTATAGTTATTAACAATACTCTTGAACCATCAGGCTTCACTATGATTTCAGATTCAGTTTTAGAATTGTCCGGTGCATATTCTTTAAAATTTTCTCTTGCATCTCCAATTTCTGCTTCTTCGTAATTTATAGATTTCTCGCTTAAATACGTTTTCCAAAACTCCTTATTTCCCCATTTAGAACTGTCTTTTTGGCTATCCCAATGCTTTCTAATGCTGTCATAATCCTCTTCATCAAACATTAAACGCCAGCCATCCACTCCATTTGCATTATAAAAGGTTAGCGAATTGGGCCCTAGCATCATGATTCCGTTTTCTGTACGTTTTGCAACCCCGGTGATTTCAAATGTGGCATACATAATTGCTTCGTCTATAGAACCTACAAGATTGGGATACTGTTCCATAAATTCATTTGCTAATGAAATCAGTTTCTTCCTCCCTGCATCATCAAGGTGTAAAACTCCTCCTCGGCTTTCATACCCATTTGCTGTTATGTAATTTATTCCCGTCTTTTGATCCGTATGTACTTGAAACCCGCTTAGCTCTGTCTGCTTTAATGAATCCGTATTTAATGCTTCCTTTAATGCTCCTTCTAATTCATCACTCACCTGCACCATACGGTAAAAGCCACCCCCAAAATCATTAATCAGCAATTTTGTCCCCGTGGCTGCATCTGTTTGAATTACCAAGTCATCTGTGGAGTGCATAACGACACCAGTACCAGCTTTTTTATCACATACTGTAATATAGCCCGAA
>JAEYPZ010000173.1:0-4999 GCA_023410275.1 Bacillota bacterium
TCATGAGGAAATGTCAGAAGATGAATATGAAAGGGAGGCCTATTATAGTACTGAAATCCCGGTAGCTGACGACGTAATGGAAGAACAACGTAAAATTCAGCAATCTGATGCAATTGTGTTCATTTACCCTGTTTTTTGGACGGAGGCTCCTGCGAAATTAGTGGGGTGGTTTGACCGGGTATGGACAAGCGGATTTGCATATAATCCAGATCCACAAATGAATATACTTAAAAAGGCATTATTTTTGGTATCTGCAGGAAAAACTTTGGAATCACTGGAAGAAACCGGAGAATCCAATGCGATGAGAATCGTAATGCTGGGTGATCGAATCAGAAACAGAGCTCTTGAAAAAGAAATGATGATATTTGATGGCACCACCCATTGGGATGAAGCGGGGCGAAATGAGCGGTTAGCCGGACATTTAATCAATGCGTATAAGGCTGGCGTGAATTTCTGAATAAATTAGTTTACGTTTTAAAACCGGGGGATGGTTATTATATGAAGATTGAAAGTACAAAACTGAAAGAAGTTAAAATTATTGAATATGATTCTAAGTCTGATAACAGAGGATATTCATACAGTATTTATTGCAAAGACGAGCTGGAGCAGGCAGAAATAAATTTCGACTACATAGAAGAACGGGTGTATTTTTCAGAAAAAGCAGGTACACTTTATGGCATCCATTTTCAGAATAATCCCAAACCCCAGACAAAACTTTTGTATTGTATCAAAGGCAGAGGTATTGATTATGCAATTGATTTACGAAAGAGTTCTCCTACGTATCTACAGTGGGTTGGAGTGGAATTAAGTGCTGAAAATAAAAAGCAGATCTATATTCCAAAAGGCTTTGGCCATGTCTTTTTGTCTCTTGAAGATGGTACGATGAATGTAATGCGTTTTGATGAACCTTTTGATCAGCAGTTTTCTCGCCAGATTGCATATAACGATCCTGATATTGGAATTAAATATCCCATAGACAATCCCATACTGGCACCTCATGACAGAAATGCACCAATGTTAGCGGAGAGTGATTTGAATCTATAATGGAGGAGTGAATATTGAATAAAGAAGAATTTAAGAAGATAGAAGAATATATGCTGGTTTGTATGAAAGATTGTGCCCATGATAAGGATCATATTTATCGTGTACTCTATTTAGCTTAAGATATTGCCAAATATGAAGAAGATGTAAATATTGATGTGCTGATCGCTGCTTGCCTTCTCCATGATATTGGGCGGCAGGAGCAGTTTGATGACTCCCGGGTCAGGCACGAAGTGGCAGGCAGCAAAAAGGCATACACCTTTTTACTCCATAATAATTGGACAGAAAAATCTGCCCGCCATGTATCAGACTGCATTTTGTCTCACAGTTACAGAGGGGGGAGCTCTCCAGACAGTATCGAGGCAAAGATTCTGTATGATTCTGATAAATTAGATGCAACAGGTACGCTTGGAATTGCCCGAACATTATTATATTTAGGAATAGCATCTGAGCCGCTTTATTCATTGGGTGGCGATGGAAATGTTTTAGATGGATCTATGGATACCCAGCCATCTTTTTTACACGAATATAAATATAAACTGGAAAAAATATATGATGAATTTCATACTACAAGGGCGACTGAAATAGGTAATGAGCGCAAGGCATCTGCTGTTTCTTTTTATGACAGTTTGCAAAATGAGGCTCGATCCTGTTATACATATGGAATGGATGAATTTTTTAAGATGGTGAAATAAACAGTGTCTTAATAAAATAATTTATGCTGGAGGCTGAAATGCTAATTACGTATCGAATCCCAACACTGGCTGATATAAAGAAAGTCAGTGAACAAATCATGCTGAGTTACGTGTCCGCATATGAAGGTTTAATGAATCATGAATTTTTATCTACGCTGAAAGCAGATCACTGGGTACCTATTCTGCAGGAGAGTATCCAGAACGGGGACACCTGCCTTATTGCAGAATATGATGGAAACATTATAGGCAGTACCGTGTTTGGAACTGCCATGGTCGATGGCAAAACCTATGCCCAATGGCATGCATTTTATCTTTTACCCCAATATATCGGCATTGGTGTTGGTCATTTGTTTTATCAGAAAATTGAAGAAGAGATGAGGCGGCAAAAATGCATACGCTGCACACTGGAGGTATTGTCATCCAATGATCGGGCAATCAAGTTTTACATAAGTCATGGTTTTAAAAAATCAGAAACTTTTGAAGTGGAAGAAAATGACATGATATTGTTGTGTTATAAAATGACAAAAGACTTCGGGTAAGGAGTATTTATGGAACTGGAGATGATATTACCCGCTCACCAGGATACTGGAGCATAGCTGGAAAATAGTTATATATCCATAATGAAAAGGGGGAAGATTCATGGTACATTTGGTATACTGCGAGAATCAGGACAAGCTCAATCTGACAGATAAGCAGAAAGAGCGCTGGCATAAAAAATGTTTGTGCCTGGTTGAATTTGATAAAGTTTGTAAGATCGAACCACCGCTGCCCTTTGACCATCAGGGGAATATGGATGACTGGCTGATTATTGACAAAATTGAGGACGTGGTTGTGGGCACCAGTGTTCCTTATAACTATGAAAAATCCAGGTTTTGACATTTTAAAAAGTAACTGCTGATTTCATTTAGTAAAGGACATATGAAATGAATCCATCCAGATTAAAAAAAGGAGACACCATAGGTATTATTTCGCCCTGCCATACGGCAGAACGGGAACGTTATGTGCCATTTCTTGCGGGTATCAGAAAGCTTGGTTATCAGGTAAAAGAAGGAACTAATTTATATAAGAATACATATGGTTATGCGGCAAGCGAGCAGGAAAGAGCGGATGATTTTAACAACATGGTATTAGATCCACAGGTTAAAATGATATTGTTCGGTGGAGGCAATGTGGGGAATGAATTTCTTCCAGCTATTAATTTTCAGGCTGTTAAAGATAACCCAAAGATTTTCTGCAGCTACAGCAATGGGACTACAATCTTAAATACGGTTTATGCCCAGACCGGTTTAACGGTTTATTATGGACAGTTTCCTGGTGTGTTCCAAAATTTGAGTCATTACGATTTCAAACAGTTTCAGTCAAATTTCACAGGTGAAACTCCATTCACATTTGAGAAAAACAGTGAATGGTCAACGATCAATGAAGGGATATGTGAGGGAACTCTCATTGGAGGCTATACCACGCGTTTTGCCTGTTTAAATGGAAATAAGTATTTTTCTTTTGATAAGAAAAAAGAATATATCTTATTTCTGGAAAATTACGAAGCTTTCAATGAACCTTCAAAAATCAGTGCTCATTTGGCACAGATTGAGCAGGGTGAGATGATTGAGCATGTAACGGGTCTGCTATTTGGACATTATTCTGAAAACAAGAATGAAGAGCTGACAGATATTCTGAAGCGCTTTGGTAAGAAAAATAGAATACCGGTCATGTACTGTGATGACTTTGGACATGGCAAAAATCATGGGATACTGCCAATCGGAATTCGGGCCAGAATGGATACCTGTAAGAAAACGCTGGAATTTATAAATGAAAGGACTATTTGTTAGTGCCTGTCTCAATGAAAGGATAAAAATAATGTTTCGTTATGTACATACCAATATTATTGCGAAAGACCCTGATAAACTGATTACATTTTACAAAGATGTGTTCCACTGCAAAAGTATTGGCGAGGAGCGGGATTTAAAAGGGCAGTGGCTGGATCAATTAACAGGTTTACATAATGCTCATATCACAGGAGAACATTTGCTGTTGCCAGGATATGGAGAGGATCACCCTACACTGGAGATATTTTCCTATGATGCAGTCAGAGAGTCCGTAATAGGTGAAGTAAATCGCCCTGGTTTTGCCCATATTGCATTTGAGGTAGATGATGTGGAAACAACCCTGGAATTAATGATACATGCGGGAGGAAGCCAGGTGGGAGATCTGGTAACTGCAGATTATCCTAACAATACGGAAGCTGTCTTTGTTTATGCCAGAGATCCGGAAGGCAATATCATTCAGCTGCAGAGCTGGAGGCAGAAAAAAAACTGATTGTATGAGATGATACTGGAATTACAATAAAAAAGAAGAAAAGCAGGAGAGGATCAATGAATCCAGGGGAAATAGTTGGTGTCGGCAACACTGCAACTGTATATGAGTGGGAAAATGGAAAAGTAGTAAAGCTTTTTCGTGAGGGATATCCATATCAGGATGCAATACGGGAATATGAAAATGCCATGGCTGTTAATGATATGGATTTTCCCAAACCAAAAGCATATGAATTTATTACATATGAAGGAAAAAATGGTATTGTTTATGATAAGGTAACTGGGGAATCCCTCCTTGACTGGACCTTAAGAACGTTCAATTTGCAGGAATTTGCAAATCTCATGGCAAAAGCCCATGAGGCTATATTAAAGCACGATATCAGAAATGTGCCGGATTATAAGGATTTCCTCATTCATCAGATTAAGAAAGCTTCCGTAACAAAGGAAGAACGGCTAAAAGCCATTCATCTGGCTGAACAGCTGGAGGATGGTACAACTCTGTGCCATGGTGATTTCCACCCAGGCAATCTAATGTTGTCTCAGAGCGGCATATCTATCATAGATTTTATGAATATCTGCAGGGGAAACCGGCTCTATGATATTGCCAGAACCGTATATTTAATTGAATACACACCGGTACCAGCCGGTGCAGATAATCCGGAGGAGATAAGAACTCTCAAAGAAACACTGTCCCGGATTTATCTGGAACAAATGAATTTAACTAAAGATGATATAAAAGATTATCTGTCTGCAATCTCTGTTGCACGAAAGGGCGAATGTCCGAAGGAGCAAGGGGAGGCAGGAAGAGAGGTGTTGTAAAATGAATATTCTATATGAAAACCGATACGATACAGATGATAAAATGTTATCAGAATATGTACATAAGGTATTGTGTAAAAGAATTTATTTCATGGGAGCAGTATTTATTCCCATTGCGTTTATCATGACAGG
>JAEYPZ010000019.1:0-9982 GCA_023410275.1 Bacillota bacterium
TCAGAATGAACTGGCCAGCAGTCCCCGGAGCGAAAGGGAAAGCTACGATCGAGGTGACGCCTGGAAGAGACGATCCGACTAAGAAGTTTAATCATGTGAAGAGATATCTTCCATATGAACCTAAAAAATTTGAGGCAGGGAAGTTTTAATTATGGAACTTAGACCATATCAGTCAGAGGCAAAGGCTGCAATCTTTGAAGAATGGGACAAGGGTGTCAAGCGGACGCTCCTGGTCCTCCCTACGGGGTGTGGTAAGACGATTGTATTTGCAAAGGTAACAGAGGATTGTGTACGCAGGGGAAATCGGGTGCTCATTATGGCGCACCGTGGGGAGCTCTTAGATCAGGCTGCCGATAAGATCGGGAAAGCCACGGGACTTGGGTGCGCTACTGAAAAGGCAGAAGAAACCTGCCTGGGGAGCTGGTTCCGTGTTGTGGTAGGATCTGTTCAGAGCCTCACAAGAGAAAAGCGGTTAAAGCAGTTTCCGGTAGATTACTTTGACACCATTATCATTGATGAAGCACATCATTGTCTATCTGACAGTTATCAAAGGATCTTAGATTATTTCAAAGGAGCCAATATTTTAGGTGTAACAGCGACACCGGATCGTGGTGATATGCGAAACCTGGGTGAATGCTTTGACAGTCTGGCTTATGAGTATACACTTCCAAAGGCGATTAAAGCCGGCTATCTCTCCCCGATCAAAGCCCTTACCCTACCTCTTAAGCTGGATCTATCAGCAGTCGGAATGCAGTCGGGTGACTTTAAATCCGGAGATATTGCAACCGCTCTGGATCCATACCTGTATCAGATTGCCGATGAAATGGAAAAGCACTGCAAGGACCGGAAAACGGTTGTATTCCTTCCTTTGGTTAAAACAAGCCAGAAATTCAGGGACATTCTAAATAACAAAGGTTTTAAGGCTGCAGAGGTAAACGGAGGCAGTAAAGATCGAGCCGAAGTGCTGGCAGCTTATGAGCGGGGAGATTATAACGTTCTGTGTAATTCAATGTTACTTACAGAAGGGTGGGACTGTCCCAGCGTTGACTGTATCGTGGTTCTCCGTCCGACAAAGGTTAGAAGCCTTTACAGTCAGATGGTTGGACGTGGAACAAGGTTATTCCCAGGAAAAGACCACTTACTCTTACTGGATTTCTTATGGCATACTGAGCGACATGAGCTTTGCCACCCTGCCAGTCTGATCTGTCAGGATGAGGAAGTAGCCCGGAAAATGACTGAGAACATCGAACAGGCTGGCTGTCCCGTGGATATAGAACTGGCAGAAAAGCAAGCCGCAGAAGATGTTGTTGCGCAGAGAGAAGAAGCCCTTGCAAAGAAGCTGGAAGAGATGAAAAAGCGTAAGAAAGCACTGGTGGATCCTTTGCAGTTTGAAATGAGTATTCAGGCGGAGGATTTATCTGGATACGTTCCTTCCTTTGGTTGGGAAATGTCACCACCCTCTGATAAACAAAAGAAAGAACTGGAAAAGCGCGGAATCATGCCGGATGAAATAGATAATGCTGGAAAAGCCAATCTGATTTTAGACCGACTGAACAAACGTCGTGAAGAAAACTTAAGCACGCCAAAACAGATCCGCTGCCTAGAAAAGTATGGTTTTCAGCATGTGGGAACATGGAATTTTGACAATGCCAAGAACATGATTGACCGTATTGCAGCGGCAGGCTGGCGGGGTGCACCTTCGGGAGTGAATCCGCGTGAGTATATACCGGAATAAGGAGACTTGAAACATGGATAGTACATACGACCTCATGGAGGTCCTAAATCATATAGACCCATCAGAGCTTGATTACCAGGACTGGATTAATGTTGGCATGGCTCTGCAGCATGAAGGGTATTCCGTTGATGTGTGGGACCGATGGAGCATGAACGACCAGCGGTATCACACGGGGGAATGTGAAAAGAAATGGCGGGGCTTCCACGGGGCCGGTACTCCGGTGACAGGTGGGACCATTGTCCAATATGCAAGGGATCAGGGGTGGACTCCACCTTATGATCCCGGTACCGCCCTTGATTGGAACGATACCGTTTCAGCGGAAGGAGTTGTTATTGATAAAAACTGGGTAGAAGAGAGAGAAGTCACAGAGCCCAGGCAGTGGGATCCAGCTGGGGAGCTTATAAAGTATTTAGAAACCCTGTTTGAAGCTGGAGAGAATGTCGGCTATGTGGTAAAGAGCTGGAAGAAAGATGAGAAATTCCTTCCTGCAGATAAAGGAGCTTACGGCAGGACAGCGGGACAACTTATAGAACTTCTATCCCAATGTAAGGGCGATATTGGCAGCGTACTTGGCGATTACGATCCAGAGGGCGGCGCGTGGATCCGCTTTAATCCTCTGGACGGAAAAGGCGTAAAGAATGAGAATGTATGCGATTTTAAGTATGCACTGGTGGAATCTGATTCCATGGAGATTGAGAAGCAGCATGCCATTATACGGGAATTAGAATTACCGGTTGCCTGTCTGGTGCATAGCGGTGGAAAGAGTCTCCATGCTATTGTTAGGGTTGACGCCGCAGATTACAGCGAATACCGGAAGCGGGTAGATTATCTATACGATATCTGTAAAAAGAACGGGCTTGCCATTGATCAGCAGAACCGCAACCCCTCCAGACTTTCCAGAATGCCCGGCATTATGCGTGGCGATAAGAAACAGTTTATTGTGGATACCAACATCGGAAAAGAGAGCTGGGCGGAGTGGAAAGAATGGATTGAATCCATCAATGATGATCTACCGGATCCGGAAAGCCTGGACGATGTATGGAACAATCTTCCGGAGCTGGCACCGACCCTGATTGATGGAATGCTCCGTCAGGGGCATAAGATGCTGATTGCAGGACCGTCAAAAGCAGGAAAGTCCTTTCTTCAGATAGAAATGTGTATCGCCATAGCTGAGGGGAGAAAGTGGCTTAACTGGGATTGCACGCAGGGAAAGATCATGTATGTGAATCTGGAACTTGACCGCGCCAGCTGCCTCCACCGTTTCAAGGATGTATATCAGGCTCTTGGGTGGCAGCCAAACAATCTAAAAAATATAGATATCTGGAACCTAAGAGGAAAGTCCCGTCCTATGGACAAACTGGCGCCCATGCTGATCCGCAGGGCGGCGAAAAAGAATTACATAGCCATTGTCATTGACCCGATCTACAAGGTCATTACCGGAGACGAAAACAGCGCGGATCAGATGTCTAATTTCTGCAATCAGTTTGACAAGGTGTGTACGGAGCTTGGTGTGGCGGTGATTTACTGCCACCATCACAGCAAGGGAAGCCAGGGCGGAAAGAAGTCTATGGACCGTGCCAGTGGATCGGGAGTATTTGCCAGGGATCCGGATGCGCTCATTGATTTAATAGAGCTTGAAACAACCGAAGAGTTAATGAAACAACAGGAAAATAAAGCGGTGTGTGAAGCCTGCAAGCAGTACCTTGATGCACACTTTAAGTGGGAAGATGATCTCTCTCTGGACGATTTATGCAGTAGCTTCCAGATGCTTAATTACTGCAAAGAGAAGCTGGATAAATGGCAGATGATAGCCCTGGAGCGTAATATCGAGGCTGCCAAAGCAAAAGTAAAGGCAATGACGGCATGGAGAATTGAAGGAACCTTACGTGAGTTTTCGAAATTCGAACCGCAAAATCTCTGGTTTAATTATCCGATTCATGTAGTGGATCAGTCCGGAGTACTGGGAGATATTCAGCCAGAAGCAGAGCAGGCACCCTGGCAACGGGGTAGCGCTAAGAACAAAAAGAACGCCAAAAATCGAAAGTCAGATCGAAAAGTAGCCCTGGAAGAGGCAATCGAGGGTAGCAATTTTGGAGAGAAGCCGACCGTAAATGATGTGGCGGAGTACCTTGGTGTGTCGGATAGAACGATCCGGGATCGAGTAAAAGAGCACGGTGGTTACATAATTGAAGATGGTTTTATACTGAAAAATGATGATAGCAAAGGTACGGGAAAGCCTGAATGACAAGGAATCCCCCTCAAGCGGAAAATTACGGGGAACACTTAAAAACAGTCCTCCCCGTCAAAGTGGTATAAGTACGGGGAAGTCTTAAAATCAGGAATCCCCTTAGTGCGGGGAAGACACATATATAAATATATATTTTTTCCCCGTTGCACGTGGTCACGGGGGTAGGAAAGGACGGGCTTAAGCACTGCCCGCCCTGTCCCTTCCCCTTCCCCATGACAAGGCAAATTTTAAAAGCAAGAATAATTTTACACATTAAAGAGGTGAAGTGAATGGCCACTGAATTTTTTATGCCAATGAAAAAGGTCCCCACCGTAACTCATCAGGAGAAGCAGGTTCATGTGGTAAATGGAAAACCAATCTTTTATGAACCTGACGAACTGAAGACGGCCAGGGCGAAGTTACAGGCACATCTTGGGAAGTACGTTCCGGAAGAGAAGTACACAGGTCCCGTGAGGTTAGTAACAAAGTGGTGCTTCCTCACTACTGGCAAGCATAAGAACGGGGAGTACAAAACCAGTAAGCCTGATACGGACAATCTGGTAAAGCTTCTTAAGGACGTAATGACGGAGCTGCACTTCTGGAAAGATGATGCTCAGGTGGCGTCAGAGATAACTGAAAAGTTCTGGTCAGATCTTCCTGGTATTTATGTGAAGGTGGAAAGCCTATGACAGATCAGGACGTACAGAAAGGTTTTGAGGAGGTTTATAACAAGTTCTGGCTCAATTATCGTGGAAAGGTTCTCCCGAAGCATTCAGACGAATGGGAACGGATGAACACCTGGGCGGTAGTGCTAATGAAAAAGTATCCCTTCATGGAGCAGGTGGTTGCTGAAATGATAGCTGAGTTGGGACAGAGAATGCGAAGGTGTGAAGATGGCAGGTAAGAAGAAAAATAATACCCCACCCCAACAGGAAATACATGTCTGCTATATTTGCGGTAAAGAGATCCACGGAGATCATGTGTACATAAAAACTAAGAGACGAAGTGAGTTGCGCATACATTTTGAGTGTATGCCGGGAGGAAAAGGAAATGGAGGAAGTTAGAAAATCGGGCTTAACACTACAACAAGCTAAAATGCTTGCTGACGGATCCATATCGGATGTGAAAAATGGTTTTGTCAGTACTGGATACTACTTAAAAGCCATAAGAGATGAAAAACTCTGGAAAGAGCAGAAGTATACCAGTTTTGATGCTTTTCTGAATGCGAATTATGAAAAGGACAAGTCCTGGGCTTCACGGTGCGTATCCATGTACGAGAAGTTTGGGGTAGAAATATCTCCAGGAGAGCTGCCTAAGCTCAATCCGGAATTTATGGATTACAATGTCAGTCAGCTGATAGAAATGATATCTCTTCCAGAGGAGAAGCGGGAGTTGGTCACGCCGGAAACATCTGTCCGGGCAATCCGAGAGCTGAAGCCGAAGCGTGAGAAAAAAGTTGAGACTGTCGCAACTCCTGAGCCGGAGGAGGATCAGGATCGAACAGTTTATGTAAAAGAGCAGTACAGGCTACAGGATTCTTTCTTAAAGCCATTTGCGGTTTGGTTGATAAAGAATCACAAAGCATGGTTTATGGAGGATCACATGAACCGTGTAATAAAGGTTGATAAATCAGAGGGGCAGTTAAAGTCATATCTTGGGGCGTACCCAGACGGAAGCAGTTCTTATGGATTTCCAGTAGATAGTGAGACCTATTATGCCAAACTGTACGATAACAGGATTGTGATATCGCATTTTACAGACAGAGGGGCCGTTGTAGTAGACGGAACTGCGGAATGGTTTTATCTAGCAGCAAGCATACAGGTTCAGTGGAATGCGGTGGCGTTGGAGGAGGTTCAGGAGGAGAGAAGGGCAAAAGAGGATCGTGGTCCCGGTGTATTTAATTCTATCCCTACCAGTTGCCCGCATCGGGAAGAATATAGCTGCACTGTTTTGGAGGAGAATAAATCAATCTCTGGAGATGGAAGTAACTGTGGATCCTCCTGTTGTTGGACATGCAAGTTCCAAGGTATGTGCAAATTTGAATGTAATGCTTCTGCCGGTCGTAATGGAGCGTTTCCAGAATATGATGCTGCGTGGTTTGTGAGAGAGTGGGCGAATCGTTCACCTGGAGATTTAAAAAAGGTATTGGAGGCTTGCCGCAGGGGTTCCACCAATGCAGAGAGGGCGAAAGCTGTACAGGAGGAGATCTCTCCTTATGGGGCTTATTGCTATGGCTGTCGGGAATATGATTTTTCTTTTCACGGTTTTGCTGGAGGGATAGATCTTGAAATTGGAAAGGTTGAAACCCATCTTAAGTATGGGCGGTTCGTGCAGGAGCTCATGAATATGTATCCGGATTTTGAGGAACCTGTAAGCGAAAAATCGGAAAATGTTATCAAAGAGCCTGAAAACGTACCAGAACAGGAAGAAAGCGTACCGGAATTATCTGAAAACGTAATTGATGGAGAATATGAGGAAGTTTCACCAGAGCAGGAAACTCATGAATATTCACCACGGTACTTCCTGGAGGAGCAGAAAGGAAAACTTGATGAGTACCTACGGATACTTGTGAAAACAGAACTGGGCCCAGCAGATATCAAGCTCCTCGAGCGTCAGAAGACGATTGTATGTGCACTGGCCTGTATGGTGGCGGAGCTGGAAAAACCAGAACCGGATCAGGAACCCGTAAAACAGGTACAGCCAGAGCTTCCTATTCTGAAAAACAATGATCAGCGCGCCGCCTTTATAGATGCCTATGAGACATGGCCGATATGGATCGAAACCAAAGAAACAGGAGAATGCTATTACCGGTATGATCTATCAGAAAAGGCTGCCATTGTAGTAAAGGTGTACTGGAAGCATTCCTGGGAGAGTTATAAAGAATCCAAGGATTATGAATACGGTGCAGAGAAGTATTACCTCATAGGAGTGAAGTCAGAGTGGCGCAAGGGTAAGAATGTTTATGTAGAAGATGAATCCAGGACATTTTATGAGTGTAGTACAAATAGATCTGCCCTGGTGGAATACTTAAAAGATTTTCAGAAAAGCAAATGATCTCCCTAAAAAGGGAGGAGCCGGTAAGATCAGGGGATCCTGCCGGCTGTATGAAAAAGTTTTATTATAAAGGATATTATCTGTAACAATTATTAATATACTCATTGGCTGTGTAGAAAAGTTGTGGAAGATGTGAAGAGATTGTGAAAGGAGAAATAGTGGCAGAACAGAATGAAATGTTAAAGATCGTCGCTCCAATGATGGAGCATGTATGTGATCATCTGTGCCGGTTTCCATTGGAAATCGAACGCAAGGAAGATCTGGAAGAGGTATGCGCCGGTTGTCAGATGGACAAGTATACAAATGATATTCTGAATACATATAACCGGGTAAATGATTTTGAGAAAACCCAGTGTGTAAAGTTGCTGAAGGAACTGGCAATAGAGAGGGAAAAGCAACGGTGGATTCCAATAGAGGAACGCTTGCCAGATCGGGAAAAAATGGTTCTATTGACAATTGAGTATGAACCATTTGATGTGCGAATAGTGATTAAATCTGTTTTGATGATAGACGGAACCTGGCGAAATTATGGTGGAGGGACGGTGACCGATACGCCAATAGCGTGGAGATCGATGCCGGAGCCGTTCCGGTTTGAGGAGGATAGATGAAATCATTATTACACTACCCAGGCAGCAAGAAAAGGATTGCCTCCTGGATAATTGAAAATATGCCAGAGCATCACAGCTATCTGGATCCGTACTTTGGAGGAGGGGGTATGTTCTTCCAAAAGCCACCTTCTAAAATTGAGACGGTGAATGATCTTGACGGCGATGTGGTAAATTTCTTCCGGGTGATTCAGAATCCGGAAAGCTGCCAGGATCTGCAGGAGTGGCTTACATATACACCATATTCCAGACAGGTGTATGATGAATCCTTTGTAAAGGAGCCGCAGTCACCGGTAGAGCAGGCCGGGTACTTTGCAGTAAGGTCCATGCAGAGTCATGGCTTCCGCCTGACTGAGAAATGTGGATGGAAGAAAGATGTGCACGGCAGGGAAGCTGCCTATGCAGTCAGGAATTGGAACCGACTTCCGGAAACACTGGCACAAATGGCCATCAGACTGAAAGGTGTACAGATTGAGAATAAGCCGGCGCTGGAGTTGATCAGAGCGTTTGATCACGATAACGCCCTGATCTACCTGGATCCGCCTTATGTACTGTCTACGAGAAGCCGGAAGCAGTACAGGTATGAAATGTCTGATCCGGATCATGAGGAGTTGCTGGGTACAAGCATTCACAGCAAGGCTAAGATCATGCTTTCTGGATATGACTGCGAGCTGTATGAGAAGTATTTGAAAGGCTGGAGGAAAATACAGATTCCGGCCAGGGCGCAGAACAGTCTTCCGAGGGTGGAGACGTTGTGGATGAATTTTTAACCGGTAAATTAGAATTTTCCTAAGAAAAGGAGTGGAGTATGGAACAAAAATATGAACACCCAGAGTGTTTTGAACCAGAAAAGAATAATGCATATCCCTTGTGTATTGGTAAGGATAAGCCTGAATGCGAGGAATGCCAGCTGCGTGCGGATTGGGAACCAGAAGATCCTTACGGAGTTGAAAATTAATGTAGCAAACTGAAATTTGCGGATCAGGCTGCCAGGAGGCAGTGGAAGGGAGAGAATCACTTGACTGACTATGAATGGCTAACAGCCATGAACCTATGCCATAGATGTAAAAGCAGTAAGCCGGCGCATGGAAGAAAGTTCTGCTTTGACTGTTTGGATAAAATTCGGGAGATAAACGCCAGGAACTACGATCCTGAGAAAGCAAAAGCTTACCAGACTAGGCGCCGGGAAATATACAGGCAAAAAAAAGAAGCCGGAATCTGTGTTAAATGCAACAAGCCAGCCACACACAAAATATTTTGTTATGAACACTATATTGCTTCAAAACGGAATGGACAAAAGCAGGCGCTGCGTAAGCAGAATGAGCGCCGGGACAGAAAAACAGCAGGAGGGATACATTGAGAAAATCATCAAAAAATTGCAGAGCAGACAGAGCCAGCGTAAACAGCCGCATACAGGCCGAGGCGGATGAAGCTATAAAGGCGCCGCCTGTTAAGAGTTTCAGCGCGCAGATGCCAGCTTATACATATACAAGCCTGTGTCCAGATCCAAAGCGCAGGAAACCTCCTGCGAGGAAGAAGGTGCAGAATGAAGCTTGAAGAAAAACAAATAATCACTGTCCAGGTTTATCCCGGTAGGAAGTTTGGAACCATGATCGGCAGCAATGACGGTCAGATCGGGATCCTGCTTAATAGTGGTGAGTACATAGACGTTCCCCAGGAGCGGGTGAGAATTGTATCGGTGGAGGTGGAGAAGGATGTCACACATAAAACTTTATGAGGTTTTTGACAGTGGAGTTTCCATAGGGGATTTTACTTCTGAGGAAGCCGCCGAGAGATTAAAAATTCCCAGAGGTGCGGTTACTACCTGTGCGAGTACCGGGTGTACATACAGAGGTCGGTATACTTTTGAGTTAGTGGATGAGCTGTATTTAAAGCCGTTGCTTCCGATCTGGGACAAGGTGAGGAATGAAATATTGACAGCAGGGAGGTGACAGGATTTGGACAAAGAAATACTGGTCCAGTATTGTGAGATGAGAGAGGAAATCAAGGACATTCGCAGACGTAAGGAGCATCTTGAAAAGCAGATAAGAAATCTAGGCATCGTTTCCGATTCCGTGAAAGGGACCAGATCTGACGGAACTTATGGCAGCATCAGAATCACAGGGTATCCGACACCGGAGCATTACCGGAAAAAGGCAGCTATTGAAAGACTCCAGAAAGTACTGGATATCAAAGAGACGGAGTTACTAGAGCTTATGACACAGGCAGAGGATTATATTGAGTCTATCCCCAAGAGTGAGGTAAGGACCATGTTCCGGCTGTATTACATAGACGGGCTTCCCTGGTGGAAGGTGGCGCAGTCCATGAATCGCATGTTTCCAAAGCGGAGAGTAAAATTTA
>JAEYPZ010000112.1:0-2743 GCA_023410275.1 Bacillota bacterium
CTTGTATATTATTTCTTTTAAAAGTCAGGGATATATTAATGGGGTTTCTATGTGGAATTTACAGAGTTTTATATTAGCTCCAATTTTAATAATTTTAGGTTATAATGATATAAAGAAAAAAAATATGCTGGGACTTATTAATATAATATTGGGCATAATTCAAATTATTTTAATCATAAATAATTTTATACTATAATACAAATTTCAGTTTATATAATATCTATGATAAACATTTACACATAAAATTATCGTTTTTTACGAGCTTTACTTGTAGTATAATAAGTAAAGCTCGTGTTTAATTTACATATCCATTTTTTTTAAAATAGATTTAATGTTATTCTCCGTCAAAATCTCTTCCCAAAATAAAGTCAATGGTACGCAGCAGTTTATCCGTACCCGATACGATTACCCGAATGGGCTGACCAAGTTTAAACGTCTTCCTGGTCATTTCTCCCACCAGTTCATAATGTTCTTCATCAAAATGATAATAATCATCCTGAAGATCATTGACGTGGATCAGACCTTCCACTGTATTGGGAAGTTCCACATAAAGCCCCCAGTTGGTTACTCCTGAAATGACTCCCTCAAACTCCTGTCCGATATACCGGGACATATACTCACATTTTTTCAGCTTAATGGTTTCCCGCTCTGCTTCATCTGCCCGTCTCTCCAGAGAAGAGGACTGAACGGCCACCTGCATCAGGAGCTTGTCATAATGACTGACCCGCTTCTCACTGAGTCCTGACCTTAAATTCTCCTTAATGATACGGTGGATCTGCAGATCCGGATATCTCCGGATAGGCGAGGTAAAGTGGGTATAATACTTGGCAGCCAGACCGAAATGTCCGGTGTTTCCAACGGTATACTTAGCCTGCTTCATGGAACGAAGGGCAAGACGGCTGATTAATGCTTCTTCCGGAGTGTCCTCTGCATTGGCAAGCAATCTCTGAACTTCTTTTGGGTATACCTCTCCGTTATGAAAGCGAATGGAATAGCCGAAATTGTTAATCAGCGTAGCCAGACTTTTCATCTTCTCCGGATCCGGGTTGTCATGAGTCCGGTAAAGAAATGGGATTTCCTGCCAGAAATAATCCTCTGCAACCGTCTCATTAGCCATAAGCATAAAATCTTCAATGATCTTAGTGGCTGAATTCCGGTCATAAGGTTTTATCTCTAATGGCTTTCCCCGCTCATCAAGAATTACCTTTGTTTCTGGGAAATCAAAGTCAATGGAACCTCTTTTTTTCCTTTTTTCTCTTAAAATATCAGCCAGTTCCTTCATCTGTTCAAACATGGGGATAAATGCCTCATATTCTTTCATAACCGCTTCATCATGATCGGTTATGATTGCATTTACAGCTGTATACGTCATTCTACGGTCTACATTGATCACCGTTTCTGCGATTCTGTGACCGGTTACCGATCCGTCTCCATCAATTTCCATGATACAGCTCAGCGCCAGACGATCTTCTCCCTGATTTAAAGAGCAGATACCGTTAGACAGCTTGTGGGGAAGCATGGGAATTACCCGGTCTACCAGATAGACGCTGGTTCCTCTTTTTAAAGCTTCTTCGTCAAGAGGACTGTGCTCTGTTACGTAATTGGTTACGTCAGCAATGTGGACTCCCAGAGTATATGCCCCGTCTTTCTTTGTTATGGTGATGGCATCATCAAGATCCTTTGCATCCTCCCCATCTATGGTGACAGTCTGTAATTCTCTCAAATCCAGACGCCCCTGCATATCTTTACCGGAAATAGAATCAGGGACTGACTCTACCTGTCTCATCACACTGTCAGGGAATTCCTCAGGAAGTCCGTAAGCACGCACAATGGAAAGAATGTCAGTTCCCGGATCATTGACATGTCCAAGAATCTCCTTGATCACGCCCTCCGGCTTTTTCCCTTCTCCTCCAAAATCAGTGATCTTCACCACTACCTTATGTCCGTTTACTGCTCCCATATCCTTTCCCTGGGGAATAAAGATATCCTTAGAAATCTTCTGGTTATCCGGAATGACGAAGCCAAAATTTTTATTTTTCTGATAAAATCCAATAACCTCTTCATTTGCATGCTGAAGCACCTTAATAACCCGGCCTTCTGCTCTCTTGCCGCCAGAACCTTCCGCTTCCGCAGATATCAGTACGGTATCTCCATGAAGAGCGCCGCCAGTCTTATCCTCCGGGATAAAGATATCTTTCTCAAAGCCTTCTACCGTTACAAAACCAAAGCCCTTCTGGTGTCCGAAAAATACTCCTGCCATGGAACCAATATCTGGCTTTCCGTATTTTCCTTTCTGGGATACTCCGATTTTTCCTTCTGATACCAAAGCATCCAGTACCTGTTTTAATTCGTCTCTCTGATGTTTGGGAACCCCAAACAGCATGGCAAGTTCCTTTAATTTCATCGGTTTATAAGTCGGATCCGAAAACAGTTCCATAAACATGGCTTTCCGCTGCATTAACTGTTCTTCTGTCATTATTTTCCTCTCTTTTCACAATTTTCTAACAAGTTGATTTATAGTTTTATTATTTCCTTAAAGCGAAAAAAACACCCTTGCTGCTATACCACAAGAGTGTTTAATCGCTACAGTATATTCAGATTCAGTACTAATGACAGAATAAAAAACAGGATTGCTCCGTACTTTGTAAACTTCTCCAGTTTTCCTTCCATGGAACGTCCTTTGTTCCTGCCCCAGTAAGTATCCGCCATACCACCGATAGAACCAAGACCCTGACTCTTTCCT
>JAEYPZ010000078.1:0-3577 GCA_023410275.1 Bacillota bacterium
CGGTTCATACGCATTTTCTGGTAAAAAAGTTCAAAGGTGGTAAAGACAGTAACTGCTTCCGCAGTATACAAAAGAATTCCAAAAATCATATTTGCTGCGCCCTGGTGATAAGGCAGCGTAAATACAAGCCTCCAGATTAAATAGATTGACATCAAAATGATTGTAACAATAAAAAGCAAATTTCTTTTTCTATTTTCTCGTCTCATCATATTCCCCCTCATATGCAGGCAGATTAATTTCCTGCCTCACCAAAAGAAGTTATCATGTGAAGTCCGAGTTTTATCATATACAGTTTGAGGTTTAAGTCAACATATCTGCAGGCAGGAATCAGTGGATGGGAACAATGTAACAACGATTCCAATGACCCCCTTCTGATTCAGTTTCTGATATCACAAAGAAATGTCCGTTAAAACTATCCTAAAACGGGGGAGACCTTATGCGGAATAATTGTCATTAACTGTTCTTGACTAATGTCAGTAAAGCAACTATAATATTGCAATAATGCCATAATTTGGATATTACTAATTCTTACCATTGTTATATAATGTTGTTATAAAAGGAATTATTTTACAATGAGTTTAAGAATTTTTATGGAATAAAGGTTATGAAAAACAAAGGGAAAGAAGGGAAAACACATGCTGAAAAAATTAAAAGTTGGAAAACGGTTATTGCTTACATTTCTTATTGTAGTATTATTTTCTGGTCTTGCAGGAACCATAGGAATCCTGCTCATTCACAAAGTCAATCAGGAGTATAGTATTGAACTTCAGGATTATGGTTTCGCCCAGGGAGATATCGGAAGCCTCGGGCAGGCATTTCAGGCACATCGTGCAACAGTTTTATACATAATTTTCTCAGAGGATGCTTCTGAAACAGAAAAGCAGAAACAGAATTTAAACACACAGATTGATACAATTAATAAAATGATGAAGCAGGTGGAGAGTCGAATGAAGACTCCGGCTGAGAAAGAACTTTACAGCCAGCTTGTTGAAAAAATGACTAAATACGAAGGAATTAGAAGCAGTACCATAGAACTTGCAGGTAAATCCACCCAGGAAGCCATGGCCACTTTCCGCAGCCAGGCAGCCCCTCTGGCGGCAGATATCGCTAATACCATTAATACAATGCTGGAAAATAAATCCAATGACGGCATTGTTAAGTCAAACCATTTGGAGATGCAAACTAATATTTTCATTATTGTTATGATAATTATCATACTGGGATCCATTGCAACCTCCATATTTATTGCAATCTATATCACCCGCGGTATTATAAAGCCCATTGATGAATTGAAAGACGTTGCTGACAAAATGGCTCAGGGTAACTTAAACTGTCATGTTGAGTATACTTCTAATGACGAACTGGGACATCTTGCCGAAAGCATGAGAACCATGATGGAACGGATTTCCTACTATATGAATTACATTTCCGAAACTACACAGCGTATGGCAGACGGGGATTTTAATATTCCTCACGATCCGGAAGAATTTAAAGGTGAATTCCGGGGTGTTCAGATCTCCATTCAGGAGCTTACTGATTCCCTTAATGATGTTATGAGTAAAATCACCCAGGCATCTGATCAGGTTGCAAGCGGTGCTGATCAGGTTGCAAGCAGCGCTCAGGCGCTCAGCCAGGGTGCTACAGAACAGGCTTCCTCCATTCAGGAACTGGCAGCAACGATCAATGATATTTCCAGCAACATCAATCAGAATGCTGAAAATGCAAAAGAAACTAATAACCAGGTAGAAGCGACTTCTAAAGAGGTAGAGTTTGGTAAAACGCGTATGGAACATTTAAATTCTGCTATGGATACCATCAGCGAAGCATCTTCCGAAATCAGCAAGGTTATAAAAACCATTGAAGACATTGCTTTCCAGACCAATATTCTGGCTCTGAATGCAGCTGTAGAAGCAGCAAGAGCAGGTGATGCAGGAAAAGGCTTTGCCGTAGTCGCTGACGAAGTTCGAAATCTTGCCAACAAGAGTCAGGAAGCTTCCAAGAATACGGCTGCACTGATCGAACGGGCACTGGCTTCCATCGAATCCGGCAATCACATAGCAAAAGAAACAAATGAATCCATGGACCGCATTGTATTATCATCCCAGACAGTCGCTAACCTTGTTTACCAGATTTCCACCGCAACCGAACAACAGGCCACTGCAGTCAGCCAGGTTACACAGGGCATTGACCAGATTGCAAGCGTAGTTCAGACGAATTCCGCCACATCAGAAGAAAGTGCTGCAGCAAGTGAAGAAATGGCAGGTCAGGCTCAGATGCTTAAGTCCCTGATGAAGCAGTTTCAGTTAAAAGATTAAATTAATTGATAAGTAGTAAAAAAGAAGGTATGCCCGTCAATGTGCATACCCTCTTTTTTATTGTTGTAAGAAATCCTCGGCCATCCACCGTCTCACCTCATCATCTGTCCCAAGAACATAATGCTCACCCTCTACGTGATGCTCCGTCCCTGACAGATAATCGATCCCCATTCCTTTCAAGTCATAGGTAAATGCCTTCCGGCTCCGTTCTGAAACAGGATCCGGCTTTGGTATTGCGGATAATAAAGATTTTGTATAGGGATGGATAGGCCTTAAGAATATCTCTTCTGTTGTCCCCGTTTCCACCAGATGCCCCAAGTGGAGAACTCCAATCCTGTCAGAAATATATTTTACCATGGACAAATCATGAGCGATAAATAATATGGCTGTTTTCGTCTGTTTCTGAAGCTCTTTCATTAAGTTTACAACCTGGGCCTGAATAGAAACATCCAATGCACTAATCGCCTCATCTGCAATAATTAATTCCGGTTCCATAATAAGAGCCCTTGCAATTCCGATCCGCTGCCTCTGACCTCCCGAGAATTGATGGGGATAACGATTGGCGTGTTCCCTGGAAAGTCCCACCATATCAAGAATCCGGTATACTTTTTCCTCCCTCTCCTGCAGGGTTGTATACATGTGGTGAATATCAAGTCCCTGGGCAACAATATCCAGGATTTTTTTTCTGGGATTTAAACAAGCCATGGGATCCTGAAAGATCATCTGCATCTTAGTTCTTAAATGCTTTGTATCCTGAGGGGAAAGTTTTCCCGAAATTTTTGTTCCCTGAAACCATACCTCACCAGAAGTGGGCTCATACAGACGAATTACTGACCTTCCGATGGTAGATTTTCCACTTCCCGACTCTCCTACCAGACCATAGGTCTCTCCGGGGTAAATACGAAAAGAAACTCCATCAACCGCTTTAATAGAAAACTTCCTGCCAAGTTTAAAATGCTGTTTTAAATCTTTTACCTCCAATAGTGGTTTTCTATTCTCCTCCAAGTAAGTTCACCTCCTCCCTCATTCTCTTTATCCTTTCCTTTAATGCCTCTGGCATTGACACAGCAGGTGCGTTTTCATGAAGAAGCCATGTTGCCGCATAATGAGTCTCCGTGACCTGGAACATAGGTGGTTCCAGGCGGTAATCAATGTTTAATGCAAACCGGTTTCTCTCTGCAAATGCATCACCCTCTGTTTTATTTAACAGATTGAACGGACTTCCGGGGATGGTATAAAGCACCTCGTCATGGGTATCTAAA
>JAEYPZ010000115.1:0-29982 GCA_023410275.1 Bacillota bacterium
GAGCGGTTAAAATAAATCAAAACTATCATAGTTTTTTGATAGTTTTCTTGACATGCCCAAAAATCATTTTATAATACAAGTAAGGGCAGAAACCAGAAAAGCAGGCTCTGCCCTTATTAACTATCAATATATTTTACATTAGTTTTTAGAGTTTACACGGAACTTGAAACGCTCTCAGGGCATTAAACCGCCCCGTCTCAGGTCTGTTTTTTGTCTTTTTAATTACAGACCACCACCATGGATAAAAATCATTGTTGGAAAATTGTTTTGTCCAGCTTCCTTAAATATCATATGAACCCTTCCCTTGTATAAAATTTTCTATCTCCAGGTTAACTTGTTCTGGATTGTCTCCATTGGAAAAGTGCGCTGCATGGCTAATGATATGTAGAGGATAGCTGGTTGCCTTGGTCCATTCTTTGTTATATTGCTTTACTTTTCCGGTAGTATCACTATCACCAAGTAAGAGTAATACCGGACAATCAAATTGTACATTTTTATTTTCCTTAGCAAATTTTCCGTATGCAATATCCATTTGCTCGATTATCTCTGCCTTTGATAAAGGTTTTAGCATTTCAATCATTTTTTTGTAAGAATAGTCTGTTTTGGAAACGGATTTTGCCATGCTTTCGCGAAGCATATGGTCAGTAAAATATTTTCCAAGTGGTGCTGCTTGTTTCAACCACCATAAATCTGATTTTGAATAAAACTCAAGTCCAAATGGCGTGGTATCAAGCATTATCATCCTATCCACATTTTCCGGATATCTGTATGCAAATTCCTGACTTGGATAACCACCCATTGACATACCGACCAGGATAACTTTTTTGACGTTCTCTTTATTTAAGATAGCCTTTAATTCCTTTGCTGTATTCTCATAAGAAAAATTTTGATAAGGCCTTGATAATCCATGTAGAGGTACATCCCATGTAATTACCGTATAGGAGGCTTCAAAATAATCAACCTGTTTTTCAAACATGGTATGATTTGCAGTTAGTCCATGCGTAAATAGGATGCATATTGCGTTCGGATTACAATTTCTTGAAATCCAGTAGTGGACACAGCCATTATTAGATTCAAGTTGTTTATGTTCTGCGCTCATAATTTCCTCCCATACTATTTTTGATACAACTTTTCCCACATAAGAATTAATTTTTCAAAATCAGATTTCAGTTTATCGGCATTTATTTCGCCCTGCATAAATGCCGTATGTAAATATCCATCCGAAGCCCAAATCATTTCTTGATACATTTGATGTATATCTATATCATCTCTTAACATTCCAGTATCTATGACTTCAAATGCTTTTTTCTCACTTTCCAAATTTATTAGCTGAAAACTATCCTGGATTTCTTTTTTTACATCTATATTTTCCTCATAGTAGGCTCGTAATGAGAATTCACTTATATAAGGATATTCTCTCAGCAAATTGCATTTTCCAATAAGAGAGCGTCTTAGCATTTCAAAATAGTTATTTGTTCCTAAGACTTCTTGTTCCTTCATTGCAATACTTGTCAACTCTATTGATTTTTTTCACAAAAATAAGTATAGTTCTTTTTTGTTTTTGAAATGGTAAAAAAGAAGAGCTTTGGAAATACCTGCTCCCAAGGCTATTTCTGCTACAGGAGCCTTCTTATATGTACTCTGGGAAAAAACTTGAAATCCCATATTAATTATTTTCCGTTGTTTGTCTACTGGCAAACTGAAAAAACCTTCATTCATGAAAACCTCCTGACCAATTTGGTTAGTATATCCTATATGCTAATACGACTGACCAAAATTGTAAAGACTCCGACAGAGAATCTCCCTTCGCAATTATCCCCATTGACAAGTAGGGCATTTGGGGTTTGGATAAATCCATGAGCAATTCCCAGAACCTTCCTTCTTATCAAAAATCTGAGGTTTTTCGGAGAAATTTTTCGGAAATGTCATAAACCCTTATAAGCACACACAAATCAATAGATAAGAGTAGTAATCCTTGATAATGTGGTGTAAAATGGAAATATGTTGAATAGTTAAACAAATACGGGGAGAATTTATGTTGAAGATTTCAATCAATGAAGATGTTTCTGATGTAAAGCTCAGTGAGCTGATGGATTTTGTAATTAAGAGAAGTGATACCGTATCTGTGTCCAGATATTATACCGGTTTTTTAGATATGGCAGAATTCGAACAAATGCAGGAAAGCTATAAAGAACACATATATAAAGAAAATGCAAGCCGAAGAGAAGCTTATACAAGGAATCGCAATGACTATCAAGTCAGAATAAGCAGTATGTTACATTCGGATGCTGAACAGGAGGCATATTCATATTTCGACGAACTCCTTGAGCAGGATTTAAGTATGCTTGAGGGATTGCAATATGATTCTTTTTCGAAAGAACCAGATAAAAGATTTACATCTCAGTCCGATGAATTTATGAAAACAAAATATACCAGATTTACTCCGGTAACCATGAATCCGGCTTTTGAAATGTGTTTCTTTCAGCTTGGACAAGTCAGTGCTTCTATCATCAATAAAATGAAAGATTTATATGATTTTCCATACCTGATAGATGGCACCGCTTTTGAGGACATAGCTTTTTATAAGAATGATATGATAATACTTGCCGTATGTTCCCATGAAAGATTTGCTTACCTGAATTTAGCGGAGAATGATTATAAGTCCTTTATGGAATTAGGAATAGCTCATGAGATATATGGAACAGAAAAGTGAATTTTTGTAATGGAAATATTGGTTTCCAAAGGAGCTGCACCGATTTCAAATCAACAACAGAAACCTGGGGTCAATACACTTGCTATATCGCTGGCTCGAAAGGGAATTTAATTGGAATCAGCTCTTTTGATCAGTAAAAAAGAGACGGGAGACTTTATATGAGATTAAAGATAATTGGTTCAGGAGGATGCGTTAGTACACCCAGACCACTATGCCAGTGTAATATTTGTACGGAGGCAAGGGAAAAGGGCTTTCCTTATGCGAGATGCGGTTGCAGCTTGTACGTAGAGGATGCTAATATATTGATTGATACACCGGAAGACATTGCCGATGCACTGAATCATGCAGATATTAAGGAAGTCGAGTATCTCCTTTATAGCCATATCGACCCTGACCATACCATGGGAATGCGGGTAATCGAACAATTAAGGCTGGACTGGCTGGCAAATTCCATTGGTATAAAATGCAAGAACCCGATAATAGTAGCTTCCTTACCGTCAATTATAAAAGATTTAAAATGCCAGGGAACCAAATACGGTTCTGCACTGGATTATTACAAAAGCATGAATTTAATAGATATTCAGGCATTTACGAGCCTAGACCTTGCTTCCATACATATAGACCTGATACCCGTTGATGAAACAGAAAAGGTAGCTGTTTTTGTCTATACTCAGGATTCGCATAAGGTGATTTATGCACCATGTGATGTAAAACCATTTCCTGAAAATGATATTTTCATGGATGCTGACTGCCTGATTATCGGAAATACAATTGTAGGGGATGTATTGAAGGATGGTTTTGTTCTGGAAAAAGATAATCCGCTGCGTGGTGAGTTATTTGCTATGGATGAAATTGTTGCATTGAAAAATAAATATCATATTAAGAGGGTTATAATAACTCACTTGGAAGAGGACTGGGGAAAATCCTATGATGATTATATGAATCTGCAAAAGCAGTTTGATGGAATTGAATTTGCATATGATGGTTTAGAAATTAATCTTTAGTGAGAGTTGTAATGGAACACATAAGTTGGTAGTATTTAAAAACTCAGCACATTATCCTCAATTTGAAGAAAAAAGAATTTTGTCAAAGGATGTGTGATACATTTAAAACAGGAGTGTCTTAATCGACGCAGTTTAGGGGGAAAACGGAAATTTTATTAATATAAATTATTTGAATAAGGAGAATGCAATGAACACAAAAACAAAACGAATACTCAGTTTTATTTTAGTCTTTTTCATAATTATCTTTTTAGTACCTCAGAATACCCTTATTACCAGTGCGGCAGCTAACGCAGCGGTTTACGAATATTCTCCTATGCTGGAAGACAGAGGAAGTATCTATTATGTTCAGAGAGTAGAAGGTAATGAATCTTCTTATGACATCTACCGGTTAGAGGTTGCCACAGGTAATAAAACTAAGCTTGTATCGTCAAAGAAAGATATTTTAGGCATGATGCTTCATAATGACACCCTTTATTATACCAGCTATACAGGGGAAAATGATGTTTATAAGACGTATTCGGTTTCCATTGATGCCAAAGATAAAAAAACTATCTGCAAGGGCTACTTCCAATGCCTTGACGACAGCAGTATTTATTATACTGTAATTAAAGGCAAAGAAAGTAAGCTATACAAAAGAGATTATGGCAGCAAGAAAGCTACTCTTATTTATACCGGTAACATGACCTTACGCTTTGTGAAAAACTTGGATAACACATTGTATTTTACTCAATTTAATGAAACCTCTACAAAGCTGACAATATACACACTGATGCCAAAGCAGAAAAAGCTGGCTGTTTTGACTAAATACAAGATTACACTGGATGTAACGGAGCGGACATTTCCCATGGTATCCGACATTGCTAAAATAAACGGAGATATTTATTATCAATACGGTTCATATGAGGGCACGGGCAACTATTGGTACGGAACTTTAATAAAATTAGATTCCGGTACAAATATAAATTCTGTTATCGCAAAGCAGCTATATGAGGAACAGATCTATCATAACAAGAACAACATCTTCTATAACGGAACCGATAGTAGCGAGAAACATTATAAATACAACACAAAGACCGGCAAAACCTCTTCTTATACATATAAGACCACTGGTACAGAAACCTTCAATATTCTGGGAGATAAAACCTATTGTGCTAAAGCGGACGGTAAAGAATTGATTACGATATCCCGTTTTACATCTGGAACCAATAAAAATAATTTGGTCAAATCGTTTATTAATCTTTCTTACAAGCAAAAAAAGAATTTTGACTATAGTGCACGTGTAAAAAAATACGGTGATTATCTGCTAATTCCTGTGACGTGTATGGATTGCAATGGATTGAGACCCAGATATGTTAGTGTCACCTGGTATGTCGCCGATTCTGAAGGTAAGATACTTGCACAGTTTCAGTAATGGTCCTGGGGGTAAATTTAATCGGAATGTTGGAAATTGGATGCAGGTATGCTAAGAAAATGGATAAGGAAATTTAGCGGAGGCAATGAATTATGATAAAGCAAGCAGAAGTTGGTGATAGCAGATTTGTTGCAGAATTAGCTATGTTATTGTGGCCAGATAATGAAATTAATGATTTGGAAAAAGAAATGACGGAATATATGGTTTCAGATAAAGGAGTAGTTTTTATATCTTTCATTAAAAACGTGCAGGTTGGATTTGCACAGTGCGGTTTGCGGTATGATTATGTTGAAGGAACAGAAAGTAGTCCGGTTGGATATTTAGAAGGTGTTTTTGTAAAAGCAGAATACCGTAAGAAAGGTATTGGAAAAAAGCTGATTCATCAATGTGAAGAATGGGCTAAAAAGAAAGGCTGCAGGGAATTTGCAAGTGATTGTGAACTAACTAATACAGATAGCTTAAAATTTCATTTACGACTTGGTTTTGAGGAAGCAAATAGAATTATTTGTTTTAAGAAAAATCTGTGAGTTCTTGGAATAATCGACTATTCAAGAATATTGGGAGAAGTTTGGAAAGAAGCCTGGCAGACCCGGATCGAGTCTTAATTGACTTAAGTCCTGGGTCTGTCTTTTATTTTTTATTTCCATTATACGGGTCAGTTGTCGCATGAGAAAACTGATGACCTGAAGAAGAACGGGCAGAATCACCACTGACATAATCCTGGATAGTTCCAGTACTATCTTCACTGGAATCTCCACTGCTGATATTGCTGGTGTCTGCCTGGTCTACGCTTGGTGTTGTATTTTTCTTTGCCATTGAATTGACCTCCTTGTTAAGATTATCTATAGTATTTGTAATCTTAAAAGAAAATATGCTAATGTTGAAATTAACAGCAGCAGAAAAATAACGTTATTATTATCAATCGACAGGTAATGATATGTTTGATACTATGTTAAACCGGCTGAAATATAAAATCTATGACCAATGATATAATGGGATTTTTTTTTAAATCTCAATAATACTAATCTGCATAATGGGGGGGTTTATTTATTTCGATTCTTTGCTCCCCATTCGCATAATCCTTCCAGAACAGGTAAGAGCGTTTCTGCCTTAGCGGTAAGACGGTACTCAACTTTAGGAGGAATTTGAGGATACTCTTTTCGGTCTATCAAACCATCTGATTCCAGCTCTTTCAGTTGTGAACTCAATATTTTAAATGTAATTGAGCCAATTTGTCTTTTTAAATCATTAAAACGGACTGGCTGGTTTTCTGCTAAAAGGTATATGATAACCATTTTCCATTTACCGCCAATTAATGACAAGGTATATCCAAAAGGTGTATCCTGAATGTTTTTCACTTGACCTTTATATTCAGCCATTCCCATAATTGAACTATCCTTTCTAATAGTACCTATCAATAAAGTGCGTACTATATTTTTATTCACATTCTTGTTATATTAAATTTACTTTAAAGTAGAGGAGAGAAAAAATGGCTATTATTAAAACTTATAATCATAATCTTTGGGATCATGGTATTTCCCAGGCTTACAGCGTGAATGGCACGATTTATATTTCTGGACAATTTTCCCATGATTCAGAGGGCGCGTTTATCGGCGAAGGTGATATTGAAATGCAAACTCACCAAACACTAAAAAACCTTGACCATGTGTTAGCAGAGTTTGATGTCACAAAATCAAATCTCGCTTATGTGGAAATTTATCTGGCAGATGCTGGAGAGCATTCGGATTCCGTCATTAGGCTGTTTAAAGAATACTTGGGTCAGCACCGTCCGGCGGGGACTCTTGTAGGAGTGCCGTATTTTGCTTTTCCGGCACAATTAATTGAAATAAGTGCTGTTGCATATACAGACTAATGTATTAAAATAATCTCTGTCTGGCTGTCAGGTTGGGATTGCTCTTTATAGGAATATCAAAGTCTTCCAATATTTATGCATAAGAATTATACTCTAAAATAGTTAAGAAAGCAAGAAATCTCAAACAGCAATTTCCAAAAGTCATAAGGAATGAGCAGATAAAAAGAAGCTGCCAAGACAATTACACACGTGCCATTCGAGCTCCGAAACGGTAGAACATCACTGTTTCGGAGCTTTACTTATTTATTGAAAGAGAACGGGTATGAATTAGCAAGAAAGCAACACAAAGAACTACCTGATCATACTCCGAATAAACAAATGAAAGTAAAGACAGTATGTATGTTTTCGTTTGGTATTCTTTTTTTAACAACAGGTTTATTTTCGTATTTTACTCGCTCTTATCATGAATTAAGCTTTTTAATCGTTTTGGGCGCTTATACGCTATATTCTTGAAGTTGTATATTATAAATTTTGGAGAATATTTGGGACTTTCATAATATCAGTTATATTATTTCTTGTTGCTTTATTGGGATACATATGTATATGCAGCCTTAAATCCCAAGGAAGAGTTCCCACAGGTTAAGGACATAGTGCTTTAACAAAAATTATTGTTTATTGAGTTTACACGGATTTTGAAATGGTCTCTATGCGTATTTCAGAGCCAAATCATTCAATTCTTCCGTCAATTTTGCATTTCCTATTTTGGTAGCAAAAGGAATAAAAAATTCAATTGTTTCTTTTGCTTTCATCTGTTGTGCGTGTTTGTCCATAAATTCAACGGTTCTCATATTGTGAAGCCGTTCGGCTAACTTTATTGTCAATATATCTTCATCTGCCGCAGGAGAAGTTATGTTAAAATTGGCCAACCCAGATAAAATATGTCTAATGTTACTTGAAAATTCTTTTTCAATTGATTTAGCATCGGTATTTGTCTTGGTTAATATATCACACATCATGCCGGATATAATTACATCTTCACGCGCTTCCAGGTAAGCTAAGAGGATAGCAACATTTAACGGGTGAGTGATGTATTCGTCACCGGAATGTCGGGTGATTCCTTTGTAGGCTTCACAGGTAAAGGCATATGCCTTTTCGAATTTTCTTGTGTTATAATTTAAGTTGTTATCTTGGATTAATTCCAAAAATTTTTCAAATAATTCTTCCTTAGAAGAATGAATATCCATCTTATCTAAAAAAATATGATTCATACTATGTTTTCCTCCTACTACTGAAAAATGTAGTTTCATTACTTTAAGCATGGAAGGAGAAAATCCGAATTCATTCAGAAATGCTTTTGTAAAGCCACTATGGGAATCATAACCATACTTTAACGCCACGTCAATTATTTTTTCGCCATTCAGCAGATCTGTTGATGCAAAGGTCAATTTTCTGCGTTTGACATATTCCATAACAGATAGACCGATGTACTGCTTAAAAACTCTTTCAAAATAGAATTTTGAATATCCGGAATGCCCGGAAATATCATTTAACTTCAATGGTTTATTAAGATTGTTGTCAATAAATTTAAGAGATTCAACAATCACGAATTTTATTTCGTCGGTAATCTTAATATTATTATTCAAATTTGGTGTTTTCTCTCCTTCCATATATTTATTCGTTTCCACATGTGGTAAGTATAATATAAATCATATTCTCCAATAATTCTTTTCCATTCTTGCGGTAAATACCAAAAACATACTTCTTTCCCATATCATGATTTTACACCTGCTCGGTACTTTGGGGGTAGTTATTTGAACTGAGCGGGTTTATGTACAAGCACTGGACAAAGGTGTTAGCCGTGCCAATGTGCAGTTAGCGAGTGCTCCTTTCATAAACTGCATATATTGAGGCATTTGCCTCCTTGTCAATCATGTATATTCCAACATAGGGCTCCTCCAGGCAGCAGTGTTTTCCAGCTGAGAAAAGATACAGCTTTTTCTCACCTTCCGCCATTTTTAGCCTGATTATAAGATAGTTATCCTCATTGGGGGAGTCGTTTACAGACTGTCTTGAGGTCTTTCTTGACCGGGAGAGGGCAGATAAAAGAGCTTCCATATCGGTGGTATCTGTTACAGTGACAATTCCGGTACTTTTATCCGCCTTGATTTGCTCCATCTCCATAGATAAAAGGGTGGATGTACTGGGAAGTTGTATTGACTGTGACGATATAGACTGTGCCCGAATTGCAAGCAGAAATACAAGGGCGGCAGCACAGGCTGACACAGCTGCTAAAGTAATCCAGAACAACGGCTTTTTTAAACTCTTTAATATCATCTTATTCATAACATTCCCCCTTTGATTGGATAGCCTAATATATTCGATTGGCATTGTCAACACTTCCTAATTCTCATATGAGGATGGAGTGAAAAGAGCAAAATAAATGAATAAATTTATATGGTGTATATTATAATCAATATTCCTGTATCAATCTGGAGTTGACTTTTCCCCTATCGTTTATAATAATAAACAATAGGGGAAAAGGATGTTAAATGAATGCCGTGTATTTGATGAATTTTACCAAATGTAATTTTGAAATCCAGTAAAATAAAAAGTGAAGAAAAATGTTACTGCGAAGCAGTAATTGGGAGAGTTAATATGAGAGTAGAAACAGAATTTCTGATAATCCGCAATTTTGAATTGAAGGATGAAAGTGACTTATGCGAATATATGCTGCAGCGGGTCAATGCTGAGTTTGAAGCATACCCGGATTTTACCCGGGAAAAGGCCGGAGAAGAAATCCAATACCGGTCAAAAAGTGATGAGTTTTATGCGATTGAGTTAAAAGCGGAGCATAAGGTTATCGGAAATATTTACCTGGGAAAGAGAGATTTTAATTCCCGGGAGCTGGGCTATGTGTTAAATGAAAAGTACCATAAGAAGGGCTATGGAAGTGAGGCCGGAAAGGCAGCGGTAGACTATGCTTTTACACAGGGGCTGCATAGAATTTATGCAGAGTGTGCTCCCCAAAACACTTCTTCCTGGAAGCTAATGGAGAAAATCGGTTTAAAAAGAGAAGCTCATTTTCGAAAAAATGTCTCTTTTCATTCGGATTCAAATGGAAATCCTATTTATTGGGATACATATGTATATGCAGCCTTAAATCCCAAGGAAGAGTTCCCACAGGTTAAGGACATAGTACTTTAACAAAAAATAAGATAGAGTCAGTTACACATAACCTGTGTTTTTTATTTATTTGTCCGGGGCTGGAGTTTTGCATTATCTAAGGCTGTAATATCGTATTTACTTGATATTAATAAAACTAATGTTATAATTAGATTCGAATTATTCTGGAAATTACCCACTGGAAGGAAAGGAGGCGTTAGTACATGGCTAAAGTTCCGGCATATAAGATTGTTTATGATGCGCTGAAAAAGAAAATTCAGGATGGAACCTATCCGGTATCTGAATTACTGCCGACGGAGCCTGAGCTTGAAAAAATATTTCATGTCAGCCGCACCACGATAAGAAGTGCCATAGAAGTGCTGAGGGAAGAAGGCCTGGTTGAAGTGAAGCAGGGCAGAGGTACCATGGTACTGGATTACAGGACAAAGCAGGATTTGGACAAAGTCACCTCCGTTACGGAGTCCTTAAGAAGACGCGGATATGATGTACGGACGAAAAGCATGTATATTGATATTATACCCGCCGGCGAGGAGCTTGGGAAGGAACTGCAGCTAAAATACGGAGAACCGGTAGCCAGGGTTCAAAGGATTCAGCTTGCCAATGAAAAGCCCATTGCCATTATGAAAAATTATATTCCCTATCGGCTTGTTCCGAATTTGGAACAGTTCACCAATAAGTTCTCGGGATTATACCAGTTTTTAGAAGAGCATTACCAGCTGGAAATCAATTCTTCCAATGACAAGATATATGCAAAGTCGGCAGATTTTACAGAATCGGAAATGCTTGCAGTGCAGCCGGGGACGGCACTTCTTTGTATCCGCCGCATTTGTTACGGGAGCAGGGAGGCAATTTGTGTCGACGATGTTTCCATACTGGGAAGCCAATATGAGCTTGTAATCACTGCCAATGGGCGGTATAAATAGAAATTGGAGATCAAATCTATGAGTTATTTGGGGTTAGAGAAGCTGGAGATTAAAACTATGAATGATTTGAGGTTAGAGAAGCTTTCGGAAGTAATTGATATCAGCTGTGTGAAATCCAATCACACGTTAGAAGATTTGAATCAGATGATTGCTGCGGCAAACAAATATAAGTTTATCTGTGCCTTTGCCCTGCCCAGCATGACTCCGTATTTAATTGAAAATCTGAAGGGAAAATCCAGCACAAGAGTAGGAGGAACCGTAGGTTTCCCATCAGGCTGCGATACAACGGAAAGTAAAGTATTCCAGGCCGGACAATTGCTGGAAATGGGCTGTGATGAGTTGGACATGGTAATAAATATCACTCAGCTGAAAATTCATAATGATGAATTTGTTTATCAGGACATAAAAGCAGTTGTGGATACAGCGCAGGGAATACCGGTAAAGACAATTCTGGAAGTAACGCTGCTTACGGAAGAAGAGATAATAACCGCATGCCGGATTGCCGAAAGAGCCGGAGCTGCCTTTATAAAAACAGGTACGGGCTGGTGCAGTGAACCTACGGGGGTTCAGCATATTAAACTTATTAAGTCGGTGATTGGCCCCCGGACTAAAATTAAAGCCGCCGGAGGGATACGTAATCTATCTGGGCTGCTTGAAATGCAAAAAGCCGGGTGTGACCGTTTTGGCATTTCTGTCAATTCGGCCTTACATATCATGGAAGAGGCAGAAAAAGCAATGCGATAAAGCAATCTCGGCATATTCGTCATATTTTTTTCAGATATTCTTATTATATTTTTCAGCAATATCCTATAAACATTATAAAAGCTTTTCGAAACATCATTATATTCATATAAAATAAAAGTATGTATTATAATATATGATAAATTTTATCAATTCATTATTAAAATTAAATATGAATTATATTTGACTATGAAAAGATTATGATGTATAATACCCACGTTAGAATTGTTAAAAATATAACAATAATATTTGAAAAGGAGTTGTTTATTATGAAAGGTTTTGCGATGCTGGGTATTGGTAAAACAGGATGGGTTGAAAAGGAAAAGCCGGTCTGCGGTCCCATGGATGCCATCTGTCGTCCCATTGTACTTGCCCCCTGCACATCTGATATCCATACCGTTTGGGAAGGTGCCATTGGTGAGCGCCACGATATGATTCTGGGTCACGAAGCAGTTGCGGAAGTAGTGGAAGTCGGAAGTTATGTAAAAGATTTTAAACCTGGTGACAGGGTAATCATACCTGCCATTACACCTGATTGGAATTCGGTAGAAGCTCAGGGCGGCTATCAAATGCATTCCGGCGGAATGCTTGCAGGCTGGAAATTTTCCAATTTCAAAGATGGTGTTTTCGCTGAGTTATTCCATGTTAACGACGCAGACGGTAACTTAGCCTTATTACCGGAGGGTATGGACCCCGTGGCTGCCTGTATGCTTTCCGATATGGTACCTACCGGTTTTCACGGAGTTGAGCTTGCTGATGTACAGTTTGGTGACAGTGTGACAGTAATTGGAATCGGACCTGTTGGACTTATGTCTGTAGCAGGTGCTGCCATTCGTGGTGCATCCCACATTTATGCAGTGGGTTCCCGTCCTAACTGTGTTCAGCTTGCCAAAGAATATGGTGCTACCGATATTGTCAATTACCGTGAAGGCGATATTGTAGAGCAGATCATGAAAAAAACCGATGGAAAAGGCGTGGACCGTGTTATTATTGCCGGAGGAGATGTAGATACCTTTGCTCAGGCAATTACCATGTTAAAGCCCGGCGGAAAAATCGGCAACGTGAATTACCTGGGTGAAGGTGATTACATAAAGATTCCGCGTCTGGAATGGGGATGCGGCATGGGCCATAAGATTATTGCAGGCGGTCTGATGCCTGGCGGAAGATTAAGGATGGAAAAACTTGCATCCCTTATTTCAACCGGCAGACTGGATGCGGGCAAATTAGTTACACACCGCTTTGAAGGCTTGGATAGTATTGGAGAAGCGCTTATGTTAATGAAGGATAAGCCAAAGGATTTAATCAAACCAGTTGTAACAATTAAGTGGTAGGATATAGTATAGGGCTGGGGACCGTGGGTCTCCAGCCTGTAATTAGCTTTAATAAAGAAAGGCATCATAAAATACCAGAAAGCTTCCAGGCTTTTTATGGTATCAGATATTATATTACTCTTCTAATCTTTGAAAAAGCTTTTTAGCAGCAGGCTCATTTTTAATAAAATCAAGTTCCGCATTATTTTTCAAAGAATTCCGAAGTACTTTCTTGGAAGCATCAGGATTAGTACTTTTATAAAACCTGACATGGGAATAAAGCTTGGAAGCTTTATATTTCTCATAAGTATCAATGCCGTTAATCATATGCTCCAGCATTTCGATTCCTTGGGTGATATCTTTCTTCTCTACTGCCAGAAGGAAGTTGGAGGTATATGCGGTATAATCACCTAAATCCAGAGCTGCTGCAATATCCCTGGATAAATCCGCATACTTTTCAGCCTCTGTATATTTCTTTTCCGTACACAGTAAATGGCAGATCATTTGTAAGACATTGCTGAGTTCCTGGGCTCCCTTATAAAGTATATTCTCGTATATTTCATAGGCGTCGTCATATCTGGCTTGTTTTTCATAAAGGATAGCCTGTGTAAATCGTTTATCAAAGCCTAAGGGTTGAATTTCGTCCAGATACTGCTGGGCTCTTTCATATATCCCTTTTGTCATATAATAACCTGTCAATGAGAACTTTGCCAGGTTGATGATTTTTTCATCCTTACTTGTTAAAGCTACCTCATACCAGCCAATTATCTTATTTTCATATATCTCCGGATTTTCAATTTCTTTCACTATAAGGTGAACTCTTAGTATATCAGCAATGTTCAGTCTTAAAATATCACAGTTAGGATATTCCTTGATCAAAGCTTCTCCCTTTTCAAAGCCTGCAGTAAAACCATCCTTTTGTATACTATCGGAGATGCCCTTTACCAGCTGCCTGCATTCGGCATCCGATAATTCTTCGTGAAAAGACAATAAGGTATCCACATCAGTTTTTAAAATACGGGCAAGGGGAGCTAAAAGAGTAATATCCGGATAGGATATTCCGTTTTCCCATTTGTTGACGGCGGGAGCTGTTACCCCCAAATAATTGGCTACCTGTTCCTGGGTAAGATTTTCATCCTTCCGGTACTTTCGTATTACTTCATTTATTTTCATTCAAATGCATCTCCAATCTGCTATAGTGACGAGGCCTTCGTTACCTATAGAATAGCAAAGACCTTACAATTTAACAAGTGAACGGTTATCATAATTCCTTCATGAAAATTAACTGTTGGTTATATTGCTTTTGCAGGCAGCAAACATTTTATTTTACAATTGTTATTTTAGATTTACTATAATAAATATTGCACGGCAAATGCACGAAACCACATTTTGGATACCCGGAGGACCAGGGAAGGGTTTGGAGTTTGCATTGAGAGGTTCTTTATGACACTTAAGCTGCCAGAAACACAGCTAGGAAAAATAGAGCCATTGTTTGAGCGAAGCGAGTTTGGCGCTATTTTTCCTGCCAGCTGCGTTTTTGGCAGCTTTAGTGGAATAAAGGTTCTCGAACAGCAAACTCCAAACCCTTCCCTGGTCCTCCGGGTATCCAAAATGTGGTTTCATACGTTTGCCATTATGAACACAGAATCGCTTCTTGTAATGATTGGTTTATTCTGGTATAGTAGTGATGTGCAGGACAGTCGGTAATCAGATGGACTGTCACGTTTAAGAGAGAAATTATGAATGCAGGTAAACAGAGATGTCATACAGGGATTTACAAGGATTTATAAAGGAGCTGGAGAAGAACGGAGAGCTTAAGAGGATAGCCTGTGAGGTATCACCTATATTGGAGATAACGGAAATTACGGACCGCATTTCCAAGAAAAACGGCAGTGCCCTGTTGTTTGAAAATGTCACAGGCTCGCCTTATCCACTGCTTATCAATGCTATGGGCAGCTTCCGGCGGATGGACCTGGCCTTGGAGGCGGAGAGCACGGACGCCATAGCAGAGGAAATCAGGGAATATCTGAACCTCAGGAATTATTTGTCCGTGGCGGGAATCCTTAAGAGTATTCCAAGGCTTTTCAGGCTGCTATATGCGCTTCCTATAAAGCGGCCGGGAAGAGGAAAATGCCAGCAGGTTATTGAAATGAATGTAAACTTAAATCAATTGCCGGTCTTACAGTGCTGGCCCATGGATGCAGGGAGGTTTTTTACCCTGCCTTTAGTTTTTACAAAGGACAGGCATAGCGGGCAGCAGAATGTCGGTATGTACCGGATGCAGATATTGGACGATAAAACAACGGCGATGCACTGGCATAAGCATAAGGATGGCTCCCAAATCTACAAGGCTTACCAGGAGAAGGGAGAGCGGATGCCGGTTTCCGTAGCATTAGGCTGTGACCCGGCCATAACCTATGCGGCTACGGCTCCCCTTCCCAAGATGCTTGATGAAATGATGCTTGCAGGATGGCTGCGCAGAGCCAATGTAACACTGGTAAAATGCATTACCAATGATATTTATGTTCCGGCTAATGCGGAGTTTGTACTGGAAGGCTATGTGGATACAAAAGAGGAGCCGGTTCTGGAGGGACCCTTTGGAGACCATACGGGATATTATTCTCTGGCGGATTATTATCCTAAATTCCATGTGACCTGCATCACTCACAGGAAAAGTCCTGTGTATCCGGCAACGGTAGTAGGCCGTCCGCCCATGGAGGACTGCTATATGGCAAAGGCTACGGAGCGTATATTCCTGCCCTTTTTAAAGCTGCAGATACCGGAATTAAAGGATATGAATCTTCCTTTGGAGGGAGTATTCCATAACTGTGCCATTCTTTCCGTGCATTCCGCTTATCCCGGCTGTGCCAGAAAAGTCATGAATGCGGTATGGGGCATGGGGCAGATGATGTATACCAAGCTGATTATTGTAGTGAAGGACAGTGTTGATGTACAAAACCTAAGGGAAGTAGAAGAGGCAGTCCTGTTAAATGTCAGCGGCCTGGAGGATTTGGTCCTGTGTGAAGGGCCGCTGGATGCCCTGGACCACTCCTCTAACCGGGCTTTGTACGGCACGCGCCTTGGTGTGGATGCCACAAGGGAAGGAAACCCTTCGGGAAGGGAGCATTACAGCGTAATCAACGTGAACAAAACTTATCCGGGAGAAGCAATGGACAGGCTGAAGGAGCGGTTAAGCAATTCGGAAGACAAATTTGTCATAGCTGTTGACGGCAACGTGGATAAGGAGGACATTTCTCTTGTAATGTGGAAGCTGTTCAATAATATCGATGGGAAGCGGGACCTGATAGCTTACGGCAGCGGAATCGGTATTGATGCCACGAAAAAGTGGAAGGAAGAAGGAATTACCAGAGAGTGGCCGGAGGATATCCTTATGTCAGAAGACATCAAAGAACTGGTAAGCAGAAGATGGGAGGAATACGGACTTGATTAACATAGTGAGCAAAGGGGTAGAGAAATTAAGACAGTATGGCAAGCTTGTGATGTTTTCCCATACGATTTTTTCCTTAAGCTTTGCCGTTGTATCCATGGTACTTGCCTCCAAAGGAATTCCGGATATCAAAACGGTATTTTTCATCCTGGTATGCTTCCTGGGAGCCAGAACGGGAGCAAATGCCATCAACCGTGTCATTGATGCTGAAATCGATGCCAGAAATCCCAGAACAAAGGGAAGGCAGATACCAAGGGGAGAGGTAAAGAAAGGGGAAGTAGTGGCTTTTACTGCAGTTTGCTTCCTGATAATGCTTTACGGAGCATACAGGCTGAATATCATATGCCTTATGCTGTCTCCGGTTGCCCTGGTACTTTTGACCGGCTATTCCTATACGAAGCGGTTCACCTTTCTCTGCCATTTTATACTGGGAGTTACCTGTGCCTGTGCGCCGGTAGGAGCGTGGCTGGCCGTCAGGGGAAGCTTAAGTCTGCTGCCTTTGTTTTTGGGAGCAGCCAATACCTTATGGGTAGCTGGCTTTGATATCATATACGGCTGTCAGGATTATGACTTTGACAGGGAAAATGGGCTTCACTCGGTACCGGTACAATTCGGAGTGAAAAATGCCCTGAAGATAGCGGCCCTGCTGCATACCGTAACCTTGATATGCCTGATAGCGGCAGGTATCCTTTCACCGGAGCTGGGCATTGTCTATTTTATCGGAATAGCGATTATTGCAGGGTTTTTTGTGACGGAATACCGTATGGTATCCCCGGAGAATCTTGTGAATGTTAATATTGCGTCCTACAGTGTAAACCAGCTTGTCAGTATTGTGTTCCTGGTATTTGGGCTTGCGGATGCATTCTTATAGAAGCCTTGGGAGGATGTATGAAAAAATTAATCATAGCGGTAACGGGAGCAAGCGGCTCAGTTTATTTTAAGAGGCTTGTCGACTGTCTTTTGACGAAAGAAATAGAACTGCATATCATTGCTACGGAACATGGAAGCCAGGTATTCGAATATGAAATGGGGATTAGCCTTAAAAAGCAGATGGAGGAATGGCAGAGGAATAACGGACATATTATTTGGGAGGACAATAAGAATCTCTTCTCCCCGGTTGCCAGCGGTTCCTACCAGTGTGATGCCATGGCGGTAATTCCCTGTTCCATGTCCACGGCGGCGGAAATTGCAAATGGTATAACAAAATCCCTGCTTACAAGAGCAGCGGATGTGATGCTAAAGGAAAACAGAAAGCTTCTTTTGGTACCCAGGGAAACACCTATGTCTACAATACATCTGAAAAATCTGTATGAGCTGTCAAGGCTCGGAGTCACGGTATTACCGGCAATGCCCGGATTTTACAGCCATCCGGGGACAATGATGGATTTGGTGGATTTTGTTGTGGGCAAGACCCTTGATAATCTGGGGGTTCAAAATGACTGTTATAAGAGATGGGAAGGAAACAGTGAAGTATGAAAGAAAAGAGGCAATACCGCAGACCAGTCTGCGGTATGCAATGGGAGCAAGTGTGAAAGAAAGGTTCTTTATTATTATGGTAATCGCAGGACTGCTTCTGACCGGCTGCGGGAAGGCCAAGAACAGTGAAAAGGATACGGAGCAGACGACCCTGCGGATTGGTATGATGTCTTCCCTTGATGTTATACCCTATGAATTGATGAAGGAAAAGAAGCTGGATGAAAAGTATGGTTTTCAGCTGAAGCTGGAGGTGTTTACCGCGGCAAAGGACAGGGATGCGGCCTTTACGGCCGGCGAACTGGATGGTGTGCTGACAGATTACATCGGAGTCTGTATGTACCAGAATGGAGGCTTTGACGTCAGGATAACAGGCATAACGGACGGGGACTATCTGCTGCTGGCAGGAAAAAATGCCGGAATTAAGGATATCGGCGGAATAAAGGGAAGAAGCGTGGCAATATCGGAAAATACATTAATTGAATATACCCTGGACAGCATACTTGGGAATAACGGTCTACAGCCGGAGGCGGTCAAAAAGGAGGCAATTCCCAGAATACCGGACAGACTGGAAATGCTGAGAAATGATAAGATAGACCTTGTACTCCTGCCGGAACCCTTTGCGACCCTTGCCTTAAATGATGGGGCTGTGTACCTGGGCAGTGCCAACGAGTACGGCCTGTACCCTGCGGTATCCGCCTTTTCTAAGAAAGCCCTTGGAGAAAAGGAAGAGTCTGTCAGAAGCTTATATAAGGCTTATAATGAAATGGTGGATTATATCAACGGGACCGATGCATCAGAATATGAGGATGCCGTAATAAAAGCGGCGGGCTATCCGGAAGAAATGAAAGGACATATTGAGATAAAACAATTTCGTACCAGCAAGCTTCCGGAAAAAGGGGAAGTTAAGGCAGCGATAGCCTGGGCGGCGGATAAAGGTTTATGCTCGAAGGAGCTTACCTATGATAAGGTCGTATATGACGTATATAAATAATCCTGATTGCAATCGTTAAATAGTATCCGGGCATAGGATAGTGATTACCTGTGGACCGGAAAAGGCAGGTGGTAGGATGTTGGTCCTGGAAGATGCCTCCCTGGGGTATCAAAGCAAAAAGAATAAAAAGATAGTGATACATAACCTGACGCTGCGGATAGAGGATGGAGAGTGCCTGGCAATTCTGGGCCCGTCAGGCTGCGGTAAGTCCACCCTTGTAAATGCCCTGGCCGGAATGCTGCCCTTTGAATCCGGCGGCGCCTTTTATGAAAAGGACGGGCAAAAGGAAATACTGTCTCCCAAATTACATAGAATCGGAGTGATACCTCAGGGCAGCGGTTTGCTGCCCTGGAAAACTGTCAGGGGAAACTGCCTGCTGCCTCTTAAAATAAGGAAAGAGGATAGGGACAAGGAATGTATAAAGGAGCTGGAGGAAATTAGCAAAGCACTGCATATAGAGGAGCTTTTAGACCGCTATCCGGGAAGCTTAAGCGGAGGACAGGCTCAAAGAGCTGCTATTGCCAGGGCTTTTCTGCGAAAGCCAGATCTGCTGTTAATGGATGAGCCCTTTTCCAGTCTGGATGCCATAACGGCAGAGGAGGCAAAGAAATTGTATCTGGCCCTATGGGAAAAATACAGGGTTACAGGTCTGCTTGTAACACACAATATCGAAGAGGCATTATATTTGGGCAACAGAATTGGGGTAATGAGCAGGGAAAGAGGCAGCATTGAATATTTGAAGGATAATCCTTATTTCGGAAGTGTTGTAAAAAGCAACGCTGAGTATGATAAAACAAAGGATAACCTGATGAAGCATTTATTATAAAATACCAGTAAATTTATAAGTGCAGCATAATAAAATACTGATAGATTCATAAGTGCAGCATAATGAAATACCGATGGGTTCATAAGTGCAGCATAATAGCAGATTCATAAGTGTTGCATATAAAAGGCCGATAGATTCGTAAGTGTTACGAAGAGAGGAGAATAAGGTAATGAAAACGATAGGAAAGCAATGCCTGACTTTTCTGAAGGGCTTTCTGGTTCTGAATATTATCTGGCTGATTTTTTCATATTGGATGGATACAGCTGTTGTTCCCAGCCCCTTTAAGGTGTATGGGAATTTTGTTACTGTATTTTCCGACGGCATATTTCTTCATATCTATTACAGTCTGAGAAGGATATTTATCGGGCTGGCGCTTTCTATTATCATTGGGATTCCCACCGGAATACTGATGGCCTATTCGGAAAAAGCCAATTCTTTTCTCTATCCCCTGGTATACTTTGGATATCCGGTACCAAAAACCGCCCTGCTCCCCATTGCTATGCTGCTTTGGGGAATGCGGGACGGTTCGAAGATTGCCATTATCTTTTTTATTATCGTATTTCAGGTAATTGTATCTGTCAGGGACAGTGTCGTAAATATTGACAATTCCCTTTATCAGACGGTAATCAGCTCGGGAGGAGGGCGCTTCCAGGTCATCAGGCATATTACCCTGCCCGCCATTTTACCCCAGTTGTTTACCAGCATAAGAGTTTCCCTTGGTACTGCTGTTTCTATTCTTATCTTTATCGAAGGCTATGGAACCGGCTATGGTATGGGATATTATATCCTGGATGCCTGGTCACGCATTAATTATATTCAGATGTATATGGGGATTCTTGTGATATCTTTCGTTGGCTTTGCTCTCTTCGTTTCAGCGGATATCCTTATCAGAAGCTTATGTCCCTGGTTAAAAGGAAATGAGCTACAGTAACTTATATCTCTTTTCAAAATGGGTAAGCAGCTGGTACAGAAGAGTTGCCAGTATGCAGAGAAGGACAATTGACATAATTACATAATCCAGCTTAAATATCTGGCTTCCATAAATAATCAGGTATCCCAGGCCTGCTTTTGCCGCCAGAAATTCTCCAATTATGACACCTACCAGAGATAAGCCTATATTCACCTTCATAATGCTGATGATTTGCGGGATATTGCCAGGGATAACAACCTTCAGCAGGATATCCTTTTTCTTTCCGCCTAGGGTTAATATCAGCTTTTTCTTATCTTCCTCCACGTTTATAAAATTGGTATAGAGAGTGATGATAGTACTGAATACGGCAACTGCGAGTGCAGAAAAAGTACAATTATTCCTGCAGAAAGAAATCGATGCTGTTCTCCTTATCAATCACAATCTGTTCAACAATTCCCAGCCAGAAAATCTTGCGTTCCTCCGGGGACATCTCCTGGTAAAGACTATTGATATCCTGCTCGAGATATATCCTGTAATTTTCGGAAGGGGCCGGCTCCACAGGAGCAGCAGAAACCAGCTGGGCGGTGAGCAGCTTATATTCCTGTTTATAAGAATCTTTGTCTATCAGATCATCCAGGTAGAGGTCTTTTAGTTTTTCCAGCTGCTTCTTAATTTTAACGGTATCAATTCTTTTGTTCTTAACGGCGCGGTGCCGCTTTTTAATAACAAATAAGGTTTCTCCAATTTCACTTTTAATATTATTGAGGAGATAACGCTCCAGAGCTTCTTCATTCATGCGCTTTCTGTGGCCGCAGGCGTGGTTGACAACTGCTTCACGGCAGCGGTAATAGTGGAATTCCTTCGGACCGTGCTTTTGCTGCTGGATGGAAAAGCAGGCAGTCATAGCATGCCTGCATTCCTTACAGAGAATCAGGGAAGAAAAGAGATAGGTCCTGCCGGCTGCCAGCTGGTTTTTAAATTCTCTGATACTCCTGTAGTTTTGTATCCGGTGAAATAAATCCTTATCCACAAGAGGTTCACAAAAGCCTTCATAACCCCTGAATTCGCCTATGTAAATGGTATTTGCAAACATCCTCCGGATAGAGTAGTCATATATTTTATAGCCGTATTTTTCCCTGGCAAGACGGACGCAGCCAAGGAGGGAATGGTGGGTATCATAATAATTAAAGATATCCTGGGCAATCTGACAGGTATTTTCCTCTATCAGCAGCCTGGAGTTCTCTATTTTGTAACCGAGAGGAGCTCTGTTAGCCGGAGTTTCTCCCTTGGACCGCTTATTTTCAAATACTGCCTTAATACGTTCGCTGGTGCGGTCCGCCTCATCCTGGGCAATGGAGAGCATAATGTTGATATACAGCCTGCCATTGGCCGTTGAGGTATCATAGCTTTCAAAGACGGTTTTCCAGTTGACCTTATAGGCATCCAGTCTTTCCTGAACCTTATAATAATCGGCTATATTGCGGAACCAGCGGTCAAGCTTCGTAAAGATTATCAGGTCGATTAATCCCTTTTGGGCATCTTCCAGGAGCCGGAGGAGTTCCTTCCGGTGGGAAAGCTTCTTTCTGGCGGTCAGTCCGGCATCTATGTAATAACCAACGATTTCCAGGTTGTTTTTTATGGCATAGTCTGTCAGGACATTCCTTTGTGTCTCTACGGATAAACCGTTGATTTTCTGCTCCTCTGTGGAAACACGGATATAAATGGCAGCTCTCATACTAATCCCCATACAGTATCGCAAGTATGCCTGGGATACTGCTTCAATAGAAATTTGAAAAATACAACACATTTTTCAAACTAATCCCTATGGATATCCCAAGCTTGCTTGGGATACTGCTAAAATAGAAATTTGAAAAATGTAACGCATTTTTCAAATTATCGCCCTTTCTCTGTAATCTATGATTTTCAGGCATAAAAAATGCACCTGCAGGGGTTCAGAGATTAGATTGAAAATTGTAATGAATTTTTCGAATTTCTATTTTAGCAGTATTACAAGAAAGCTTGCGATATGAATAGGGATTAGATAAAAAAATGCGTTGTATTTAATCTTTCTATATATGCAAGTATCACAAGCAAACTTTTGATATTCATGAAGAATAATTATCATAAATAGATGACACAGAGCATTTCTCTGCATGGATAGTCCGGCAGCCCAAGATAACGAAAAACAGGAAAATAAAAAAATCTGCAAAAAGTCCAAACAGTAACACATATCAATATAGAAAGGGAGGTTAATTGGTATGATGTATGGAAAGCTTAATCCCGATAAAATCTGCAGGGTCATAGAACAGATTTTGAAAGCCAGGGAAGGCAATGTTGAAGTTAGCGTAAGCTTAATTTCCAGGGAAGAATCAAAAGGCAGGAAACAGCAGGATAAAACCGCTTAGGCGGTCTGGGATGAAGGATAGAAATAAATTTAATCAATTGACAGACATTGGAAGCTGAAAATGTTGATAGTTGCCTGAAAATAAGTTATGCTATAAACAAATACTGGTTTGCAAGGGAGCGTACATATGAAAAAGAAAAAGTTGTTTCTTGTTTTACTGATTCTGGGTATCCTGTTACTTATTCCGGTTAGTTTTACTATAATCGATAAAATCCGTTATGATAATGGGAAAAGTGCAATATTTGTTAAGGAATCGGTTGGTTGCGAAGAAATTATATATGCTGGCATCTTCTACTCCATTAATTACTCCGTTCCCCAAATCGGGCCAGAGGATGATTCTGGGGGAGACAATTCCAGGTGGGTCTGGTTCTGGGAACATTAAAAGGAATACACCCCACCTTTTTATATAATAGGATATCAGGGCTCTTATCATGGCAGAAGCTTTCGTTATGGCATATATTGTTGGGGAAGGGCTTGTTGATAAGGGGAATAGGACGGTGGTCAGCTATGAGTAAAAAGACATCAAAGGCCGGAATAGCACTTCTAAAACAGTTTGAGGGCTGCCGGCTGAAAGCATACAAAGCCCTGGCAACTGAGAAATATTACACTATCGGTTATGGCCACTATGGGGCTGACGTAAAGCCAGGCATGACAATTACCCTTGCACAGGCAGAAGCTATGCTGAAGAATGATCTAAAAAGCTACGAAAAGACAGTAAATAACTATGTGATAGTTGAAATCACCCAGAATATGTTTGACGCCTTAGTGAGTTTTTCGTATAACTGCGGAGGGGCGGCACTAAAGAAAAGCACACTGTTAACAAAGCTCAATAGCAAGGATTATATTGGAGCTGCCGATCAGTTCATGGAATGGAATAAATCCGGAGGGAATGTGGTTCCGGGCTTGACAAAGCGCAGGGCAAAAGAAAGGGAGCTTTTCCTGAAAGGTTACTGTGATAAACCAAAAGCCCGGATAACAAAAACGACAGCTAAGCCCTCAGAAGTGCGATGGATACAGTGTAAGCTTGGAGTGAAGCCGGATGGAGTATGGGAAAAAAAGACTGCTGCCGCTGTCCGGGCAAAAAGAAAGTCCCTGGGATGGGCAGAAACAAGTGGATATATCTGTACTCTTAACCTGATAAAGAAGTTAGAAAAATAAGGACTGTTTCAAAAGGTATCGAACAGCCCCCTTATACAGGAACCCTGTATGACAGGAGTTGATTTCTCTGTTATTCAGGGTTTTTGTATTACTTAAAAGTTATAACACTCCAATTTGTAGCGGTATATTAATGCAGTAAATATTCCGCCTGCAGAGATGTTCCTATAATAAAGGTATGTTCTCTCATAATAAGTGTAATTTTAAAACAGTTTCAACTGACACCGCCGCCACAATAATTGTTTTAACATTATTTCCGAGCCATACGATAAATACCGGGGCAAGGGCGGACTTTGGCAGGCTGTTCAGCACTACCAGATAAGGCTCCAGCACTTTGGCAAGCCTGTCATTCCACCATAGCAATATGGCAATTGCAATACCGAAAATATTTACTATGGCAAAGCTGACAAAGGTCTCAAGGAGAGTAATGCCGGTATGATAGAAGATGGTACCGTCAGCTGCCATAGTTAGAAAAGTCCCTGCCACCCTGGAGGGACTGCTGAAAATAAAGGAATCCACCCATCCAATACGGGTGGTAACTTCCCAAAGTGTCAGAAAAATTATGATAATAAGAAGCTGCAGGATACGGATGGAACGTTTTCTGCGGTAATACTGTTTCAGGAATTTCTGGTGGGAAGGAGAGTAAGTGCTGTTAGCTGCTGATTTTGCCATGACTTAACTCCTTCCAGATCAGATTGAAATAGTCTTTGAATTCCGGAGCACTTCTGGCTTTAAAGGGGGTTCGTTCATCCAGGGTAAGGTCCACATCGATCTCACATTTTATGGATGCCGGGCGGCAGCTGAACACAATGATACGGTCAGCCATAGAGACAGCTTCCCCTATCAATACCATAATGCTAAAGGTCCGATGTCCGAAAGCTTATATAGGCTGTCTTTCCGTTCCATTCCACTGTGTCGATCATTGCATTGATAACCATTTTTTTACTATTGATACTTGCTTTGTCCAGGATGGAGCTTAACTTTTCCTTGTTATGAATGAAGAAAGGACTTCCCTCTTTTTGCCCATCCCCGTCTGGGGAGTATGGTAGCTTAGTAATTTTCTGGTCTAACAGGCTTATCCGCCGGTCTAATTCTTCAAGTCTTGGCAGAAGATACTTCTTCAGAAGAGGAGAGGAATCTTTGGAAAATTGCTCTATGATAGTATTTATTTCATTCCGGTATTCTTCTTTTTCTTTTTTTAGCGCTGCAGTAGAAGTGGTATTGCCGGTTCCTTCAAACATTTCCGGTATGCTTTTTTGTTTCAGGAATTTTAATATCTTACAGTAGTCAACAGAGTCTTCCAGATAGCTCCATAAAATATCCGTCAGAGCTTTATCGAGTTCCATCCCATTAATATTGGAAATCGTACATTTACTGCCCTTTGAAAGTACTTTCATTTCGCAGGCATAGCTGAAATGGGTGCGGCCATTGGTCTTTCGAATATTTTTTATCCGCATCTTGGAACCGCAGTTTCGACATTTTATTTTGCCTGAGACCAGGGAAAAGGAGGAGGTATCCTTTCTGGGAGAGGCTTTTTCTTTATTCTGCTTTAATTTTTCTTGAACCCTAACATAGCTATCCCCTGTAATTATTCCCTTATGCTTGCCTAAAGCGACTATCCATTGCTCAGGAGGGCGCCTTTTGCGGCAGGACTTTGTCTGCTGGTTGGTACGGTTATAGCAGAGAATGCCTTTACTTCCGTCAAATTCGTTTTTAGAAGAGGTTACACAGCAGCCAAGCTCTGAAAAATAATGATAGGATGCTTCATCTCCCATGCAATAGGTGGGATTTTCAAGAATCTGGGCAATACTGCTCTTATTAAAGAAACAGTTTTTTTGAGTTTTGATATCATGAGTCAGGCAAAAGCTTTCAACAGCAGAAAGGCTGCCAAATTCCAGGTACTTTTTAAAGAGAAGGGAGACGGTTCTTAATTCCTCCTCCCGGGGTACAAGCTGATACAGCTTCCTTTCTCTGAATTCAGAATCCAGATAAATGACTTCCCTGGAAGAAAAGCCAAGAGGAGTAAGACCTCCCAGCCATCTGCCGGTTTTGGACAGGGCAAGCATATTGTCCCGGACCCTTTCGGCAATGGTCTCCCTTTCCAGCTGTGCAAAAACAGATGCGATGTATATCATAGCCTTGCCCATTGGTGTGGAGGTATCAAAATTTTCAGTGGCGGATATGAATCCCACATTCATTTTTTCCAATAGCTCCAGAGTTTTCGAAAAGTCAGATACTTTTCTGGTAATACGATCAAGGCGGTAACACATTAGCAGCTGTATTTTTCCATTCTTAATGTCTGTTAATAGCTTTTGAAATTGTGGGCGCATGGAAGTGGCAGCAGAGAAGCCTTCATCTTCGTAAATAAAGAAAATCTTCTCAGGGATATTTATTAAATGAGTATCGGCATAAGCTTTACAGTATTGGATCTGATTCTCTACAGATTCGCCCTTTTCGGAAAATTTGGACTTTCTGCTGTATATGGCAATGTTCATCGTATTCACCCTCCCTGATTAATGTATATCATAAAGCAGGGTCGAACATGACCTATTCTTACATAAATCAGAAGGGGCGGGAATAAGCTGTGATAATTAAAGCAACCGGGAATATATAAGCTGAATTCAGTTTTCAGATTTCTATCAGTTATTAAATGCCATATAGTTCAGCTTTTTTATAGCTGAAGGAGGATAAAACTAAAATTCAAATTATAGAAAGAGAATATGGAGATTGTTATTAATAATCCGGACGATGGCAGGCGGCTGGCTGCTGACATCGGTAATCAGCTTATAGCAGAAATTCTTTATCAGATGGTATTAAGTGAACCAGAGCCGGACAGATGCAAAATTTATGAACAAATGATAAATTATATGGAGGAATTAAGTGAAAAGAGTATGTAAAAGGAGGATATATAAAAGAGCTGCTACATAATTGCCTTATTTAGTAGGCTATATAACAGCTCCTCATTTCTTAAATCAAATGCAAACGCTTTTTAAAGTTAGTTCAAGAATGTACTTTTGCAGAATATATGATTAACGCCCCCATGGGCCGGGACCCCATGGACCAAATTTTCCGGGAGGTCTGCCAGGACCCCATGGACCAGGTCCATGGCCCCATGAACCAGGCCCAGGCCCCCATGAACCAGGTCCAGGCCCCCATGAGCCAGGCCCAGGCCCCCAGGAACCACGACCGTGGCCCCGCGGACCGGGCCCCCATGGACCAGGGCCGGGACCCCAGCGGTTAGGCCAACCGTCACCGCAGCTGGGACAGCCTGCCTGCTTAACATCTTTATCGTCTTCATTATAAGACATATTGAATTCACTCCTTTACTTTTTTATTAATATATGAAAGAAGTAGAAAAAAGGTGAATTTTGTTGAAAATAGAAATAGCAGTTTGGTTAGCATTGCTTCTGATATGTCGTGGGTAATGAGAATAGCCGTTTTATGCTCTTTTCTTATAATTCCCCATATATCATCAGAGACTTCAATTCGGGTTTGGTAATCCAGAGCGGAAAAGGGTTCGTCTAACAGAAGAATATCAGGCTCCAGCAGAAGTGTCCTTATAAGGGCAGCCCGTTGTCTCATGCCGCCGGACAGGGAAGAAGGTTTAGAGTTACGAAATGTTATAAGACCATAGGTAGAAAGCATTTCATTGATACAGACATAGCTGCTGTCGGTTAGTTTATGCTGGATTTCCAGGCCAAGAGTTAGATTTTTCTGCGTGGAACGCCACTCCAGCAAGTGGTCCTTTTGCAGCATATATCCGATATTTTTACCGGATGATTTTAAATTCTTCCCATCTATTAGAATTTCACCGGTATCAGGGGAAATCAACCCTGCTATCAGTGAAAGTAAAGTAGATTTACCGCATCCACTTGGCCCGACTATTGCGAGAAATTCACCGTCATTCACGTGAAAAGAAATATCTTTTAGAGCCGTTGTTTCTCCGTCTAAACTATGATAGGTATAGCCTACATTATTTATTTTTAATAATTCGCCCATGGGCTCCTCCGATTTTATTATACTGTATTATATGAAATTATGACGAATTGTGTGAAATAAAAGGTGTTTGAAAAATAATTCTTTTGTATAATTTGTCAAAATGCAAGATTTTAAATTATCTGGTGTATAGGTAGGAAGAATAGAGAGGGTAAACGTGGGAAAGCTGGGCTTCACTTATAACACTCAAATCAATGTTAAATAATTACATATAATGCTATACACCAAAGCGCCTATCGGGTATAATATAATTGAATGTTTACATAACACAAGAGGGAGATGAAGGTTGAGAGAAAATTTAAAAATGAAAGGATGCCATGCTGCAATTCTTTCAACCGGTTTTATTTATGGCAGTACCGCAGATTAACCAGTGGTATGCAAAGGGTGTAAGGATGAAAGATTTTGTTATAACAACAGATTCAAATTGTGATTTATTACCCGATTACATTAAGGAAAAAAGGGTAGGAATCATTCCCCATTATTACGAGTTGAATAATACGGTGTATGGAGAAGAAGTCAATCTTACGCCAAAAGAATTTTATGACAGCATGAGGAATGGACTAATGCCTACTACCATGGCTAGCAATCCGGCTGTGATTCATTCCACCTTCTTAGAATATATAAAGGAAGGAAAGGATATTTTGCATATAAGCTTTTCCTCTGCATTAAGCGGCGGCTGTAATAATGTGGAAGCAGGTGCGAGGGAATTATGTGAAGAATATACGGATGCTGAAATTGTAGTATTTGATACGTTAAATGCCTCCCTGGGACAGGGACTTATGGTAATGAAGGCAGTAGAGCTGAAGGAAGAGGGCAAGAGCCTTAAGGAAATAACGGAATGGCTTGAAAAGCACCGTCATAACTTTTGCTTACAGTTTACGGTAGATAATTTATTTCATCTGCAAAGAGGCGGAAGAGTTTCCAAGATGACTGCTATTGTTGGTACCATGATCAGTATCAAGCCTATTCTTATCATCAATAATGAAGGAAAATTAATTTCGGCAGGTACCGTAAGAGGGCGCAAGAAATCCCTGTCAACCATTGTTTCCAATATGGTAAAGCAGATGGGGAGTTACCTTGGCAATCCCGGCACTATTTGCGTTGTTCATGGTGATGCACTAGACGATGCCGAGTATGTCGTTAAGCTTATAAAGGAAGAAGTGAAAGATTCCAGCGTAATAGTAAATGTCATAAGTCCAAGTATCGGATCACATTCCGGGCCCGGGGCAATTGGCATCTGCTTCTGGGGAGAGAACAGAGCAAACTAGGATATAGTTTAATATACTAATAAGAAGGAATCCAGGCTGTGCTGCAGCTTAGATTCCTTCTTATCATTATAACCAGCGTTTCGTCAGCAGGCATTAAATTGCAGCTATATACTGTCAAAAGGACCGATGATTTCATATTGGGTATTAATGATAAACCACATTTGATTAAAAAAGTGCATGATATTCCAGATTGCTGCTCCGGAAAGACTGTATTCCTGTATTAATCCAAAAAGTACATCGATACTTCGTGCATCCTTAAACCATACGATATGATTAACATCTATGTTATTATCTCTGCTGGTATAGGTGAAAAAAGGTGCCATAGCATCGGAGTCAAACTGGATAACGGCTCCGACATCGGAAGCCAGTAATATCGCTGCGTCAGAAGTCAGGGCATTGGCTACGGCATA
>JAEYPZ010000061.1:0-89340 GCA_023410275.1 Bacillota bacterium
CTGTTATCGGTTTCTTTATTCCGATAATCATACTTAGAATAACCTAGTTCCTCATCCATTTCACCATCCAAGCTGCCTTCCAGGATAACAGACATCATTTCTCTCATAAGAGCATTCACATCCGTTCCATTCTTAACTGGATTTTCTTTCAGGTATCCGCTCATCATTTCACGTAGAGCTTGTCTTTCGGGAGACTCATTCCTTCTTCTTTTAGCCATAAAATAAAACCTCCAAACTGAGTAATTTTATTTTACATCAATTTGAAGGTTTACACAAACTTTGGGATGCTCCCGCCTTGACTGTATTTCATGGATTTTATGTATTTTCATTAAGCTCAAAATGGAGTATTCTGTAAAGCGAGTTTACACGAAACTATAAACAGACCCTAGGATGTCAGGAAAATATTTCACTATGACTCTGCCTTTTTCAATATAAAAGATTATTTAAGTGCTTCAATGTTTTTAAGAAAGCTATGCATTGCTTTTTCCTCTTCAGATTTATATGTAACTACTAATGTAACCATATAATCATCTAATTTATAGCAATGATATTCCTGATATGCAGCTCCATCATTTACAGAAAATTTTACGCTATAAAATGTCTTACCAGCTATCTTATCTTTAGATTCATCTACCAATTTATATTGTTGTTTCGGCAATTGTTCTTTTATTACATCCAGATAATCTTTTTCATTATATTTTGTTCCACCTAATGTTTTTGTCAAGTTTTCATAAAGCAGCATTACACTATTGGTTGAATCGTCTTGTCTGTATATTACAAAATCGTATATTGTCTTCAACTTAGCCGCTGCTTCAAGAGCTTCCTTATTTGTACCTTTTAATTCACTTAATACCTCTGCACCTGCTCCCATTAAATTTGATATTTCTTCATCCGAAGCTATTGACCAATTATCATCAACCTTAAATTTCATATTTAACCAAGAGCTGTCAAATTCGTCATCGTTCCACTTACCTACTGAAAATTCCTCTTTTGAGGTTGGAGTGCTTGCCTTGCTGCATCCTGATAATATCATAGAAATGACCATAACCATAATAATACTAATTCTTCTTAACTTCATTACTCTACCACCCTATTCTTAGTATAATTAATTGTATACGTACATCAGATAAACGTAACTATGACATTATACTACATTTGGATATATCGTTAAATAATACACAAGTACTATATAAAATAGGGCAACTCTAAAACATACTGCTAATCGTTACAATTCATTAAAATTTTACATATTATAGTCAAAAGCCCTGACTCCATTTGTCATTCTAAACCCAAGTGACGCCCTGAAATTCTGACACCTTTTCGCCCTCATTTTGGCACCAATTTTGACACCTTTTGACTCTAATTTGACCCCAAAACTTACGATATTTTATGATAAGAAAAACCACTTTCAAATCACCACAAACCGCTTAAAAATCTTGGATTTTCGAGGCATTTATTACAACTCGTACGGTGTCACCTGATATACATAATAATTTAACCAATTCGTATACAAGGTATTTGCATGGGCCCTCCAGGTAAGTTCCGGTCTGACATAAGTCAGCCCATCCGGATAATAATTCTGTGGCAGCTCGATTTCAATACCCTTATCAACATCCCTCTTATACTCTCTATCAAGAGTAATTCTGTCATATTCCGGATGTCCAGTAACAAATATCTGCTTTCCGTCTCCTGCTATGACAATAAAGACTCCTGCTTCTTTGGATTCAGCAAGAATTGTCAGCTCTTTTCTTTTTAGAACTTCCTCCTTTGATACTGTGGTGTATCTGGAATGGGGAGCATAAAAAACATCATCAAATCCTCTGACTAATGGTATTTTTCGATTCAATACATGATGTTCATAGACACCAAACAATTTATTTTCTAAGTTTATTTTAGGAATACCGTAATGATAATAAAGCCCTGCCTGGGCTCCCCAGCATATATGAAAGGTTGAAGTTACATTCGTCTTGGTCCACTCCATAATAGCCTTTAATTCATCCCAGTATGTAACTTCTTCAAAGTCCATTTGCTCAACCGGTGCACCGGTTATAATAAGCCCATCATATTTTAAGTGCTTTACTTCATCAAAAGTCAGATAAAACTGGTCCAGATGGTTTGAGGCAGTGTTTTTCCCTATATAGGAAGCAGTTGACAATAATGTAACATCAACCTGCAGTGGAGTATTGGATAAGCTTCGCAATAGCTGTACTTCTGTATCTTCTTTTAATGGCATAAGGTTCAGGATAGCTATGCGCAAAGGACGGATGTCCTGATGAATAGCCCTGGTCTCATCCATAATAAATATATTTTCATCTTCCAGCACACGCTTTGCCGGCAGTTCACTTTGTACCTTTATTGGCATAATATCACCTACTTTTCTTTTTTTAACTACCAATATGTTCTATGAAATAATTTCTATGAAATTATCTCTAAGAAATTATCTCTGTTCTAAATTGTTTCCATTTAACAAAAGTAAATAGTTTCATTTCTATTTATCTTTGTCCAGATATCTAATCCCACTATCCCTACTTAATCATTTCCTGCAGTTCTTCCTCTGTAATAATCGGGATATCAAGTTCTTTCGCCTTCTTATTCTTTGTAGAGGAAGAAAGATTATCATTATTTATAAGGAAATCTGTTTTAGCTGTTACCGAACCGGTTACCTTGGCACCCTTTTCTTCCAGAATATCCTTTAATGCATTTCTATTTTCAAAATGCTCCAGAGAACCTGTAATTACAAAAGTCTTTCCTGCTAAGGCATCAGAAACTGTCCCTGCCTCCTGTACTTCAAAGGTTATTTCCGGCAATAAGTCTAATATCATCTTCTGGTTGCTTTCTTTATTCATAAAGTCTACAAAGGCCTTCGCAATTACATCCCCAACGCCGCTTATTTCAGTTAGCCGCTCTGCTTCTGCCGTTTGGATTTTGGCAAAATCATTCTGGTACTCTTTGCAGATTAACTTGGCTGTGGACAGCCCGATTCCGGGTATTCCAAGGCTGTAAAGAAATCTGGCTGCTGTGGTATTTCTTGCCCTGTTGACAGAGGCTATGAGATTTTGGTAGGATTTTTCACCAAAGCCCTCCATTTCCGTTACGATTTCCTTATAACCCTCCAAATGAAAGAGGTCGGATACTTCGTGGATGATGCCCTTATTCAAGAACTTTTCAATGGTAGCTTCTGAAAGACCTTCCATGTTCATGGCATCACGGCTTACGAAATGAGTAAGAGATTTGATTTTCTTTGCAAGACAATCGTCGTTTGTACAGACAAGAACCTTTACATCATTTTCTTCCTTTATTTTGGTTTCTTCACCGCATACGGGACATTTATCAGGCACTGCTACATTACCGCTCTGGGTTACATTTTCAGCCACCTGAGGGATTATCATATTTGCTTTGTATACCTTAATGGTATCACCAATTCCAAGCTTCAACCCTTCCATTATGCTGATGTTGTGAAGGCTGGCACGGCTTACGGTTGTGCCTTCCAGTTCAACCGGCTCAAAGACTGCAATGGGGTTGATAAGTCCTGTTCTGGACGCACTCCATTCAATTTCTTTTAAGGTAGTTTCCTTTATTTCGTCCCTCCATTTAAAAGCAATAGCGTCTCTTGGAAATTTTGCCGTTGAGCCTAAGGAAGCTCCATATGCCATATCATCAAAGGTCAAAACGAGACCATCTGAGGGTATGTCCATAGAGGGAATCTGAGCTGCAAACCAGGCAACCGTTTCCTCCAGATTGTCTTTTGTTACTGCCTTGCTTTCCACCGCATCAAAGCCCATACTCTCAAGCCAGGATAGCTGCTTTTCTCTGGAATTTTCAAATTCATTCACATTGTCCGCTTTTACCAAAGTAAATGCATAGTAACGTACATTACGTTTAGCGGTTATTTCATTATTAAGCTGCCTTACGCTGCCGCTGCACAGGTTTCTTGGATTCTTATATTTTGCTTCTGTCTCAGGGATTTCTTCATTCATTTTTTCAAAATCCGAATAACGGATGACGGCTTCTCCCCTCAGTACCAACTCACCGGTATAGGGAATTGTATGGGGCAGATTCTTGAATACTTTGGCATTATTGGTAACAACTTCGCCAATTTCACCGTTTCCTCTGGTTACCGCCTGGAAAAGCTTTCCTTCCCTGTAAGTTAATACGATAGTCAGGCCATCCATCTTCCAGGAAAGTAGCCCTTTTTGACTGCCGAGCCAATCCTTCAGGTCCTCTTTTTCCTTCGTCTTATCAAGGGATAGCATTGATGATTCATGTCTTATTTTCGGAAGTTCGCTTAACACTTCATAACCTACTTTTACCGTGGGGCTTCCGGTTAATACTGTTTTCGTTTCCTGTTCCAACAGAAGCAATTCGTTATAGAGCTTATCATATTCATAATTGCTCATGATTTCACGGTCTTCCTGCTCGTACACCCTTCCAGCTTCATTTAACAGCTTAACAAGTTCTTTTTGTCTCTCCAGCTTTTCCTTCATATCCCTTTCAATACCCTTCCAAATAATATTTAGTATTTTCTATCCTGGCCCCGCATCTTTCCCTTTGCAGCGGTATTTTCTTTATGAATGAATGCTTGTTTTTGGTTATTAGCATATTTTTGATTTTCTGCAGATTTCTGCTTTCTTGCATGATTCTGTTTATCAAATGATTTCTGTTTATCTGTAGATATTGGTTTATCTTTAAATTTTTGTTCACTGGCTGAATTTTGTTTATCTTTAGGCTTCCGTTTATCTATAGATTTCTGCCTAGCTTCTGATTTCTGCTTATCTTCAAAATTCTTCTCATTTGCTATTATTTGCCTATCTGCAAATTTCTGCCCATTCACTGATTTTTGTTTGTCCGCAAACTTCTGTCCATTTGCTGATTTCTGTTTGCCTGCAAACTTCTGATTATTCGCTGATTTCTGTTTATCTGATAACTTCTGTCCACTCGCTGATTTCTGTTTATCTGCAAACTTTTTCTCATCCACTGATTTCTGTTTGTCTGCAAACTTCTGATCATTTGCTATTCTCTGTTTATCTTCAAGCTTCCACTTATCCGTTGATTCCTGTTTATCCGCAAATTTCTGCCCATTTGTTGATTTCTGTTTATCCGCAAACTTCCGCTCATTTGCTGACTTCTTCTTATCTTCAAACTTCAGCTTATCTGTTAATTCCTGTTTATCAGTAAATTTCTGTTTATCTACTAGTTCCTGTCTACTAGTAGACTTCTGTCTACCCACTGATCTTGCTTTTTTATATTTGCCTTCTTTTGTTACCAATTCTCTATTTTTTTCTTTGAGCTTTACTGATTTTACTCTACCATTCCCAGGTTCATTCCTGTAACTTGTTCCCTGCTTTCCCTTTACGTCTTTTCTGGCAGGCAAACTCTCCATATATTTCACATCTATTACTGCTTCATTAACAGAATCCTTGATAGCTTCTGTAAGTCCCGCTATCTCCTTCTCCGTCACATTCCGATATCCTCCTGTCTGTAAATGTCCGAGAAGGATATTCATGATTCGGACCCGCTTTAATGTCAGTACCTTATAGTCGAAATATTCACACATTCGTCTTATCTGACGGTTAAGTCCCTGAGTAAGTATTATCTGGAAGGTATACTTATCAAGAGCTTTTATTTTACATGGCCTTGTAACTGTATCAAGTATTGGAACCCCTGCTTCCATTCCATTTAAAAATTCTGCTGTAAGAGGCTTATCTACAGTAACTACATATTCCTTTTCATGATAATTGCCAGCACGCAGGATTTTATTCACGATACTGCCGTCATTCGTCAGTAAAATTAAGCCCTCGGAATCTTTATCCAGCCTGCCGACGGGATATATTCTTTTATCGAACTTCAGAAAATCTATAATATTGTCCTTTTCCCGTTTATCCGTTGTGCATACAATTCCTTTGGGCTTATTAAGGGCTATAAAGACCAGTTTTTCTTCCCTTTTCACAGGCATACCATCAAGGAGCACTGTCTGGCCGTCTGTTATCTTCATACCAAGACCAGCCCGTACTCCATCTACGGTTACATGTCCTTCTTCTATGAGTCTGTCGGCTTCACGCCTGGAACAGGCTCCTGAATCACTCAAATAGCGGTTAAGCCTTACGCCATCACCGCCTGCTGACGTTTCATCTATTTGTAATAATTTCTTCGTTCTTTTCGCCATCTTGGCTCCTATCCGATTTTCATATTACTATCCATATATTCTGGTATTTTAATAGCAGTTGTTATTTCTAAATATGCAATATCCAAATAACAAAATTAAAATCTGTTTGTATTGCAGCGCTTGTCATATCCATGCGAACAACCCACACAATAAAAATTAAAGCAACTGTTAGTTTTATTGCACTTGTCATTTCTTTACTAACAAGCCATTTTACAAAATTATACTGCTTGATATTAATGTAGCACTTATTATTCCTATACTAACAAGACATTTTAAAAAATTAAAGCACTTGGTATTATTAAGTACTCGTTATTTCTATTCTAACAAGCCATTTTAAAAAATTAAAGCACTTGTTATTATTAAGCACTCATTATTTCTATTCTAACAAGTCATTTTAAAAAATTAAAGCACTTGGTATTATTAATCACTTGTTATAATTAAGCACTCGCTATCTCTATGTCTAACAACCCTTATAATAAAACTAAACCCTATTATTATTTTAATCACTCTTCATTTCTATACTAGCACCCAATAATACACGATTAAAGCACTTACGCACTTGCTCCCATTGCATACCGCAGACAGGTCTGCGGTACTGCCATAAATAATGGAATGTGAAAGTGCTTTTCTTTCAAACTTACTAATATTACAACACTCACTACTACTATACTAAAAAACCTATGTTTACTTATTATAACAGCCAATGAAAAAAAGTACAAGCATCTTACGGATAAGAAAAAGCAATACTTCCATACAGGAAAAGCCAATATTTATAGCAAAAAAACAGCGAAGCCTTGGAAAATAAACAGCATTAATCCAAAGCTTCACTGTAAAAACAGCAGATATAAATGAAAATGTTTTTTTACTATTCATTCATGGAAACATTCTTTGCAGAATCTTCCAGTTTGGTATAGAACTCGGACAAAGAAGCATCCTTTTTAAGAGCTGTTTTTAATTTATCATTTACCTTATAAATTAAATCTTCAACATCAGAGGAATCACAAAGTTTTGAAAGAAATTCATCCGTTTTGCTATCGCCCTCTCCCAGATAAACATAAAACTTTCCATCTTTATTTGTTTTAATATAATATTCATTCATTCCAGGTGCCGGAGTGTCAATACTGGCTAACTTAAGATTATAACATGCATAAACAACATAAGAGCCTTCTTCCAGTCCCTTTTTAATATAGCTTTCTACATTTTCATATTTATCAATATATTTAGTCTTTCTGCTAATGTCCTTTATATCTAAAAGCTGTGTATTATCTACCAAATCTTCAAACTTTTCAATCTTTCCACTTAACTTTGCATTCAGATATTTCGTAATAAGCGTATCGATTTCCTTATTTGTATTTTTCTCTAAAGGATTTTTTTCTGCAGAAAGTAAACTGGCTTCATCTCTTGCTTCAGAATCCGAAGCTTGTGTATCCGTAGGTAATAAAGATGCCGCAGATACTGCCGCTTTTGCATTGGGCTTATCAGCTGTTTTCGCATTCTCTTCTGTATCATTGGATGCGTTTAGGTTTTGTGCCTCTCTTTCTACTGCAGTAGATTTATCCTGTCCTTGTCTGGTGATTGAAAATGTGACCATTCCAATTCCCATTGTGCATACAGTAACCATAGCAATTATCTTTTTATATCTAAGTTTCATGTTATCTCCTTTAATCAATCCCAATCAATAGTACATATCAACTATGATATATAATAACAGACATTAAAGGATTTTGCAATACGTTTATTTTATTTTCTGTAACATATTTAATAATTCCGTAATAATTTATGGCACTTTATGGCATTTTTTATATTTTTCGAAAAATTTAAAAAATTACTTGAACAAATGGAAAATTTATTGTAAAATGTGTTTATGCATCTATAGCTCAGTGGATAGAGCAGAAGCTTCCGAAGCTTCGTGTCGGGGGTTCGAGTCCCTTTAGGTGCATTTTTTGTTGCCATTTTTACGCATTAAAAATCATTTTGCGGAAGCCTTCAATTCCTCATAGCATTCCTTGCAGAGTGCCCGGTATTTCTCATTTCCTCCAATATCTATCTGTTCTCCCTCCGTTACTACCCTTCCATACTGGTCAAATCTGGCATTGATTGTTGCCTTTTTACCGCATTTACATACAGTTTTAATTTCCTGGATGCTCTCTGCCAGTTCCACCAGCCTTTTGCTTCCGGGAAACAGGTGCTGGCTAAAGTCTATAAGCAATCCAAAGCACATGACCGGTACCTTAAAGGATATCTGGTACAGTTCATTAACCTGGTTCTCACTTAAAAACTGTGCTTCATCTACCATAACCACATCTATTTTTTCTATATCAAAACAGGAATAGACAGAGCTGGTCTCGTCAAGTGTGATACAATCGCTTTGAATTCCTACTCTTGATTTTATAATTGACTCGCCATCTCTGTCATCTACGCGGGGCTTTATTAACAGGACCCGGAATCCCTGCTCTTCATAATTGTGCTTAATCATCAGCAAATTGGCCGATTTGCTGCTGTTCATACAGCCATATTTAAAATATAATTTTGACATTCTTCCTCCGCTTTACTATTGTAATAAGTGAAACTGTTGTTCTTTATTCCTAAACTATTATATCTGCCACAATATAATAATGCAAGCGGACTTGATAATGAAAGAATTGAGAAGCTAAGCCCAATTGGTTGAGTTCTCAGATTTTTACAGAAACATATCATTCTTTGATGCATTCTGAACTTTTACATAGATATTTAATTGGCCGTCACTGCTATCGCAGGTTGCAAGCATTACTTCTTTGATATCCTTAATTCCCTGGGCATGCATCTGTTTCTCCAGCCAGGCTTCGTTTTTCCCTGCCCATTTCAGATTGGCTTGTAATATTTTACCATCAATAATAACGTTTGCCATAGGAAAGGACTGAGTAGGACTCAGATTCATATCTTCCGGTGTAACAGGTCTGTTCTTAACCATAGGGAGAATACTTAATTTGCCGTTTGATTCTAACACAGCTGTGTGTACCTCACTTAAGTCAAAATAACCGCATACTCTGCACAAAGAAAGGAATTCATCAACGTCTATTTTAGCCTTCAGCATGTTCTTTTCATAAATCTTTCCATTTTGATAAAGAATAAGGGAATGCCCTTCAAAGAATCTTCGTAATCGAATGGATTTACAGGTCGCAAAGGATATTCCAATGCAAATAACAGCATAAACCACCATAGCAAGAAGTGGTCTTCTGAAGTCATCTTCCAGTGAAGTAGCCATTTCTGCTGCAATAGAGCCGATGGTAATACTCGTTATATAATCAAACATACTAAGCTCTGACATTTCACGGTCACCCATAATCTTTGTTAATATAAACATAACTATCAGTGAGCCTGCTGATAAGACAGTAATTTTTACAAACTCCATAGATTTATTCCTCCTTGGGATTAATTCAACTAATAGGATGTACAAATGTATGGAAATTATGAAAACACTTCTCGATAAAATACATTTAGATTATTTATATTTCATTTCAAATTTTTACTGGACCTTAATAATCCTTTTTTCTTCTATACAATAATAGTAGACACTGTCAGATAAGTAGTCCTCCTCTGCTACCTGAGATGTATTTACCTCTTTTACCATACTGGCAAGCTCCTCCTTGTTAATAAAACCACTATCTTTAACGGCTATGATTTCATGGATACTGCTTGGAAGTATATAAAAATCCCCTCCTGCAATTTCAGCCAGCTGCTTTATCACATCCTTGTATAATAAGCAGCCGGCACCATTAATTCCTATAGCATTGGTAATGACATACATGGGCTGAAATCCTGGAAAAGCTGTTTCTAAAGCTATCTCTCCGATGACCTCTTCCAGGGTGTTTATCTTTGCCGGAAATATCCTTGGTGTATTCTCCATTGCCTGCTCTGTTACTGTTTTTACATTAATCCCCCACATTATAAGATGCCTGTAGGTTATATGAATGGAAGAAATATTTTCGTTCTTATTTTGTACCAGACAATGAAAGGTGACGGCAAGGTCCAGGAACGGAAGATAGGGGATTTCTGATAATATTTCTTTGTTTCTCTCATAGTTTACTATTCGGTAGAATATATTATCTTTTATCTGCTCATAATTATTGAGATCGATTGTATTTTCTGCTCTTTTACTGAAAGCTTCATAATAAGCCTTCTCCAGCTCTTTCACTGCTTCTTCCATCGGCATACCCTTTATATACTTTTTATATAACCCTTCCAGATAAAGGTTATGAGCAAAGTATCCCTCTTTTTTTCTTATTATGATTCCCTCTCTTCTTCCGCCATTATTCTTCGTCACGGTATGCAGAAGTATATCATATTCATCCCCCATACTTTTTTCTAACCTGTGTTTTACCTGCTCGTTAAACGCGGTAAAGTCATTTACTTCATAAAACTTATCCAGCATATACATCTCCTTTGTTATTTAATTATTTTGGAATAATTCTAAAGAATAATTTAATAGAATAATTTTAGAATAGATAAAATCAGAATAAAAATGAATTGCAAAAAGACTAATGTGTTTTCACACCTATAATCAGCTTCAAATTCATAGACAAAATAGAATTATCGATAGTTTTATATTGGGATTGTAATACGGGGTAATACCATAAAGAAATAAATTGACTAAAACACTAGAATCAATACTTAGAAACCTTCAGGACAGTCCAAAAACATGAAATTAATAAGAAAATTTAGTTTCCTTGCATCATAAGCAGGTGAGCAGGTAACTGCTAAACAGCTAAATAGCTAAACCGTTTAACAACTTAACAATTAAGCAACTAATCAGTTAAATATGTGTTAGACAATTAATCAATTAAGTAGTTAAGCATCTAAATGTTAGACAACCAATCAACTAAGTTAGTTAAATAATTAAATGCTAGACAATTAATCAACTAAGCGGTTAAACAGCTAAGTGCTAGACAACTAATCTACTAAAATAGTTAAACAACTATTAAACCTATTAATAAACCATCACATAAATATAATAACAGTTTATAACAGATATTTCAATTAAAATCCAAAATCAGATGTAACAAAATACTTTGCTGATTTTATGCATTTTGTCCAACTTTACCGCTTACTGCAATGCATACCTGTGCCGGAAGATAAAACATCCACATTGCTACTTCCGAAAAATTGTATAATTTTTGAAAGGCTGCATTTTCAATAGCAATAAATCCACTCATATTATAAATTCCAACATTAATATCACAAAGTATGAATAAAAACATACCTGCCGCAAATATAAGATTTTTCCAGCCTGGTTTGCGAACTGCATTTTTAATCCCTGTGATGACATTCTGCAGGATGGAAATAAAATAAAAAACAGATACCGTTAATAGTAGATTGACCGTTACTTTAAGCTTATCAAGTATAAGTAATATTACCGCCCACAAAAGTATATTGGCAAATATTCTGCCAAGTACTCTTCTTCCCTGCCGGCTTTCTTCCAAAAACCAAATACGCAGCAAATAAAGCATCTGCACGATGCAAAAGGTTATCATCCCAAAGGTAAATTTCTCCGTAAATAAAAGAAAGTAATCCGATATTCCGGTAAAAAACAAAGCACCCAACAGGATATAATTATCTCTCTGCCTAAAGTCTACAGCACACACCAAAGCGAAGATATTGCATAAAATGATACACAAAAATTTCAGCATAGTCACAGTGTCCGAAGACGGATGCCCTGAAATATCCCCCGTCATAAATATTAAATAAAGCAGTAATTCAATGATGATAAAAGCAAAGACTCCCCATCTATTTTTTGCAAACATAAGCTTACCTCCTCGTATAACAGCACTAATACGACCTTCTTTCTCACTGCCTCTATACTATGGCTATTTCTCACCCTTCTGCAATTGCCTCAATAAAGGCTCTATCCCTCAACATCTCTCTTATAACATCTAAAATAAAGTTGCCTAACTTGCAGCATTTATAATGCAGCCAACTATCTTAAAGATTATATGCTATAACTCCCCTCTAACAATTGCTGCAACTCCCTACAGCCTCTAAACTACAGCTTCTAAACTACAACCTCTATACTACAATACCTGACCTGCAACTTCTATATTACACTCGCCTATCTTAAACCTTCTATACTAAAGTCTCCTAACTTTCTGGCATTTTATAGAACGCAGTCGTCACTGACCTTTCATATACGTTTATATCACTTATAATAACTCTAACATTTCCAGAGTTATTATATTGCATAACCTGTTATCTGTCCACGAAAAGAATTAAAAATACAGCTTATCAGTATACTTATCTATTTATTTAATGTATAATAATTCCATATGTACCCAGCCTATTTAATAGGCATTCCAATTATATATTTAAACATATAAAATACAGTATTTAATATTCGCGAAAGGAGTCATTATGATTCAGGTCAAATATGTTACCAAAAGATATGGTAATACCCTTGCTAATAACGATGTTAACCTGGAGGCAGGGGATGGTGAGATAACTGTCTTACTTGGTGCCAATGGAGCCGGTAAATCCACTTTGATAAAATGTATCTGCGGATTACTGCGCTTTGAAGGCTCCATTATAATCGATGGCTATGACAACCATAGCTTAGAGGCTAAAAGGCAGTTAGGTTACATACCTGAATTGCCTGCCATGTATCCCATGCTGACCGTTGAGGAGCACCTGCAGTTTATCGCCAGAGCTTACCGGCTGAAGGACTGGGAGGAATATGGGAAGGAGCTTATGACCCGCTTTGAATTAACAGACAAAAAAGATAAGCTCGGACAGGAGCTTTCTAAAGGTATGCAGCAGAAGGTCAGCATCTGCTGTGCACTTTTGCCCCATCCCAAGGCTGTTATCTTTGATGAGCCCTTTGTGGGGTTGGATCCCCATGCCATCCGGGAACTCAAGCAATTAATAATCTCTTTACGGGATAGCGGAAGCTCCGTTATCATCAGTACTCACATGATCGAGACTATGGAAGAAGCCTGGGACACTACTTACATTATGAAAAATGGAAGTATCATAGAGAGCAGGAAAAGAAAAGACCTTGACAGTAAAAGCAGTCTGGAATCCATCTATTTCTCCATTACGGAGGGCTCTGATGACTCAGGGAACAATACGAAAAATTAGGAGGCAATCATGAACAGCATCTTGTATCTGATGTCAAGAATCATTAAAAACAAGTTTAGACAGCTTCTCAACAAGCCGGCTATGGTTATACTTTATCTTTTGGCTATTGCATTCCTTGCCTATTCCCTGTTTTATTCCTTTTCTTCTCCGCCCAGACAAGCCGGCTCCGAAAATATTCAATGGCTTTTTGTCTTTTTTGCCTTTTATCTCATTATCTTTTATTATAATGCTGTTTCAAAGGGGCTCTCCTCCGGAAGCAGCTTCTTTGATATGAGTGACGTTAACCTGCTATTTTGTGCTCCTGTAAATCCCAAGCATATACTGGCTTACGGTATCTGTTCCCAAGCCGGAAAAAGCCTGCTGGGCGGAATTTTTCTTTTACTCCAGGGAAGCACTTTCGTTTCACTTGGACTTAATACGCTGGATTTATTCCTATTCTTTGGGGGCTATGTACTGTCACTCCTTTTATTTGAATTCATGTCACTGGCCATTTACATCCTCTCCAATCAGAAGGAAGCTATTAAACGGCTTATCAAAGTAATCGCTCTTCTTCCCTTTCTTTTATTGCTGTTATTTTTCCTGAATAACTTCCAAAGAAGCGGTGATTTAAAGCTTGCCCTGCTTTCCTCTGTTGAAAAGGGAGCTCTTAAATTTCTTCCTGTTGCCGGCTGGATAACGGAGAGCCTGAGAAATTATTTATCTGGAAATTTCAGAGAAATGGGATTAAGTTTGCTTTTGACTCTCCTTACCGGTGTACTCTTTCTGGCTGTAATCATTTTATACCATTCGGATTATTATGAGGATGTTCTGGTTGCCACAGAAACTGCCTTTGAAAAGAAAAGAGCTATAAATGAAGGTGATATCAATGCCATATCGAATACTCACAAAAAAGTAAGAAAAGGAAAAAGAACCCTTGAAGGCCTTGGCTCCAAAGCCATTTTTTATAAGCATCTTTTAGAGTCCTCAAGAAGCAACCGGTTCTTTCTCCTTGACGGCAGCTCCTTTTTAATGATAGCAGGTGCTAATATTGCGGCTTTCTTTAGCAAAGGCGATATCAGTCCGGTTTTACTCCTTGTCATATCCATGTATCTTCAAAGCTTCTTCATTGGTACCGGCAGAGGAATGAAAGAACTGTACAGCCATTATATTTACCTGATACCGGAATCTCCTTTTAAGAAAATCATTTGGAGCAATGGTGAGATTATTGCAAAGCATATCCTGGAAAGCTTATTTATGTTTCTGCTTCCATTGCTATTTACGAACTGGAATCCTGTTACCGTACTGCTCTGTGCCCTTTGCCGCAGTGTATTCTCGATATTCCTGGTTTCAGCCAATTTACTGTCACAGCGTATTTTCAAAGATGTAATCAGTCAGGGGTTTTTACTTATCATTTACCTGCTCTTTATCCTATTTGTGATGATACCCGGTGTGATTGCTGCTTTTGCATTTTATATGGCAGGAATGCTCGCCTTGGGCCTGTTCGCCTTAAGCCTGTGGGAGACTTTCTTATCCCTCCTGTTTTTTTATCTTAGCAGAGGAGTCCTTCACAATAGTGACATCCTGACCCTTCAAAAAAAGAATTAAGAATGTGCGTCCGCCGGCGCACTGCTAAAAGGGCTGAATCCTGCAAGGTACAGAATTCAGCCCTTAAATTATATAAGAATAATCAAAAATGTGAACAAGCTATTTATAATTGAAACATAACTGTATTCAGAAGTCCGTGCTGCTCTTACTTATGACCTTCTGATTACCTGTTGCTTATGAGATAAGCATCCGCCTGCTCTGCCGGCAATGCCTCACTGTATAAGTAGCCTTGTGCCTTATTGCATCTTGCACTCTTTAAGAAGTCCTCCTGTTCACAGCTTTCGATGCCTTCTGCTGTTACTGTCAGGTTCATGCTCTGTACCAGTGCAATGGTGGACTCAATTATACTCTTATTAAAATCATCCGTAAACAAAGTATCTAAAAAGCTCTTATCCATCTTGATGTTACTGATGGGATATAATTTTAAATAATTCATGGAGGAATAGCCCGTTCCGAAATCATCCAGGGCAAAGGATATTCCCAGCTCATTCAACGCTTCAATTACATGTCTGGCATGTTCGCTTTCCTGCAGAGCAGAGGACTCTGTAATTTCCAACTCTATGTTCGCAGGATTCACTCCAATACGCTCTATGATTTCCTTTACCTTCTGATAAAAGTCATTATCCTTTAGCTGCCTGACGGATGTATTAATACTCATGGTAAGGTCCTTATAGCCTTTATCCTGCCATCCTTTAAGCTGCTGCAGTGCTTCTTCCATAACCATCAGGCCAATAGGCACAATCAGGCCGGTTTCCTCTGACAGCTTTATAAACTGGGAGGGTTTTAAAACGCCTTTTTCTGCATGCTCCCATCTTACCAAGGCCTCAAAGCCTGTAATCTTGCCAGTCTTTAAGTCAATCTGGGGCTGGTAGTAAACGACAAATTCCTTCTTCTCAATTGCACGCCTTAGCTCCGCCTGGTTTTGTATCTTCTCCATAATTCGGTCATTCATGTCAGGTTTAAAATAGGCAAAGGTATTTTTACCGGTCATCTTGGCTGAATACATGGCTGTATCCGCACTTTTCAGGAGCACCTGAGTAGTTTTCCCATCCTTTGGTGCCATAGCGATGCCAATACTGACCGTGACAAAATATTCTTTTAAGGATAGCACAAAGGGATATTCAAACACTTTTAGAATTTTTTTTATCTTTGCTTCATATTCACCGATATCGGTAAAGTTCTGTGTCAGAATGACAAATTCATCACTTCCCAGTCTTGAGAGGTAATCATTCTCATCAATGGACTGTTTTAACCTGTGGGTAATATCAATCAGCAGTTCATCTCCGTATGAGTGGCCCAGATTATCTGTAATCTGCTTGAAATCATCCACATCAATATACATAAGGGCCACCACTTCTTCGTTCCGAAGGGTCAGCATGACGTTATCCACAAGCTCCGTTAACGCATAGCGGTTGGGAAGCTGGGTCAGGAGATCCGTATAGGCTGTCTTTTTAAGCTTTTCATTACTCTTTTTAAGTTCTTCATTTTTTAACTGATACTGATTTCTGGTATTTACAGCTTCTTCATAGGAGTTTTCCAACGTCTGATAGTCTTCTGCCAGCTCTTCCTTCTGTCCTGTTAAAGCTTTAAAAGCCCTACTCTTTCTATTATGGAGGATAAGCAATACGATTAGGAGAAGTATTCCTATGCCTGCCACAATAAAAAATATATTTCCCGTAAGATATGGTATAATATACTTCTTATCTCCCCCCTGTGACTCAAGATTAATCATAGCATTTAACATTATCGTACCCCAATTTTCTTGGACTCTCCTTTTATACAGAGCCTGTTTTACAACATATTATACCAATAAATCGTTGATTTAGCAATCATTTTTTACTTATTGCACAGTCCGGCCTGTCTTTTGAATAATTTTCCACCTGTCCCGCAGGCAATATCCGGACTGGTATTTTCAGGTAATGCTTCTGCTGTTTTCGAGGAAGTATATTGCTAGCTTACAGGTAAATGCTTTTCCCTGTCTTCGAGAAAGTATTTTACCTAGTTTACAGATAAGCTGCTTTCCTTTCTTCCCTAAAGCATCTGCCTATTTTACAATTAATACTCCGACTGTCCTACAGATTGTTCCCTGTCTTATTATTTAAATACTCATCAATTGCCTTGGCTGCCTTTTTACCCGCTCCCATGGCAAGGATAACCGTTGCGGCACCAATCACCGCATCTCCGCCTGCAAAGACTCCTTCTTTTGTAGTCTTTCCGGTTTCCTCATCGGCAACGATACAATTATATTTATTGATATCAAGGCCCTCTGTTGTGGAGGATATAAGGGGATTAGGGCTGGTTCCAAGTGACATGATTACCGTGTCAACCGGGAGCTCAAATTCCGAATCCTTCTTGGGCACCGGCCTTCTTCTTCCGGAGGCATCCGGCTCTAAAAGCTCCATTTCCTCGCACTTCATGCCTTTGACCCATCCGTTTTCATCTACAAGGATTTCCGTGGGATTCGTCAGCAGCTTGAAGATAATACCTTCCTCTTTGGCATGATGAACCTCTTCCGTTCTGGCGGGAAGCTCCTCTTCACTTCTTCTGTAAACCACATAAACCTTTGCGCCAAGCCTTAACGCTGTCCTGGCAGCATCCATTGCCACATTTCCGCCTCCGACTACTGCCACCGTCTGTCCTGCTGCAATGGGAGTATCATAAGTGGCATCAAAGGCTTTCATCAGGTTGTTTCTTGTCAGATATTCATTGGCAGAGAATACTCCGTTTGCATTCTCTCCCGGAATACCCATAAATTTCGGAAGTCCTGCTCCTGAACCGATAAAAACGGCTTCATAGCCTTCCTCTTCCATCAGCTCATCAATCGTAACGGATTTTCCGATTACTACATTGGTTTCTATTTTAACACCAAGAGCCTTTACATTCTCTATTTCACTCTTAACCACGCTTTCCTTGGGAAGACGAAACTCCGGTATGCCATATACCAGTACACCTCCTGGTTCATGAAGCGCTTCAAAAATTGTTACGTCATAGCCAAGCTTTGCCAGGTCTCCCGCACAGGTCAAGCCGGCAGGACCGGAACCGATTACCGCTACTTTTTTGCCTTTTTTTTCTGACGGCATATCGGGCTTAACTCCATTTTCTCTTGCCCAATCCGCTGCATAACGCTCTAATTTTCCGATGGAAACGGGCTCTCCTTTTATCCCTCTGATACACCTTTCCTCACACTGGGATTCCTGGGGACATACTCTTCCGCAAACAGCAGGAAGGGCTGAATAGTTGCTGAGTACCTTATAGGCTCCGCTGGGATTTCCTTTTTCTATCTCTCTTATAAAGCCGGGAATGTCGATGTTAACGGGACATCCTTCGATACATCTTGCATTTTTGCACTTTAAGCATCTTTGTGCTTCAAGCTGCGCTTCTTCCGTATTATATCCTAAACAAACTTCTTCAAAGTTATGTGCTCTTACTTCCGGGTCCTGTTCTCTGACAGGTACTTTTTTTAATACATCCATTTTTTAACTCCTATCTGTCCGCCGGGTCGCTGCAGCCACAGCCACCACCTTTGTGGGTCGCTCCTTCTTTTTCCTTCAAAACAGCTCTGCCTTCGGCTGTCTTATACATCTGCTGCCTTTTCATGGACTCGTCAAAATCCACCAGATGTCCGTCGAATTCCGGTCCATCCACGCAGGCAAACTTTACCTTGCCGCCTACTGTCAATCTGCAGGCTCCGCACATTCCGGTTCCATCCACCATAATGGGGTTCATGCTTACTATGGTAGGAATTCCAAGCTCTTTTGTAAGGATACAGACGAATTTCATCATAATCACAGGTCCGATGGCTATCACCTGGTCATAATGCTTTCCCTGGTTGTTTACAAGGTCCTTTATGCAGTCATTTACATTTCCCTTAAAGCCATAGGAACCGTCATCCGTTGCCACATAGACATTTTTTGCGACCTTTTTCATTTCCTCTTCCAGAATAATAAGGTCCTTGTTCCTGGCTCCAATAATGCAATCCACAGCATGCCCCTGTTCCTTCATCCATTTCACCTGGGGATACACCGGCGCGGTTCCCACGCCCCCTGCCACAAATAAAATGTTTTTCTTATGAAGCTCCTCAACGGGCTCATCAATCAGCTCTGATTTATTTCCCAAGGGTCCGGCAAAATCCTTAAATTCTTCACCTGCTTCAAAAGCTGCCATGCGTTTTGTGGATGAACCAAGTGCCTGGAATACAATGGTCACACTGCCCTTTTCCCTGTCATAATCACAGATGGTAAGCGGAATGCGTTCTCCCTTCTCATCCATTTTAACTATGACAAATTGTCCCGGATAACACGATTTTGCAACCCTGTGCGCCTCAATATCCATTAGATAAATATTGGGTGCGAGGGTTTCTTTTTTCAATATTTTATACATCATTTATTCCTCCTGCCAGTTTCGGTACAGCAAATGTCTTTCTTACTTTATTGTCCAAACATTTTGCATAATTATAAATTTTTACGCAATTGGTCCTTTCAATGGATAACATTATAAAATATCTCTTTCAAAAAATCCACCCTTTTATTTCACTGCACTTCATTTATTCCCCTTTCCATTTATAAATACTGGATGTTTTACTAAAAATAAGATATAATGACCTTAAGGAATACAATATATTCGGAGGTATACTATGTACACGATATTAGTTTGTGATGATGATAAAGAAATTGTAGATGCAATTCAGATATATTTAAGCGCGGAAGGTTATCATATCATTAAGGCCTATAACGGAAAAGAAGCTTTGGAGGAAATTGAATCCACAGAAGTGCACCTTGTCCTTTTAGATATTATGATGCCGGAAATGGACGGTATCCGTGTAACCATGAAATTAAGGGAGAATAACAGTACTCTTCCTATTATATTACTGACTGCCAAGTCAGAGGACAGCGACAAGGTCCTTGGGCTGAATGTGGGAGCCGATGATTATATAACGAAGCCTTTTAATCCGCTGGAGCTGATTGCAAGGGTAAAATCCGCTCTGAGAAGATATACCAAGCTTGGCAGCATTGTATCCGAGGAACAGAATATCTATTCCTCCGGGGGACTCGTTGTAAATGATGACAGAAAAGAGGTTTATGTGGACGGTGAGCTGATCAAGCTTACTCCCATTGAATATAACCTTTTAAAATTATTGGTCAAGAATAAGGGCCGGGTCTTTTCCATCAATGAAATCTATGAACTGATCTGGAACGAGCCATCTTATGGTGCAGACAATATCGTCGCAGTCCATATCAGGCACATCAGAGAGAAGATTGAAATTAATCCGAAGGACCCCAAATACCTGAAGGTGGCCTGGGGAATTGGTTATAAGGTTGAGAAATATTAGCTTTTTGGAAAGGCAGTGTTCTTATGAATAGAATCAAAGGCTCAATGTATATAAAAATACTGATACATATAGCTCTCTTTCTGTCCGGCCTGACCCTGACAATAGGGACTTATCATATTTTTAATTATCTTGATTCCTACACCACAAATACCAGAGATTTTAAGGAAACCTCTGAATTCCAAAGTAAATTTTTAAAATACGTAGAAAGAGTAGCCGTATACGTTGATTACAGAGAAAAGGGTTACTCCGGCAGTATCGGCTTCGACTCCTCTTCTTCTGATATTTCCTCCCTGTTTGAAAAAGAAGTGGACAACCCTAAGACCCATGGTAAAAATGACGATGCCAGCAGCGAGAAGGAAAAGTTTGACTACTACAATGCCATCTTAAATCAGACCAACAGCAATTTTCTGTATTATGTAAAAAACATCAATACCGGTTCTGTTTACGCCTCTGCCGCTCTTGAAAATAAGGTTTCTAAGGCTAATGAGAAAAGCAAAAATAAAATGACTCTAAAAGAATATTTAGAGCATGTTAAGCTGACCAATAATGCTTATCTTATCATTAACACAGAGACTGAAAAATATGCCACCAACGTAAACCGCAACTACCAGTATATGAATGACGAAAATCTAAGCTGGGTAATTGACTATATCAAAGGAAATGTCATAAACGGAGTGGACAATACGGAAACCAACAGGGGCGATTACATCATCTGTACCACCATTGTAAATAATTTTCCCAATACTGCTGATGAATTTGGAACCATGTACCACCACTTTAACGTGCTCTACCGCAACTATTCCAATTCCCTGCACCCGGTTCCCTTATCCTTTGTCATGCTTCTTGTTTTTTTAATACTTACCGTATTTTTTACCGGACATTCCAAGGATTCCGACCAGATTATTATCATGGGCTTTGACAGGCTGAAGACCGAAACCGGCCTTATCCTGATAGCCGGCGGCATTGCCCTGTTCTACACCATTGCGATACGGCTTTGCAAATACCTGTATCAGGATTATAACTTTGACTATTCCATACTGCTTGGAATCGGGTATTCTATCCTGTATCCATTCTGTATGTTTGGCTTTCTGAGTCTGGTCCGAAGAGTGAAAAAGAATGTCCTGATCTCAAATTCCTACCTTCATACCTTTGGACTTAAGCTTAAGGACTTTATAAAGGGATTTTTTGCAGAAAGAAGCATCACCTTCCGCTTTGCCGGACTTCTCCTTCTTTTTTCAATCATTGAAGCAGCCGGCTTTCTGGTTTACCGGTTTGCCTCTGTTCCCTACCGTATACAGCTTTTCCTATTTATTACTATCCTGGGTTACCTGATTCTGTTCTACGTGATATTAAAGCAGGTCATTGACTTTAAAATCATCAGCCATGAGACAAAAAAACTGGCGGACGGTAACCTGAACCATAAGATACCTGTTGAAAAAATGCATGAACCTTCTCTTTCGCTTGCCCTTGATATTAACAATATCAGTGAGGGCTTTTCTGCCGCAGTTGATGAAAAGGTCAAAAGTGAGCGTTTAAAGACCGAGCTGATTGCCAATGTCTCCCACGACATTAAAACACCCCTGACCTCCATTATTAACTATGTGGATTTATTGAAAAAGGAAAACCTTAATAATAAAACTGCCCAGGGTTATCTGGAGGTGCTGTCAGGAAAGACCTGGCGTCTTAAGACATTAATAGAGGATCTTGTAGAAGCCTCAAAGGCATCCTCCGGTACCCTGGTACTGAACCTTGAATGCTTGAACCTGGTGGAGCTTGTAAGGCAGTCCCTGGGTGAATTCGAAGACAAGTTCAATGTCCATAAGATTGAACCGGTGCTTACGGTGTCCCAGGAGCCCCTTTACATTATGGCCGACGGCAGAAGTACTTACCGTATCATTGAAAATATTTTCTCCAATGTCGTAAAGTACGCCCTGGGAGGCACCAGGACTTATATCAATATCTTTGCCGAGGATGATATGGCAGTGGTTTCCGTAAAAAATATTTCAGCTGCCAAGCTTAATATCAGTTCGGAAGAGTTGATGGAGCGTTTTGTAAGAGGTGACCTTTCCAGAAATACGGAGGGAAGCGGCTTGGGCCTGTCCATTGCCAAGAGTCTTGCCGCCATCCAGGAGGGAACCTTTGATATTGAATTAGACGGTGATCTGTTTAAGGCTGTCTTAAAATTCAACAAGCTTAACAGCTATACCAATGAGACAAGAATAGCAAAGGAAAGTGACCTCTTACCTTAAGAGGCACTTTCCTTTTTCTTTAGATTCAGATTTAATTCCTCCAGATTTACTGTCATGGCAAGCACGTTATTCTTATATCTGTCATCAAAAGTTACTTCTTCCGAAAACCAGTCCGGCAACTTAAAATCTTTTGCTTCCTCCTCTGACTTAAATTCCACCTCAGCAAATACCAGTCCCTTCAGTTCTCCTTCAAAGATGTCCAGCTCTGCCGTCAGTCCGTCAGAAAGCGGAATCAGATAGCGGGTCTTTGTGATAAGGCGCATATCCACCTTTTCCCTTAGATGATAATATGCTTCCCTCGTCAGAGGAAACTCCGCCTCCTCACAGACTAATGCCACCGTGCTGTCAGCCACATTTTTTACCTTTGCCTTATAGGTCATATAGTAATCTTCATTACTTTTACGTATCCGAATAACAGGATTTGTACAAAGATATCCCTGTTCAATCTCTTTTTTCATATAGGCTGAAAGATTTTCCGGCAGTTTACCAAGTAAAAATTTTCTCTCTGTTTCCATTCTATGAATACCTCTTTTATCCATTTGTGTGTACTTTACCACATTATACTACTTTTAATCTATCCACCAAGCTATCTCCGCAGTATGCACAAGCCTTATAACACCTTTTGCTCGTTTATAACAAGCTGGAATCTTAAATTCAGCTTCTGGGCAGCTTTCTTACACAAAACCATACGCTCCAGGAATATTTCAAAATAGTCCATTACGGAAGAAAACTCCGTATCAATGGTAAGGTTTAAGGTTATCTTGTTTTTTTCTTCATTTATAACAGTTTCGGCCTTTTTTACTGCATAATTCACTCTGTCATGGATATCAAAGCTGGGCAGATCACGGTTTCTCACCCTGGTGTAACGAACATCTGATTTATCTGCCAGTATAAGTGCTGCCGCCACCTCATTTACCGGAAAGGCTGTGCTTTCATCATGATTTCCGATTGCGGATATAATCACTGCAATGTCCTCGGCATCCACGCCCTGTCTGTCCAGAATACGAAATGCCATAACTGCCCCGCTCTGGGCATGGTCCACACGGTTTATCACATTGCCGATATCATGCATATAAGCAGCTATCTGCGCCAGCTCAACGGTTCTCTGAGGATATCCCATGGTTGTAAGTATATACTTCACTTTTTCTGCCACCAGACCTACATGGGCAAAGCTGTGCTCGGTATAGCCTAAAGCACCCAGTGCCTCATCTGCCTTTTGTATATATGTTTTTATCTGGGGGATTTTCTTAATTTCACTATAGGTTATCAAATCTATTACCTCCTGGAAGCCATTCTGTCTTCCTGTTATTATTTTCCCTGTAAGGCTTTTCTGATTGTTAAATTTAAGCCTGCAAAGTAAAGCCATTATAACAATAACATGCTTTCATAGCGTAAATTCTATGTAAATTTTTTTAGCTTATGCAGCTATTATTGTAGCAGATATTCACAAAAATGAAAAGAATTCCATAAATTTAAATTCTACTGACGGTTCCCTTCTCACGAAAAGTGCCCATTTAAGCGAATTTTTACAATTTTCTTTCTGATTACCCTTTACATTTCACTTGAAAATATTAAAAAAATATGTATAATTTATTAAGTGCCTTTTAAGAAATCAGAAAGAAATTTGCAAGGAGTACTTATGAGTATTTTAAATGTAGAAAATCTCACCCATGGCTTTGGTGACAGAGCTATTTTTAATAACGTATCTTTCCGCCTTTTAAAGGGGGAACATATCGGATTGGTAGGTGCCAATGGAGAGGGTAAATCCACTTTCATGAACATTGTCACCGGAAAGCTGATGCCGGATGAAGGAACCATACAATGGGCCAAGAATGTCAGGGTGGGATATCTTGATCAGCACTCCGTTCTGGAGAAAGGAATGACTATCAGGGAGGTCTTAAAATCTGCTTTTTCCTATCTCTTTGAACTGGAGAAGAAAATGAATGATTTATGCAATCAAATGGCTGATGCAGATCCCGATACCCTTATGGGTATTATGGAGGAGTTTGGTACCATACAGGAAACTCTTGATAATAATAATTTTTATATTATAGATACAAAGGTGGATGAAATCAGTCACGCCCTAGGTCTTGATGCCCTTGGCCTTGATCTGGATGTGACAGAGCTTAGCGGCGGACAGCGTACCAAGGTACTTCTGGGAAAGCTGTTATTAGAAAAGCCGGACATTCTATTATTGGATGAGCCAACCAATTACCTGGATACGGTGCATATCGAATGGCTGAAACGCTATCTGATTGATTATGACAATGCCTTTATCCTTATCTCCCACGATATACCTTTCCTGAACAGTGTAATAAATATTATCTATCATATGGAAAATGCAGATCTGACACGCTATGTCGGAGATTATGATAAATTTACAGAAGTTTATGAGGTAAAGAAAGCCCAGTTAGAAAGTGCCTACAAAAGACAGCAGCAGGAAATAAACGAGCTGCAGGACTTTGTTGCCAGAAACAAGGCAAGGGTTTCCACCAGAAATATGGCGATGTCCAGGCAAAAGAAGCTGGATAAAATGGAGGTCATTGAACTTGCCAGGGAAAAGCCCAAGCCTGAATTTTACTTCAAGGAAGCAAGAGCCTCGGGAAGATTCATTTTTCAGACAGAGCATCTTGTAATTGGCTATGATGAACCTCTGTCAAAGCCACTGACACTTACCATGGAACGCGGGGACAAAATCGTGCTAAAGGGAGCCAATGGTATCGGCAAGACCACCTTGCTTAAGAGCATCATCGGCCTTATTCCTCCTATTGAAGGCAAGGTCTCTTTAGGCGATTACCTGTTTAAGGGATATTTTGAGCAGGAAATGAGCGGCGCCAAGAACAATACCTGTATTGAAGAAATATGGCGTGAATTCCCCTCCTATTCCCAGTATGAGGTACGTTCTGCACTGGCAAAATGCGGCCTTACCACAAAGCACATTGAAAGTCAGGTAAGGGTCTTAAGCGGTGGTGAGCAGGCAAAAGTACGCTTATGTAAGCTGATTAACAGGGAAACCAATATTCTTTTGCTGGATGAGCCTACCAACCATCTGGATGTCGATGCTAAGGATGAATTAAAACGTGCTCTTATGGAATATGGCGGAAGTATTCTTCTTATCTGCCATGAACCTGAATTTTACGAAGACTTTGCAACCAAGGTCTGGGATTGCTCCAACTGGTCAACCAGAATATAAAAAAATTAAGGCGGTTATATAACCGCCTTTTTCGTCTTATAAGATAAACATATATGGTAATAGAAATACATAATACCAGGCATATACTTATTTCATGCCTTATTCTTATCCCAGGATACAGGCCTTAGTTGTCATACCTTAATTACAAGCTAACAAGCCTTAAGTCTTAAATACAAGCCTTAAACATATCTTAGCTTCCTATCTCCCAGTCGTTTTTTTTGCACTGTTAAAGATATAAAACTTACTGAAAACGTAATTAATTATAATTACAATTACAGCCAACCCTGCCTTTACCGCCATGTTATTCCACATAAGGAGACTAACAAAAAGAAATAAGCCGCCCTCCTCTACTCCAAGGGAAAAAAGCCTTGCAAGGAAGAATTTCATCATCTTGGACAGCTCTTCCTTTACTGCGGTTCTCTTATCCCGAAATACCCAGCCTGCATTTACAAAATATGCAAAGGTTACCGCAATCACCCAGGCTATAATATTGGCAATGAGGTGATTCATCATGGCCCAGTAGCATAGCACATAATAGGTGGCCATATTAACTGCCGTCGTCATGCCTCCGGCAATGACATAGACAATGGTCTCCCGGTTTATTAATTTGTCAGCCATGCTGCGCATGTCAATTTGCTTCATCCTATTTATCCTCTTGGGATATCGCAGGCTTGTCTGCGATACAGCCACAAATATAAAATGAGTGAAAGATTCCCTATGTGGCACCCTTATCTTTCTGATTTTCTTTTTCTGTTCAAGGCCTAATGCCACATAGGGCATCAAACATAATGTAAGGAACTTTATACTCAGGGTTCCACTGTCACATTTCCGCCCAACCGCCAAAGGGATACCTTATATTCCCCATTATCCTCAAGTATCTGAAACCAGTAATCGATGGTAGTTTTATCCGCAAACCACACCTCATGGCTTTTTCCCGTCTTATCAGTATAGGAAAATACAACACATCGGCTTCCAGCATCCCTCTGTGTTTCTGCGCCGTAATCCTTCCTTATTGTAGTGGCTTCCTCTTCCGTCAGCTGTTTGACAGCTCCGCCATCCTCAAAGTCAAAGCCTCCTGTTGCTAAGGCAAAATTCACATTAGGAAAGCCCTTCATCTTCTGTACCATCTCTTCTAAAAAGGGCTTGTCCGCCTTAGGTCCCGGCTGGGTCCCGTAGCCAAATAAATTATAGCACATTATAACATATTCCGGTCCTTTGGGAAAGGCTGCCTCATCCACCGGTGCATTGGGCTCAAGGAGTATTCTTACTTTCAGACCTTTTTTTGATGCCTGCTGATACAGCTCCTCTGCAAATTGGGTAAAATAATGCCAGAGTGTCTTATCCTCACGGATCGCTTCATAATCGATTTCGATGCCGTCATAGCTGTCCTCCGCTGCCATGGACAGAATATCGGCAATATGCTTGTCCCTGCTGCTTTTTGTCTCCAGCAGCTGATACAAAAGCTCTGTATCCTTAAGCTTCGAGGTACCGTCGTTCATTCTGATGTCATTGACAAAGGTCAGATAGCTTTTAAACCGCTCCTTGCCATATTTCTGCTTCACCTTGCTATAAGTATCTTTTACTTCCTCCGGAAGAAAAAGTGAATGATCCTCCTTAAAATAGGAAGCAAAATAGCACAGTGTTCGGATATTTTTACCCCTGTCAGAAAGTTCGGTTAAAATATCCGAATCCCAGTAAACAATCCACCCGGTTATCTCCTTCTCCTTCTGCCCTTTTGAGGCTCCGTCAGAATTATCATCCGCAGGGCCGGTATTTTCCCCGGAGCTTACCGGATTTTGTCCCTTATTCTTTTGTTCCTTGCTTTCCCTGATACTGCAGGCTGTCATAAGTACTGCTATCATGATTAGTGCAATAGGAAGCAGTTTCTTTTTCATTCCATCCTCTTTCCTGAATATCCGATCTTTGAACTATTTTATCACATCAGAGCGCTTTAATAAACCAATTTATAAGGTGATTCCATTTATTTTTAATTTCATATTGTGTTTTATCCATACCCTTTAAACGGTTATCGTATAATGCCGTATTCGGTTTCTCATTATTCCGGATTACAAGCTCATGAAATACACCATCATAAACATCGTCCGCAATATTGCGCTGGCTGTAGCCATATTCTCCCCAGGCTGATTCCAGGTAAACATATCCCGGCTGCGTGTTTCCCACAGCAATCTTTTCTGCTGCTGTTCTGCCGTCTATCTTAACCGTAAGACTGTTTCCTTCCAATATGATATCGACCTTCCTGTTTCCCGCTTCATTAATCTGGATATCCGGAAGATAAGGCTCTGCCCCTTCGCTGACACTCTTTGCCTCTTTGTTATCCGGTTTTTTTTGTTCCTCCATACTTGTCTTGGTTCCAAAGGCACTGCTTCCATCCTTATATACCTTGTATTCCTCCTTTAATGCTTCCTGTTCATTTTCCTCAAGGGATTGAACCGCCTTGCCGTCAAATTCATCCAGATTGAGCTTCAGAAGGTCTTTACCGTTTTCCTCTACAAGGAGATAATTATTCTGCAGCCTGACAGCCGTATATCTGTTAAGCTTCTCATCCGCTCTCAGGTAAACCGCCTGGGAGCCCAGCTTATTTCCTGTTAAGGTTACGGAAATATTCAGATTCTTATAATCCCTGCTGTCCTTTAGACGAAGCAGTCCGCTGCCCTGGGACTCGGAGGTCAGGATAATATCGGAGGCCTTAAATTCGGCAGCTCCTTTTACCGTCTCCCAGTCCTTCCTCCTTTTTTCCTCCCCAATGACAAATTCTATCTTTGCTTTCGTATCATCCTTTATCCGCATAAGCAGATGATTGGGGTACCAGTACGGCTGTGGCTGCATTCTTGTAAGATCATAAAGACTGCTCTTTGTTGTATTATAGGAATAGCCTTCCCGGTTAAAGTTCATTGCAAAAAGCTTCTTTATCCATTCCTCATTTATTTCGCTTACTTTATCGTTGTTAGCAAAGCTGCCTGTGTTGGAATGCATCAGCACGTAGACACCAGGCACCTTTTTCAGCTTTTTTGTATAGATTGTATCCACCAGGCGGTAATCACCGCTGACACGCTCCTTCATTTCTTCATAGCTTTCTTTCGGTATACCATAGGCATCCCGGATAAAATCCATGAGATACTGGTTGTAATTCCGCCCCAGGTATTTTCTTACCTTCACATATTCCAAAGAATTGAGTTCCCCCAGATAGTTGTTATAGCGGTCAAAGACATTAATATAGGAAAGCCGGTATCCATTGGTGCCAAGCTCCCAAAAGCTGCTGTCTTCCAAATTCAGCAAATCCTTCGGCGTTAGGAATTTAAAATCCCTGCTGCCGAATTTATCTCCATAGCTTAGCATGGTCCCTTTAAAATTATACTTTTCCATTATCTTCTGGGCAAATATGGCCGTATCCCTGCGCCCGTCTTCAAACATCAGAAACAGGGCCTTCTTAGGCAAAGCTTTCCCCTTTTGATAATAATCCAGTACATCCTGCTGGGTAATCGTAACATAGCCGTTATCATACAGGGCTTTTAACTGTTCCTCAAGCCTGCTTACACTTATCATGCTGGAGGTACCCTCACGGTCCACAGCAATATAGGAAACAGCTATAAACCCGTCCTCCTGACTGCTCCCAAGCTCCACCTTTGATTCCTTAAAGGGCTGGTAGCTTTTCATGGTAAATAAAGCCCTGATTACCACCACCGCTAAAATAGTTAACAGTACTGCTTCCAGTATGCTTCTGATTATTTTCCTCTTATCCTTGTCAAGGCGTTTTTTCTTCATATCAAATCACCACCATTTATTCAGCTTCGCAGTACTGCACGCTCTTAATTATCCTCCGCTTAGCCGCCTCTGTCTTCTTTCCTCTTTCTTTTTCTGTTCCTTTACGTCACTTGGGGTCATTCGTGTTCCCCAGGTGGATTTCCAAAAAGTAAACCATGCAACCGGCATCTGCCACAGCAGGACTGCTTCATAGAACAGACAGAATACCATTCCGAACAGCCATGTGGTACTCTTTCGTAAAAACAACTGTGCCACGCTCATGAGAAATGCCATTAGCAGAATACCGACTATGAAGGTTTTGGGAAATACCCTGTGAACAAGGGGGACATAAAATAAGTTATAGGTAACGACTATGGGAGCCAGAATGGGCACCAGCAGACCGATATAAAAGGTCAGGGCTGCAAAGGGCTCCTTTTTCCACATAAACTTACCGGCAAGCAAAGATTCTCTGAGCCAGGAACGTTTCCAGCGCATCTGCTGCTTTAAAAAAACCTTATACTCATTTGGTACTATGGTGGAACAGATAGCCGAGTCCTGATAAACCGTCCGGTATTCATTTAAAACAATGTTCGTCATGGCCCTGTCATCACCAAAGGTGGCTTTTTGCCTCAAAAATCTTTGGTTCAGCCATTCCTCCTTATGCTTTAGGACAATTTCCTTCCGGTAGCAGGCAAGGGGGCCGGATAAGCAGGTAACTGTATCAAAATAGCTTTCCGATGCCTTCATAATACGAAAAGCTATGTAATAACGTACCGATTGCATCTTCGTCAATATGTTGGTATAGGTATTAGCTACATCGGTCCTTCCTGCCACTCCTCCTATTTTAGGGTCTTTAAAAGGCGCCACCAGATACCGGAGGGCAAAGGGATTTAGAAAGCTGTCCGAGTCTACAAAAACTATCAAATCATGCTTGGCTTCCATGGCTCCTTTGGCAAGAGCTTCCCTTTTACCGGAATTCTTTTCCTGAACGATATATTTAATACGGCTGCTGATTTCAAATTTTCCGTCTTCCTGCTTCAGCTTCTCAATGATTTCTTTGATTTTTTCTACGGACCTGTCCGAGGAACAGTCATCTATTACGATTACCTCCAGCTTGTCAATGGGGTAATCCTGGTTGATACAGCTTAAGATGGTCTTTTGAATCCACTCCTCTTCATTAAAGCAGGGTATCAATATACTTACCCCGGGAGTGTAATTCACATCAATCGGAACTTCCCGGTACATAAATCCGAAAAAATATTTACTCAGCAGAAAGGCAGCTGTTACAATACTGTACAGATAAAGCCATTTATTAAATTTAAAATAAATGATGCTTTCCGCCCTCATCAAGGCAATGAATGCAACGATAACAAACATCAGAAAGCTTGATATCATCAGTATATACCGGTTCTTTTTCTTTCCGGAATAGACCGACAGGCCTTCATGGAACTCCAAGCCGCAGTAGATGCCGTCTTCAAGCTCCTGTACCCTTGCTATTTTAGCCGGCATTTTAACCTTCATTTCCATTCCCTCCGGCATGGTACCCGGAAGGATTTCAAACTTTATCAGGAGGCTGTCCGCTTCCTGTATTGCCGTTAAAACAGCTTTATCCTTCAGCCGTAAGAGAATCCCTGTCATAGAGATATCAATGCCCTGGCAGATAAACTTTGACTTTTTCTTATGTTTTATACAGGTGATTTCCACCTCATAGTTTACCTGGTACCGGATTCCCGCCTGTTTATTCTCAATAAAGTCATTTACATTCTGGGTGTTCTCATTGACATAGCCATTTCCCCGCCTGTCCGTATTGGTACGGGTCCTGGTTTTGTCCGGCACATTGGATAGCAGTCTCCTGTCTTCCTTTTCCCGTAAAAGAATGTTCTCTACGTCCTTCTTTTTACCTTTCAATAATCTCATACTGTTGTTATCCTCATCTGCTGCTTTTTTTGCTGCCGGGCGGTATTCCGTTTGGAATTATTCACCCAGATACCGGCTTAATCTGGCAAAGGTGTAGCCCTCCTCCAAAAGCTTTGGAATAACCATATCCAGAGCTTCGGCAGTTATATCGTTTCTGTTGTTCGGTGTGCTGCTGTCATCGGACATATGCATGACAATTACACTGCCGTTTTGAAGAATCCGTACAGAACCATCTTCTTCCTTTATGCCGTTAAGTATTTTATCAGCCAGTTCTTTTGCATCCTTTGCCGCATAATCATGTGGGTCGAAATCACCGCTGACAATATGAGAAAATCCCATATCCAGAATAGCTTCCATCCCCCTCTTGCTCATAGCCAGTGTCGGAGGTCTGAATATTGTAGTCAGTGCAGATTTTCCATTAATTTTCACATCTCCGATGACAGATACTAATTTTTTATAGGAAAGCTGTAAATCCAGCTTTCTTTCCGCTGCCTCTTTCTCGGTGATAGAGGTGTACTCTCCATTGATATCATCTTCATCCAGCTTTGCGTTGGAGTCGGCAAAGGGCAGATGCTGATTCGTATGGCTTCCTACATCATGCCCGTCTTCTGCAATAGCCCGGAGAAGATTCGGATTGGACTCCAGATAATTGGTCCGGATAAAAAAGTTTCCTTTTACATTGTATTTCCGAAGGACATACAGCAGCTGATTAATCGGCTTATCTGAGCCCCAGTCATCAAAGGTCAGGAATAGAACCTTATCCTTGGTAAAGGTACCCGTCTTATTTAACCGCTCCAATTCTTCCGTTGTAAATCCTGGCAGGGCGGTTGAGACAATGTCCGGGTTTCCTATATATCTCTTACTTAAGGTATCGAGTACAGCCTCATCGCTTAAATTGCTCAGATGCCCTGCATATATACGGTTTTGTAAGTCCGCCAGCACACTGCCTGGTGCAACCGGATATTTATAAACCGCCTTGCTGTTAAGCAGCTCCTTTAAAGGCTTTATCTGATAAGCGGAGGCAGCCTTTCCCTTTTCCTGGTAGGCCACCGTATTCACTCTTCTGTCCGTAAAGTCCATCAGCAGCTTTCCGATTAATTCCGAATTTTCATAATAATCAAGGCGGAAATAAGCGATTTCTCCTCTTTTGGCACTGATATTTCCGTCATTGTATATTCGGCTTACTACCTCATCAAAGGTACCCTGCTTACCAATGGCCGAGTTTACAAAATTAACATCCTGCCAAAGAATTGTGCATCCCGTACTGGAAATAGCCTCCCGCATCTCCTTAGGCAAATCAATGACATAAGGGCACCGCACCAGTGCCGGCTTCTGACCGCAGATTTTTTCCACCGCATTCCGCACGGACAGAATGCTTATGCCCACCGTATTAAAATCCTCTCCCTTTGAAGGATTCAGACAGATTTCAATCTCATGCCCGGCATCGGCTATCTTTTTTATCTCATTGCCGTATTTTCTGGTTTCTTCTTCCGTAACAAAGAAAGTTCCTTTTGCTCCAAGCTTATCAAGCTTATTTAATACATCCTTCAGGACCTTCGTATTGCTGATACCGGTGAAGGTATAGCTTAAAGCTTTTTCCGTAGTATAGACAGCCTTCACTTCCGTTGCCAGCTTTCCCTTGTTTGCCGCCCGGAGCTGTTTTAGTATGGCCTTCGCCCTCTCACTGTCCCCTTTACCCCCAGAGTTTGGCTTTCCGTTATTTGTATTGCCTTTGCTGCCTGATGTCTTTGCAGGCTCGCTATTCTTTACAACCATTAATGAATGCTTTGCAAACAGCGTTTTCACACTGGTGAATCGGTAATTCTGCTTTTCTGCCAGCTTGTAGGTTCCTGATACTGCCTGCAGCAAATCCTCATGGCCATTCAGCCAAAAGAATATGATATCCCCGTTCCTGAAACCATTTTTATAGTATTTCATGATATCCTGTAAGGACATGGTATTATCGGTTATGGGGTTCTTACTGTATGAGACCAGCTTATATCCCAGTGCGGAAGCAGCCTCTCTTACCGTATCGTTATATTTTCCGTACACCGGCATAAAAATATCCGTAGAAATTCCATAATTATCCTTTAGTATCTTATCGCATTTATATATCTCAAAACAGATTTCATTGAACCCACTTTGGGTAACATCCTTCCCCGTCAGGCCGCCGTTACCGATCTGATGCCCCTGCTCAAGGATTGCTCTGATTTCATTTCCGTAATTCAAAAGGTCGTCCCCGGTCACAAAAAAGGTAGCCATTAAATGCTTCTCTTTTAAAAATCCAAGTATTTCCTTTAGCTTTTTATCGTCTCCGATACCCCGGAAGGAAAAAGAAAGCAGATTTTCATCTGTTGCAATTCTGGTATAAACCTCCGCCAGCTTTCCATTGTTCTTCTCACGGTATGCCTGGAAGTCCTTCGCAAAATCTCCGTCCTTATAGTTATTGATATCTGCCGTAAAAACGGTTTCCGCTTTTGTCTCGCTCAGTGCTTTTAAGAGCCAGCCGACTACCTGAATTAACTTCTCATCCTGGGACAGGCTGTTATCCTGCTCTTCGGTATTTACCCCTGCCTGCTTGTCCACCGCCGGTTTTTCGTCCTTTTTACTGCTTGAATATTCATCCTTTTCCAAAGGGCCATCCAGCTTAACCGTCAGGATTGTTCCATAATCCAGGGCTTTTACATAATCCAGGACCTGTTCATAATTTTTAAAGCTTTGATAGCTTAAGTAAATGGTACCGGTTACAACCCTTTCATTGCCGGAAGCATAAGCCGCCTTCAATACCTTATCCGTATATTCAGTGGAATTGCACATTAAAAGTTCCGGTGCCTTTCCCGTTATCTCTTTTAGAATATTGTTAGTTCTGCAAAAATCTGTTACCAGCTCTTTCTGGCTTTCCTTCTCCAGATTTTTCTTTCCGGTCAGTGTATTGCTTTCTACCCTGTGGCCGTCCTTTACCATTTTCTTTACGGCAGCAGAATCCTCCGCAGCCTGGATACCCGGAAGAAAGAAGGTGCCCTTTATGCCATATTGCTCCAATAATTCAAGGATTTTACTGCTGCTCGCCGTATTGCCAAGGCCTTTAAAATTCAGGGCCATTACTTTTTCCGTGGTCTGAACGCTGCCTATGGTCTCTGATTTCTTTCCATCCTTTTTTAATTGTAATAATGCCTGCTGTATATCTTCGGAAGCATCAAACCTTTTATCCACCGGCTGAGTCTTTTCTTTATTCTTCAGCTTAAAAACAAGTATACCGGCGCACCCGATGCTGACACACAGCATCAGGATAATAATGATAATCCAGTTTTTCCTTTTTATTTTCATAAACCACTCCTGCTGTTTTATAAGCTCCAGTATGTATAGCCCCTGCTCTCCAGTTCCTGTTTGTCAAACATTCCCTTTATATCTATGATTACCTTTTTATCATTTGCCATGTTTTTAAACATCTTATCAAGGTCATCGACAGTAAGCTTCCTGAATTCCTTATGGGCAACTGCAAAAATCAGGCAATCCGCCTCTTTTACCTCTTCCAGCTCGACCAGCTTACACTGATAATGGCTTAAGACCTCATTCCTGTCCGCCGCCGGATCGGTAACGGAAATATCGGCCTGGTATTCCGAAAGCCTGTTTACGATATCCATGACCTTGGTGTTGCGTATATCGGGACAGTTTTCTTTAAAGGTTATCCCCATAACATAAATCTTTGTGTTTTTAATTAATTTATCCGCCTGAATCAGCTTTTTTACAGTGACATCAGCCACAAAGCTTCCCATGCCGTCATTAATTCTTCTGCCTGCCGTTATAATCTGGGAATGATAGCCAAAGCGTTCTGCCCTGCTGATAAAATAGTAAGGGTCAACGCCAATGCAATGACCTCCCACCAGTCCCGGTGTAAACTTAAGAGCATTCCATTTTGTTCCCATGGCAGTTAAAACCTCTCCCGTAGAGATGCCCATTCTTTCAAATGCCATTGCTATTTCATTTAAAAAAGCGATATTAATATCCCGTTGGGCATTTTCTACCAGCTTGGCAGCCTCCGCCACTTTAATACTGCTTGTCTTAAATACACCGGCATCTATTATCATTCCGTATACTCCGGCAATCAGCTCCGTAGTCTCATCGTCCATGCCGGATACGATCTTTACAATATTGGTTAACCTGTGTTCCTTATCGCCCGGGTTAATCCGTTCAGGAGAATAGCCAATCCTGAAATCCGCTCCGCAGTGAAGCCCTGAATGCTGCTCCAGAACCGTCACACAGACTTCCTCTGTCACTCCGGGATATACGGTAGATTCAAATACTACGATACTTCCCTTTTTCAAATTTCTTCCGATAATTTCACAAGCATCTGTTATAGGTGTCAAATCAGGTGTTTTATCATCATTGACCGGCGTAGGAACAGCAACGATTATAAAATCTGCCTCTTTCAGCTTCTCTTCCTCTGCCGTAAAATCAACGGGGCAATCTTTCAGCTCTTCCTTTCCAACTTCTCCGGTCGCATCCAGCCCCTTCCGGTAATTTTCTATTTTCTTTTCATTAATGTCAAAACCAATAGTAGGGATTTTTTTAGAAAAGGCCGCTGCAATAGGCATTCCTACATAGCCAAGCCCTACAACAGCAACCTTAATTGATGAATCATTTATCTTCTCTGTCAGACTTTTTATCATTTTACATATTCCTCAGTAACATATTTTTCCATACGTCAATAGTACTTTGTACCTAGCTGTAACTATACAGCATAAATCGTATTTTGTCAATCATTGTAAGGATAGTAATTATTATTATTTATTTTATATTTTTTTGTTATTTTTACCAGCAAAACCTCAAAATATCTGTCAATTCATTCTGATAGTTCAATAATAATAATTATTATCCTATTTCAGAACTTATTATAGAGCTGCGCACTGAACATTTTCTAAACAACTGTTACTTTTATGAAATAAATGAGACTGATGCATTTTACCTTTTTATACAGAAGGAGCAATTTAATTTCCCGTCACACACCGGCTTCAGGACATATCAACAGATCTGCATATGTTAATCGAACAAAAATTGTTCGATTTACACATATAAATCTGGTAACAGGTCTTTCAGACAGTGCATTACAGAGAAATCAAATTGCTCCTTCTGTAAGTTAAGTTATTTGCAGCAGCCTCTATCAATAATTTCCACTCAATATTAGATATCTCTGAATTCCTTCTCAAAATTCTCCCGTAATTTTTTTAATGCCTTTTTCTCGATTCTTGATACATAGGACCTTGAAATCCCAATTTTACTTGCTATTTCACGCTGTGTTACTTCTTCCTGTGCATTAAGGCCGTAACGCATTTCTATAATCTGCTTTTCCCTTTTACTCAGAACCTTATTGACCAGTTCATAAAGCCTCTTTACATTCCCCTGCAGTTCTATATCTTCTATGATATCGGATTCCGAGCTTTCAATGATATCTAAAAGATTAATCTCATGCCCCTCCTTGTCAGAACCAATGGGTTCATAGAGGTACACTTCCTTTGCCTGTCTTTTTCCGCTTCTTAACATCATAAGCAGTTCATTATCAATACACCTTGAAGCATAGGTGGCTAACCGTATTCCTTTATCCGGGTCAAAGGTGTCGATTGCTTTTATCAAACCAATTGTGCCAATGGATATTAAATCATCTATTTCTCTATCCGCCGTATTGTATTTCTTAACAATATGCGCTACCAGGCGGAGATTACGTTCAATGAGGATATCCCTTGCTTCTTTACTGCCTTCCATACATTGGCACAGGATTTCCGTTTCTTCCTTGGCGCTCAGTGGCTTTGGAAAAGATTTCACTCTAAAAGCACCTCAACGATTGGGGTTTATTATTAATTTATGCCCAGTGCCTTACTTAAGTGCCTTTCCTAATAAAAGATTTTTGTAATTATTTATTCCTTATGCCTTTTGCCCGGATTCATCCCTTGTACGCTGTCTCTATTTCCGACTTGAAGCTGTCCCAGCCCACCCTGTTGATTGCCCCACGGAAGCGCTCACCCGGCCTGGCATGTTTCTCAAAAAATGCCAAAGCCGCATCAGCCACGCGAAAAAGCGTTTCTTTCTCGTGAATAATTGGTATAAACTGCTCTCCTTTGGCAATCATGTTTCCAAAAGTCCCGCCAAAGGTAAGAAGATATCCCGGTTCGCCCTTCCAGGCATGAAAGGGACAGGCCTTCACACACCGCCCGCAATTGCTGCATTTATCCACATCGCGTAAAATTTCATTGCCGCTCTGTGTTAAGGCGCCTTCCCGGCAGGCCTTTATGCACACACCGCAGAGTGTACAGGCATCGGGAATCCATTCAACCGTAAGACCGCCTTTGACGCCAAGATCGTTTTCTTCGGCCTTAAGACAGTTGTTCCTGCAGCCGGTTATTCCTATTTTGAATTTGTGGGGCAGAACTCTGCCAAAATACCTGTCAGAAACTTCAAGGGCCAGGGCATAGGTGTCAATGCAGCCTGAAGGACAGACCCTGCTGCCCTGGCAGGCCGTGACCGTGCGTACATGGGGACCGCACACGCTTGTATTTACACCTCCTGCCTCCAGTTCCTTCTTAACTGCCTCCACATCCTCCAGCCTGATAAAGGGAATTTCCACGCTCTGGCGTGAGGTAAGGTGCACATACCCGTCTCCATACTTTTTGCTAATTTCAGAAATTGTTAAAAGCTGCTCTGAACTTAAGTTTCCACCCACCACCTTCAGCCGCAGGGAGAAATTGTCCTGCTGTAACTGGCGCATAAATCCTCCATCCTTCAGGGCTTTGTAATCAACCGCCATATCATTCACCTCTTTCCTGTAATTCTGCGTTATTTTCCCATACCGGAATCTTATGGTATTTTCCGAAGGCCCGGGAAAGGCCCGTCTCCAGTTCAATTCCGTATCTGTCAAGAAGGGGATACCTGGCTTCACGGGAGCCAAAGCCTGCAAATATGCCATTGCGTATGTTGGCAACAACGGAATCCGCCGCCAGGTCAAAATCCCCCGGATATTGATACCCCTCACCATTCAGGGGCAGTTCATCCCCTTTTTCATAAGTGACCGGTGACGGACTGTGCCGCAGGATGGTATGGATATCAGGATGGTAATAAAACTGGTCAAAAAGGCTGATTTTCAGTTTCATGGAACCCTCCCTCAGGAAAACATTATCCGTTTTTTGCTCACCGACGTTTTCAAGGATACCGCAGGCTGCCGTAGCATGGCTCACCCGGTCTATTAAAATCAGTTCCCCAAGGGTTTTATGCAAACTAAATTCATCCAGCACCGCCTGCTCGGACAGTACAATCCCGCAACGGGCAATTTCATTTTTTGAAAGGGAGCCGGCAGGGAGCAGCATACCATTATTTACATCCACCTTATGGCGGATATCCGTAACGATGGCGGGCAGCAGTTTCGTTCCCTGCTTAATCCAGTACTCCTTGCCGGGAACCAGTTCTTGTTCATCCATCCATAACAGGGTCGCAGAAAAGGAATTTGCAATTTTTAATTCCGCATTCCATGCCAGCACACATCCCCTGGAAATATCCACTTCCCTGTCCAGCTGAATGGTTACAGGCTGCCCCGGTTCTCCCCGGTCTACTTCCTTGTTCCCTAGATGAATTGATTTGACTACCGCAATTTCACCGCTGGGCAGAACAGTAATCCTGTCACCGGTACTGACCCTTCCTGCTTCAATCTGTCCCTGAAAGCCGCGGAAGCTGCGGTCGGGGCGGCAGACTCTCTGTACGGGCATATAAAAGCCGGCTTCCGGCAGGCTTCCGGAAATATCCACTGTTTCCAGATGGGCTAAAAGAGTGCTGCCCTGATACCAGGGCATTTTCCCGGAATGCACTGTGACATTGTCACCCTCGGTGGCAGAAACAGGAATTATAACGGTATCCTGCAGTCCCAGCTCTGTCTGAAGCCTTCCGATATCTTCTGAAATTGCAGCAAAGGTTTGTTGATTATATCCGATTAAATCCATTTTGTTTACAGCAAATACAAAATACCGGATACCCATCAGTGAACAGATACGGGCATGACGGCGGGTCTGCTTCAGGACTCCCTGGGAGGCATCCACTAAAATCACCGCCAGATCGGCAAAGGAAGCCCCTACTGCCATATTCCGGGTATACTCCTCATGACCGGGAGTATCTGCTACAATAAAGCTCCGCTGCTCGGTGGTAAAATAACGGTACGCCACATCTATTGTGATTCCCTGCTCACGCTCTGCCATCAGGCCGTCCAGCAGCAGGGAATAATCGATTGCCCCTCCACGGCTGCCGACCTGACTGTCCAGCAGAAGTGCCTGTTCCTGGTCGGCATACAAAAGCTTGGAATCGTATAAAATATGTCCGATCAGCGTAGATTTGCCATCATCCACACTGCCGCAGGTGATAAACTTTAATAACCCGTTTTCTGCATTGCTCATTAAAAGTATCCCTCCCGTTTCCGCCGTTCCATGCTTCCTGCCGCTTCCTTATCAATTACCCTGCTGGTACGCTCCGAGGTCACGGCGGAAAGTGTCTCGGCTATCACCTCATCCAGGGTATCTGCCTCCGACTCCACTCCGCCGGTCAGCGGATAGCAGCCCAGGGTACGGAAGCGGATTTTCTTAAGCTCCGGAGTCTCCCCCGGCTCCAGGCGCATCCTGTCATCATCCACCATAATAATATTATCGTCCCGGTATACCACCGGGCGCCGGGCGGCAAAATACAGGGGGACAATATCTATATTTTCCCGGCGGATATATTGCCAGATATCTTTTTCCGTCCAGTTGGAAATAGGGAACACCCTCATACTTTCCCCCTTGTTCATCCGGGTGTTGTACAGCTTCCACATTTCCGGCCGCTGGTTTTTGGGGTCCCATGCGTGATGCTCATTACGGAAGGAAAAAATTCTCTCTTTTGCACGTGATTTCTCCTCATCACGCCTCCCTCCGCCAAAGGCTGCCGTAAATTGGTATTTCGTCAGTGCTTCTTTCAGGGCCTGTGTTTTCATAATGTCGGTGTAGGCCGCACCGTAATCAAAGGGATTAACCCCCCTGGCAATGGCAGCTTCATTGCGGTAGACCAACATCTGAATCCCCAGCTCTTTTGCCTTTCTGTCCCGGAATTCAATCATTTCACGAAACTTCCAGCTTGTATCGATATGCAGAAAAGGAAAGGGGGGTTTTTCGGGGTAAAAAGCCTTCATAGCCAGATGAAGCATGACGGATGAATCCTTTCCAATGGAATATAGCATGACCGGACGCTCGCACTCGGCGGCTACCTCCCGGAAAATGTAGATGGCCTCAGCCTCCAGTTTATCTAAATGTGTTAGTGGCATATGCTTCACTCCTAATATTTATTTGCATCACGGCTGTCTAAGGTAATGATTTGTTTTTCTCCGCCGGGCATCGTGATTATCCAATGCAGCAGGGTATTTTCCCTGCGGACAGTAAGTCTACCGCCCAGGCCTCCCGCATCCTCTCCCAGGAACAGGGCAATTGCCTGTACCGGACATTCCTTTACGCAGGAGGCACAGCCCCAGCAACGCTCTGCATGGGAAATGAATGCCTTTCCGGTATCCCCCAGCCTTATCAGGGTACCCGGACAGATTTGTGCGCACTGGCCGCATCCAATACAAACCTCCCTGGAAATCTCAATGCTCATATTTTTCTCCCTCCTGCACCAATGGCCGGAAAATCATGTTCAGCTTCCCATTCTCCATCCGGGAATTTACATACAGCTTCCATTTATCACTGCTATCGGGATAATCCGTATACTCGGCAAAGCTATGCCAGCGGGTTTCTTTACGGGCAGCCAGATGGGCTATTACCGATCTGCAGAGTGTAAGGCGTTCCTGCAGTTCTAATATGTAGACCAGCTCCTGCATCCCTGATGCTCCCAAAAGGCTGGATTGCTGCTCCAGCTTACGGATTCTGTCTTCCGCTATAGCAAGAGACTTTTCTGAAAAGCGGTAGTTAGAGCCAATTCCTCCCGCATACTCATCCATGACGGCCTGCATGGCTTCCTCCAATTCATCCGTAGTGCGGGGGGCTTCCGAGGAATTTAAAAAGCCCTCCAGCCAGCGTTTCTTTTGGCAAGCCTCTTCCATATCTGGTGGAATTGTTTCACTCCCACTCCCGTTGCTTACCTCAAACCTGTCTGGGGTATTGCCATAGATAGCGGACTGTAAAAATGTTTTGTCTTCACATTTGCTCCCGTCACGTCCCTCGGATTTGTCTACTGTATTACCATTGATTATGGACTGCGAAAATGCTTCTCTTTCACACTCCATATAGCGGGCTGCCGCCTTTGCTGCGATTTCACCCTCTGCAAAGGCTCCTGTCACATATTTCTGGGGACAGCCCCCGGCAACATCTCCAGCCGCATACAACCCTCTGATGGTGGTCTCCCTGTTCACATCCACCCAGTAACCACTGGCGGTATGCCCGCCGACTATATAGGGCTCGGTACCCTCGATTTCCACATTTTTTATGCCGGGTGTCTGCCTGCTTTCAATCCACCGAAGAGTTTGACCCGGCGCCATATTAAGATAGGCTTTCTGCAAATCCTCCTCCTGGGTTTTGGTAATGCCAATCGTACGCAGATAGCATGGTCCCCGCCCTTCCAGATTCTCCGTCACCGTGCCATATACCCGCTGAGAGGTGGTAATTCCATATTTTTGCTCATATACTTCACCCAGTGCATTGATCTGCCTTGCTCCCACACCCTGGGCAAGTGTGCCGGTGGGCGCAATGGTATCCTTGCACCGAAGGGCAATAAAGCGCATTTCAAGGGTAGTCATTTCTGCTCCGGCACGGATACCCATTGCATATCCCGCGCCTGTATTAAAGGGCGGGTACCACATTTTATGGCGGGAGAATCCGGGATGGTTGGGTCTATATAATCCGGACGCGCCACCTGTGGCACAGAGTACAGCCTTTGCCGATATCACATACAGGACCGGCTCCTCCACAGCAATGGCGTAAGCACCCTGAATCCAGCCTTGCTTTATGATATAATCAAACACATTTACCCTGTTCAATACGGTAATCTGCGGACAGGAGGCAACGGCACCGGCTAAAATTGGCTTAATATTCTCTCCATTGATTTTTATATTGCGGTTTCCCCGGGTAACATACTGCCCTTGTTCATCCTTCAGGATAGTCAGCCCCAAACCCTCCATTTTGGCAGCTGTTCGGTTCAGGCCCTCTGCCATAGTCCGCAGCAAATCATCACGGACGATGTCCTCCGCATCCCTGCGTGCATAATCCACATAATCCTTCGGAGTCTTTCCAGGCACTATATAGGCATTAATAGCATTGACTCCGGCGGCCAGACAGCCGCTGCGTTTTATATTCGCTTTTTCTGCTATCAGTACATTCCCGCCGGACACTTCCGTAAAGGTCAAGGCCGCGTAACACCCCGCAGTACCACCGCCTATAATCAGAAAGTCCGTGGTAAGTGCTTTTAGTTGCAGCTCCACACAATCACCTACTTTATATATTTATTTAGTATGCTATCACTTATTGTATATGGTATAATCCTGAAAATCCAGAGCCGATTACGCAAACGTTACACAAGAAAGCTTTTAAAATGCCTTTAAAATCAAGGCTGAATCTGCGCAAACGTTCTACAAATTTTCACTTGAAATTTATTCCAAGATATCATATCATATTAAACATATATATTTAATATATATTTCAATATGATTTCTTTAAGGAGAATCCGGTATGACATTAAAAGAAGTAGCGGCACAAGCCGGGGTATCTGTTTCTACCGTATCACGGATTATCAACTCCCCGGATGACAGCTTTGCCCGGAAGGAGGTACGGGACCGGGTTTGGTCAATAATCAAGGAAACGGGCTATACCCCTAATTTAAATGCCAAAGAGTTAAAGTGCGGAAAAACAAAGGAGCAGAAATCATCGAATGGTGCCTTAGCCTGTATTTTGGGCAGAACCAGGACCTTGGAGGATGATCCGTTTTTTGCCCAGCTCGCAAGAGTCATTGAGCAGCAGGCAATGGAACAGGGATATCCCGTACGGTTTTCCTATTCGGTTTTTGACATGAAGCCGGACTCCATACCGGAAGAAACAGGTTCTTTCAAAGCGGAAGGTGCTATTATACTGGGGCGGATTAACAATAATTATATGAACTTTTTGGAAAAGCGTTATAAAAATCTCGTCTATGTGGGCCGTAATATCATTTCTGCCGGCTGTGACCAGGTCATCTGCAACGGATATGAGGCGACTCAAATTGCAATCAAGCATTTGATTACTTGTGGTCACCGGAGAATCGGCTATATCGGAGAGATTTCCGGCGAGGTGAGGTATCAGGCATATCTTGATACCCTTCGTGAGCATGGACTGGCATTTTCCCCGGGCCTTGTAAGCAATTGCCCTCAAAACGGAGCCGGCGGTTACCAGGGTGCCGACTATCTGCTTAACACAGCAAAACCTCTTCCTACCGCCGTTTTCTGTGCAACCGACATTGCCGCTATTGCTGCCCTGCGCCGCTTTACGGAGTCAAAAATAAAAGTACCGGAACAGCTTTCCATTATCAGCATGGATAATATTGAATTGTCCGGATATGTTTCCCCCATGCTGACCACCGTGGGAATGCCAATCGTTGAGATGGGAAATGTTGCAGTACAGACCCTGCTTAACAGAATCCATAAGCGGCACAGTCTGCCTATGAAAATCTTTTTGCCAAACAAACTGGCCATCCGGGAAAGCGTTGCAAATTTAAATGCCGGAGCATACATATAAAAGAAGCTTCCTTTTGCAGCAGCCCCTTCCTTTGGTCCGGGTCAGATTGTGAAAGTACTGCCGGATTTGAATGCCATATTTTCCACCAGCCGCACCTGGTGGTCATTATAAAGATACAGCCGGTAAATTAAAATACTGACCTCTTCCCCCACGGCAATCACATCGTCTTCCAGGGAATGATACGTGATGAATTTCAATTCTCCCACAGCAAGCCGTAATTCCAGCATATTCCCCCGAAAGAAAACCGCTTCCACTATCCCCCGCTCAGAAGCATGGGGATACACCTCCCGGTCCATCTTGGTAACACGTACGAATTCCGGCCTTAATATGGCCTTTCTATAGCTTTCATCCGTTTCAAAGCCATGCAGCCGGCCATAATTTTCAATTTCCGCAGCTTCCCCTATGAATTTGGCAGCAAAGGGGGTGGCAGGATTTTTATAAATGTCTATGGGTGTTCCGATTTGTTCAATCCGGCCGCTGTTGGTGATAATAATTTCGTCTGCAACCTCCACTGCTTCTTCCTGGTCATGGGTAACAAAAATACTTGTAATTCCCACCTTATTGATCGTATCCCTTAACCAGGTACGCAATTCCTTGCGAATCTTTGCATCAATGGCAGCAAAGGGCTCGTCAAGCAGCAATAAATGAGGATTTGGTGCCAGAGCACGGGCAAAGGCCACCCGCTGCTTTTGCCCGCCGGAAAGCTGATGGGGACGGCGCCTTTCCAGTCCTTCCAAGCCTACCAGCTTTATCAATTCATTTACTCGCTCCCGAATGAAGGCTTTGTCTTTCTTCTGCACCTCAAGGCCAAAAGCAATGTTGTCAAAGACCGTCATATATCGAAACAGGGCATAGCTCTGAAACACAAAGCCGATTCCCCTGCTGCTGGCAGAAAGGTTATTCACCCGCTGCCCGTCAATGAAAATATCTCCGCTGTCCGGTGTTTCCAAGCCGGCAATCATACGTAAAATCGTAGTTTTACCGCTGCCGGAGGGTCCAAGGAGCCCTATCAGCTTTCCTTTTTCAATGGAAAAACTGACATTATCCGCCGCCTGAAAGCTGCCGAATCTTTTGTTAATGTTCCGGAGTTCTACATACATAACTTATCTCTCCTCTCTCTTGACGCGGTACTCCACGATGTTACGCAAAATAAGTATTATGATTGCAATTACCACCAAAATAGAAGAAACGGCAAAGGCGGCTGTGAGCTTGAATTCATTGAACAGAATTTCCACATGGAGGGGAAGTGTATTGGTCTTTCCCCGCAAATGCCCCGATACCACCGAAACCGCACCAAATTCCCCAAGGCTTCGGGCAGTACAGAGAATCACTCCATATAGCAGTCCCCATTTAATATGCGGAAGGGTAACCTTAAAAAAAATACGCAGTCCCTTTGCCCCCATGAGGGCAGCTGCCTCTTCCTCCTCACTTCCCTGTGCCTCCATCAATGGAATCAGCTCACGGGATACAAAGGGAAAGGTAACAAATATAGTAGCCAATACAATACCTGGCACAGCAAAGACAATTTTCATATTCCAGGCCTCCAAAAGGGGGTAAGCCCATCCAATCCGCCCGAATACGAGAATAAACACCAACCCTGCAATGATAGGGGAGATGGAAAATGGAATGTCAATTAACGTAGTGAGAATCTGTTTGCCTCGGAAATTAAACTTGGCAATGGCCCAGGCTGCAAATATTCCAAATATGGTATTGACTATGACCGTAATTCCGGTTGTGAACAGTGTCAGCTTCAGCGCCTTTACCGCATACTCATCGGTCACCGCTTCCGAAAAGGCCGCAAGCCCCTGTCTTAAGGCATAGACCAGCACTGTGGCAAGAGGCAAAACAAGCATGACGATCAAAAACAGGGCACCCAGAAAAATAAGTAAGATCTTAACTTTATGCTGCTTCAACATTTTTACCCCCTCCCAATCTTATTAATTCCAGCCTGAAGCAGGTTAATGCCAAACAACAGGAGAAAGGCAAAAACCACCATTACCAGGGCAATAGATGTGGCAGCAGCGTAATTGAACTGCTCCAGCTTATTCATGATAATCAAAGGTGTAATCTGAGTTTTATAAGGAATATTTCCGGCTATGAACACCACGCTGCCATATTCACCGATACAGCGGGCAAAAGCCAGTCCAAACCCCGTAAGGGCAGCAGGCAGGATTTCCGGAAATATCACCTTAAAAAAGATACGGGTACGGCCGGCTCCCAGGGCCAGGGCTGCTTCCTCATATTGCGGATCCAGCTTTTCAAGTACCGGCTGGATGGAGCGAACCACAAAAGGAATCCCAATAAAAATCATGGCAATTACGATACCGGCAGGGGTATAGGAAATTTTAATTCCGATTTTATCAAACCAGCTGCCAATCCACCCCTTATCCGAGTACAGGGTGGTCAGTGAAATACCGGCAACCGCAGTGGGCAAGGCAAACGGCAGCTCAATCAGTCCGTCTAATATCCTACGGAACGGAAATGTATAACGGGTCAGTATCCACGCAAGGAGAATTCCGAATATCACATTTACGGTAGTGGCAGCCGCCGCACAGGAAAGACTCACTTTATAGGTTGCTACCGTCTGCCTGTCGGTAATAACCCGCCAAAAATCCCCGAAAGTGGAGCCTGAAAGGGCCAGAAGCACCGAGAACAGCGGAAGCAGTACAATCAGGCTTAGCATGGTCAGTGTAATTCCCATGGAGAGTCCAAAGCCCGGAATCACATTTTTCTTTCTATTTTCAGATTTTATAAAATAATACAAATGTTAATCCCCCTACTTGGATTTTATGCAACGAGCTGCAACAAGTCTTATTTCTGATATATCTGATCAAATATGGCACCATCCGCAAAGAATTTTTCCGATGCTTTTGCCCATCCTCCGAAATCATCGTCAATGTTGACCAGTTCGATGTTCAGATCAAAGGTACCGCTGAATTCCTTCAAAATATCAGGATTGGACGGACGGTAGTAATTTTGTCCTTCCAGCCGCTGTGCCTCATCTGAGTAAAGGTATTCAAGATAAGCTTTGGAAACCTCTTCCGTACCGTGTTTTTTGACATTGGCATCCACCACCGCCACGGACGGCTGTGCAAGAATGCTTAAGGACGGCGTAATAATTTCAAAATCCTCCGGGTGCTCCTTTAGAGAAAGGTAGGCTTCATTCTCCCAAGCCAGTAATACATCCCCCTGCCCGTTTTCCACAAAGGTAGTGGTAGCTCCCCGGGCACCGGAGTCCAATACAGATACATTGGAATACAGAGCTTTCATAAAATCCTTGGTTTTGTCCTCGTCACCGGCAAATTTCCTGTTGGCATAAGCCCATGCTGCGAGAAAATTCCACCTTGCCCCGCCGGAACTCTTTGGGTCGGGTGTGATAATTTCTACGCCGGGCTTTACGATGTCATCCCAATCCTTTAGGTTTTTGGGATTACCCTTGCGGACTAAAAATACAATCGTAGAGGTATAGGGAGCACTGTTCTTCGGAAGTTCCTTCACCCAGCCTTCTTCTATCAGGCCGGCCTTCCGTATTTCATCAACATCTCCCTCCAGGGCTAAGGTTACCACATCGGCTTCATTGCCTTCCAGCACCGAACGGGCCTGCTTGCCGGAACCGCCGTGGGACTGGATAATTTCTGCCTTCTGACCCTTTTCCTTCTCCCAGTAGGCTTGGAAAAGCTTGTTGTACTGTTCATAAAGCTCCCGTGTAGGGTCGTAGGAAACATTGGTGATAGTCACTTCCGCAGAAGAAGCTTTCCCTCCGGCCTTTAAAGCTCCTTTATCGGAGCAGCCGCCCAAAAAGCTTGTAATTAAAACCAGAACAATTGTAAACACCATTGTCTTTCTTAGTGTAAGAAATATGCATTTCATAAATAGAACTCCCCCTCATAATTTTATACTGGATTGTTTGAAATATGGTTCAGAATACTGTCACCGCTTTCCCTTCAGTCTGGGATGGCCGAAATGATACAACATCGAAAATATGCAGTGATAAACATCGCTTTGTTCAGCATAATAAATGCTCCACCTCAATTCATATTATGTCTATAAGTTTACTATGTAATAGTACTCTATTAGTCTGGGGAGTGCAATGCAAAATTAAGCAATCGTTTGCGTAATATGTTTTGGCACTGGTTGGTAATGCTGGAGAACTATATATCTAAATCCATTTTTCCGTAAAAATAGTATTTCAATTAATTCGAGTTCTGTGAAATATTAAATGGAATTTATTTCATTTAGAGGATTTATCTTATTTAAAGAATTTATTTTTATAAAGGATTTATTTTATTAAACGGTTTATTTTATTAAACGATTTATTCTATTAATCGATTTATTCTATTAAACAATTTATTCTATTTAGCATTTTATTCTATTTAGCATTTTATTTAAGGGTTTTATATTTTAATGGATTTATTGATTCAACTTCAATAAATAGAAATGGTCATAAATGCTGAGCATATCAAGGAAATAATATGCTCAGCATTTATATATAGAATATGAAACAGAAAAGTACAACTAAGATATGGCTTAGATATTTTATTAAAAAATTAATGAAAGAAACTACTAAAAACTACATTTTAAAGTATTACACAGTATTTTATTCTGCCGCAAGACTATACCATGTTTTTACTCCGTTACAAGGTCCCTTACTACTTTTCCGTTTTTCGGCCCTATGGTTATTGTGTCCAGGGAACTGTCCACCTTCTCCATACAGGCTAAAACCGTTCTGCCGTTCAGCTTCACCGCGCACCTTCCGCAAATTCCCTGGTTACAGGTACTGTGCTTATAATATGCCAAAGTGTGGTCAAGGTTCTCATAGATTTCATCCAGAATATCCATGACAGTAGTCTCATTGTCCTTTACCTCTACCTGGTATTCCTCATATTCTTCCCTGTCACTTCTTGCTATTAAGATTTTCAACTGCCTTACCTCCCAGCTGTTCCAGTATGAATTCCGGTACGGATGCCGCATTCCTCTCCGGCAGAGGGGTAAAGGTATCCTTTGGCCTCTCAGAGGTAAATGCCAGTTTGCCGTCCCTGATGGATGTATAGAAATTATAAAGATACTCCTTGTTGTTGACCTCCGGATAGTCGGTACGCATATGGCAGCCCCGGCTTTCCTTTCTCTCCTTTGCCCCATGGATTCCCGCATGGGTGCAGAACAAAAGATTCCTTGCCGTTACATATTGATACCATTCCAGATTATACTTCCTGTCCTTCGTCTGCAAGCCAGCTTCCGCTGCGCTCTTTTCCAATTCCTCAATATCCTTAAGTGCTTTAGCCAGTGTCTTTTCTTCCCGAAAGAAATGAAAGCCTTCGTCTGCGATTTTTTCCAGCCTTTTATGAATTACGGAGGGGCTGATGCCGCCTTTCCTATGAAAAGGTGCAAGCAGTACTTCAAGGAGTTCTTCTTTATTATCCGGCTCCTTTGCAGTATTGGCAGAGGCATAGAGTGCCGCATTCTTTCCTGCCGTAACTCCCTGGGCGAGCATTTCCACCAGTCCGTCACCGCTGCGGAAGGCCCCAAAGGTTCCTCCTGTCACCTCTCCGGCAGCATAAAGGCCCTCCACTCCGGTAGTAAAGTCCTCTTTTACCGAAATACCGCCCATACTGTATTCATTTCCCAGTCCAACCTTTAATTTCTTATCATGTGCTATGATATAATCGGCCAGGTCCCTGATCAGGATGCCGTTGTATTTTCCTTCGGGATGCCAGACCGCTTCCCTTTTCGCAAACCGATCGAAAAACTGATAGATTTCCTCCTCCGTATACTCACTGAAATCATAGTACAGGTTATTGCCATAGATATTTATCTTGTCGAAAATACCCTTCCCCCAATAGTAGGAGTATATTATCTTAAATACCTTGTTTCCTCTTGAAATGCTGTTAAATTCCTCCGGAATCACAAGCTCTTCTCCGTCTAAATCCGTAACCCTCGGAAGCTTCTCGTTGATTGCCGGAATAGTTAAGAGGTAGGGAATGATAGAGCCTCTTGCAAAGGAAGGCTCCGTAATGGTCGGTATAAAGAGCAGGAATTCCATATCCACTGCCCTTGCACCGGCTCTTACCGCCATTGCAATACCGTCACCGGTCATGTCGCTTATGGTATTCTTTAAGGAAAAGGGCTGAAAACCGCCGGTTGCAATGACAACGGACTTTGCCAGAAATTCGATGATTTCTCCCGTATAAATGTGAAAGCCAATGGCACCGCAGGCTATTCCATTAGAAAGAAGGATGTCCGATATGACTACATCTTCAAACCTTAAGATATCCTTGTTTTCATCCAACCCCTGCTTTACAGCTCTTCCAAAGGAACGGCCGGAGGTCATCCAGGCAGCTCCTCCCGGTACGAACAGGAACTTCTGTCCCGCATTTTTCGCCCAGGATAAGCATTCTCTTACCCCCTCGCCTCCTTTTTCCACGTACTGCTTTTCTATTTCCTGATTACCAATATAAAAGGAGCTTGCAACCAGCTTCCGGTACAGGCTTTCCTTATTAACAGTCTGACTTGCCTCCGTAAGGCCGCAGTCCTTCCTGGCACTTTCGCCGTCAATGGAGAATCCGCCGCCAATCATTATGGTATTGCCGCTTTTTCCGACCTTTCCTTTGGATACCAGTACCACCTTTGCCCCTTCCCTGGCAGCAGATACGGCGCTCATTACTGCCGCACCTGCACCTCCGATTACCAGGACATCGCAGCTAACTACTTTGTCTGCCAAACTCATGCCTACCTCCTATATTCTGTACTCGATTTTCTCTTCCGGTTTTACAGGCACATCCGAATTGATTTCCCTGTATATCTTATCAATCGTATCCAGAACCTCTTTATCCTTCCTGCTCCTGCTGCCGTTATAGGGTACCTCGAATATCTGCTTTACTCTTCCGGGCCTGGGAGAAAGAAGCACTACCCTTGTTCCTAAATACACCGCTTCCGAAACATCATGGGTAATGAAGATAACGGTCTTATTTTCCTTTTTCCATAAGGCTGCAATTTCGTCCTGAATTGTCAGTCTGGTCAGATGGTCAACTGCTCCCAGGGGCTCATCCATAAGCAGCACGGCCGGGTTATTGATCAGTGTCCTGGCCAGGCCGGCACGCTGTCTCATACCACCGGAAAGCTGATGGGGATACTTGTTTTCAAAGCCATTGAGACCCACTATATTTATGTATTTGTCTACAAGCTTTCGTATCTCTGCCCTGGGTGTTTTCTTTATCTCAAGTCCGAATTCAATGTTTTTCCGAATGGTCCGCCAGGGCATTAAGGAAGAATCCTGAAAAACGACACCGATATCATCACTGGGACCGTCCAGCAGCTTACCATCCAGGGAGATTGTTCCGGAGGTCTGCTTTATCAGGCCTGCCACAATCTCAAGGAGAGTGCTTTTCCCGCAGCCGCTGGGACCGAGTATGGTTACAAATTCCCCCTCCTCAACGGTAAGATTAATATCCGTAAGAGCTTCCGTCTTGTCCGCTCCCTGATATACCATATTTAAACCTTTTATCTCAATCCGGGACATTTTTTCATCTCCTGTTTATTTGTTGGGAAGAAAACTCAAATCCACATAAGGTGTCACGTCAAATATCTCATCCTGGAAGCCCCATTTTTTCTGAAGTTCCTGTGTTTTATTAATGGAATCCAGATTAATGTTCGGATCGTTCTTCCAGATTACATCTTCTCTTTCATAAGCGCTTCTGACCACCTCTTCATCCAGATTCAGATACTTGGCGCTCCACTTAATATAGTCCTCCCAATTTTCTTTCGCATAGTTATAGGAATCAACATAGCCCTGGATTACCTTTTTCACAGCATCAGGATTTTCAGAAATTATCTTATCACTTGCGACGATTACACCGGTATTAAGATCCGGCACATAATCCCAACCCAAAGCCAGAAGCTTAGCTTTTCCTTCCTTTTCGCCGATTGTTACAAAGGGTTCATGAATAACCGTAGCATCCACCTGTCCGGCAACAAGGCTTGCATAGGCCTGCTGGTATGCACCATTTGCTATCAATGTCACATCTCCCGGTTTAATGCCATTCTGGTCCAGGATTTCCAGTACCGTAAGCTCCAATCCTGAGCCTTTAATAGCAATTCCGATTTTTTTGCCTTTTAAGTCTGCAATGGATTTAATGGAGGGATTTGCAATCAGATGAAATGCACCCTTGGTACGGAACATGGAGGAAACTAATTTAAAGGCAGCTCCCGAATGGGCGGCAACGATTGCCTGGGAAGTATTCACATCTGCCATATCGGTGGAATTAGAGGCAAGGGCAGCGATTTTATCATCCACCTCAACAAGTTCCAGGTCAACGCCGGCCTTTTTAAAAATCCCTTTTTCCAGACCATAGCGCAGGCCTGCACTGGTAATACCGTTAAAGGCGCTGAAGCGGACATGTACCAGGTCCTGTGTAGCAGCTTCAGCCGTCGGCTCTTTTGTGCTTTCCGCTTCTGTAGTCGCGGAAGGTGTGGCAGATGCATCTTTTTCATTACCGGACTTAACAGTACTGCCGCAGGCAGTTAGGGCTCCCAGAGCCAGAATAACTGTTAATACAAGAGCTGTGAATTTTTTCATTTTTATCATATTTATACCCGTTATATACCGCATGCTTGTTACGGTACTGCCATTATAAACAGTTGAAAGAATTTTAACATGGCACCTTTCATTCTTCTATTTTCTTTCAACCTTCTTGAATTACCTTTTTGCCCATTTCATGAACAGATTCTTTTCAATCAGACCCACAATCCCAACCAGTATGACTGAAAGAATTGTTACCCAGATAATTACAACGAAAATTCTCGGTGTGTTGTAAAGGGAGGAAGCATCTTTTAGCAGGTAGCCCAACCCCTCCTGGGATGCCTGCATTTCGGCAAATATAACACCTGTAATGCCTGTGGCTGCCGTGACCTTAAGCCCTGCGAATATCGTTGGTATGGCGGAGGGAAGCAGCACCTTCCAAATGGTCTGAGTCTTGCTTGCTTTAAATATCCTTGCCACCTTGATATGGTTATTGGAGGTCTGTTCCGCTCCGCTTCTGGTATTTACAAATATGGTAAAATAACAGAACAAAAATATCATAACTACCTTATTGGTAAAGCCAATTCCAAACCAGATAATCAGCAAAGGAAAGATTGCGACCTTTGGTATTGCCATAAGGGCCGACAGAAAAGGAGACAAAAAACGGTTCAGCCGGGGAAATGCCACAAACAGAACGCCGGTGAGTATTCCCGTTACAACGGATAACAGGTAGCCGGCGGCAAATTCCCAAAGAGTGGCCAGCGTGTGCTTTAAGATGAGCTTCTGCTCTATCATCTTGGCCAGCTCCTTTGCCATCTGGGAGGGGGAGGCCAGGAAAAGTCCATTTATGATTCCCTTTGATACCGTGTATTCCATTGCTGCGAATAAGGCGATAAGCAGTAGGATCTGTCCGGCCAGAATCGGCTTATCAATCTTCTTTTTTCCCATAGGTATATTCTCCCGATGCTACTTTTTCATCCTTGTAATAGATTCTCTCGCAGCTTTCATCCCCAAGAACTACGTTCTTTGTCAATTTATGAGAATAGCTTTTGGTAAACAGCTCCGCTACGGAAGTATCCGTCACATCACAGTAAAATGCTGCAAATTCACGAAACCAGGGATGCTCCTGGTACCTGCTCAGCCACGCCTCCCCATAGGGACAGTGATTTACACCAAGCTCCTTAACCCAGCCGAGAAAGGGTACATCCGTAAGGCAATAAATATTTTCCGGCACCTTTTCCTTTCCCAGTTTCTCGGCCTTAGCCTCCATCCGCTCCGCTCTTTCAATGGAGCGCTCAAAAAGCACTTTTTGTACGATTTCCTTTGCTTTTTCCTCTCCCAGATCTTCTACCAGAGCCTTAACAAAATAAAAATAAAGGTCCGCAAAATGCCTGGAAGCTGCTCTTACTGCCTCAACTGCTTCTTTTCTTTCAATCCTTTCATCGCTCATCTGCAAAATCCCTTTCAAATGTATTTTCCAACCGGTCCATATAGGCGATATACTCTTCCCTTGTAAACCTCGGCTGATAATCCTGTTTCAGTTTTCTTGCCTTAGCCCCTCCGTCCTTCAATAATCTATAGGCTGTAAGCGCCATAATCTTTGCCGTATTGATATAGGACAATTCTTCATCAAATACCCGGAATTTATCGGAGTGTAGCTCTCCCTCCGCCCCTCCGGTCTGAAATTGCAGTACGGGCTGTATATGGGTCAGATCCCCTACGTCTGTGGAAGCTGTCATAAAAGCACTTTCCGGCACCTTTATAACCCTTCCCTCCGGCAATATGGCTTTTGCCGCCTCGAACATATCCTCATCGGCCGGAAGAGGAATGACCGGAAGGTAACCGGGAGCTGTCTCTATTTCTATCTTCGCCCCTAAAGCATAGGCGCCGGATGAAAAGCTTCTGTCGGTTTTGGCAGCCGCATCTTCGATTGCTTCAATGGTTCTTGCCCGCACCAGTGTTTCCACAACCGTCTCACCGGGAACCACATTCACCAGAGAGCCACCTTTTGTTATGATGGGATGTATCCGGACGGAATCACTGTCCTGAAAGGTCTCCCTGTGGTAAGCTAAGGCACTGAGGCCAAGACTTGCGGCATTTAAAGCATTAATTCCCTTGTGGGGTGCGGCAGCCGCATGACTGTCTTTTCCGGTATACCGGATAAGCTTTGATACAAAGCCATTGGATTTGGCACCTCCTACTGTGATGTCCACCGGCTCACTGGTAATGTGGTGAACCACGGAGATATCCACATCTTCAAAGGCCCCGATACGTATCAGCTCACTCTTTCCTCCTCCATAGCGGATAATGCCCTGAGCCTTTAACCCCTGCTTAAATTCAATTTCTCCATATTCTTCTGCCGGTACGGCAAAAAAAGTAACATTGCCGTCAAGAGCATCCTTTACCCTTTTATCGGACAGAGCAATGGCAGCACCGATAATTCCTGCCAATTGTGCATGATGGCCGCAGGCATGACAGGCTCCGGTCTCCTTATCTGCATAAGGATGATAGGGAGATACCACAGCATCCAGTTCCCCTATCAGAGCCAGGTTAATCTCCTGCACTTCCTTTTTCAGGTAGCCTTTCACGCCGGTAACTGCCAGCTTGTCTTCTGTCCTTTCACAGATTTCCTCAAGGATTTCCTTCACTTTTGCAGAAGTGCGGAATTCCTTATATCCAAGCTCCGGATGGGAATATACATCCCTTGCGAATTCAATAATCCTTTCCCTGTTCTCATCAATTGTATGAATAATGCGTAGTTCAATGCTGTCCATAGAGCGCCTCCTATTTCATACTATTCACATATGTTTTCTATGCTTTTTGGTTAGGTTTATTCTAACATGTTTTTCGACAATGTCAATTATAAATTGACATTTTGTATAGATATACAGATATTTCATGAAATAAGACAGTATTATTATACATTTTTCACTTTAAATATGCTGGTGATACTTGTTATAGTCAGCATTCACAGTTTGCTATCAGGATTTTTGCCTTACATATGAAATTCAAAAGTGGAAAAATATTCTATTATAATGAAAAAATATTCCGTTATAACAGAGAAAAATTTTAAGTGTCTGACTGGAATTTGAAGAATTTATAAAACAGAAAAGAAGTATTGACAATCTACTCCTTAGATAGTAACCATCAAATAAAAATCAGCCTGCCACATGGCAGGCTGAACTCTATTTTCTGTAAATAAAATATCCCTAGGATAATCTCATTTTAAAGTCTTCATAGCTGAATTTCTTAACAATCTGTGTCCCTTTCTCTTGGCTCCATAGGGCAATTGAAGGAAGTCCCATGCCGTTAAAGGTATTATTCTTAACCATGGTATAATGGCCCATATCACAGAATACCAGGACATCACCCGGATTTAAAGGTTCCTTAAAGGAATAATCCCCAATAATATCACCCGATAAGCAGGTAGGTCCTCCCAGGCGGTATGTATGGGCATACTCTCCCGGTTTTCCGGCACCGATTACCTCCGGTCTATAGGGCATCTCTAACACATCGGGCATATGGCAGGCAGCCGAGGTATCAAGAATTGCCAAGTCCATTCCGTTATGAAGGGTATCCAATACCCTTGCTGCCAGAAAACCGGTGTTAAGTGCTACCGCTTCTCCCGGCTCCAGATAGACCTCCAGATTGTATTTATTCTTTATAAACAATATGCATTCAATTAAAGTATCCAAGTCATAATCATTTCTGGTAATATGATGGCCGCCTCCGAAATTCACCCATTTCATACCAGCAATATACTGCCCGAATTTCTTATCCACTACTTCCAAGGTACGCTTTAGAACATCGGAGTTCTGTTCACACATGGTATGAAAATGTAAGCCGTCAATGCCCTCTAACTCCTCAGGCCTAAACTGGTCCAGGGTTACTCCCATGCGGGAGCCGGTAAAGCAGGGATTATACATATCCGTCTCAATCTCCGAATATTCCGGATTAATACGGATACCGCAGGAAATGTTTCTGCTGCTCTCCTTTACCATGTCCTTATACCTTCCCCACTGGGAAAAGGAATTAAAAACGATATGGTCACAGAGGGACAGGATTTCTCCCATATCCTCCTCTTTGTAAGCCGGAGAGAAAATATGAACCTCCCCTTCCATTTCTTCTCTGCCAAGCTTTGCCTCATACAGGGAACTGGCAGTGGTACCCTGCAGATACTTTCCGATAAGGGGGTACACGGAGAACATGGAAAAGGCTTTTTGGGCAAGTAATATCTTACAGCCTGTTTTATCAATTACGTATTTTAACGTTTCAAGATTTTTTTTCAGAAGAGACTCGTCCATAATGTAAACCGGTGTCTTTAAGCTCTTCGGATCAAAGTTTAACACACCTTTCATTTTCTTCTCCTCCATTAGTCCACTAGCTTTGGCGCAAAGGATTCCTTCCAGGGAAGTCCGCAGCGGTTTAATTCCTCCATGAAAGGATCGGGATCAAATTCCTCCACGTTATATACACCGGGCTTCTTCCATAATCCCTTTAATACCATCATGGCACCAATCATGGCAGGCACACCGGTAGTATAGGAAATTGCCTGGGAACCCACTTCTTTGTAGCATTCCTCATGGTCGCAGACATTGTATAAATAATATTTCTTTTCCTTGCCATCCTTTATGCCCTGGAAAATACAGCCGATATTGGTTTTTCCCTTGGTCCTTGGTCCTAAGGAAGCAGGGTCTGGAAGAACGGCTTTTAAAAACTGTAAAGGCACAATCTGTTTCCCTTCAAATTCAATAGGTTCAATAGAGGTCATACCCACATTTTCCAGTACTTTTAAGTGTGTAAGGTATCTTTCGGAGAAGGTCATAAAAAAGCGGATTTTCCTGATTCCCTTGATATTAAGCGCAAGGGATTCCATTTCCTCATGATGCAGCAGATACATGTCTTTTTCACCGATTACTGGGAAATCATATACTCTCTTAATAGACATGGGCTCAGTCTCAATGAAGCTGCCGTTTTCAAAATAACTTCCATTGGCTGTTACCTCACGGATATTAATTTCCGGATTAAAGTTGGTGGCAAAGGGGTATCCATGATCCCCTGCGTTTGCATCCAGGATATCTATCTGATGGATTTCATCAAATTCATGCTTCATGGCGTAGGCTGAGAACACACCTGTTACACCGGGATCAAAGCCGCTGCCAAGAACTGCCGTGATTCCGGCTTTTTCAAATTTCTCTCTGTAAGCCCACTGCCACTTATACTCAAATTTAGCGGTATCAAGGGGCTCATAATTAGCCGTGTCCAGATAATCTGTTTTTGTTGCAAGGCAGGCGTCCATAATGGTAAGATCCTGGTAAGGCAGTGCAACATTAATGACTATATCCGGCTGAAAACCGTTAATTAATTCTATCAATTCTTCCGTATTATCGGCATCCACTCTGGCAGTACTGATCTTTGTAAAGATATCCTTTCCGTAAAGGGGATTGCTTCCCTGCTCTTTTTCTACATTTTCCTTGTAAGCATCGCATTTGGAAACGGTTCTGCTTGCTATTAAAATTTCTGTAAATACCTCAGGATTCTGGCAGCATTTATGAATTACTACTCCGGCAACTCCTCCGGCACCGATGATTAATGCTTTTGACATAGTAAGACCTCCTTTGTGTTCTTGGCTGACTGTTATTGTATTATTTTACGTTCACTTAGAATTTATTTTAACTGCTTATCAGTTGTTTATATATCAGCTTTTTATTTGGCAGCTTTTTTATTTAACAGCTTTTTTATTTAACAGCTTTTTACTTATCGACTTTTACTTATTGCTTCTTATTTATTGTTTTTATTTATTGCTTTTTATTAACAGCTTTTTTATTAAGCAGCTTTTTACTTATCGACTTTTTACTTATTGCTTTTTATTTATTGTTTTTATTTATTGCTTTATATTTATTGCTTTTTACACCATTTCTTCCAGTTGTTCTTTGATATAATTAGGAATGGCAAAGGAACCCAAATGCAGCTCCGTATTATAATATCTGGTTTTAAGCCCTAATTTATTCCAGGCTTCCGCCTTTAAATCCTTAATTGGGTCATATTTTTTGGAAGCGAAGCCGAATAACCAGTGTCCCGAGGGGTAAGTCGGTATATGGGCCTGATAGACCCTGGCAATCGGAAAGGTATCCTGGATACGTTTATGGGCCCTTGTCATAGAGGCAGCATAAGAGGAATAATACATGCTCTCATGCTGATTCACCAGGATTCCTTCTTCCTTTAGAGCCCTATAGCAGTTACCATAGAATTCCTTTGTAAATAACCCTTCTCCCGGACCAAAGGGGTCCGTGGAATCCACAAGTATCAGGTCATATTCTCCCACTTTTCCTCTGACATACCGAAGTCCGTCTTCAAAGTACAGATGGACCTTCGGGTCAGAAAGTCCGCAGGCCGTTTGAGGCAGAAATTCCTTGCATACCCTTACTACCTCTTCGTCAATTTCCACCATATCAATATGCTCTATATTCGGATAGCGAAGAAGCTCCCTTATGGTTCCGCCGTCACCGGCACCGATTACCAGTACCTTGCTGATGGAAGGATTTACTGCCATGGGCACATGGGTAATCATATCATGGTAGATAAATTCATCCTTTTCCGTAACCATCAGATAGCCGTCAAGAGTAAGAATCCGTCCGAATTCTCCCGATTCAAAAATATCAATTCTCTGAAAATCACTTTGCAGGCTTACCAGCTGCCTGTTAATCTTAATGGAGAAACGTGCTTCCTCCGTATGGTTTTCCGTATACCATAAATCCATTCCTACACCTCCACGATATTGATATTGTTAACTGCCATATCCTCTGTACCGGTCAAAAGACAGCCCTTTTCTTTGGCATAAAGTATATAATTAACGATATCCTCCGTAATCCTCTCTCCGGGTGCCAGAATGGGAATCCCCGGCGGATAGCACATAACAAACTCTCCGCATATGTGCCCGATGGATTTTTTTATCGGAAGGGATTGCTTTTCACTGTAAAAAGCCTGCTGAGGTGCAACAACCACCTCCGGATTAATATATTCGTGGTCAAACATTCCGGAATTGTCAGCCTTACCGTAAAGCCTCTTAATCTCAGATAAGGAAGCAATCAGGCGCTCAATTTCCATGGCTCTGTCCCCGGCTGAGATAATGGCAAGAAAATTGCTGATATCTCCAAACTCAATCTGGATTCCGTATTCATCTCTTAACAGGTCGTAAACTTCAATCCCTGCCAGTCCTACCTCTCTGGTGTGGACAGAGAGCTTTGTGGGATCAAAGTCAAAGATGCAATCGTAGTCAATCAGCTCATTTCCAAAGGCATAATATCCTCCAAGCTTATTGATTTCACTTCTGGCATACTCCGCATATTCCACGGTTTTTGCAAAAAGCTCTTTTCCGTTAAGGCTCAGGTTCTTTCTGGCGATATCAAGAGATACCAGCAAAAGGTAGGAACCGCTGGTGGTCTGGGTCAGGTTCAGTACCTGTCTTACATGGTGGGGATTCACTCCTTCTCCGCACAGCAGAAATGAGCTTTGGGTCAGGGAACCGCCTGTCTTATGCATGCTGACAGCCGCCATATCCGCACCTGCTGCCATAGCAGATACGGGCATATTTTCTCCAAAGTAAAAATGGGTTCCATGGGCTTCGTCCACCAGCACCTTTACATTGTGCTCATGGGCAAAGGATACAATCCCCCTGAGATCAGAGCATACGCCATAGTAAGTAGGATTATTCACAAGGATTGCTTTTGCTTCCGGATTCGCAAGGATTGCCTTCTTTACCTCTTCAAGGGACATACCCAGAGGGATTCCAAGGTCCTTATTAACACCGGGATTAACATATACGGGTACTGCTCCGCAGACTACCAGTGCGTTAATCGCACTGCGGTGGACATTTCTTGGCATGATGACCTTGTCACCTGCCTTACAGACGGACATAATCATGCCCTGTACTGCTGCGGTCGTTCCGTTTACAATAAAAAAGGCGGCCTCCGCTCCAAAAGCATCGGCTGCAATCTGCTCGGCTTCACGGATAACGGAAGTAGGATGGCAGAGGTTGTCCAAAGGCTTCATAGAATTTACATCCACCTTCATACAGTTCTCACCTAAGAATTCCGTGAGCTCCTTGTTACCTCTTCCGCCTTTATGGCCGGGAACGTCAAAGGGTACTACCCTGTTCCCTTTATGCTTCTTAAGTGCCTCAAAAATAGGCGCTTTTTGCTGAAGGAGCAAGTTCATTTTCCCATCCTCCTTCAATTAATATATATTCATACCGCTGAATATCTCAATCATCTCTTTGCGCAGGTTGCTGGTAATTTCAAGCCTTTGCTTTGGCGGCAGCTCATACACATCCAGATTGAACAGATAATTCTGCAGTTCTATTTCTTTAATGAGCATCTTGGTGTGAAAAATATTCGACTGGTATACATTCACATCAATAGCATCGTATTTGGTCAGTGTCACATCATCGATATAATCCTGTATGGAAGTTATATCATGATCGATATAATATTTTTTGCCTTCAACATCTCTGGTAAAGCCTCTGACTCTGTAATCAATGGTAATAATATCCGAGTCGAAACTCCCTATCAGATAATCCAGCGCGTTCAGCGGTGATATTTCGCCGCAGGTAGACACATCAATATCTACACGAAAAGTGGATATGGAGTTATCAGGATGATACTCCGGAAAAGTATGCACTGTAACATGACTTTTATCCAGATGCCCATGTACTGTCTCTCTTAAATGCTCGGTATATTTCCCCTGGTTGCAGGATTCATCAATATGCTCCACGGAAAGGTCTCCCTCTGCAATTAAAATATTTACAGAAGCACCCTGCGGATCATAATCCTGCTTTGAGATATTCAGTATATGAGCTCCAATCATCTGTGTTACATCACATAAGATTTTTGTTAATCTTTCGGAATTATACTGTTCATCAATGTAAGCAATATAATCCTTTTGCTCTCTCTCACTTTTTGCATAGCAAACATCATAGATGTTGAAGCTAAGTGTTTTTGTGAGGTTGTTAAAGCCATACAATGTCAGCTTTTTCTCCAACCCTAACATCACAACCTTTCTATTACATAATCGGCTTACATTGTAGCATGTTTGCGTATAAAAATCAATGTGATTTTCTATAAGGCTTTCTAAAAAGAATGTAAATGAAAAAACGAAATATATTAATATAATCCAATTCTCTAAAAGACAAAAAAGCAGTATCCAAAACCTGCAAAAACAGCTCTGGATACTGCACATCTTAAGTACTCTATTATTTTATTCGCTTCTTAAGGCTTCAATGGGATTAAGCTTTGCGGCCTTATTCGCCGGCAGATATCCGAACAGGATACCGATACCTGCTGATATTCCAAAGGATATCAGGACAACGTTAAGAGAGGGCGCTGCATTATAGCCGATGGCCTTTCCGATTTGGATACTCGCAAAAGCTCCTAAAAGAATCCCTGCCATTCCGCCGATACCGCTTGTCAATCCGGCTTCCATAACGAACTGCCTCATGATGTCTCTTTTCTTTGCTCCAAGGGATTTCCTGATACCTATCTCTCTGGTTCTTTCCGTTACGGACACCAGCATGATATTCATAATTCCAATTCCGGCAACCAAAAGGGAGATTCCGGCAATTCCTGCCAGAAGGGCTGTCATCATTCCAAGCTGCATGTTAATCTCCTTTAGCATATCAATAAGATTCGTTGCAGAATAGAACTTTTTGTCATGATAAACTTTAAAGAGATAATCATTAATATCTGAGGTGACCTTTGCTACTACGTTAGTATCCTTTGCCATAAGGAAATAGCTGGTGATACTTCCGATATTGGCCTGCCTGGCTGCTGTTGTGTAGGGAATATAAACACAATTATCATCGGACCATTCTACGTTATCGGCAGTTTCTTTCAGTATACCTTTTATGGTATAAGATTCACCATTAATTTTAAGAATGTCCCCTACCTTAGCCTTCTGTTTAAAGACCTTTAAGTCAATGTAGCTACCGATAACACAGGTCTTTTGAAGGTCAGCCACATCCATATAATTGATGAAACTTCCCTTTTCCACCTTCTTGTCATTTAGCTTGGCATAGTTTTCATCCACGCCGGTAATGTTAACACCCTCCAATTTATCGGCACTGCCTTTTATGGTAGTCTGAAGGGAAACATTAGGAATTACCGCCTTAACGGTATCCTTATGCTTTTTTGCATAATCATACATGTCTTTTTCTGTAATTATCACATCTCCATTTCGGCCAATGAGAGAAACCGTAACATTATTTACACCCATTGATCCAAAGGAGGATTTCATTTCCCTTGTCATACCCTGCATAAGGCTTACCATAATGATAACGGAAGCAACACCGATAATCATGCCTAACATAGTGAGGAAGGAGCGCATTTTATTGCTTATAATACTACTCCAGGATAGTTTAAATACCTGTATCGGATTCATGCTCTCCCTCACTTTCCTTTACAAAGTCTTTGTATTTTTCAACCGGTCCGTCAAAAGTAATCTTACCATCCATTATCCGGATGACTCTTTTTGCCTCTGCCGCAATCGAGTTATCATGGGTAATCAGAATAATGGTATTTCCTTCCTGGTTCAGATCTTTTAACAAATCCAATACTTCCCTGCTGGTACGGGAGTCCAGGGCTCCGGTAGGCTCATCAGCCAGAATAAGGGAAGGATTCCCCGCCAGTGCTCTGGCTATGGATACCCTCTGCTGCTGTCCACCCGATAACTGATTGGGAAGATTCCTCCATTTATCGCCTATCCCTACCTTTTCCAGAACCTCCAATGCTCTTTTCTTTCGCTTTCCTTCACCCATTCCTGCATATAAAAGGGGAAGTGAAACATTCTCCATAAGATTTTGTTTCGGAAGCAGGTTGTATTGCTGGAATACAAATCCAATCATTTTATTACGTATTTGAGCCAGATAATCTCCCTTCATTTTACTGACATCCTGCCCTTCCAGGATGTATTTACCACTGGTGGGAGTATCCAATGCCCCTATAATATTCATGAGTGTTGATTTGCCGCTGCCGGATTTTCCGACAATTGCTACAAATTCTCCCTGATTTATCTGTAAGCTGATACCATCATTGGCATTGACTACCGTATCACCCATATTATATACCTTATGTATATCTATCATTTCAATTAAAGGCGCTGTATCCATGTCTCCTCCTACTCTGTCGTCACAGTTACTCCATCACCGCCGTCACCGCTGTAACTGCTGTAACTGCTGCCATCCATACCGATTCCACTGGTATCTGCATATGGAACATATACCTCATCGCCTTCCTTCAGTCCGGACTTGATTTCTACATTTGCTCCGTCACTGATTCCAACCTCGACTTCAGCCTCACGGAAACCATCCGGTACACCGTCAGCGCTGGCAGCCTTCTCTTTTTCATTCTTTTTGGCCTTCTCCTGTTTTGATTTTATATAGACTATATTATCGCGCATGATTGCTCCAGCAGGTACCATAAGGGCATTATCGGCTTTTGCTGTTATAATCTTTCCGGTAACATTCATTCCCGGAAGAAGTTTTCCGGTCTTATCTATCCGGATTGAAACCGGATAAGTACTTACTCCATTGGTAGTAGTGCTGTTTAAACCGATTTTCTCTACCTTTCCTTCTATTACTTCACCCGGAAGGGCATCTGCTGTTATCCTGACCTTTTGGCCTACTGAAATATTTCTGATCTGAAGCTCATCAACATTCATACGGAAAGTCATAGCCGATAAATCATAGACAATGGCCAATGCACCCTTTGTAGCGTCGGCTGACGGATCTATCGTATCACCTTTTTTCTTATTTTTCAGGATCACCTGACCGGAAATGGGAGATTTAATACTGTAATTGTCCAGCTGGTTTTCCTGGTTCTTAAGTGCCAGCTTCGCCTCTTTCAATGCTATCTTACTGTCTTCTATTGCACTGTCCATATCCTTGGAAGAAAGGGTATAGATTACGCTTCCTTTCTTCATGTACTTACCTTCTGTCAGATTCAGGGTATTTATCTTACCTGAGCCTTCGGCTGTTATGGTCTGCTCCATTCCTGCACGAAAGGTACCGTCACCGGCACACTGCTCCTTACCGATGCTTGCCAAAGCTGTCGTTCCAGCTGCTAATCCGCCGGGATTTTTAACCTTTATGGTTACCTTTTTTACCGATATATTTCCGGAAAGGGTTTCTCCCATGTCGTTAACTGCCGTAACCTGACCCTTTAATTTCTCCATGGTAGTATCCATTTGAATGTATGCCTGTTTTCCGATGAGGCTATCCTTTGCCAGGGAAGAAAGGAAAGGTACATCAAGGTACATATAATCACTGTCATAGATATCTGCAATATTGGCGCCTGCCTGTATGTTATCTCCCTGCTTCACATACAGCTTCTTTACATAGCCCGCAATTTTTGCAGTTCCTTTTAGATCTCCCAGCTTTGTCAGGGAATCTTCATAGTTCTTTTGCGCCTTTTCAAGGGATAAAGAGGAGGATTCGATACTGTTTTCCACATCTTTGGTACTTACTTGATATAGGACATCTCCCTTCTTAACCGTATCCCCTTCCTCGAAAGGAGCTGCAAGGACTTTACCCTTTACCAGGGCATTTACTTCATATTTATCCAAAGGTTCAATGGTTCCCTTACCACTCAGCAAACTCTCTATATTCCCCTTTGTTACCCCTGCCGTCTGCACAGGTGCCTGAGCTACCTTGCCGGCGGGTTTAAAAAACCCTATGGCCTTTATTGCAACAACTGCAACAATAGCAAGAATAATACAATATTTAATTACTTTTTTCCATCTTATATTTTTAAGGTTTAATTTTTTCTTTTGCTTCTCACCGTTTATTTCCTTTTTAGCCATATTATCCTCTTTCCTGAATACCCATTTCATGATTGGATAATTCATTTTTCAACCTGTCTTCCGGCAATTTATTTCTTTGTTGCTACTATAACCCTGATTACGCCGCCCTCTAAATTCATCTTATCAATATAGGCATCCACGTAATATTCATTCAGGTTAGAGATATCGGAAAGCTTGGCGAGATAATACTTATTGTCCTTGCAGACATATACGGCCACCTTATCTGAAATGGGGTAAGATGCCTCTCCTCCCCGAACCTGATTTTTTTCAATGGCAGAAACTTTAATCTGATTCAATCCTTTAAAAGCCTTTATTTGATTGTCTTTAATTAAAAACCCTTTTGGTCCCGTTGCTTCACCAAAGCTGACTCCCTCGGTAGTATAAGCGTATTGGGTTCCGTTGATGTCATAGGTGTAATTACCTATTTTTCTGGTATACTCGCCTAAATCCGGATCGAATCCCTTCTCCTCTGTTATGTAGGAAGTTAGCAGGATACCATACTGAAAAAGGTCTCCGGTTGCATCGGCCAATATCATATCCGTAATTTCACCGGCTTTATTATAGCCGCAGTATATAAGATTCTGACCGGTTAATTCTATATCTGCCAGTCTTTTTACATTTACCTTAATGTAGTTGCCCTTAACAACATCGATAATTCTGGCACTGGGGGAAATGACAATATTATTAATAAGAGTTGCGTCACTGTTTACCTCTCCCCTGATCAGTGGGGCAGATGTTTTGGATACTACCGGTTCACCTGATATGTATTTTACCTCAACCGTATCACCCTCATAAATGTTTGTAAGCGTTGTGTCATATTCCTGTTCATTGCCGTTGGTATCTACTATGCGGACATAACTGTTTAAATTGGATTTATCCTTACTGTCTTTGGATACATGCTTTCCGACCTTTAACACATACCCTGCCAGAACAGGCTCAAGTGTCTGGGAAGACATGATACCTGCCACAGTTCCGTCATCGCCCATAAGCAGCACAACACGCATTCCTTCCCTGATATTGCCCTGGGCGGATAAGTCATACCCTACAGCCTGGCTTCCAATGGCATAGGTATTTCCTGCTACAACAATCTCAGTAGGTGCCACCTTGTTGGGTTTTGCACTCTCATACACTCCATAGACCTTATTGTCATAAGCCCATACGGTTTTCAGTTCTTCCGAATAATAAACCACATCATAGTCTGCTATTTTTCCAATGCTGCTCAGCTCACCGTTTTTATAGACCTTTCCAGTTTTCACATTCTTTGGCAGGCTGTTAATAAAGCTGTCCTTTGCTATGTAGGGGCCTTTTTTGTATTTATTCAGAGTACTTAAATAATCCATATTTCCGTTTTCATCATATGCCCAGACAGTTTTAGCTTCTTTGGAATAATATATGACATCGGAACTGCCAATCTCAACCACCCTGGCCAGTTTGTCATTTTTATATATTTTAGCGTTTGCTATACTAAAAGGAAGTTTTTCTTTCCAGTTGCTTCCATATAAAAAGGGACCTTTCTTTGTACTATCAAGAAGAGTCTTATAACCGATATCACTGTCTGCATCAAAAGCCCATACGGTTTTTAAGTCGGTAGAATAGTAGAGAATATCACCTGTATTAAAGTCAGCTTTCTTACAGCTTATCTTGTTTTTATATAATTTTGCCGTGCTTACTTTAAAGGGTATTGAATTTTCCCATTTTGAAGCTACAAAAAAGGGACCCTTTAAGGAATCATTCACTTTTTTGTCATAATCAATCTCTCCCTTTGAATCCAGGGCAAATCCGAACAATTCTCCGTACAAGGAGTTGTCTTTGTTCTTTGCACGTAAAAGGTTGTAAAATAAGTTCTTGCAATCTTTCCTGCTTAACGTATCATTTCGTTTTAAACTAAGCTTTTTATTTAGCCCCTTATCCAAATAAAGCCCGTATTTTGCATCTGCAATGTTTCCTTCTAAATCCGTATTACTGTAGCCAAGCAGTAAAATGGCACCATTTACAGCTTCCTCCAGCGTTACCGCCTGGCGAGGTTTAAACTTCCCTCCCAGATAGCCGCTCATTAACCCCTTGTTTACGGCCAGCTTGATATATCCGGAATATTTTCCGCTGGGAGACACATCGGTAAAGATTCTTGCACTGGCATTACCGCTTACTTTCCCTGAATAATTTGATACCTGAACTAACATTTTAGCAAATTCTTCACGGGTCACTTTTTTTCCTGCTCCCCAATTCCCCTTTTTATCTTCCGTAATTACTTTCAACATCTCCATTACTTTAAGAGAAATGTCACCATTTCCTGATTCATACTTAAAACCAGCTGCATTCTCCACTTTTTTATCAGCATCAGGTGCAGTAGTAGTCTCCCCCTTCGTTACCGTTGTCATTGTCATCACTGATAGTATAACTGCCATGACGAAAGAAAGCATTTTCTTTTTCACTCTCATATCTCCTTGTAATGTATTTTATAGTAAAAATTTACAGTTGCCATATTCTTAATTTCTACACTTGCTCCCATTGCATACCGCAGACTTGTCTGCGGTACTGCCTTAAATAATGGAGTGTGAAAGCGCTTTTCTTTCACACTTGCTCCCATTGCATACCTCAGACTTGTCTGCGGTACTGCCTTAAATAATGGAGTGAAAGCACTTTTCTTTCACACTTATATCTTCCATAGGACTGCTATAATACAGCAGTTGTTCTATTTTTAATATAGCAACTATTAATTTAACCCTTTATAAAAAACATGAATATTTTACCATATAATTTAAATTTAGTCATTAACAAATCCTTACTTATAAATTATAATTCTCTAAAGAATTGCAAAAGATTTGATGAGAAATTTAATAATTGCGGCGGATTAAGTTGAATTATTTGGGGTAAGTATATTATTAATACTACATTTCAAACCCAATTAGCACCTGGAATAGTGCTATTTTGCTGCTAAAGAGTTTAATTCTTTTTCTTCCACGTAAATTAGTCTTTGATTATTTACATTTTATAACTCCTCGTTAATATTTAATTAGAGATTTAATATATTAATATTTAGTTGATAATTTTAATTTTCAACTTGATTAATCATGTTAATTTTAATTTTAATCAATATTAATATGATATCATTGTGATATCATATTATCTGTTAACGGTTATTTTGTCAATAGTTAGATTGGTAAATTTATGAATCATGGTTATTATACTGCTTTGCTATTCTGGTTTTATGGAAGGCCTGATGAGGCCATAAATATCCATAAGGGACCTGTTTCAATATCAAATTTTTTAACAAAAAAGAATTGATTAAGTAAAAAGCCCCATAGCTTCCCTTTTCATATTGAAGAAAATACACTGCCGCTGACGTTATAACCACCAATATTTCTTAGTTATCCCATTTACACAGCAGCATATCTTTCATTCAAAATATCAAAGAATAGCTATGGGGCTTATTTTATATCTGTTATAAATTAACGACTCAAAATCTCTTTAAGAAGTTACTCTGTTTTTTGGCAAAAGCCCAACAATTAAAAATATCGGAAAAATAATTGCAGCAAGTATTCCCGCTTTTAAATTATTGTCAAAATTGGAGGATACGCTTCCCACCAGTGTCGGCCCGGCAGAGCAGCCTAAATCTCCCGCAAGGGCAAGAAAGGCAAACATGGCAGTTCCTCCTCTGCGGATTGACAGCGCTGCCATACTAAAGGTACCGGGCCAAAGGATGCCCACTGATAACCCGCAAAGGCCGCAGCCAATCAGTCCAAATACCGGAAGCGGTGACAGGGAAATTACCAGATAGGATACTATACAAAGGATGCTGCTAAACAGCATAAACCTTTTCAGATTTATTTTTTCTCCGTATTTCCCGTAAAATACTCTTGATGTTCCCATCATGACAGCAAACATCATGGGGCCTGCCAGGTCACCCATTGTCTTACTTATCCCGAGTCCCCTTTCCGCAAAAGCGGAAGCCCACTGGCTTACTGCCTGTTCACTGGCACCGGCACATACCATGAGAAGCATGAAAAGCCAAAACATTTTATTTCCTATCAGCTCTTTCAATTTTAATCCTTCACTTTCCTCAGAAATTAAAGGAGCAATGGGAACCTTTAAAAAGAGTATTCCATTGAACACCGGAATAAGTGCCCACAGCAAAGCAAGTATCTTCCAATGTTCGATACCGGCAAGGCGAAAAAACAAGGTCGAAAGCAGCACCACTCCTACCTGTCCCCAGCAATAAAAGGAATGAAGAATACTCATGGCCTTTTCTTTATTATCCGTAGGACATGCAACAACAATAGGACTTATTAAAACTTCCAGAAGCCCGCCTCCTGCCGCATATACCATAACTGCAATTAAAAGCCCGGTAAAGGGATCAGATAACATTTCCGGCAGTACTGTTAATAAAATGAGCCCTGCTGCCGATAAAACATGGGCTGCCACAGCAGACACACGGTATCCGATTTTATCAATAAACCCCGCCGACAGCAAGTCCACTAACAGCTGCAGTCCAAAGTTAAAAGTTACCAGTAAGGTTATCTGGCTTAATGAGATAGAATAGCTTGTCTGCAATGTAATAAAAAGCAGCGGTACGAAATTGTTTACGATGGCTTGTACAATATAACCGATGAAACAAGCATGTATGGTTCGGTTATAGTTCGGTTTCATTATGCTTCCCCCCTGTTTGCTTATTCTTTTCTTCTGAGAATATCATTCTCCTCCAGTCCCTCTCCCAAATCCACGAAGATAACCTGCTTGGGATGAGGACAGCTTTCCATTTCATTGCCTTCTTCATCACGGATACCCTTTACCGTAAGCATCAGGTTCCTTCCATCCGGTTTCATGACTTCAATTTCATCACCTACTGAAAATTTGTTCCTTTGCTCCAGACGGTAATAACCCTCCCCGTTCTTCGCTCCTATAATTCCAAGATAGGTATACTCCTTGATATATGTGTTATTATCGTAAATCTGGGCATCGGCATCGGGCTTACCAAAGAAAAATCCGGTGGTAAACTGACGGTAGGTACACTTGGAAATTTCTTCCTTGTAATAGGGGATGTTCTTTTCATAAAGGGCCGGATTCTCAAAGAAATCATCAATTGCCCTGCGATAAGTCCTTGCCACGGATGCAACATAAAGAGCCGTCTTCATCCTGCCCTCCACCTTAAAGCTGTCAATTCCCGCATCAATTAGCTGGGGAATATATTCTATCATGCATAAATCCTTCGAGTTAAAAATATAAGTGCCTCTCTCATTCTCTTCTACCGGCAGGTACTCACCGGGCCTGGTCTCTTCTACCAGATAGTATTTCCAGCGGCAGGGATGGGTACAGGCTCCCCTGTTGGCATCTCTTCCGGTAAAATAATTACTCAGCAGACACCTGCCTGAATGTGCCATACACATAGCACCATGAACAAAGGTTTCTATCTCCAGGTCCTCCGGTATGTTATCACGGATTCCCTTTATTTCTTCCAAAGACAATTCCCTGGCCGATACAACACGCTTTGCTCCCAGACGGTGCCAGAAACGGTATGTAGCGTAATTGACATTATTGGCCTGGGTACTGATATGAAGCTCCAAATCCGGTGCTATTTCCTTGGCCATCTCAAACACTCCGGGGTCAGATATGATTACAGCATCCGGCTTCATTTCCTTCAGCTCTTCAAAATACTTTCTGATTCCTTCCAAGTCTTCATTATGGGCGGTGATGTTGGCAGTCACATATACCTTCTTCCCATGAGCATGGGCAAATACTATGCCTTCTTCCATATCTTCCTTTGAGAAATTCTTTGCCTTGGCACGAAGCCCGTACATTTCTCCTCCGATATATATTGCATCCGCGCCATAAAGCACTGCTATCTTTAGTACCTCCAAATTGCTTGCCGGAATCAGCAATTCCGGTTTTTTATATCCCAAATCCTCCATTAACATATGTTTATCCTTCCCTTTCTATCTGCAGGCTAATTTTAAATTCATGTATCATTCCTTTATATTTATATAATCTTAATTTTCACTTTTCCCTCTTTCGATTCAAGCTAGTATAATATATTGCATTTTAAACGAAAGATACCAAAAAGGCCGGGATATATTCTTCTCTATACCTGGAAGAGGTTAAAAATAAAATTCAACTTATTTAGCCATAGCTTTTATCAACTATTTCTTTATACTTAATGTAACCCCATCCCCTACCGAAAGTACTGTTGTTACCAATTGCTCCGAATGGGTCAGGGTGTACAGGTATTCTCTCATTCTGGTATGGATGGTCCTGTCCCTTCTTGTAATGCCGTATCTTGACTGGGCAACGGTACCATCCTGTAAAACATTATCGGTTACCAGCAAACCTTCCGGTGTCAATAAGCGCAATACCTCCGGAAGGTAATTCATATACTGGGCTTTGGCAGCGTCCATAAAAATGAAATCATAGCGCTCCCCTTCCTTCTCTGCCAGCTCCTTTAAGACAACAAGAGCATCCCCCTCCAGCAGACGTATTTTATCAGCTTTATCCGAATTTTTTAAGTTTACTCTGGCCTTTACCAGGCGCATTTCCACTTTCTCTATGGTAGTGATATCACAGGTTTTTGGCATGCACTCACTCATAAACAGGGCGGAAAAACCAACTGCCGTGCCGACTTCCAGAATATGAGCCGGCTTTTTCATAGCCAGTAAAAACCGTAACAGGGATTGCGTTTCCTTTTTTATAATGGGTACTTCTTCTTTCACTGCCTCTTTTTCCAAGGTGCCAAGATAGAGGGGCAATTCAATGCTCAAGGAATTAATATATGCGGTTATCCGTTCATCAACTATCATAAGTACTCCAATCCTTTACCTGCCAAGAGGCTGTTCTTCATCAATGATTCAGAATCATAAATAAAGACAGCCTCTTATAATCATTCTCTGTTTTATGGAACCTTCCGGTAAATCCTTGCACCGTTGTTCCATTTTTACACTTACAGCTTTTTAATTCTTATTGTAATTTACTGCCCTGCGCCCTGGTCTTTTGATTCGGTAGTATCCTTTGTTCCGTTCGAATCTTTTGCTCCATTCGAATCTTTCGTTCCGTTCGAATCTTTTGTACTGCCTGAGCTTTTGGCATCTTCCGTTCCCTGGGAGCTTTCTTTCCCGTCCGTGCCTGCTGCTTTTTCATCAGAGCTTGGTACTGACAGGACATTAAAGATTTCATCGTAGGTCATAGAAGTATTTAATTTATAGGTTCCGGGCATCAAATTATATTTTTTAAGCTTTGCTTTTATGAAAAAGGAATACTTGTTAACGATAATACCGTTTACCTCCAGCTTGCTGGCGATATTCATTGTGGACTCCCCTTTTTTGATCTCTATGGTAGAATCATGACCGGGAGCCTCTGAAGCCGTTACCTTTCCAAATACCTGATACCCAAAGTCATGTGCCATACCACTTATTTTAACCAAGAGTATGATTACGATGGAATAAAATAAAATGTTCAAGAGAATCTTCAATATGGTGCTTATTACCTTCAAAGCAACACGTGAAGAGGTTGATCTTACCGCCATACGAACTGTCTCCTTTATTCTTAAGAAGTAAACCAGCTGTCAATTGCCCTGCAAAAACGGTCTTACGGAACAGCTTACCTGCTTTAAGATTTCCTAGTTAACCTCCATTATGATGGGAAGTATCATAGGATTACGTTTTGTCTTCTTCCATAAGTAATCACTTAAGGAATCTTTGATTTCATTCTTCATCTTGCCCCAGTCTGTTGTATTTTTGCTGAGGCATTTTTCCAAAGCATCGCTTACAACATTTCTGGCTTCGTCCATGAGGTTTTCAGATTCTCTTACGTAAACAAAGCCTCTGGATACGATGTCAGGACCCGAAAGCACCTGATTTGTATACTTTTCAAGGGTTACTACTACAATCAGCAATCCATTCTCGGACAAATGCTGTCTGTCACGAAGAACAATATTTCCAACATCTCCAACACCAAGTCCATCAACAAAGATTCCCTGTGCCGGTACCTTGCCAATAACACCTGCACGCTCCTCGGAAAGCTCCAATACGTCACCGGAGGATATGACAAAGACATTATCCTTTGGCACTCCCATGGTCTGTGCCAGTTCCTTGTGCTTAATCAGATGCCTGTATTCACCGTGGATGGGTATTGCATATTTAGGCTTTGTAAGAGCATAAATAAGCTTAATTTCTTCCTGGCAGGCATGACCGGAAACATGGGTATCCTGAAAGATTACCTTAGCCCCTTTCATAGATAAATCATTGATTACCTTGAATACGGATTTTTCATTTCCGGGAATAGGGGTTGAACTGAATATTACCGTATCGCCCGGTTTGATAGACACCTTCTTATGAATGGATGCTGCCATTCTGGGAAGCGCTGCCATTACTTCTCCCTGGCTTCCGGTAGTAATTAATACAATCTTCTCATCGGGATAGCTCTTCATTTGTTCAATATCAATCATGATATTGTTTGGCATCGTGATATAGCCAAGTTCGGAAGCAGTCGCAATTATATTTACCATGCTTCTTCCTTCAACCACTACTTTTCTTCCGTATTTCTCCGCAGAATTTACAATCTGCTGGATACGGTCTACGTTAGAAGCAAAAGTAGCTACAATAATACGGTTTTTATTATTTTCCGCAAAGATATTGTCAAAGGTTTTACCGACCGTCCTTTCAGACATGGTATAACCTGGTCTTTCCACATTTGTACTTTCACATAAAAGAGCCAATACACCTTTTTTACCAAGCTCGGCAAAACGGGGTAAATCAATGGTACTTCCAAATACCGGGGTATAATCCACTTTAAAGTCTCCGGTATGAACAATAATTCCAGCGGGAGTAAAGATAGCAAGAGAAGCTGCATCCGCAATACTGTGGTTCGTACGGATAAATTCTATACGAAAGCACCCCAGATTAATGGACTGGCCATATTTTATAACCTTTCTCTTTGTGGATTTTAACAGATTATGCTCTTTTAATTTATTTTCTATAATACCGATAGTAAGCTTTGTTGCGTAAATAGGTACATTTACCTCTTTTAATACATAGGGCAGGGATCCGATATGATCCTCATGTCCATGGGTTATTACAAACCCTTTTACCTTACTTATGTTTTCTTTCAGATAGGTTACATCGGGTATTACCAGGTCAATTCCAAGCATTTCATCTTCCGGAAAAGACAACCCACAATCTACTACAATGATACTGTCCTCATATTCAAAGGCAGTAATATTCATTCCTATCTGTTCCAATCCGCCTAAAGGGATAACCTTAACTCCCTTTTTATTTGTGTTTTCTTCTTTCAAACAATGCACCTCCAATGGTTAGTTATGTAATAAAGTCCATTATATTTAAAGTGCACAGAGTATTTAATCAGATTTGATTTAACAGGATTATTCTTTTTTTCTTTCAGCAGCACAGTCTTTGCAATAACCGTACATCTTAACCTCATGATCAACCACTTCAAAGCCCATGGTCTTTTGTATCTGGTTCTCCAGGGTATCCAGTAAATCGCCCTGAAAGGTCAATACATTGCCACAGCCCAGACAAATCAGATGATGGTGGTGATGGGCTTTCTTTTCCTCATCCATATTTCCGATTTCGTACCGGACAAAGCCATCTCCTAAATTCAGTTTATCAATAAGGTTTAATTCAGCTAATAATTGAATTGTTCTGTATACCGTAGCTAATCCAATATCAGGATTTTTCTCTCTTACGATTTCATAAATCTCTTCAGCTGTTAAATGCTTATCCGGCCTCAATTCTAAAGCTTCCAATATATCAACTCGCTGCGTGGTAACCTTAAGGCCTTTTTCTTTTAACAGCATTTTAAACCGATCTTTTTTATCAGGCATTTCCAATCACCTTTCCGCTTCCATAGATAAGTAATAATATCACTGAAAACCTGTAATCCAACTAAATATTTGCACCTTTATATCATTTTCATTACATTCTTTTATCATTCATTTTTCTTATGGTAAATATCGGCTCCAGGCACGATAATACCCTTTATTATGATTCGAATTCAACATCCTCTAACAGCTCTTCGAAGATATCTGCTATCAGATTCAATTCTTCATCTTCTTCTACTATAGCATACAGGGAGGATTCGTCTCCCTCAGCAGACATATCTTTTAAGATATACGCTGCACCGTCATCTCCCTCACCCTGTGAGTCAGTAACCAGTAAATAGGTATACCCATTCAATTTGGTCTGTTCAATGACATGAAATATGACTTCTTCATTATCTTCCGTAATAAAGGTCACTTGATTTTTTTGTTCTTCCATTCTATGGCTCCTATTGTACCTTAAATGCTAGTCAGGCAGATTAACATTGGCTTTGTTGCTAAGATAATCCAGATAACCCTGAAGTATCAAAACGGCAGCAAGCTTATCAACTACTGCTTTTCTGTCCTCTCTTCTTACATTGCCAAGTATTAAGGTCTGGCTGGCTGCTACTGTGGTAAGCCTTTCATCCCAGAGTATTACGGTCAGGCCGGTTCTTCTCTCAAGCATTACTTTGAATTCTTCCGACTTCACAGCGCGCTCTCCGATGGTATTGTTCATATTCTTCGGGTAGCCCAAAACAATACGCTCGACATTATATTCCTTAATCAATTCTTCTATTCTGGCTAAGGTTTGTCTTAATTTATTTTCCTGTTTACGATTAATCGTTTCAATACCTTGTGCTGTTATTAACAGCTCATCGCTGATTGCAACTCCTACAGTTACAGAGCCGTAATCCAATCCCATAATTCTCATATTTTAAAAAATTCATTATACATACAAACGGTATAATAATCCTTCCTGCTTAAAGTATGCCCCTATTACGCCAATAAGCATAGGGTCTCCTGATATTTATTTCAGATTGCGGTCAATATAGTCGTTTAGTAACTGTTCCAGAATTTCATCACGCTCTACTTTCATAATCAAACTCCTGGCACCCTTATGATTGGTTATGTAGGTAGGGTCTCCGGACATGATGTATCCTACTATTTGATTTACCGGATTATAGCCTTTTTCCGTCATGGCTGTATATACGGTAGAAATAATCTCTCGTACGGATATCTCATTTTCTTTTTGAACCTTAAAAAACTGCGTATTATTCATCTCCTGCATAACTTCACGTCCTTTGCTGATACTGTTTCGCACAATGTATTTACTTATATATTAATATAAAACGGAACAAATTTCAATCCATACTTTCACAAATCATCATTTCTTTGTTAAGAAATTCCTTTACTGCCACGAAAAGTATTTTATTTGCCAGGTTTTCCTCTGATTTCACAGCCAGCTTTAAATACCTTTCATTGTGCCCGGCCTGGTACTTTATGCCGTCAATTTCGACCTCTTCCTCCACCAGGAGCCGTTCTGTTCTTCCAATAAAAAGTTTTCGGTAGTTCTTTGCCATCTCCTCTTCCAGAGACAGAAGTATATTGCTGCGCTCCGCTTTCATTTCCTCTTTTACCTGTTCCGGCATAAGAGCAGCCCTGGTGCCCTTTCTTGGAGAAAATTTAAAGATATGCATCTGGGAAAAACCGATCTTTTGTAAGAATTCCTTTGTCTGCTGGAATTCCTCCTCCGTCTCTCCCGGAAAGCCGACGATGACATCTGTTGTAATTGCCGGATTTTCAAAATTCCTTCTAATCAGGCAGCATTTCTCATAGTACTCTCCTGTGGTATATTTCCGGTTCATTCGCTCCAAGGTCCTGTCACAGCCGCTTTGTAAGGATAAATGAAAATGCGGGCAGAAGGTTCTTAAAGCTGTCAGTCCCTTTACAAACTCTTCCGTAATAATCCTTGGTTCCAGTGACCCAAGCCTGATTCTTTCAAGTCCTTCCAAGGCATCAAGTTCTGTAATCAAATCCAGAAGATGGTGATTTTCACTGATACTGATATTGTCAATATCAATGCCGTAAGAAGAAAGGTGAATTCCGGTCAGTACAATTTCTTTATAACCCCTGTCCACCAGGTGCTTTGCTTCTTTCAATATTGACTCCGTGCCACGGCTTCTGACTCTTCCTCTGGCATAGGGTATGATACAGTAGGAGCAAAACTGATTACAGCCATCCTGTATTTTAATATAGGCTCTGGTCTTCTCAGATATATCAGCAATTTCCAGTTCTTCATAGGCAAGCGGCTTAGAAACATCTATGATACTATCTATAGTATTGTCATCAATATAAGCTTTTAGTATTTTTATAATATCTTTTTTTCTATTATTTCCGACCACAATATCAATTGCTTCGTCTTCTTTCAGCTGCTCCCCGGCTGCCTGGGCATAACAGCCCACTGCCATAACAATAGCATTTTCATTCATTTTTCTGGCTTTATGCAGCATCTGGCGTGATTTTCTGTCTGCTATATTGGTTACGGTACAGGTATTCACCACATAAACATCTGCTTTTTCATGAAATTCAACTACCTGGAAGCCGTCTTCTTCAAATAATTTTTTTATTCCCTCTGTCTCATAGGAATTCACCTTACAGCCCAGTGTAAGAAATGCCGCTGTCTTAAGTTTATCATCCCTGTTCATCTGAATTTCCATTCATATCCTTTCCTGTCTTGTAAATCGAGAAGCATAGGGCCTGTATATCCTGGTTCTTAGTGCAATCTGCCCTCGTCCATGCTTTTTTTTATTTACTTTGTATATTGACTTTTAAAACCCGAAATTGTAGTATATATGTGTAATAAAGATAGGTGATTATCCTAGCAAAATCTATAATAAAGGAGGAGTTACAATGAAAACTGTTAAAATCTCTCTTAATTCAATTGATAAGGTTAAATCCTTTGTAAATGATGTTACAAAGTTTGATTCTGATTTTGATTTAGTATCAGGAAGATACGTAATTGATGCAAAATCAATCATGGGTATTTTCAGTTTGGATTTATCCAAACCCATTGATTTAAATATTCATAGCGAAGATAGCGTAGAAAAGATTCTTAGTGTTTTAAATCCTTATATCGTTGAATAATGAAAGGTTAAGGGTTACTTAATGGGGATACGAAATTTGTATCCTCTTTTTTATTTCATTTCAGAGGCTGCTGTACGGTAGCAAAGGATAGAAAAAGCCCCTGATTTCCCGAAATACACCGCCAATAAACAGATATAGTTTCTTAAGTCCAGTGTAAGGGACAGTCATGGAACCTCTTCCATCCGGATTATCCAAAATACAGCAGCCCTTCTTTTCTATTGCTGCATTTTTATAGATTCAATTTCTATAATTTCTATACCTTCAATTTCTATTGCTTTAATTAATCATTATTATCTCATCGGTTTCCAAGGCAGTCTTAGTTAACTCTTCAATCTTCTCTTCCAGCGATCTTTCCGAATGACGGATTACCTTTAGACTGGGCTTTGTTACAGGATGCTTTGCCACAAATATGGTACAGCAATCCTCAAAGGGCAGAATAGAGGTCTCATAGGTATTGATTTTTTCCGAGATATCTACTATTTCCTGTTTATCGAAGGCAATTAACGGACGGTATACCGGCATAGTGCAGACCTCATTGGTAGATGCCAGACTGTGGAGGGTCTGACTGGCAACCTGTCCGATACTCTCTCCGGTTATCAGTCCAAGGCAGCCTGCTTCCTCTGCTATGGCCTGTGCAATCCGCATCATATAACGCCTCATAATGATGGTAAGCTCTTCATGAGGGCATTTTTCATAAATAAACAGCTGAATATCCGTAAAGTTAATAACATGAAGTTTTATGGGGCCTGTATAGCGTGATATAAGCTTTGCCAGGTCCACGACCTTTTGCTTTGCCCGTTCACTGGTATAGGGGGGTGCATGGAAATATACGGCATCTATGGCAACTCCTCTTTTGGCAATCATATATCCTGCAACAGGACTGTCAATCCCTCCGGAAAGCAAAAGCATTGCTTTACCGCTTGTTCCCACAGGCATTCCTCCAGGACCCTGAATGACTTCAGAGTAAACATAGGAGCGTGTTCTCACTTCAACCATAATACGAACCTGGGGATTATGAACATCCACCTTAAGCTCAGAGAAGCGGTCCAAAAGATAACCTCCCATGTCCATACACATCTCAGGTGTTGTAAGGGGGTAGTTCTTATCTGCTCTTTTAGCCTCCATCTTGAAAGTAAAATTCCTGTCAGGGTATCTTTCTTCCACATAGTCACCCACAGCTGTTTTCAGCTCTTCCCAGTTGGTGGTATCCACTATCATGACCGGACATATCCATGCTATCCCAAAGACTCTTTTGAGGGCCTCTACCGTTTCCTCATAATCATAATCATCAGGGCATTCAACGTAAATTCTCCCCTGCTCCTTGGTTACCAGAAAGTTGCCGAGCTCTTTCAGAGCATTCTTTATCTGGTCCCTTAAGGCATTTTCAAACAGATATCTGTTCTTGCCTTTAATGCCAATTTCCGCATATTTTATCAAAAATGCTTTGTACATAAATCCTCTTTCTATCCGGTCTTGTTGGATATTCTTATTCCAGTTACACCGAATATTCTTATTCTATGTTTACCGGATATTCTTACTCTGATTTTACCAGTTATTTTTACTCTGATGTTGCCAGATATTCTTACCTGATGTTACCAGTTATTTTTAATCTGATGTTGCCAGATATTTTAACTCTGATTATACCATATATTTAAACTCCGATTTTACCAGTTATTTCAAATCTGAGTTTGCCAAATATTATATCTGTAATTACGCCCTAAAATATTACCGCCTGCTGTATTTACGCAAAACCGGAACCAGTTCCTTTATTATTTCGACTGTTCTGGTAATTTCTTCTCTGGTAGTAAATCCGGAAAAGCTAAACCGAAGAGTGGAGTCCAGAAGGTCCTTTCGGATTCCCACCGCCTTTAAGGTCCCGCTAAGCCCCGGATGATTGGAAGCACAGGCTGAGCCTGCCGAAACATATACCCCTTTTTCCTCCAATGCGTGGAGCAGTACCTCGCTCTTGATTCCTTCAAAGCTGACGCTTAAAATATGAGGAGCCGTATCCTTTATATTCTCTCCGATACAATTCACATAGGTCCCCTCTATCTCCCCTAACCGGGTAATAAAATACTCTTTTATCTCATAGAGCTTCCGGATTCTTTCTTCCAAATCCGAAAAGCATTCTTTCACTGCCTGTCCAAGTCCTGCGATCCCGGGAACATTTTCCGTGCCGGAACGCATTCCTTTTTGCTGCCCTCCTCCAAAGAGTACGGGCTTTATCTTAACCTTGCTGTTTACATACAGAAAGCCCACTCCTTTTGGCCCATGTATCTTATGTCCGCTGGCAGACAGAAGGTCTATTCCTTCCCTTGCCGGGTAAATTCTGTATTTGCCAAAGGCCTGTATGGCATCCGCATGTATATAAACAGAAGGATTTTTTTCCTTGATTTTACGGCTGAGTTCACTTAGCTGCATAACGGAACCCACTTCATTATTCACATACATAAGAGAAACCAGTATCGTGTCCTCACATACCGCTTCCAGCAATTCCTCTTCCTTTATTCTTCCCTGGGAATCTACCGGTATGTAGCTTACCCGGTATCCGTTTTCCTCCAGGAATAGCAGGGGGTTATGTACCGACGGATGCTCTATGACGGTTGTGATAATGTGGTTTCCCTTTCTTTTCAGGGCCAGTGCCGTTCCTATGATTGCCAGATTGTTGCTTTCCGTCCCTCCGGAGGTAAATATTATCTCCTTGGGTTCTGCCTTTAGATTCTTTGCTATGACTTCTGCCGCTTCTTTCACATACCGCTCAGCCTTTACTCCCATTCCATGCATGGAAGAAGGATTCCCATAGTCGGAGTCCAGTGTTTCCGACACAATTCTTCTAACAGAATCATAGGGTCTTGTGGTAGCAGCATTATCCAAATAAATTTCCATCTCTATCCTCTTTTCATCAGGCAAAGTTTTCTATCACAGGCAAAGGGTTTCTTTTGCAGACGCCGTTATTCTTCACTTTCCATTTTCATCATTAAGAGTGAAAGTGCTGTAAGTCCGGCTGTCTCCGTTCTTAATATCCTTTTTCCCAGAGTAATGGGAATAAAACCATTAAGCTTTGCTTCCTGTACTTCTTTTTCCTCAAAGCCCCCTTCGGGACCTATAAAAACCCCGACATTATCTGCCGGATTTATTTTATCCAGGGTCTCTCTTGTGAAAGGAATTCCTCTTTCATTTTCATAAGGCAGCAGCTTCACGTCCAAAGCTTTTGCATACTCCAGAGCTTTCTTAAACCCGTGGACTTCTGTAACTCTTGGTATAATACCTCTTCCGGACTGTTTTGCGGCACTGACCGATATGGCCTGCCATCTCTCCAGCTTTTTCAGCTCTTTTTTGGCGTCTTCCAGCTTAACGACAGTTCTGTTTGTCATCACCGGTACAATCTCATACACGCCAAGCTCAACGGCCTTTTGTATGATTAGTTCCATTTTATCTTTTTTGGGCAGTCCCTGAAAGAGGAAGATTTTTCCTCTTAGCTCAGTTCCGGTAGCCTTTTCCTCCTCTATGGAAAAGACCACCCTATCATTTCGTATTTCAAGCACACTGCAATAATAATCTTTTCCTTCCCCGTTGCACAGGACAGCCTTTTCTCCTGCTTTCATCCGAAGGACATTCTTTATATGGTTGACATCTTCTCCTGTCAGATTGATACTTCCATTTTGTATTTGGCGATTGTGTATATAAAAACGGTGCATTTTCTATCATAACCTTTCCTCAAAAGGATCTACTAAATTTATATCAGATTATACCTGATTTGAACCTTTACTTTCTCGCTATGACAGAAACCCAGTCACCCATTTCCTCCACTGCCAGTATGTCAAAGCCATTTCCTTTTACAGCAGACATAACCTGCTCTTTCTTTGTATTGATAATACCGGAGCTGACAAAGAGCCCGCCGGGCTTTAAATGCTCGCCGATTTTTCCGGACAGGGGGATTATGATATCTGCCAGAATATTGGCTACGGCGATATCATATTTCTCCATTCCTGCGGTTTCCTTTAAGCTCTCATCGGACATGATATCTCCGCTTAAGAAGGCGGCCTTTTCCCCGGATATCTTATTCACACCCATATTTTCTATGGAAGCCTCCACAGCATGGGGGTCGATATCTGTTCCAAGAACCTTTTCGGCTCCAAGCTTCGATGCAATGATGGAAAGGATACCGCTGCCGCACCCCACATCCAGCACCTGCATACCGGGAGTCAGGTATTTCTTAAGAGCCAGAATACAAAGCTTGGTAGTCTCATGGGAGCCGGTGCCAAAGGAAGTGCCCGGATCCAATTCGATTACGATATCTCCCTCTTTTTTATCTGTAAGCTCTTCCCAGGTGGGCTTTATAACAATGTTTTCATCTAAACGAAAGGGTTTAAAATAGGCTTTCCAGTTGTTGATCCAGTCCACATCCTCTGTTTCGGATATTTCAATTTCACCGGAGCCGGTGTCAACAAATTGGGACAGCTCTTTCAGCCCCTCTTTCACAGACTGTATTACCTCATCCTTCTTATCCTCTTCCTCCAGATAAAAGCTGATGAAAGCTTCCTTATTGCTGGTATCAAGTTCCGGGAGGATATCTATAAACAATTCTTTTCGTTCTTTTTCGGTTATCGGTACATTGTCTTTGATCTCAATGCCCTCAATTCCTAAGTCCATTAACATATCACTTACCAGTTCAACCGCTTCTGTTAAGGTCTTAAGAGTAAGTTTTACCCATTTCATGCCATTTCTCCTGACTGCCTGAATGTTCTCTTATGAGAAGCTTTATTTATCTTTTCCAAAAAGCTTTCTCTTTCCTTTTTCCTTATCCGGCTCATGGCTTTCTGTTTCTACTTTTCCCTCCATGGAATCCTCCAGCTTTTGCAAAAGCTCCTTCTGTTCGGAGGTGAGTTTCGTCGGAACCTGCACCACAAGGGTTACATAATGGTCACCTCTGACCTGCTTGTTACGCAGTGTTGGAATTCCCTTTCCGCGAAGCCTTACCTTGGTATCGGTCTGTGTTCCCGGTTTTACATTATAGAGGACATCCCCGTCAACGGTACTGATTTTCACATCACCGCCCAAAGCTGCCTTGGAAAAGGATATCGGTGCGGTTGAGAAGATGTCATATTCCTGTCTCTGGAATATCGGATGACGGGATACGGTAACCTCTACCAGTAAATCGCCCCGTTCTCCGCCGTTAGTACCCGGCTCACCCTTTTCTCTGATGCGGATGCTTTGGCCGTTATCAATACCGGCAGGAATGGATACCTGTATCTTCTTCTTTCTGGTTACATATCCACTTCCATAGCATACGCTGCATTTATCCTTAATAACCTTACCTGTTCCATTACAGTCGGGGCAGGTCTGTACATTTCGAACCATTCCGAACAAAGACTGCTGGGTATATACCACCTGGCCCTTGCCGCCGCACTTCTTACAGGTCTCCGTACTGGTTCCGGGCTTTGCTCCGGTTCCATGACAGGTAGTACATTCTTCTTTCAGATTCAGGTCCAGCTCCTTATCCGTTCCGGTTACCGCTTCTTCAAAGGTAATCCTTACACCTGCGCGGACGTTGGGTCCTTTCATAGGACCATTACTGGTTCTTCTGCTTCTGCCGCCGCCAAATAAATCTCCGAAAATATCCCCAAAGATATCTCCCATATCCATATTGTTAAAATCAAAGCCGCCTGCTCCGCCGGCACCGCCTTCAAAGGCAGAGTGTCCGAACTGGTCATACTGCCTTCTCTTATCGGCATCACTTAAAACAGCATAGGCTTCCGAGGCTTCTTTAAATTTAACCTCTGCCTCTTTATCTCCCGGATTGGCATCGGGATGGTATTTTTTTGCAAGCTGCCTGTATGCTTTCTTTATTTCATCATCCGTTGCAGTCCTGGAAATCCCCAGCACTTCGTAATAATCACGTTTATCTGCCATACTATGTCCATCCTCCTAAAACCTTAAAGCGTTATTCTCTATATTGAGAAATAGGCAGTCCTTCGACTGCCTATTGTAATTTATCTGCATTTTCACCTGATTCGACAAGTCAAATCATATTTTAATGAATTATCCTACAATCGTCAAGCAAAAACTTTAGCAAATATCTGATCACTGTATTTATACTTCTTTGTAGTCACCGTCAACTACATCGTCGCCGTAAGAGTTTCCGGCATTTTGTGCACCATCCTGTGCTCCTGACATATCAGGTGCCGGGCCTCCCTGTGACTGCTCATACAGTTTTGCAAATAAAGCCTGAGCGCTTTCCATTAATTTTTCCTTGGCAGCCTTGATATCCTCAACTTCACCGTCAGACATAACTTCCGGATTGGATTTCTGGATTAAATCCTTTAAGTGATTTAAGTCAGCTTCAACCTTTGTCTTGTCGTCTGCATTAATCTTGTCACCAACCTCGGTCAATGCCTTTTCTGTCTGGAATACCATGGAATCCGCATCATTTCTTACTTCAACGGCTTCCTTACGCTTCTTATCCTGTGCTTCATATTCAGCAGCTTCCTTCACTGCCTTATCGATATCTGAATCAGAAAGGTTGGAGCCGCCTGTAATTGTGATGTGCTGTTCTCTTCCTGTTCCCAGGTCCTTTGCGGATACGTTTAAGATACCATTGGCATCAATATCAAAGGTAACTTCAATCTGAGGAATACCTCTTCTTGCCGGGGGAATTCCATCCAGACGGAATTGTCCAAGGCTCTTGTTGTCTTTGGCAAACTGTCTTTCACCCTGTACAACATTGATATCAACTGCGCTCTGGTTATCGGAGGCTGTTGAGAACACCTGGCTCTTCTTGGTAGGAATTGTTGTATTTCTCTCAATTAATCTGGTAGCTACACCGCCCATTGTCTCAATACTTAAGGACAGAGGAGTTACATCCAGGAGAAGGATATCTCCCGCACCGGCATCTCCGGCTAACTTACCGCCCTGAATGGAAGCACCGATAGCAACACATTCATCAGGATTTAAGGTTTTGGAAGGGTCCTGGCCTGTTAACTGTCTAACCTTATCCTGAACGGCAGGTATACGTGTGGAACCACCTACCAGGAGCACCTTCTTAAGCTCGGAAGAAGTAAGTCCGGCATCTCTTAAGGCATTCTGAACAGGAACGGTAGTTCTTTCTACCAAATCATGTGTCAGTTCATCAAATTTCGCTCTGGTCAGATTCATGTCAAAGTGCTTAGGACCTTCTGCCGTTGCTGTAATAAAGGGCAGATTTATATTGGTAGTAGTAGCAGAGGATAATTCCTTCTTAGCCTTTTCTGCAGCTTCTCTTAATCTCTGAAGTGCCATTTTATCAAGGCTTAAGTCCACACCTTCTGTTTTCTTGAATTCATCAATCATGTATCTGGTGATTCTTTCATCGAAATCATCACCGCCTAATCTGTTATCACCGGAAGTAGCCAATACTTCGATTACACCATCACCGATTTCAATGATGGAAACATCGAAAGTACCGCCGCCCAAGTCATATACCATGATTTTCTGCTCATGCTCGTTATCAAGACCATAAGCCAAGGCTGCAGCGGTAGGCTCGTTGATAATTCTCTTAACATCAAGTCCTGCAATCTTTCCGGCATCCTTTGTTGCCTGTCTTTGAGCATCGTTAAAGTAAGCAGGTACGGTAATAACGGCTTCTGTTACTTTCTCACCTAAATAGCTTTCTGCATCTGCCTTTAACTTCTGAAGAATCATAGCAGATATTTCCTGAGGTGTGTACTTCTTGTCATCAATGGAAACCTTGAAATCTGTTCCCATATGTCTCTTTATAGAAGAAATTGTTTTATCTGAATTGGTAACAGCCTGACGCTTTGCAGACTCACCAACTAATCTTTCTCCTGTTTTTGTGAAAGCAACTACGGAGGGAGTTGTTCTTGCTCCTTCGGTATTTGCGATTACGACGGGTTTACCGCCTTCCATTACTGCAACACATGAGTTCGTGGTACCTAAATCGATTCCTATTATTTTACCCATGATTTATTCCTCCTTCTATCAATAAGTGTTTGCTTTTATTATGTTTATTAATCTTTCTATTTATGAAAGTGAATCTGTGTGGATTCGCTTAAATAAGCTTTTGCTTTAATTTACGACCTTAACCATACTGTGTCTTACTACGGTATCTCTGTAGGTGTAACCCTTCTGGAATTCCTCCGCTACCAGGTTCTCTCCCTGCTCCGGATCTTCGGCATGCATCACGGCATTATGGAAATTCGGATCAAAAGGCTTTCCAACGGCATCAATAGGCTTTAATCCTGCATCGGAGAGGGCTGCGAACATCTGCTTATAAATCTTTTCAATTCCCTGTGCAAAAGCGCTTTCCCTTTCTTCTTCCGATATGGCACCAAGGCCGCGCTCGAAATTATCGATAACCGGGAGTATCTTTTCAATAATATCCCTTGCGCCGATTTCAAACATCTGAGTCTTTTCTTTCTCAGAGCGCTTTCTGAAATTATCAAATTCCGCCATGTTACGTATCAGTCTGTCATTTAATTCCTCTATTTTTAAGTCCTTTTTATCCTTCTTCTCTTTTTTATCTTTTCGGAAGAAAGATTTGCCGGATTTCTGATCGTCCTTCGGAGAATCTTCTGCATCCTCTTCCTCGGAATTTTCTTCTGCCATCTCTATATCAGATTCTTCGAGAGGGGCATCCGGAGTTTTTTCTCCTCTGACCTCTTTCGTTTCCTCAGTGTTCGCCTCTGGATCCGTTTTGATATCTTTTTCCTTTACGGTTTCATCCATTGAATTCATTTTATCTTCCACTTACTTAAACCACCTTTCCTTCTGTTAGGTTTTTTTCTTAAATATATCGTCTAATTGCCCCATTAGGGTATGCAATATATTTACAACTCTTTCGTAGTCCATACGCTTCGGTCCGATAATGCCTATCTTTCCGTAAACGCCCTCTTCTATCTCATAGGTTGCTGTAACCACGGAACAGTCTTTCATAGCCTGTATAGGAGTTTCACTGCCAATGTAGACCTGGATTTCACCGGACTCCTTAGGATCCAGTGTATCGTTGATTATTTCGGAGAGCTGGTCCTTTTCTTCCAGTGTATCAATCAGCTCCATAACCTTGTCTACATTATTTAATTCCGGGTATTTTAAAATATTGGTGGCACCGCTGGTATAGATTTCTACTTCTTCTTCCTCACTGATGGCTTCTGCCACCGCATCCAATATATTACTTACCAGCCAGTTATAGTTTCCTGCCTGTTCCTTCATCTTTTGTATCAGGGACATGGTTATCTCTGCCAGGTCCAGCCCTTGAAGGAAAGTGTTAAATACAATGTTTAACTTTAATATAATTTCTTTATCCAGACATTCTGTTACTTCAATAATCTTATTTTTAACGACATTACCCTCTATCAGGATAACAGCTAAAATATGTGTGGTATCCACCTCGGTAAGCTGTATAAACTTGACTTTTTTACTGCGGTACTGAGGCTTCGTTACCAATGTGGTATAATTTGTATTATCTGCCAGAAGTCTTGCCACCTGCTTTAGCAGTTGGTCCAATTTACCGGCTTTCTCCAGTATCAGTTCCTTCATATCCTCAACTTCGTGGGTCTTATCTTCCAGCAGCGTATCTACATATAAACGGTAGCCTTTATCGGAAGGGATACGTCCGGCAGAGGTATGGGGCTGCAATATATACCCTAATTCCTCTAAATCTGCCATCTCATTACGTATGGTTGCTGAGCTGAGATTCAAATCGGTGAACTTTGAAATGGTTCTTGAACCCACCGGTTCTCCTGTCTCCAGATAATTGCGGATAATAGCTTGTAATATCTTCAATTTTCTTTCGTCCAGTTCCATTGAATCCCTCCTGCTCTTTGATTGTTAGCACTCACTCGGGTAGAGTGCTAATATCTTTATACATAAAATAGCACTTAACTTTTCTTTTGTCAAGTGCTATTTTCAAATTTTTTCAAGGATTTTATTCATGCTTCCGCCGTTTTTTTTCAATAAAATTACTTTCCGGCTGCTGCTAAATCTACACTATTTCATTGTCCAGCAAAAACCTTGCCATAACCGTATTGCTTAAATCAATTCCCTTGTCCGTAAGACAGAGCCGGTCACCGATTACCTGCAGCAGCCCTTCCTTTATGGAGCGGTCTGATTGTTCCTTATATATGTTCTCAAGAGTTACATGAAAACTCTGCTGAAAGGCTGCCTTGCTGATTCCCCGGGTAAGCCGGAGTCCAAGAAACATAAATTCCTCCATCTGCTGCTTTACCGTAAGCACTTCCTGCTCCTTATCCGTCAAAGCATGATTTCCTGCGTTCCTTATATATTCCCCCAGATTATCTTCCTTACGAAACCTTGTATTTTCTATCAGGGAGGATGCTCCAAGTCCCAATCCGAGATAATTTTCCCTTATCCAATAGGAATTATTATGACGGCATTCCCTTCCTTCCCTGGCATAATTGGAAATCTCATAATGCTGGTATCCCCTGTCCTTTAAATAATGCTCCGTTTCCCAATACATCTGCCTGTCCAGCTCTTCATCCAAAGGCATGGAACTGTATTTACGGTAAAAATAGGTTCCTTCCTCCAGTATCAGACTGTAGGCGGATATATGTTCCGGTTCCAGCTCCGCCACCTTTTTTAAGGTGGACATCCAGTCTTTAAGGCTTTGCCCCGGCAGGGAGGACATTAAATCCACATTGATGTTGTCAAACTTAAGCTCTCTGGCAAGGAAGTAGTTTTCGGCAAAGGTCTCATAGGTATGGATTCTTCCAAGGAGCTTTAACTCCCTGTTATCCGCTGACTGAAGCCCCATACTGATACGGTTGATACCTGCCTGCTTAAAAGCAAGAAGCTTCTCCCTGTCTATTGTACCCGGATTGGCTTCCATGGTAACCTCTGCGTCCGAATCCAGAAAAAATGTATTTCCTGCCGCTTCCATTATTCTTAGAATGCTTTCCCCGCTAAGACATGTGGGAGTTCCGCCTCCCAGGAATATGGTCTTAACCATATAAT
>JAEYPZ010000065.1:0-3600 GCA_023410275.1 Bacillota bacterium
TTTAAGATCTGCTCCCTTTCTCAGAAGGATTAGTGTAAGCACCGGCAGAAGGATACCCAGGGAAGCGTAGTTTAAAAAAATGATCAGCTGTTTTGTCTTACTCATAAAGATTTTCCTCCGCATTATAGAGAATAAAGGCATATTCCCACGGAGACTTCTCTGTAGAAGGTGTCGCATGTGCATCCAGAAAATCCCTGATAAGCTTTAATAATTCCTCCCCTTCACCAGGCGATAAGTGGACCACTCCGGTCAAAATATCCCCCAAATCCCATCTTGATTCCAAGTCCTCATGATTAAACTGCTCTATAAATTTTTTCTTCTGTGTCAAAAAGCCTTCATAGGTTCTTGCAATCTGCTCCTGAACCAAAACTTCTTTCTGCAGCTGGGTATCGTCGGGGTGGTCAAGGCCAATTCGGACATTGACATAGGTGGGGCAATAATATCTGGCAATAATTCCGTTAATTACCTCTGTATGATCCAAAGTAATGACCCCAAGGGACTCCAGTTTTTTAATATGATGCTGAACACTGGAGGGGGATATATCCAGCTTTAGTGAAAGCTGCTTTGGTGTCATGGGCAGTTTGGAACGCTCCAGTAACCGGAGGAGATTCTGCCTCACTGGGTTCATATAAATTTCCAGTTCCTTTTTGGTTGATAGTTTGATATAATCCAATTTTTTGCCTCCTTGTTTATCTTATCGTTACACAAATTATAACATTACACATTATGTAATGTCAAGGTAAAAAAAAGGGAATCGACCGCGCAGTCACTCTGCGATCTTCATCCCCTTTTCATATACTCTTACGGAGTTACGGAATTTTTTGGCATCATATAATGCATAATCAGACAAAACGAAAAGCCTGGATGCATTCAACGGACTGGAATATGCGGACAATCCAAAACTGGCAGTAATGCGGATTTCTTTTTCTTCCTCTATCCGGATCTCTTCAGTCAGCCGTCTGATCTCCTCACACACCAGAACAGCTTCTTCCATTGATATATTGTGAAACAAAAGGCAGAATTCATCTCCGCCGTAACGATATGGTGTATAATCACAGGAATGCTCCATCAATACCCTGGCAAACTCGATTAAGCATCTGTCTCCCATAAAGTGTCCGAACCGGTCATTGATGCTTTTAAAATGATCAATATCAACAACAGCCAGTATATGATCCTCACAAGGCGTTTCAATCTCCATAACAGACATTGCTTCATCAAGCGCTTTGCGGTTAAAAATCCCAGTCAGTTCATCTACCTGAATGCTCTGCTTTAACAGGTGTCTCTCCAGATCAGTTCTGATGCTGGCATCGTTTTTCTTTTGCTCAAACCGGATTACAACCATACTTGCAGCAGAAAAAATAATCAGTATTACCATAGAAACAAGAAAATTCCCCATGCTTAAGCCGCTGTCGAAAATACCAACTTTATCGGAATCCCATTTGATAAATATCTCAGAAAATGAGGCTGATACAATGCAGAACATGGCTGTAATTCCAGTCAGCCTCTGATCCGCATAAATAATCGTCATCATGATTGCCCCTGGAAAAATATAATAGGTGGCAGTAAAACCACTGTGAACGGTAAATAGCACAAATGAAATCAGAACCAGCATCAGGGATACACTATATATTTTCTGTTTCTGAGAAAATAACCCTGATCTCATAATTAGAGTTTCTGCCAGAATACAGATCAGATTAAGCCCGGAAGGAATCATAATATATTTTAACACATAGCGGTGTGTGCTGGTATGAATCAGACCGGATCGGGCAAAGACCACGCTCATCAGACATTCTATAACCAGTGTGAAAATAACAATACTTACCGTCGTTTTATAATGCAAATTCAGCCAGTCGGAATCTATGGTCTGATATTGTTTCTCTATTTCTATATTGCGGATATCATCAGGTATCATGATGGAAGCCACCTCCTGTCCATATCAAACTTTACCGGTTTACCAAATCGCCTGCTTATTCTAGAATATTCCTGATTTTTTATGTCGTGAACAATTAAATCAACAAAAATCAGTATAGCATAACAATAAAAAAAACGCACTTCATTTATACCGGATTACGATATAAGTGAAGTACGGTTTTCGTACTCTTATTATTGGGCCTGAACTGAAAAATAAATAGCTGCCAGTTCCTTTTCCCCTTTCAGTTTCTTCTTTAATACTTCTGCTTTTTTCCCATCCTCTCCCTCCGGATTGTCGAAAAAAAGCTTCATTCCTGATTTCTTTATAAAAACAAGTCCTTCATCCTCTGCATACTTCTGAAACATCTCCTGTTTGAATGGTGCGTTTACTATAATCATTTCTATCCCCTTTTATAAAATTCCGCTGGCTGCCGCTATAATAGCAGGTATGGTGATTAAGGACAGCGCTGTTGTTATGGTTAAAAGATTTGAAGCGTACTGACTGTTTCTTTTATATTGGAGAGCAAACATGGTACCCATGGCTCCGCTTGGACAGGCTGCCGCAGTTAAAATCGTAATGGATATGCTTCCGTCCGCTCCTGCTGCCATTAAAAGGAGCAGTGTCAGACCTGGAACTACAATCAGCTTTGAAAGGCTGACTATGTAGGTTCTTTTATTCTTTAATCCCCCCAGGAAATCACTTTGAGCCAGATTAATACCGGAAATCAGCATAGCTGCCGGTGTATTCATACCACTGATTAATCCAACTGGTTCCCTGATTATTTCAGGCAGTTTAATGCCTGTTAAAAACAGGAATACTCCCAGAATAATAGCTGCATTGGAGGGGTTTGTCAGGCTTCTTGCCGTCTTTTTCACGCTTTCTGATTTTCCGCTCATTAACATGATTCCATGAGACCAGACAAACAGATTAAATACAGTCAGATAAGCGGTCATATAAAATACGCCTTCTCCACCCAGTATTCCATCGATTAAAGGAATTCCGATAAAACCGCAATTGGAATAAACAATGGACATTCGTTCCACAGCCATATCAGGGCATGTTTTCTTTGAAACTGCAATCTTTGAAACTGCAATGGCAATCACAAAGCTTGCCAAAGACAAGATGGCTGTAACTGCAAGACCATACAGACGCTCTTTGTCAAAATCAATCTGATAGGATAAAAGTATCACGCAGGGAGAAATAATATTAAGCAGGATACGGGTCAGCCTGCTGCCTGTTTCCTCATCGGCAATTCCCGCTTTATAAGCGCCTGCACCGACCAGCAGAATGATAAACATTTCGATTATTTTCGTTGCTGTAATATATGCCAGATCCATGTTTCTCCTCTGTCAGCTGCCTGTTACTTCACAAGTCTTCCTTATGTCTTAGCTTAATCTCCAAGTGCCTTTTTAACCTGGGCAATCACTTTGGCTCCGTTCATGGTTCCATAAGCCTGCATATCGATACATTCAACGATTTTTCCAGGACATTCTTTTTCCACTTTTCCCTTGCCAAAACGAACCTGAGGACCTAAGAGAATAATAACTGCATCCGGTCCTTTCTCTCTTGCGCTTGCCAGCGCATAGGCGTTAATCTGACATTCGTAATTTTCTTTTGCAGCTGCTTCTTTCATCTTATTTACTAAAAGGCTTGTTGACATGCCTGCGGCACAAAACAATACAATATTT
>JAEYPZ010000133.1:0-3768 GCA_023410275.1 Bacillota bacterium
ATATTTGGTTGTTGGTATTCTGCTGTTTAAAAAAGAGGTATTAACAAAGTGAAATCATCATTACATTATCCCGGTAGCAAGAAAAGGATCGCCTCCTAAATAATTGAAAATATGCCAGCTTCCGGGAGATACAGAATCCGGAAACACTGGCAGATATGGGGATCAGGCTGAAAGGAGTGCAGATTGAGAATAAGCTGGCATTGGAGCTATAAGAGCCTTTGATCATAATAATGTATTGATCTACCAGGACGCAGCAGTCTTCCAAGGGCGGAGACATCGTGGATGAATTTTGAAACCGGTGGAGCAGATTAGGCTGACTAAATAGTGCAATCTATTTATTTTTTCTTTGGAGGGACGAGGATTATCCAGAGATCAACAAAAAAGCCAATTATATCTACGACTATATCGAGTAAGTTATACATTTTAAAATCTCCTTTTTTAAAGTATATAACAAATTGCTTGAAAATAATAGCAGGTCGAGTATTAAGATTCTTTTACAATTAGAATTTTAACGGATTACTGTACTTGATAACTTAATATAGATAGTTGGTAGATATCTCTATATTATATAAATAGAAACGGATTAAACAAGTTACAAAATTATCCTTAAAAAACTGTTATAATATTGATTTCTTGGTATATGATGGGTCCCCAAGAGCTTTTAAGTTACGTTGAAAATGCTGGATTTTCTGTGGTGCTTTGCGAACGTGGAAAAATACATAAGGCAGAAGATGGAGTCGTACTACATTGCTTGTGTAGAAAATAAACAAAATACAAAACTGACATATACCAATTTGTGATTTTAAAGACTACTAACTATCAGTAATTAAGTTTGTGGTTTTTTTATGCAGTAATTTATTCAACAAAACTGAAATTTAAAAGTTTTATGTTCCTTAATAATTGAATATTGATAGTTGGTGAAATATGAGCTAAGCTGTATCATAATAAGAGTAATAATAATAGGATATGGAGGGGCAATATGGAAATTAAAATTAGAAAGTACAAAGATTCAGATGCTGAAACGATAGCAACCTTGGTGCAGCGAAACTTTCGAGAAGTAAATATTCAAGACTATTCAATAGAGGAGATGGAAAAACTCGCGAAAGAATTTAATTCTAATAAAATACGTAAAACCGCTTCGTATGCAAATACTTATGTTGCAGTAGATAAGAGTGATACGGTTGTGGGAACTGGCTCTATAAGTAGTTTCTTTGGAAGTATGACGGAGAGTATATTATTAACAATATTCGTTCTACCTGAACTGCTAAGGAAGGGGATAGGAAAAGCAATTATACAAGCATTAGAGAATAATGAGTTATTTACTAGAGCCAGTAGAGTTGAGATTCCAGCCTCTAAAACGGCTTGTGCATTCTATGAGAAGATGGGATATCTCTATAAAAAAGGGGTAAAGCAATTAGATGGAGAAGGACATTATAGAATGGAAAAGGTAAAGTAGCGTCAAAAGTATCTTTGTATAGAAATCCTGGAAGCAAGATGTTCACGGCAGGGGAGTTGCCTATGCAGTCAAGAATAGGAACCGGCTTTCGGAATCACTGGCAGATATGGCGATCAGGCTGAAAGGTGTGCAGATTGAGAATAAGCCGGCGCTGGAACTGATCAGAGCATTTCACCATGAGAATGTCCTGATCTACTTGGATCCAACTTATGTATGGTCCACACGGAGCCGGAAGCAGTACCAGTATGAAATGTCTGACGAGGATCATGAGGAACTGTTGGATACAAGCATTCATAGTAAGGCTAAGATAGTGCTTTACGGATATGACTGTGAGCTGTATGAAAGGTATTTGAAAGGCTGGAGGAAAATACAGATTCCGGCCAGAGCACAGAACAGTCTTCCGAGGGTGAAGACGTTGTGGATGGAATTAGGATTAATGCTCTGACACTATGTCATATTGATGGACTATAAAATTTTAGTTAAAGCATATGGAATGATATAATACTCATTATGCCTCAGATGTAATTTTGAATTGTTATAAAATCTTTCTGTGACTAATGCATCAAGTGTTGAATATGAATAACCATATTTTGGAGTACAGGATAAATTACAATCGTTGGGTTTATTATATTTTCTATATGCCCAACAAGAAGCTGGTCGTATCTCATAAATGCTACAGCTATTAGTACTGTCGAGAAATGGACATGACTTATTTAACTCAAAATATTTAATATTTATCTCAATTTGTTCATTTACTGAAGCATCTGTAAGATTTAAAGGAATATCCATTTCCTTTATTTGTTTACATATGTCCTTGGCATAATTTTTCAGCCTAATCTTATCAGAATTGTTTAACTTTTTTAATTCGTATTTTAATACTTCATATTCTGCTGGATTAATGTAGATAGCTTGCTTACAACAACTTGAACACCCCTTGGTGCAAGAAGTTTTTAATTTACACTTTGCCTCAATATCATTTATGACATTATCTATATTATTTAATTCTTGCTTGTACCACGCACTTAAGGCACTGATGCTATGTACATTAATTAATTCATTATAATAGTTTATATAATTATTTACATTTGATATTTCTACTTCTTTATTCAATTTTGTAAATTTAGAGTTTAAAATTATAGTATCAATAATTGACATAAAATACCAACTTTCCTTTTTAAAAAATTATAACATAAAATAAGATATTGTAAATTACTATAGATTAGTTGTTTAGCGTAAAGTAAGAAACAAACAAAATTACCGAAGGGATTTTTGATTTTTATTAAGGTCTTTGGAGAAGATGTTTTTAAGAAGACAAAGGTTAGTTTAGGCATAAAGTAAATTCCTAGCTTTATTAATTTCACAATAAATTTATGGTATTCTAGATTTTTATTATTGATAAATACAAACGTGTATTTAATGTGATTAGGCTTTAAAATTAATTTACGATAGAAGCGAGCTGTCAATAAATTCAGCGAAATATTATATGATAAAGAAATGCATATTAGTAGATTTGAAGCAGTTTATAAGTAGTCTCTCATAACCGGCAAAGAGCTTAAGGCTGCTATGAGCCGCCTCCAATGATTTGATCTTATATTTAACAAGAAACCGCCTCAGGCATTGCTTTCGGCGGTTTATGTGCTGCCCAATGACGAAAACCAGCCATTTTGCAAATGCCCCTTATTCATTCATATCATGGTTTAATAATACCATATGAAGGTGATCTTCCCATTTCCCGTTAATTTTTAAGTATTGTGGTGAAAGACCTTCTTCCTGAAAGCCGAGCTTTTGTGTCACTTTCAGGGATCTAATATTCCGTGGCATAATACTCGCTTCAATCCGGTGAAGACCGTAGTCCTGAAACATAATTTCAATTCCTTTTTTCACAGCTTCTGTCATATAACCCATATTTATTTCATCTTTATCCAGGTTATACCCAAGAAAGCAGGAGAGGAATACTCCTTTTACAATATTGCTGAATGTCAGGGCACCGATTACCTTGTCTTCTTCTCCTTTTTTAGAGATCCACAGTTTTAATGCATTACTGTCTGCCATTTGGTTTTCCAGCTGTTTTTCCTGATATTCCGTGGTGTAATATTCCTCGGGTCTTACAGGTTCCCATTCCGATAAAAATTCCCGATTTTTTATATAGTAGTCCGTGATCATGGGTGCAAATGACAGTTCTGGCGTTCTTAGTAAAAGCCGTTGGGTTTCATAAAATGTTGACATGTTTTCCTCCTGTTGTATTGAAAATTTGGAGTAAAAGTATAGCATGATTGGGAGTACATGTCAAGAAAATTTAAAACATGAATGGG
>JAEYPZ010000129.1:0-5535 GCA_023410275.1 Bacillota bacterium
CCAGTGACTTAGCCTTAACCATGTCTGACGGGTTCCGTTCTGCCTATGATTCGGTATCTGATGAAATGGAGCCGGATCTTGGAAAACTGCTTTACAAGGCAGGTAAGACCATGGGCAATAAGGTTCCCTCCACCATGGGAACATTAATGGCTGCGGGTCTTATGCGTGCTGGAAAAGTTTTAAAGGGAAAAACGGAACTTACGGATCAGGATGTTGTTACACTGTTTCAAGCGTATCAGGACGGAGTTGCTGATCTTGGTAAGGCAAAACCAGGTGAAAAAACTTTTCTGGATGGTTTTTTGCCTGGTATCGACGCGCTGGCAGCAGGCGTAAATTCTGGTATTTCTCTTGAGATGGCATTTCAGGAGGCAGCCGATGCCGCATGGGCCGGATTTGAAAATACTACAACCATGGTTGCAGTTCATGGCAGAGCGGCAACAAGAGGGGAAGCTTCCAGGGCATTAAAGGATCCGGGGGCTGCTGTTGGGGCTCTGATTATGAAAGCGGCTGCTAAAAGATAAATCCGGGCAGGAACTTTTCTCTAACCTGTACAAAGACAGATATTTATGATATACTAACTCCGGTTAGTTAAGACTTACTAAAGACTGGAGGTACTCATATCGTGAGTAAATACAAGAGAAAAAGTATACTGGCAGCTGCAGCGTTATCTGCCATTCTGCTTTCTGCCTGCGGAGCAGCAAATAAAGGAGCAGCCCCGGAAGCAGGTTCAAAGGTTACCGAACAAGCCGAAGAGACAACGGCAGGCAAGGACACAAGAGTCATTAAGATGGAATATGGAGATGTAGAAATACCGGCCAATCCAAAACGGGTGGTAGTTGCATTTTTCCAGGGGGATTTACTTGCACTTGGGATTCACCCGGTAGGCACCTCCTTTAACGATGACGCTGTATTTGAAAAGGAGCTGGGAGATGTTACTGTTGTGGATGCCTTTGAGTTAAATCCGGAAGCCATTATGGAGCTGGATCCTGATCTTATTATCTGGAACAATACAGATGATTATGAGAGCCTGTCAAAGATTGCACCAACTCTGGCCAGAAATTACTACGATATGGAAGTAAAGGACCGGCTTGCATTTTTCGGAGAGGTATTTGGGGTACCGGAAAAGGCAGAAAAGATTATGTCAGACTTTGAGAAAAAGGCAGAAGAATCTAAGAAACAGCTTTCTGAAAAAGGACTGGCGGATAAGAATGTCATTCTCCTTGAAAACCAGACAAAGGGCATATTAAGAGCCTTTGGTGATGATTATGGACGAGGCGGCGAGATCATTTATCAATACTTAGGCTTAAAAGCACCGGAGAGAATCCAGAAAGAGGTTATGGATCAGGAGGGTGTGAATTTCATAGATATTTCTTATGAGACCCTTAAGGATTATGTAGGAGATTACATATTTTCTGATGAGAGGATAGCTGATTTAAAAGGTGTGGAAGTGTGGGAGAGCCTTCCGGCAGTCAAGGAAGGTCGACTGGTGCAAAACTCCAGCGGAATGTTCTGGTTCAGCGATATTACGTCCATGAATGCACAGATGGATTTTATAATGGATTCGTTACTGAAGTCAGTGGAAGGGCAGTCCCGTTAAAGTAACGGGTAATGGCACTCAAATCCTCAGGGCAGAGATGTTGCTCTGGGGATTTTTTGCTGTTACATGGCTGCTTTGGGGGGCATATCCTCTTAATCAGAGATTTTTTATAAAAGGTCTTTACTAAATATATTTTATCTGATAGGATTAAATTGTTAAAATCTAAATTCATTTCTATGATTGCATTATTTTTGAAAATTCTTCGTATTTAAAATTATTCCCCTTTAAACTTGTAATGATCATTATTCTAAATGAGATCTATTTTTTATTTTTCTTTGTGTATTCTATTTCAATTTTCCCATGTTGTTATGTGTATTTTAGAAAATTAATAAATTTTTTGAGAGGAGGTACCAGGTCAATCAACGAAATGAATGAGATGATTTGAACAGAAACTATTAATAAAAGAGAAACAACGAAATAACAATAGTCTCTCCTCTGCCAAATCCGGACAGAGGAAGAATGGAGGAAAAAATGAATCGGGTATTTTTAATGGGAAGGCTGACAAGAGATCCGGAAGTGAGATATTCACAAGGAGAACGTACAATGGCGATTGCCAGATATACACTTGCTGTTGACCGCCGAGGACGCAGGAATCAGGACAGTACTGAGCCAACGGCTGATTTCATTAACTGTGTATCATTTGATAAGACAGGAGAATTTGCGGAAAAATATTTCCGCCAGGGAATGCGGGTGCTGGTGTCTGGAAGGATTCAGACCGGAAGTTATATAAACAAAGATGGAATAAAGGTTTACACCTTTGAAGTGATTGTGGATGAGCAGGAGTTTGCTGATAGTAAAAACTTAGCATCAGGAGAAAGTCAGGTACCAAGACCCCAACCTTCCGGAGCAATGGGAGATGGGTTTATGAATATTCCTGATGGAATTGATGATCCGGATTTGCCGTTTAACTAAATTGGCTATGACAACTAATAAATTTATAATAAACACCGTCTTTTTCATCTTCCTGTCTTTAATAACAGGTCCGGTTCTGTCTTACGGGGCAGAAGAATCCATTGAAATAAGGAAAAGTATCCGGACGGACGATGTTTTAACAGTTGAATCCCCAGCGTTTGTGGGCAGTCCCAAAGAATATGCACCTTTGAAAACTGTAATGAAAGAGGGAAAAAAATATCATTTAACCAACAGTGAGATTTTGGATATATTCACAGTAGAAAAAACTGAATATTCGGAATCATCAATTTTATATGAAGGGGTGGAGTATATTGACCGTATGCCGGAGACGGCATGGGTACAGATAATAAATGAAGATCTCAAGCTGAAACAAACCGTAGAACTGCCTGTAGTTTCCCAGGTGGAAGAATGTTTCTACTGGGATTATGATTTTACATTTCCCATAGAGGTTTCTGGCTGTCAGGAAGATACTTATTTGCTGGGGGACAGAGAAATCCCCAATGGCGTTCCGCTAATAGACTATGCAGAAGAATTTCTGAAGTATTTAAATCTTCCTGGGGATTATTATCAGATAACAAGCATTGTCTGGACTGGAGAACCTGTAGAGCGAAATGGGGACATGGTCCGTAACGCTCAGGCACGAGGGAAGAAGCTGGTTAAAAACATCAGGGCTGTATATGGTGGAGAGGTCACAGTTCCGTCTGTAAAGGCCCAGATATACCGGGGGATTTATGAGGAGGACAAGCCCGAAAACCAGACAGATCCGTTAATTTATAAAAACAGGGAAATTGCCGCATATGAACGCCAGGCATGGAATGGATACCGAAAGATAGTAAGATATATAATTACAATAACCATTACACTGACAGTATTACTATTGTTTCTGATCGTCATACTGATTCTGCATAAGAAGAAAAAGGCGGAATCTGAATCTGAGTCTGACTCACAATTGGATTAAAAAGAAGCCTGTCTATGTGGATTAAATATCATTGGCTGACATATATTGAAACAAGCAATTACATAAATGAGGTGAATTCGTACTGCATGAGAGTGAAAATCATGTGCAGAAGGTATATGAAGAGCTTCAATTAGTTTTTTTAAATAAATCACAATCCGAAAAAAATGGTTCTCTTTTAGTAAAAGAGCAAATGGTTCATATAAAGAAGGGAATGTAATAAAGCCATATGGATGCGATTTATGCCAGACAGTCAATTGATAAAAAAGACAGCCTCTCCATTGAGACCCAATTAAGCTTTGCCAGAAGTATGGCAATTGGAGAACCCAGGTTATATATAGACAGGGGAATTTCAGGAAAAGACGTGGTACACAGACCGGAGTTCTTAAAACTGCTAAACGATATAAAGACGGGTACGATTAACCGGATTCTTGTTTACAAACTTGACCGGTTTACCAGGTCACTTCTGGATTTTACCAATACCTGGGAATACATGAGCAAATATAAGGTAGAGTTTATTTCTGTTACGGAAAATTTTGATACCTCAACTCCCATAGGAAAAGCAATGATATTTATTATGGCTGTGTTTGCCCAAATGGAGCGGGAGCAGATATCAAGAAGAGTCTATGATAATTATTATGACAGGATTGAACTGGGGCGGTGGCCAGGAGGTCCCGCCCCCTATGGTTACAGCAATACAACAGTCACCCAGGGAGATAAAAAAGTGTCTTCACTGAAATTAGAGGATAACATAAAGATCCTGGAAGAGATTATGAAGGTTTACGCTTATCCCACTACCAGTCTGGGAGATATCAGACGAATGATGGCAACCAGACAATTCCCAGGACCAAACAGCGAAAAATGGTCAGCCTGCTCCATCGGACGGGTACTTCGAAACCCTGCCAGTGTAAAATGTGATCATGCAGTTTATACATACTTTAAAAAACTGGGAGTAAACATGATTAATTCCCTTTCTGACTTTAATGGGGAGCACGGCGGTATGCTGGTAGGGAAAAAGGGAGCGGTGACAAAAGACGCTTTGGATTCCAGAGAGGCCACCTTTGCCATTGGAAACTGGCCTGGGTATATTGATTCTGAACTATGGCTTCGCTGCCAGAGAAAGCTGGATACCAATGAGAAGGTGGCTTCCAATGACGGACCACGCAACAGCTGGCTGACGGGACTGTTAAAATGTGCAGACTGTGGCAGAGCAATCATGGTTCGTAAATACAAGCGTAAATCAGATGGGGAAACAGTTCGTACCATAAGGTGCCGGGGAAAGGATTTTCTGGATTGTGATTTAAAACCTCAGATGAGAATTGAACAGATTGAGGGTTCTGTAGAAGCCGAGCTGCAGAAACTTCTTGATAGATGCAAACCTGCTCCCATTGATACCAACAATGGAACCAATGAACTGGAACTGGAACTGATCCGAATTGATGAAGCAGTTGGAAATTTAATGCAGGTTTTGAAGACAAAAACAGTCAGCCCACTAACGGTGGATTACGTTAATAAAGAACTGGAAGAACTTTCGGAAACAAAGAAAAAACTGTTGGATGAGAAAGAACGGCTAGCCTATGAATCCGTATATCCGGAAAAAATTATATTTTCTCAATTAAGTAAAGAAGACAAACGGGCTGTAGCTTTTTCTTATTTGGAAACAGTGGTGGTGAGGGAAGATTATATCAGTCTCATATGGAAAGTGTGATCGCAAATTAGTTAAAAAGGTTTTGTTCCCAATTATTATATGAACAAAGCCTTTTTTATTACAGATAAATTAGAAAACTATGAAACAAATCAATTATATATTTTTGAAAAATATGATATTATAGTGTAAAAGATTGAAAACGGGAGGTACTATGGAAAATCATATAAAAATAATTGAGACCATAAAAGAATACTGTCTCAATCATCTTGGTGCCTATGAAGCCAGGCCATTTGGAGAATATCCAATCTGTTACAAGGTTATGGGGAAAATATTTGCGCAGCTTAACCCCCAGGAGAATTTTTATAAAATCACCTTAAAATGTGAGCCGGAAAAATCATATCTCTATCGTCAGCTCTACCCGGG
>JAEYPZ010000194.1:0-53625 GCA_023410275.1 Bacillota bacterium
AGGGAACTCCTCAATAGAAAATTACGAAAGGTAAGCCAAAATCATCTGGGGATTGGCAAGAAACCCTTGGACAGTTGTTGTGTTGTTTTGGTCTTATAGGGTTTTGGGCACGGCAAATGCATTAGACTAAATATTGGATATGCACAGATGACCAAGGGGGTTGTTTTGGCATTTTGTCTCAAGAGGTTCCTTATGACACTTAAGCGGCAGGAAACGTGACTAGGTAAGGCAATGCCACTGTTTGAGCTCGATAACTAACACAGCCATATTTGTTACAGCGAGTTTGGCATTGCTTTGCCTGCCAGTCACGTTTCCTGCCGCTTTAGTGGAATAAGGGTTCTCGCGTAACAAAATGTCAAAACAACCCCCTTGGTCATCGTCCGTTTCCACAAACTTCCTTCATAGGTTTGTCTTGGCTAATATGTACGGCAAACCTATGAAGCCCACTTATAGATACCCAGGCTTTATCAATTTAACTCATTAAAATATCTTTGTCCAAAAAAAGATGGCGAAACCCCCTTTACAGGAATTTCGGCCATCCTAAAATCTGTCATTATTTAGCGTAATCCGTCACTCTTGATTCTCTGATTACATTTACCTTGATCTGACCCGGATATTCCAGTTCAGATTCAATCTGCTTTGATATGTCACGGGCAAGTAAAATCATGTCCGCATCGGTAATCTGATCCGGTACAACCATAATTCGAACTTCCCTGCCTGCTTGTATCGCAAAGGACTTATCTACTCCCTTAAAGCTATTGGAGATATCTTCTAATTGTTTCAATCTGTTTGTGTATGTTTCTAATGTTTCTCTTCTGGCACCTGGTCTCGCAGCCGAAATGGTGTCCGCAGCCTGTACGATGCACGCAATCAATGATTCTGGTTCCACATCTCCGTGATGTGATTCCACTGCATTAATTACAATCGCAGATTCCTTATACTTTCTGCATAAATCAACACCGATCTGAATATGTGAGCCTTCCATTTCATGGTCAACAGATTTACCAATATCATGCAGTAATCCGGCTCTCTTTGCCATTCTGATATCAACGCCTATTTCTCCGGCAAGTAGACCGGATAACTGAGCCACCTCAATCGAATGTTTTAAAGCATTTTGTCCATAACTTGTACGGAACTTCATCTTACCGAGAAGTCTCACAAGCTCAGGATGAATTCCATGAACACCAACCTCTAAAGTTGCCGCTTCACCTTCTTCACGAATCATGACCTCAACTTCCTTTTGAGCCTTTTCCACCATCTCTTCAATTCTGGCAGGATGAATTCTTCCGTCCACAATCAGCTTTTCAAGGGCAATTCTTGCCACTTCTCTTCTGATTGGATCAAAACCGGATAAAATAACGGCCTCAGGGGTATCATCTATGATAAGATCCACTCCCGTAAGGGTTTCCAGGGTACGGATATTTCTTCCTTCCCTTCCGATTATTCTTCCTTTCATCTCGTCATTTGGAAGCTGTACAACGGATATGGTAGTTTCCGCCACATGATCTGCCGCGCATTTCTGAATAGCGGTAACAACATAATCCTTTGCTTTTTTGTCTGCTTCTTCTTTTGCTTTGCTTTCAAGTTCCTTAACTAACATTGCAGTTTCATGCTTAACTTCATCTTCAACTGTCTTTAAAAGATATTCTTTCGCTTGCTCGGAGGTAAGTCCTGAAATCTTCTCCAGTTCCTGCAGCTGCTGTGCATGAAGCTCTTCCGCTTCGTTCTTGACTTTGTCAAGTTCAGCTTCCTTTGCAGTAAGTCTGGATTCTTTCTTCTCAAGTGCTTCGATTTTTCTGTCTAAGGTTTCTTCCTTGGACAGCACCCTTTTCTCATAACGTTGAACTTCTGCTCGTCTTTCCTTGCTTTCCTTCTCTAACTCATTTTTAGTCTTTAAGGACTCTTCTTTTGCTTCGAGTAAGGCTTCTCTTTTCTTAGTTTCAGCTGTTTTTAAAGCTTCATCTATGATTTCCCTTGCTTTTTCTTCCGCAGAACCAATCTTAGCCTCTACGACTTTGACATGGTAGGAAATAGCAAGTTTCCAGACAAGAGGAACAGCGATGGCCAGGGTTACTAATATAGCAATAACTATCTGTACAACCGGCACTGGAGCACCTCCTTATTGAATTTTCATTGTACGAATATACAACATATAAATTTTATACTGTTTTAATGACTATGTCAAGTATCCCCATTAAATTTTTATGCATTATGTCATATTTCACCGAAAATAATCAAAAGGAATATGTGATTTGATCATTTTAGATACAGGCCACAATATTGGAAAATATAAACGGCAAACCACATTGTAAAGTGCTCAATACTATTGTCTATTTCGTTCTGCCTTTCGTTTTCCTGCTTATACCAAAGCTGATGGCGTTTTTAGGGCATGTGTCAACACATTCCAAACACCCGATGCATTCTGTTGATCCAATAAGGCCTTTCTTCACCATCTCGCACACACCTAAACTCATTGGGCATCTCTTGTTACACTTTCCACAAGAAATACATGCTTTACTATCAGCTTTAAGTCTGAATCTTGGTATATGCAAAAAGTCAGCAATTTTTTCACCTATTACCATGAAAGGAGCCATCCAGCATAGACTATGGCACATTCCTCTTTTACCAGTGGCAATAGTAAACCCATAAATAAGTGAGACTACGATAAGATAAATAATTACGAAGTATATATTAATGCCGGTCATATAGAAAAAATTTACTTTAAGGGGCTTGTGCATTATCCAGAGAAGGATAATAAATGAAAGCCATATTATCCATATTATATATTTCCAAGCATTTTTCCAGCTGCTGTTCCATGGCTTGTCATTCGCATTGGAAGCAGTATCCTGTACTGCACCTCCTGGACAAAGCCACCCGCAGAAGAGACGACTGCCCACCAGTGAAAGCAGAAATAGCATTACGAATATTATCGCACTTCCGTTTATTACTCCACCCATAGCTGATAATACGATTATAAATGGAGATAAAAAAAGAAATAAGAGTGGAAACAATAGTGCAAAAAATGCGAGGATACCTTTACGAACTCTTTGTCTCATTCTTCTTAACCTTTCTGTCAAAAATTTTATTGGCCTCTTTCACGAAGCTGTCATTGAAATATTTTTGTGCAATAGTTCAGTACCTTTGAGCTGCCCAGTCAGGTACTATCTCTAATTGAATTTTAATCTTATCACTGTTTATTTATATCAGTATTTTCCTGGTGAGTTCTCTCTTTTTGCTGCTTTGCCTTTAATATACGATTGATTTTTTCAGAATCCTCCTTGTTTTTATAAAAGCGAACAAAGCAGAATACAACAAATGTACCCAGATACATTACAGTCAGGACCACCGCCACAAATAGCAGAATATGTGGAATCCACGGAAAAAGACCTATTGCTCCTCCCAACCCAAAAACAACAATAGCAACATCGGCCCATTGAATAAGCATTCCAAAAAACAGGCTCTTGACAGGTATATTTCCGGTCAACTTCATTAGGACGGCAATAACGGCTGTTATGATGAATAATTTCAGGATAAATGGCGCTGGAATCAGCCACTTCACTGTCGCCAGATCCAACACAGCAAAGCATAGCACCAGTAATGAAAACGATATTGCACAAATGACGACCGAGTCTTTCCATCTGATTTGCATACAAACTCCTCCTTATATACCAAATTTTTGCTTGAAAGCCTTAACATAGTGACGATTGATAATGATTTTCTCTCCATTTTCCAGCTTCGCCTCAAAACGACCATCCAACTGTGGGGAAACACATTCCAAGTGGTAAAGATTCATAATGCAGGTTTTGCTGATGCGCTGAAAGCTTGTGCCAGAGAGTTGCTGCTCCAGCTCGTATAGCCGAAGCTGGCTTTCCAGCATATCCGTTTTCCGGTATAAATACGTACGCTCCTCTACCGATTCAATATAATAAATATCCTCCAGTCCTACCCTATAGTTGCGCCCTTCTTTCGTTCCGATTACAGAAAAGTCATACAATCGGATTTGCTCAATGAGTGCTGTTATGCGGTCACTTAGTGCTCCACATCGGATGATAATTTCTTCCTCATCGATTTCAGGCGACTGTTCAATTTTAATTTTCAACGGCATCCTCCATTTCTTTCCTTTACTTTCATCTGTTTTAGAATACACCACATTTTTACGCAGGACAATGCAACTTAACCGTTGTTTTCTGTATCTTGCAGTTATAAAATTAACAGACGTGTTAATTTGTCTCGGATATATAAAAAGAGATTATACCATTCGATATAATCTCTAAGTTCTTTCTGTTGTATATAATTACCCCTCAAATAGAGGGTTTGTAATTAGATTAGGTAATTCTTTCGGGTAATTTTATATAATTAAACAAGCTATTAGACTTCTGTCAGTCCTTTTTCAATCCTCGATCAGATTTCTATCTGTCTTAACCAATTCTCCAAAATAATAAAATCCTTTACATTCCGACAGCTTGACTTTAACCAGCTTCCCAATTAGTTCTTCAGGTCCTTTGAAATGAACCAGGCTGTTATTGCTTAACCTTCCGGTCAGCAAAGAAGTATCCTGGGAGTTTATCTCTTCTACTAAGACTTCTTCCTCTGTTCCTTCCATTCTGCCGGTCATTTCACCGGCTATTCCCTGTACTGTTTTTAACAGTCTGTCAAACCTTTCCTTTGCCACTGCTTCCTCCACCTGGTCTTCCATTACGGCAGCGGGAGTTCCGGAGCGTTTGGAATAAAGAAAGGTATAGGCACTGTCATAGCGCACCTTCTCGACTACTTCCAGTGTTTCCAGGAAATCCTCCTCAGTTTCACCCGGAAAGCCTACTATGATATCCGTAGTAAGAGAGATATCCGGCATGGCAGTTCTGATTTTTTCAGCCAGGTTTAAGTAACTTTCCTTGGTATAGTTCCGGTTCATCTTCTTTAAGACCTCTGTGCTGCCGGATTGTACCGGAAGGTGCAGATGCCTGCATATCTTCTTGGAATTCTTCATTACTTCAATAAGCTCGTCAGATAAATCCTTCGGATGAGAGGTCATAAAGCGAATTCTCTTAAGACCTTCTATCTCTTCCAGCCTTGCGAGTAACGCTGCAAAACTGATTGGTTCTTCCAGGTTCTTTCCGTAGGAATTGACATTCTGTCCCAGAAGCATAATTTCAACCACACCATCTGCAACCAGCTCTTCCACTTCTTTTATAATGTCCTCGGGATTTCTACTTCGTTCTCTTCCTCTTACATAAGGTACAATACAATAGCTGCAGAAATTATTGCAGCCGTACATAATATTAACGCCTGCCTTAAACCGGTATTTTCTCTCGCTGGGAAGGTCCTCCACTATCAGCTTTGTATCCTTCCAGATATCAATTATCATGGTCCGGGAGCTTAATCTGGTGTCAATCAGCTCTGCCAGCTTAAAGATATTATGGGTGCCAAATATCATATCCACAAAGCGGTAGCTCTTCCTGATTTTATCAACCACGGCATCTTCCTGCATCATACAGCCGCACAGGGCAATCATCATGTTCGGATTTTTTCTTTTCAGGTTATTAAGGTAGCCTAGTCTTCCGTAAACCCTGGTATTGGCATTCTCTCTTACCGTACAGGTATTGTATACAACAAAGTCAGCCTCTTCCCCCTCTACCGGAACATAGCCGATCTTCTCCAGTATTCCCGCAAGTTTTTCCGAATCCTTGGCATTCATCTGGCAGCCGAAGGTGACTACGGAAAAGGTCAGCGGCCTGTTAAGCTCCTTTTCCTTCCTTTTGACCCATTCCCGGCATTTAGCCATGAAATAGTATTGGCGCTGGGGTTCCTCCAGGGGTTCTTTGCTATCTAAATTAACATCATCAAAATTCCTAAGTAAACTGCTCATTTTCTATTCTCAACTTTCAAAATACAATTATCCGGGGGTTATTATTGCCGCTGAAAATTACAGCACTAACCGCCGGCTTTTTCATTCTCATTATACTTCTTTTTATAAAGCTCATATTTTTCTATCAGTACTGTCTCAATATCTATATCATATATGCTGCATATATAAAATATTTTCAATATCAAATCTGCCATAGCCCCCGGCACACCTTTGGGGTCATTATCGCCCCTGTAATAATAATAACTTACATGGTAGCCTTTGTTGGACTCCTGAATAATAGTATAAAAATCTGTAAGGCAGGAAGCGATGGCTTCTGTAAATGGAAGAGTATCTTTTTTATTTCCCGCCATATCCGGAAAATACCTTTCTGTCTCTTTAATGAAACCTCTGATATTCAGCAAATCATCGGCAGTAAGTACCTGTATTGCATCTTCTCCTATCTTAATTTTTTTCTGAATGTAAAGTTTCAGAAACTGATGCCCTAAGTCACGCAGAGCATCATAATATTCCTGAGCTGTTCCGGCTCCCGGTTCTTTTAATTTCCAGCATTTTTGCAACAGTCTTTCAAGCCTACCCATATATGCCTCTCTCGTGCTTATTCCGTATTAAATTTTGCTAATTTAAGGTCTTATCTGTCCATTTCCAAAAATTATATATTTCGTTGAAGTCAATGCCAGCAGGCCCATAGGTCCTCTGGCGTGAAGCTTCTGGGTACTAATACCGATTTCTGCTCCAAACCCGAATTCTCCTCCGTCCGTAAAACGGGTGGACGCATTGACATAGACGGCAGCTGCATCAATCTCATTTAAAAACTTCATAGAGTTCTGATAATCCTTTGTGATAATGGATTCGGAATGACCTGTATTATAATGGTTGATATGCTCTATGGCTTCCTCGATGGAATCCACTATTTTCAAAGATATCAGCCGGTCCAGGTATTCCTTTCCATAGTCCTCTTCCGTAGCGGTTTCAATATCCGGGCAGACAGCTCTTGCTCTTTCGTCCCCCCTGATTATAACCTGGCTGTCCGTCAGCATTTCATACAATAAAGGGAGAAAGGTATCTTTTATACTGCTGTGCACTACAAGGGATTCGCAGGCATTGCACACTCCAAGCCTCTGGGTCTTGGCATTATGAATAATCCTTAATGCCATGTCAAAATCCGCTGATTCATCCACATAGACATGGCAGTTACCGGTTCCGGTCTCAATCACGGGAATGGTACTGTTTTCCACTACTGTCTGAATAAGCCCGGCGCCCCCTCTTGGTATGAGAAGGTCGATATACTTGTTCAGGCGCATTAATTCCCTGGCAGTTTCCCTGCTGGTATCTTCAACTAATTGTATGGCATCCTCTGTAATCCCACAGGCAGAAAGCGCTTCCCTGATAACCTTTACAATTGCAGCATTGGATTGAAGGGCATCACTGCCGCCCTTTAGTATAACGGCGTTACTGGTTTTAAAGCATAATCCGAAGGCATCAGCCGTAACATTGGGCCTGGATTCATAGATTATACCGATAACACCCATGGGAACCCTTCTCTGCCCTATCAGCAGGCCATTGGGCCTTTCTTTCATAGATATGACTTCACCAATGGGGTCTTCTAAGGCTGCAATATCCAAAAGTCCTTCTGCCATTGCTTCAATCCGTGCAGAGTTAAGTCTCAGCCTGTCAATGAGAGCCTCTGTCATACCATTTGCCCTGGCATTTTCAACATCAGCCAAATTAGCCGACAGAATATCGTCCTCATGGCTTTTTAAAGCAAGAGAAGCCGCCTTTAATCCGCCTGCTTTCTTTTCCTGGCTGAGTGTGTTTAAAGCCGTAGCCGCCTTCCTGGCCCTTTGCCCTATTTCCGATAATTTCATAAAATCACCCTCTCTTTCTATCTTTCATCTTATTGTCATGCATCTCGCAGGATTGCTTTATGCATACCGGCAGGTAAATTTTCTCGAAAAGGTATCTGTTATTAATAAGTCTATCTTCACATCGTGTTTTTCAGACGGTATTCTGTCATATACCTGAAAATCATAGGCAAAGGCAATTTTCATAAATTCCGCCCTATGCGCTGCAAAATATGCGTCATAATAGCTCCTGCCATAACCGATTCGGTTTCCTTCCAAATCAAAAGCCAGTCCCGGTACCAATATTACATTTAAGCCATCGGTTAAAAGCTCAACAGGGTTTGAGGTATCCGGCTCCGGTATTCCCATATTACTTATGGCCGTCTCCTGAAAAGAGCGTATATAAAAAAATTCCAAGCCGCCTTTCGTTACCTTTGGAAGAGCCACCTTTTTACCCTCCTCTAAAGCCTGATTGATCAGCGGCAGGGTATCGACCTCCTGGTTGAAAGCGGCATACAGTATGATCTGCCTGCAATTTTTGTATTCTGTAAGCCCGGTGAAGTGCCCGGTCATAATTTCACTTTTCTCTGCGATATTATCTGTGGTAAGCTTTTCTTTTTTACTCTTTATTTCCTGCCTGATTTCTTTCTTTGTCATTAATGCTTATCCTTTTTTACCAGCTCCGTCACTGTGCCATCAGGGTTTAAGAGGGATATGTTATTAAGAGTGCCCCTCAAATTATTTCTAACAGCCTGTATATATTCACTGCGAAGCTGTGCCTGCTCTGATTTTTCTTCTTCTGTCAGGCCTTCTTCCTTTGATTTTTTATATAATTCATTTATTCTTGCCAGTTTAAAGTCTTCCATGTATTCTCCTTATTTCATTCCAGCTCCCATTGCATACCGCATCTGCTTGCAGATGTGGTACTGCCACCAATCAGGGTGTGAAATGCCTTTTATTTCACACTATTTCCATAATCTATTTATTAGAATACTGCCTGGTGCTGATATAATCAAGCAATTTAAAGTTCTCATCCCTGTGTGCCAGGAAGAAGGTTCCTTTTTTCTCCCCTGCCATAATAGCATTAATAATATTTATTTCTTCCCCATTGGCGATGATCATATCCGCACCGGAGCCTGTAGCTATCTTGGCAGCACTGATCTTTGTTGCCATGCCGCCCGTTCCCACAAGGGTGGAGGAATCCTTTGCCATATTGTCCAGTCTGTCATCAATACGCTCTACAAAGTCAATAAATACCGCCTCCGCATTTTGCCTGGGGTCGTCGGTGTACAGCCCGTCAATGTCGGACAGGAGAATCAGCAAATCGGCATTTACCAGCGCTGTTACTATTGCGGACAGGGTATCATTATCACCGAATTCAATTTCATCCGTTGTAACCGTGTCGTTTTCATTTACTATGGGTATAACACCCATGCGGAACAGCTCCTGAAAGGTATTCTGGGCATTTTCCCTGCTGATATCATTTATCATAGTATACTTTGTCATCAGTATCTGTGCGGGAACCTGATTATATTCTGCAAACAATTTTTGGTAGACCATCATAAGCCTTGCCTGGCCCACAGCCGCACATGCCTGTTTTACAGCCTTTTCAGAGGGACGGTTCTGAAGTCCCAGGGTCTCCTTTCCCACTGCTATGGCACCGGAAGATACCAGAATGACATCCTTACCCTCATTTCGTAAATCTGTTAATATACGTACCAGTCTTTCCATCTTGGAGAGATTGATCCGTCCTGTATCCTGATGGGTCAAGGAGGATGAACCAATCTTGATAACGATACGTTTCTTATCCTTTAAGTCTTCTCTGCCTGCCATATTTCTTCCTCTCCTGCCATTAAGCTGCTTTACCGCCTGAACATATGCTTTGCCTGTAAAATTACATCTATTCTACCTTATTTATGATTTCATGTAAACATTGGATTCTTAAATTTTGATGCAATGGCTTCAAATACCTTAAGCCCGTCAACCGCTGCCGAGGTTATGCCTCCGGCGTAGCCGGCCCCTTCACCGCAAGGGTATATCCCCCCAATACTGGATTCAAAGAACTCATCTCTTTCCATCCGAAGCGGTGAGGAAGTTCTGGTCTCAACTCCTGACAAAACAGCCTCTTCCCCGGAAAAGCCTGCTATTTTTTTCTCAAAGGCCTCTATTCCGTCAATTAAGGCAGCCGATACATAATCCGGCAGGCAGTCTCTCAGGTTTGAAAGGTTATACCCTCCCTTTAAATTCGGAATTAATTCTCCAAAACCGGTGCTGGCCTTATTTCTCTTAAAGTCTCCATAGAGCTGTACCGGTATCAGTCCTTTTCCAGCCTCATAGGCCTTGGCTTCCCAGATTCGCTGGAATTCAACTCCTGCCAGAGGATAATTTTCAATACCGGACGCCAGAAAATCCTCCGGCTTAACAGTTACTATTAAAGCACTGTTGGCATTCCGCTCATTTCTGCCGTGGTTACTCATACCGTTAACAGCCGTGTGCCCTTCTTCGGAAGAAGCATTTACCACAAAGCCTCCCGGACACATGCAGAAGGAATAGATTCCTCTGTTATTCACAGCATTATGAGTTAATTTATAGTCGGCAGGAGGGAGCTTATCAAACCTGCTTCCGTATTGGTTCCGGCTGATTAATTCCTGGGGATGCTCCATACGGACTCCGATTGCAAAAGCCTTGGGCGTAAGCTTCATTCCCTTTTCATAGAGCAGCTGAAAGGTATCCCTGGCACTATGGCCAAGGGCCAGCACTAAAACTTCACAGGCCAGTACTTCCCTGTGGTTTACCTCAATGCCGGTAACCTTTCCCCCTTCTGTCAGAATATTGGTCAGGCAGGTATTAAACCTTACCTCGCCGCCAAGGGACAGAATTTCCTCTCTCATAGCCTTTACCACATCTCTCAGCTTATCCGTACCGATATGCGGCTTGTTCAGATAGAGGATTTCTTCGGGAGCACCATGCTCGGCAAGTACCTGCAGCACAAAATGATTTCTTCCGAAGGCATCCTTTATCAGTGTATTTAGCTTTCCGTCGGAAAAGGTCCCGGCACCGCCTTCTCCGAACTGAACATTGGACTGGGTATTGAGTTTACCGCCATTCCAGAAGTTTTCCACAGTTTTCACTCTGTTTTCCACTGCTTCTCCCCGCTCAATAATTACAGGGCGGTAGCCAAAGCGTGCCAGCAAAAGTCCGCAGAATAAGCCTGCAGGGCCAAAGCCTGCTATAACCGGCCTTGCCGACATTCTGTTTTCACCGGAGGGCTTGAAATTATAAGCATTTTTCTTTGCTATTGTTACATTGGGAGTTTTTAGCCTGGCAGCCTTTTTTTCCTCCTCCGCCACCATGACTTCTACCTGATAAACATAATAGATGTCTTCCTTTCTGGCATCTATTGATTTTTTTGTAATTATGAGCTTTTTAATGTCCTGCTCGCTTATTTTCAGTGTTTTTGCCGCCAGCTTATACAAATCCTTTTCTGTATGGTCAATTTTAAGCTTCAACTGGGATATTTGTAACATTACTACCTCTTTTCCTTCCTACAGAAGTTAAAGTTATATTTTTTAATCTCTTCCAGGTGCTAAAGAACTGAAAGAAATGGCACTTTTTTACCTCAAAGAGATCAAATACTCTCACTTCAACTTATCTGCCCATTACTTATCTATTCATTACTTATCTGCCCATTATTTATCTGTCCAATATTTATCTGTCAATTACTTATCTGTCCATTACTTATCTGTCCATTATTCATCTGTCCGTCTCTTTATAAATGGCTGCCGGCTGTATAACCGCTGGACCATGCCCATTGCAGGTTATAGCCGCCGCAGGTACCATCCACATCCACAATTTCCCCTGCAAAGAACAGTCCCTTCACCAGCTTTGATTCCATGGTTGCCGGATTAATCTCCTTCGTATCCACGCCGCCAGCAGTTACCTGAGCCAATTCAAAGGATTTTGGCTCCGATACCGGTATCTTCCATTCCTTTAGCCTGGCTGCCAAGCGGCTTAACTGCTCATCCTTTAACTGGCTTAAGGTCAGGGATACCTCTATTTTCGTTTCTTTTAAAGCCATATAAGCTAATTTTTTATTTAAAAGCCCGATAAAGGCCTGCTCTATGGTTTCCTTCCGGTTTCTTTTAAGCCTGCTGACAAGAACATCCTTCAGCTCCTCCTTTGAAAGAAAGGGAAGAAAGTCAAGTACCAGCAAGGCTTCCCTTCCTTCACTCAAAGCCTTGGCTGCATAGCGGCTCACCTGCATAACAGGAATGCCTGAAATCCCGTAATCCGCAAAAAGCACTTCGCCTTTTTCTTCCGCCAGGAGCTTCTTTCCGGAATATAAGCTCACCTCAGCCTCCGTACGGACTCCCGCTAATGCCTTAAAATATTTTTCCTTTGACTTTAGCTGGACAAGGGCAGGAAGCGGTGTAATAATCCTATGCCCCAGAGCCTTCGCCAGCTCAAATCCGCTTCCGTCGGAGCCAAGGGCTGGATTTGCCATGCCTCCCGCTGCTAAAAGCACTCTGTCCGCCTGGTACTCTCCCTTATCCGTATATATCCTAAGATTTTTCTCTATACGCTGTACATGGACGCCGCATTCAACTCTTACTCCCAGCCGTTCCCCTTCCAGTAACAGGGCCTCTAAGACGGAGGAAGCCTGTCCGGAATTGGGATAAAGATATCCGTTCCGCTCATGAGGATATATACCGATTTCCTGAAAGAATTCCACTGTTTTACCGGTGTCAAAAGCCTTTAATACCTCCGGGGCAAAGGAGGGGTCATCACTTCGGTAACACTCCCTGTCCTGTATTAAATTAGTGTAGTTGCATTTACCATTCCCTGTAGCCAGGATTTTCTTGCCCGGTTTATCCTTATGCTCCAGAACCGTAACCTTTTTATTCCTTTTTGCGGCCCACAAAGCAGCAAAGAGCCCGGATGCCCCGCCACCAATAATATAAATTCCGCTCATACGGTTCTCCTTCCCAATTACATTTCTATTACACATCCCTATTACAATTCTCTATTAAATCTCCACATGACTCTCTGACACCAGAATCATTATCCAGTTTTATAAATCCATATAATAAATCGGTATCCCGCCTTTCTTTTATTCAAAAGAAAGAAACTAAATTCTATTATAGCATATTTACCGGTATCTGCCCACAATTATCATAGAATCCCCCACGGCAAATGCATGAAAATACATTATGGATGCCCACAGAACCAGTGGATTATTTGAACTTTTCATTGAGAGATTCTTTATGCACTAAGCCTCAAGAAGCACAGCAAGGAAAAACGCCCTCCATATCAATCCTTCCCATACAGTTCAGCCTCACACATCTGTTCATGGAAATTTTAAGATAAGTACAGTTGAGTTGGTTTCTGATTCCGTTCATGCATTTTCTATTGAGTGGTTCCTTATAACACTTAACCGCCAAGAAACACAGCAAGGAAAAACACCCTCCATATCAATCCTTCCCTTACAGTTCAGCCTCACAATCTATTCACGGAAATTTTAGAAAAGTACAGATGGTTTCTGATTCCATTCATGCATTTTCTATCGAGGGGTTCCTTATAACACTTAAATGGCAGCCGTTATGACTAGGATAAATTACACCAGTGTTTGAGCGCGCAGTGTTAATATAACCAATAGTTATGAAGCGAGTTTGGTGCAATTTAGCCTTCCAGGAATAACGGCTGGCATTTTAGTGGAATTGGAACCGTGAACCAGAAAATGCCTGAACGGAATCAGAAACCATCGTCCGTTCCCAAAGACTTAAGTACAAGAAAGCCTGAACTATAACACACTTCCATTCCATAAATTAACATATCCTTGACAAACGTGTCCCAATGCCGTAAGATAGCAATTAGGCAATAATACCTAGGCCATATTCACTATATGCTTAGAAAGGAGCGAAGGATGAACACATTAGTTGTTTTCTATTCACTTGAAGGAAACACAAAAATCGTTGCTGATATCCTTGCAGAGGAATTGGATTCTGATTGTATAGAGTTAAAGCCGGACAAGGAAATTCCAAAAGGGGGCTTCACCAAGTTTTTCTGGGGCGGTAAAAGCATTCTGTTCCACGAAAAACCAAACCTTTTAAATGACCTGCCTGACATAGATGAATACGATACGATATTCATCGGTACTCCCATTTGGGCAAGCTCCTATACTCCCCCCATTGCCTCTTTTCTGGATAAAGTATCCATAAAAGGCAAGAAACTGGCCCTGTTTGCCTGCCATGCAGGTGGTGGTGCCGAAAAGTGCTTTGAGAAATTAAAATCTGCTTTAAGCGATAACACGATTATCGGAACAATTTCCTTTACAGACCCTGCCAAGGAAGAAAAGGAAAAAATCAAAGCCCAGCTAAAGCACTGGCTTCATGAAATCACTTAACTCCCCTCACCCAATCAACTATGAAAATTACTTCCCGTAATGAATAAGGCTTAAGAAAACAATCTGCGAATGTCTTCTTAAGCCCTTTTTTATGATATCCTTTTATATTATATATTAGAGGAAATTAAGCTTTTTTACCTGCTCCAATACGTCCCCTTCCCGGAAGGGCTTAACAATATAACCCTTGGCACCGGCCCGGATACAGTCTAACTTCATATCTTCCTGTCCCAAAGCCGATACCATTATAATCTTGCAGTTACTATCGATTTTCTTTATCACTTTTAAAGCTTCCACTCCGTCCATCACGGGCATGGTAATATCCATTGTCACGAATTCCGGCTTAAGCAGGAGATATTTTTCTACCGCTTCTCTTCCATTCGATGCTTCTCCCACCACTTCATAGCCATTCTTCTGTAATATATCCCCTAACACTTTTCTCATAAATATAGCATCGTCAGCAATTAAAACCGTCTTCATGTGACCTCCTAAAATTTTGCCACGTATGATATATTTACAGGTATCTCCTGTAAATATTGTTTTTACTAACGTACTACAATATTATAAATTTTATCTTTTACATAAATTTCCTTTATAATATTCTTGCCTTCCAGGAACTGTCTGACAGCTTCTGTCTCCATGACCTTATTCTTCACAGTGTCCTGCTCTTCTCCCCTATTGATCAAAACTGTCGCTTTTACTTTTCCGTTAACCTGAACAGCAATTTCAACCTGATTTTCAATGGTCTTCTCTTCTTCCCAGACAGGCCAGGAAACTTCATAAAGCCTGCTCTTAAAGCCTGCCATATTCCAAAGCTCCTCTGTCATATGAGGTGCTACCGGATTTAACAGAATAAGGAAGGTTCTGTATTCACCCTTTGTAATCCTGCCCTGCTTGTTGAATTCATTGATCAATGCCATAAGGGCAGCAATGGCGGTATTGAATTTCAGTCCTTCAAAATCCAGGCTGACCTTCTTAATGGTCTGATGCATCTTTACTTCTAATTCCCTGGAGTAGCCTTCGTCCTCTGTAAGAATATCCTGGAGCTTCCATACCCTTTCAAGGAAACGGCGGCAGCCCTTTACACCGTCATTGGACCAGGCGGCACTTAATTCAAAGGCTCCGATGAACATTTCATAGGTACGTAAGGTGTCCGCACCGAATTCTGCTACGATATCATCCGGATTGATTACATTTCCCCTGGACTTTGACATCTTTTCGCCGTTTTCCCCAAGAATCATACCATGGGAGGTTCTCTTCTTATAAGGTTCGGGCTCGCTTACATATCCCAGATCATAGAGGAACTTATGCCAGAATCTGGAATAAAGAAGATGCAGAGTGGTGTGCTCCATTCCGCCGTTGTACCAATCTACCGGCAGCCAGTAGTCCAGTGCTTCCTTGGAAGCAAATTCTTCCGCATTGCGGGGGTCAATATAACGCAGGAAATACCAGGAGGAGCCTGCCCATTGGGGCATGGTATCCGTCTCTCTGTGAGCAGGACCGCCGCAGTGAGGACAGGTAGTTTCCACCCAGTCCGTCATTTTGGCAATGGGGGATTCCCCGTTTTCACCGGGTTCATAGCTGTCTGTTTCCGGTAAGAGCAGGGGAAGCTCACTCTCCGGAATCGGCACATAGCCGCATTTTTCACAATGCACCAGAGGAATCGGTTCACCCCAGTATCTCTGTCTTGAGAATACCCAGTCTCTTAATTTAAAGTTGACGGTCTTCTTTCCGATTCCTTTTTCCTCCACCCATTCTGTCATGAGCTTCTTTGCTTCCGTTACGTAAAGTCCGTTCAGGAATTCAGAATTAATCAGTTTTCCGTTATATTCCGTAAATGCCTCTTCCTCGACGTTGCCGCCTTCAATTACGGGAATGATCGGCAGGTTAAACTTCTTTGCAAATTCCCAGTCCCTGGTATCATGGGCAGGTACCGCCATAATAGCACCGGTTCCATAAGTCATAAGGACATAATCTGATATCCAGACAGGAATTTCCTTGCCGGTTACAGGATTTACGGCAGCTATTCCCATAATCTCCACACCGGTCTTTTCCTTGGCAAGCTCCGCTCTTTCAAAATCGGATTTCTTTGCCGCTGCTTCCCTGTAGGCAGTTATCTCATCCCAGTTGGTTATTTCATCTTTGTATTTATCCAAGAGACCATGTTCCGGTGACAGTACCATATAGGTGGCACCAAAAAGAGTATCCGGCCTGGTGGTAAAGATTTTTAAGGTTTCTTCTTTTCCCTTTAATTTAAAATCGATTTCCGCACCTTCCGAACGTCCGATCCAGTTCTTCTGCTGGTTCTTAATACGGTCCGCATAATCCACCAAATCAAGGTCATCTATCAAACGGTCTGCGTAAGCAGTAATCTTTAACATCCACTGGCTCTTTACCTTATGGACAACCTCGCTGCCGCAGCGCTCACATACACCGTTTACCACTTCTTCATTGGCAAGTCCCACCTTACAGGAAGTACACCAGTTAATAGGCATCTCCGCTTTATAGGCAAGTCCTTTTTCAAATAATTTTAAGAAAATCCACTGTGTCCATTTATAATAACCGGGGTCGGTGGTATTCACTTCCCTTTCCCAGTCAAAGGAGTAGCCCAGAGATCTAAGCTGTTCTTTAAAATGCTTTATATTATTATCCGTTACGATTCTCGGATGAATTTTATTTTTAATGGCATAATTTTCCGTAGGAAGTCCGAAGGCATCCCACCCCATTGGATATAGCACATTGAAGCCTTCCAATCTTCTCTTTCTCGCTATGATGTCAAGGGCCGTATAAGGTCTTGGATGTCCAACATGAAGTCCCTGTCCTGATGGATAAGGAAACTCAACAAGGGCGTAGTATTTGGGCTTGGATTTGTCAATTCCGGTCCTGAAGGCATGCTCGTTTTCCCAGATATCCTGCCACTTTTTTTCAATTTTCTTCGGTGAATATTCCTCTGTCACTCTAAATGACCTCCTAAAGTACTAGATTTTTTTTAATTATACACATTATTTATTATTTTAACAACAGTTAAACTTAATTTCTGTCTTTCTTTTAAATACGGCCGGAGGGGCAGCAAAGCTGTAACCCCTTAAAAACAAAGAAAAACTGCTGTAAAAAAAATAACATGTAAATTGTATGTAAAGACACATTGCCGGATTTATACGCTGATTCGGAAAGTTTTGTCCGATTACAGCCTATAAATCCGGCAATGCATTTTTGCTTTAGCTGAATTTTCTTGTCAGATTACGCCTTTTTGGAGCATGATATTGGCGTAGAGTGCCTTTTCTCCCGTTGCTATAATTGCATAGGAACTCTTTGCCTCCTCATAGAAAGCAAAGCGTTCCCGGTGGCCAACGGCGTCCTCTCCTCTTGTATCATGTTTTGCTATAATTTTTTCATAGGTTTCCCATATGGGAGTTTCAACCGTATCTCCCTTTACAAGCTCCATTAAGGTGACCGGCTTCGTGGCATATGTATCCAGAGGGAACACTGTCAGTATTGCATCCAGTATCTCCGGAACACCGTGTCCGTCCAGGCGGATTACAATGCTGTTTTTTCCCATGGACTGAGCCGGAAAATTCCCGTCTGCTATTACAATTCTGTCACCATGCCCCATTTCACACAAAACTTTCAGCAGCTCCGGTGACAAAATAGGCGGAATACCCTTTAACATGCTAAAATCCTTTCCCAATGCAGAAAAGCCATACTCTTTCCCATTGCTTCATTTTATTTATCAGCAGGCATGTAACAGCTACAGTTCTCAGACAGTCCCAATTGAAAGGACTGCCTTATAGCGATTATAAGCCTCCTGCCATTCCTTTTGTTCTTTCGGACTGTAAACCGAAATATCCGCTGACTGTCTTATTATGCTCCTTAAAGCAGGCAGGCCGTCAATATCCCCGGCTGCAGCAAACTGAAGCACAACATTCCCGTACACGGTTGCCTCTACAGGTCCTGCCATTACCTCTTTTCCGCAGGCACAGGCAGTCATCCTACACAGCAGCGCACTGTTTATTCCTCCGCCCACCATGTAAAGGCGCTCATAGGATAATCCGGTGCAATCCCCGATTTCTTCCAATACCGTCCGGTATTTAAAAGCCAGGCTTTCATCGATGCAGCGTACAATCTCACCGGGTGTTGCAGGCACCCTCTGACCGGAATCCCTGCAATAATTTCTTATCCTCTCCGGAAGATTCCCCGGCAGGGCAAATTCCTCTTTGTCCGTATCAATGAAGCACAAAAAAGGCTCTGCCTCCTCCGCCATTTGTTCCAGCTGGGAGAAGCTGTAGGAGCTTCCCTCCTTCTCCCACCATCTTCTGCTCTCCTGAATCAGCCATAAGCCGGTAAGATTCTTCAGAAAAGAAACCTTACCGCCATAGCCGCCTTCATTGGTAAAGTTATATCCGGCAGATTTCTCATTGATAAGGGGGTTGTCAAGCTCTGTTCCCATCAGGGACCAGGTACCGCAGCTGATAAATATGAAATCCTTCTCCTCTGCCGGCACCGCAACCAGAGCGCTCTGGGTATCATGGCCTGCTACCGCCACTACATTTATGGGCATGAGATTAAGTTCTTCCCTTATTTCTTCCAGAACAGGTCCAAGAACAGTTCCGCTGGGTATTATTTCCGGCAGCAGCTCCCCTGGAATCTCCAGGGCCTCCAATACCTCCCCGGACCATTTACTCTCCCCGGCCTCTAAAAGCTGGGTGGTGGAGGCGATGGAATACTCCCCATAGCTCTTCCCGGTAAAGAAATAATTGAATAAATCCGGCATCAGCAGTAAGGTTTTTGCCCTGTCAAGGACATCCTTTCTGAATGCTGCCAGTGAAAAGAGCTGAAAGGCTGTATTGATCTCCATCAGCTGGTTGCCGGTTATACGGTATAAGTCTTCCAGCCCCATTTTTTCCCGAACCACTTTTAATATGCCTTTCGTTCTTGTATCCCTGTAGTGGACGGGATTCTCCAGCAGCTTGCCTTCAGCGTTAAGAAGGCCGAAATCCACTCCCCAGGTATCCACGCCAAGGCTGGTGATGTCCCCTTCACTCCCCGCTTTTAACAAGCCTTTCTTCATTTCATGAAACAGTCTTAATACGTCCCAGTACAGAGTACCGCTTACCAGTACCGGCTCATTCAGAAAACGGTGGATTTCCCTTATGCTTATGCTGTTATTATTCAGTTCTCCAACCATTGCCCTTCCGCTGGAAGCACCCAAATCAAAGGCTATAACCTTCTTCATTTCACACAATCTCCCTGCTTTATTTGTACATAGGGCCAAAGGTCTGGCAGGCTCTGTAATCCTGTCCTTCCTTATCCATGCCAAATGCATTCCATACGGCAGGACGGAATATCTTCTCCTCGGGCACATTATGCATGCTTACAGGTATCCTTAAAATAGAACACAGGGTAATAATATCCGCTCCGATATGTCCGTAGCTTATGGCACCGTGGTTGGCGCCCCAGTTATTCATCACATCATAAGCAGAGGCAAAGGCGCCGCTTCCCGTAAGTCTTGGAGCGAACCAGGTGCAGGGCCAGGTATAGTCCGTTCTCTTCCACAGCTTATCCGAAACCTCTTCCGGAAGATTCAGGGTATAGCCCTCAGCCAGCTGCATCACAGGACCAATGCCCTTTATCAGGTTAAGGCGCATCATGGTAACGGGCATTTCACTTCTTGTCAGGAATCTGGAGGAGAAACCGCCGCCTCTGAAATATCCGGTATCCGCTGCATTCCAGGTAGTTGCATCAAGGCAGGCAAGCTCATCCTCCTTTGATATCTCCCAGAAGGGCTTCATGATACCATTTCCGTCCTTATCCTTTATCTCACCGCAGGCATCAAGGCAGGCAGCACCGGAGTTGATAAGATGGATGAAGCCCTTGGATTCCTTTGCAATTCCTTCCAGCTCATAGCCGGTAGCCTTCTTTACCGCCTCCGGACTCCAGTAGGTTCTGACATCCGCAAATATCTGGGGGGTATTTGTCAGGAGCTTGCCGAACAGCATTCCGATACCATTTAATGTATCATTCTCTGTTGCAAGGACATAAGGCTCCCTTGCTCCTTCCCAGTCAAAAGAGGAATTCAAGAGAGATTCCGGAAAATCACAGTTGGGATAAAAATCCGTCCACTGCCTCTGTCCCTGGAAGCCGCCGGCTATGGCATTGTGTCCCACACTTTCTTCTTTGGCATAGTCCGGAAGATTTGGATTACCGTTATATAAGTCCTTGATAATACACATCATCTTTACAACAAATTCCCAGTCTTTCTCCTTGTCCTCGTCGGATTTGCGCAATTCCTCCGGATTCTTGTCAAAGCCTTCCCTGCAGTGTTCCTTTGTCCAGGCCAGTGCCTTCTCATACTCTTTCTTATCGTATATTTCTTCCGTCATTCTGCGGATAATCTCTACTTCATCAACGGATTCCACTCTCATCCCCAAGTATTCCTCAAAGAAATCCGTGTCAATTATGGAGCCGGCTATTCCCATACAGATAGAGCCGATCTGAAGATAGGATTTTCCCCTCATGGTAGCTGCCGCAACGGAGGCCCTGCCAAACCGAAGAAGTTTCTCCTTTACATCCTCCGGAATCTCCGTGACCGCAGCATCCTGCACATCATGGCCATAGATGCCAAAGGCGGGAAGTCCCTTTTGCGCATGTCCCGCCAGAACAGCTGCCAGATAGACAGCTCCGGGTCTTTCCGTACCGTTAAAGCCCCACACACCCTTGATGGTATTCGTATCCATATCCATGGTCTCTGAGCCATAGCACCAGCAGGGGGTAACTGTAAGGGTAATGTCTACTCCCGCCTTTTTGAATTTGTCCGCACAGGCAGCTGCCTCCGCTACGCGGCCAATGGTGGTATCGGCTATCATTACTTTCACAGGCTCGCCGTTTGAGTATCTGATGTTTTCCTCAAAAAGCCTGGCTGCTGCCTTTGCCATACCCATGGTCTGTTCTTCCAGGGATTCTCTTACTCCTAAGGCTCCCCTTCTTCCGTCAATCGTCGGTCTGATTCCGATTACCGGATAATCCCCGATTAATCTGCTCTTTGCCATAATAAATACCTCCTGAATATTCTGCATTAATGGCATTTCATAAAAGTAAGGCCTGCATTTCACCGGACCATTTCATGCAATGCTCATGTTAGCTTTATTATACCGTTGCCTTCCCCCTGTTACTTGTGTTATAATGGCAAAAAATATAACGATATTCACCTGGAGGATATATGCAAAGTCTTGGCTACAATGAGAGCAAACAAAGAGGAACCTTTGACTTTCCAATAGAATTCTATCATATTGATAAAAATCATCCCCAATACATAATGTCCTACCATTGGCATGTAGAATATGAAATTATTCGTATTTTGGAGGGCAGTTTTTACGTTTCCCTGGATGAACGGGAATATGAGGCCCAAAAAGGGGATATTCTTATCCTGAACAGCGGTACCCTTCATGGCGGTACGCCTAAAGACTGTATTTACCAATGCATTGTTTTTGATATGAATATGCTGCTGAAAAAGGAAAATGTCTGCAGCGTCTATATTAAGGATATCATGAGCCATAAGCATATGATAAGAGAATATTATCCCTCCGGCCGCAGAGGTGCTGCCGCCGTTCCCAGCGAAGGACCGGCGCCAAAGGAAGAAGCGCAGGAAGCCTTAAGACAGCATCTGGACTGTCTCTTTGATACCCTGAAGGAAAGAGCCCCCGGATATGAGCTTATCATCCAGGGGCTTCTATACCTGATACTTGGCAGTATTACCATCAATCATTTCTATACAAGGGATTCCCTGGATACCCAGCGAAACCATAAACGAATTCACCTTCTAAAACAGGTTCTGGAACTTATGGAGGAATCCTACCAGAGTATTCTGACCCTGGAACAGCTGTCCAAAGCGGCCGGGATGTCTCCCAAATATTTCTGCCGTTTCTTTCATGAAATGACTCACAAAAGTCCCTTTGAATACCTGAATAATTACCGGGTCGAAAGGGCCGGCTATCAGCTTCTGGCAACAGAGGATTCCATTACCGAAATAGCCTATGCCTGCGGTTTTAATGATTTAAGCTACTTTATCAAGATGTTTAAGCGCTATAAGGGTATTACACCGGCAAAGTACCGTAAATTAAACTCCTCCGGTTGATTCCGGTGCGGTAATACATCAGTAAAAGTGATGGCCGAACTATTTTTTTAAGAATGGACAATCCCAAATTCATTTTATTCCAGTAACCCGCAAGACCTCCTCAACAAAACGTCCGCTTTCGTTTATCCACGGACTATGCCCGGAATGCTCAAACCACACAATTTCGTTCATCATCCGTTGTCCCTGAAATCCCATCATCCACATATTCCCGGACAATGATATATTTATCCCCGTCATCAAGGCCTCCTATGTGCTTTTCAATAATTGCCCTCTGGTTTGTAACGCTCTCCGATTCCTCACAGCTGCATTTACTGCCATTGGAAGCCCCTCTGAAAATGTATTCAATTACGCCAAATTACGCCAGCCTTTAAGCTTAAATTACTCTATCTTACTTCCTATAAAATAAAAGCCATTTGATTTATTGCCGTTCATTGTTGTAAAAACCAGACGCTCATATTTCAGTTCAGAAAAACCGGATAAAAGCTCCCGGACCCATTCCTCATCATGGTGTCTGCATACAGCTCCTTCCGGAAGTTCAAAAACTCCATAAAGCCCGTATTTTTCCTGAAACTCCTGATAGCGCTTCACATTACGCTCATCCTCATTCAGTAAAAAATCGTTAATATACAGAATGCCCTTTGGTTTTAGTACTCTTCTGATTTCATTCATAAAAGCCTGCTGTTCTTCGTTGGTTTTGATACAGGTCAGCACCGCCAAAAGTATGACCGCATCCACACTTTCATCCGGCAGGTCTATCTGCTCCGTTTCTTTTACTCTCAAATCAAGATAGGGGAATTGCAGCCGTCCCCTTTCAATCATCCCCTCCGAAAAATCAATTCCAATCAAATTGGTATACCCTGATTGATACAGCTCGTCCAAGGTCCGCCCATAGCCGCATCCAACATCCAGAATTATTTTTCCCTTTTCAATATATCCGGCAAATTCCTCTGCCTGAAAAGGTGTGGTGAACTCCTTTTTTTGTGAGGCCTCATTCCAATATTCTTTTGGCTCCATATATAAGCTCCTTTCTTTTAGATTGCATTATACCAGAAAAGGCGGTAGTATGATATGAGAAATCTCATACTATTTAGCCGGGGGGTTTATATGAATACCATTAACAATTTATCATTTGCAGAAGAATACTACAATCCTTTCCCTCTTACGGATTTTTTCAGTTTTGACGTAAAGCCCTATACCTCCGTTGTTAAATTTGACAGCGATGAAGGGATTTTAAAAGAGGGGGAAGTCTCTTCTTTCTTATATTATTTAATTGACGGCCGGGCAAAGCTTTTCCTGTCCCATGAAAACGGCCGTATCTCCTTAATCAACTTCCTTAATGCCCCATGCTTTATCGGTGAAATGGAACTGCTGGGGGCACAGAAGACTCCAAATGGCGTAACTGCAATTACTCCCTGCACCTGTTATGCAATTTATTTACCTTCCTGCAGAGCAGCCGTTTTAAAGGACACAAAATTTCTCCGCCACCTGTGCTTGTTCTTAAGCAAAAAGGCAATTGGAAATACACATAACTATTCAAGGAATCTGTCATATCCTTTAGAAAACCGGTTAGCAAATTTTATTTTAATGACTGCCTATAATAATGTCTATCGTGAGCGGCATACCGAAGTTGCCGAATTTCTCGGTGTTACTTACCGCCACCTGTTATATGTACTGTCAAATCTGGTGAAAAAGGGCATTCTGGTAAAGACAGATCAGGGATATGTCATTCAGGATATAGAAGCTTTACGTTCTATTTCACATTTATAACACCCCTTTACTGAAATTTAAGTACTTAGTACTTCCAGCCTGTTTTTCGCTTCCTTAAGGCCAGGATTGCTCAATAACGCCTGTTCATAAGCATCACAGGCATTTTCTTTCTCTCCGGCCTTTAAACAGGCTTCCCCCATTCCGCTTCATAAACCTTATCGGTATACAGGGCACAGATTTCCCTGCTATTATCAGAAGAGCTCTATCCGGTCAGGGGTACTATACAATTAGTATTATAAAGCAATTGGTATACAAGTATCACTCCAGTAATCTGCTCCCATATAATATATTAATAATTATGTAAGGAACCGGAGATTTATTAATGGTAACTATCAGTTTATCCATGATTGTGAAAAATGAAGAAAACAATATAAGAAGGTGCCTGAATTCCATCCAGGGTATTGCGGATGAAATCATCATTGTCGACACCGGCTCCACCGACAATACCAAGGAAATATGCGCCCTTTATACCGATAAGATATATGATTTTGAATGGATAGATGATTTTTCCGCCGCCAGAAATTATTCCTATGGGCTTGCGGAAAAGGATTATATCCTTTGGCTGGACGCAGATGATTTTCTGCTGCCGGAAGACAGGGTCAAGCTGAAGAAGCTGAAAAAAACCTTAAACCCCCGGATCAATACCGTTATGATGAACTATAACACTGGTCTGGATCTTCAGGGAAATGTTATTTTTTCTTATTACCGGGAAAGACTGACAAAGAGGGAATGTAATTTTAAATGGAATGAGCCCGTACACGAATACCTGCTAACCGAAGGTCCCTTTCTGGAAACTGACATCTGCATTACCCATGGTAAAACACCGGGAGAAAAGTCAAGTGACCGGAATCTGAAAATCTATGAGAAAAAGCTAAACAACCTGGAATTTCTTTCACCCCGGGGAACCTATTACTACGCCAGAGAATTAAAGGAGCACGATAATTATCTGGAAGCCTCCAGGCAATTTGAACTATTCCTTGACACGGATATGGGCTGGTTAGAGGATAATATCTCTGCCTGCAGTGAGCTGGCCAAGTGCTACCTGAAGCTGAATCAGGATAAACGCGCCCTTGCCTGCCTTTTCAGAAGCTTTATTTATTGTGCTCCAAGAGCCGAAATATGCTGTCAGATCGGATATTACTATCAGGAAAGAATGGATTATGAAACTGCCGCTTTCTGGTTCCGGTTTATCCTGTCCCTGAAAAAGCCGAAGCATTGCTGGGGCTTTCTGCAGCATGACTGCTGGTCCTACATCCCCCTCATTGAAAGTGCTGTGTGCTATGACCGGATGGGCGACTACAAAAAAGCACTGAAATATAATACCAGGGCTTTAAAAATAAAGCCTGATTCTCTGCAGGCAAAGCAAAATCAGACATATCTGCAAAATAAAGTGGCTCTACCGGGCAGGCAGAGCCGACTGTAGTTGAATATCCCTGCTGGCTTTTAAATTGCCGTTCATCGGCGCAGCCATCGCTGGGCTCTAGCTGGAATAATTCTCAAGAACCGCGTACAATTCATCCAGGTCCTTTATCAATATTCCATCCTCTAACCGAAGCCTCTCCTCCAGGGGAATATCTTCAACGGAAACACCGGTGTAATTGTAAACGGTTTTCTTATCGCCATAATAAGCTACAATATAGCCATCCACTGCCTTAAGAAAATATTTATATTCCACGGATTCCGGATTATAGGTTTTACGAAGCACGATATTATCTGTTGAAAAGGAAACCAGCTCAAAAGCTGTCAGGCCCTTTTCAAATTCGTTCAATGACAGGTCCGCTAAGTATCCCTTTAAGTACTCCATTACTTCTTCCCTGTTAAGTCCGATAAGGTAGCTTGGAGTAGGAAGCTGCTCTTCCTTCATACTTTTGGTTTTCATATCATAGGTCTGAAGAGTATACTGGGTCGTTGGAAGCACGGTGTTTGCCGCTGCATTTGCCGCTGCCGCACCGTCATCCCCTGAAGCATCTTTCTGGCTGCTGTTTTCACTTCCATTAGGGGTATTCTTATTTGCTGCATCTGCAGTATTATTCAAATATCCCTGTTTTTGAAGTTCTTTGATAAGGTCATTATTTCTTTCTATTGCATTTTCATTAAAATCCTTTAATGCCTGCTTATAGCTGAAGTAGTAGCAGGCTGTGAAAATACATGCTATGGCTGAAAAAGCCAGGAAATAGTTTACCGCTTTTTTATATCTCACTGATATCACTCCTTTGCATTAAGTATTTACCTAAAAACCAGGTTTATACATACTGCAAAGGGTTTGAACTATAAAAGATGGAACTTAACAGCAATACGGGCCAGGGTCCGTCCCATGGGCATCTTAATTAATTCCGTCTCCGTAACATCTTTGAAAAGCAGGAGCAATACGGCATAAACTATCATTGCTATTATAATTGCCAACAGGGTACTTATGGCATTGCTATGTATCGCATTATACACCAGCCAGTAAACAAGATAAGCAACCCCTGCCATAAAGACCGAGCAACCTGCAGGTATTAAAAAGGTCTTCTTGATTTCCTGCTTATAATTTAAGAGCCGAGCTACAGATATCCAATTCAGAACACTTACAATAAGGGCAAAGACAACATTGCTGACTACAAGGGCATAGGCACCCAGATTAAACACCTCCAGCAGGACATACAGCACAATAATATGTACTCCCAGAGCTATTACAGAATGTATTACCGGCAGATGCATCTTATTAATCCCCTGTAATACCGCATTGGTCAGAGTGGATAAAGCATAGAATACAATTGCAATAGAGCCCAGTGTCAGCATTCTGGCCGGTAGTTCGCTGCCATCCCCAAAAATCAGCTTTAATATGGGTGAAGCCAGTGCCCCTATGCCAAAGGCACTGGGAATGGCTATCAGCATATTAAATTTAATCGAATCATTTATCTTTTCCTTTACAATGAGATGGGAGCCCTCTTCTCTGGAAGCTACAATGCTTGGCACAATAGCCACTGCCATGGCAGATGCAATGGAAATCGGCACATTTACCAGGATGTTATATTTATTCGAATAAATTCCCCACAGGGCCGAGCGCTGTGTATCCACAAGACCCTTTCCGGCCAGTACATATGAAAAAACAGAACCGTCAATCAGGGAACTGATGTTGTAAACCGTCTGGCTTAAAATTACCGGCAGGACTGTAAAGCCGAATACCTTGAGTATATCCGGTATGGTCTCCTGCAAGGCCCCTTTATCCTTCCGCAGCTGCTTATCGACTATGGGCTTATAAAGTGAAAAAATAAAGGCCAGGAATATAAGGGATGCAATAGCTCCTATCAGGGTACCAAGAGTCCCCCCTGCCGCACCGTAAGCCGCCATTTTATCCGAGGCACTGTGATTCTTCACCAGATAATAAGCGGCAACAATACTTACAACAGCATTTACGAGCTGCTCTATTACCTGTGAAATTGAGGTTGGCAGCATGGTTTTCTTTCCCTGAAAAAACCCTCTTAACACTCCCATTATGGCAAATACCAGAATGGTCGGAGCAAGAACTCTTAAAGGGATGGCTACTGCCGGCTGCTTCGAAATAATTACCGCAAAGAAATCGGCCCCAAAGTACAGCAATAAGGAAAAAGCCGTTCCGGTAGCAATTGCAAACCCAAGGGCGCAAAGGAATACCAGATAGGAATTCTTATACTGCTTTTTGGCATCTCTGGAAGCTACCAGCTTAGATACTGCCAAAGGAAGGCTGTAGGAAGACAGTATCAGGGCTATGTTATAGATATTGAAAGCATAGCCGTAATACCCCATTCCCTCATCACCGATCAGGTAAGTCAGCGGTATTCTGTAAACTACTCCGATTATTCTGACTAATATGGATGCGGCAGCCAGTATACTCCCCTGAACTAAAAAGTTACTGCTTTTGTTTTCGATCCTGGGTTTTGTCCCCTGGTATATCCCATTGTATGATTCCATTTTAACTAAAAACCTTTCAGTTTATTTCAATATGCTCTTTTCTGTTTACAGGAAATAATGCAATATAAGTCTTTCCCGGATTTATGGTAAGTTCATCCCCGGAAAGCGCATAGTATCTCATCTTCTTTGAACTTTCATTCTTTTTCCAGGTTATCTCGGTCATTTTACCGTCCGTTATATAATACCCCTTACCTTCGGCATTTTCAATATCCATTGTCTGATAACCATGATTATCCTTATTCCATTCCTTCACGAGCTGGATAATGATATTCTTATATGCTAACTGTTTCCCCGTATTCTTATCAATATGAGCCTTGCCGAACTGGTATCTGAGGTAAGTCTTTGCCTCCTGGTCATAGGTAAAATAAGGATTGGAAATACTGGAAAAGCTAAGAGCAAGCTTTGTTACTGCCTTATCGCTGCTAAGAGGCGTATCCTTTTCATTGAACTTAAAATGCCCTTCATAATTCTTCGGGTATTCCGTCTCATATTTCTTTATTTTCATTCCCTTTTCAATACCCTCTTTGGAGGTAAAGGCATTATGAGGTGCTTTTATGGTATTGTCCCGGTAGAATACTGTTTCACCGATGCTGCTCAATCCGCTCAAGGTATCGATTCCCAGCTCTGCTATCTTTTTGGTAGCATAGGTGGTCTGTCCATAATGGACAAAAATGGCATCATATTCATCGGCAACGCTGACAAAATAGTGTCTTGCACTGCGGGTGGAGCCGATTCTCTTATCATTTAAGTTCTCAAAGATTCCCATTAACCGGGTGATGCCGCCTTCTGCCAGAGCCTCATATAAGACAGAGGCCTCCGTTGTACCGCTTTGGGGGGAAGCATATTCGATATTATTTAACATAATAGCAAAGGGTCTCTTCGTTCCCACTTCCTCCGGCACCCATAGCCCGGATAGTAAGCTCTTCATCTGGCCTTCATGGTCCTCTGCCGGGTCCTTGGTGGGTTCAGGAGTCGGGGTACTTTCCGTTGTAGGTTCTACCGTCGGCGTGATCTCCCCGCTGTCCTTCTTATCTCCTTTGCTGCATCCAATCAATGTAATTGCGGTTATTACCGCCAATACTAATACAAGCTTTTTCTTCATAGTAATTTTTCTTTTGAATATCCTGTCTCTACGGATATTCTGGCCTCCTTTCCTTTTACCAGCCCTGTAGGGTATCTTTAATCCCTTGTAATCCCAAGGCTGCCAAGGATAATTTTTTGCTTTTCTTCCATTACAGCTCTTTCATCCTCTTCCATATGGTCATATCCGAATAAATGAAGCATGCTGTGTGCAATGAGGAATCCTAATTCCCTTTCCTCAGAATGGCCGTATTCTACTGCTTGTCCCATTACCTTTTCAACGGAAAGGATAATATCGCCAAGAAGAAGTTCTCCGGTCTCCGGATTAAAATAATCATCGGCAGCCTCCTCCAGATGGGAAAAATCAGATGGGCTGCTGTAAGCAACCAGGGGGAAGGACAGCACGTCCGTAGGCGCATCCACCTCCCTGTATTCCTTATTGATTGCCTGTATTTCCTTATTATCGGTTAATATTATATTTAACTCTATTTCATAAGGACAGCCCTCCGCATCCAGAGCCTCCTCCACTACTTTCTCAATAAGTGCTTCATAATCCAGGTCTAATTTAATCTCTGTTTCATATTCAAAATTCAGTGTCAAGATACTCCTCCTTACTAAAATAATCCATAAAAAAGTTTTTTAGCCTTATGTATTGGGCAACGGTCAGATTGGAATCGGCCAGGCTGTCCTTTTCAAGCCGCATGGCAAAAAGATTATCGGTAAACTTTAACATGAGCTTGGAAAGGTCAGGTCCATCCTTGTCTTCTTCCTTCCCGTTCATTAAAAAATATTCCCTAGCCGCCTCCAGACTTACCGTGAACATAACAACAGCACCCTCCGGCGAGGCCGGCTTGTCCGTTTTCAGGTTATGGGATTCAATAATATTTACAATGACCTCCGGCAAATGATACTCCCTGGCAAGGGCTGTTCCTTCCGCCACATAATCCTTCCCCTTAAGCCTGCCGATTTCATGATAAAGGCCGCCGGCTCTTGCTATAGTTCCGCTAAGCCCGGCAGCCACGGCAGCTCTTTCCGATATGGCCGCAATTCTGTCTGCATGAAGATAAAGCTTTTCAGAAGCCTTCAGTATCTGATAAAGTTCAAAGTCCTCTCCCAGTATACCTTCTATTGTTTCTATTACAGGGCTGTCTTCCACATCCTCTTTTATTTCAGGAGGAGCTATCCTCTTTTGATACAGATTTCCTGCCATGATGCCAAACAGAACCGATATCACCACAACCCCAAGCATTACTGCCGAAGCGGGGCTCAGGAATTCCTCCATGGAAAATCCGTTATTTAATAGCAGTATAATAACATCTGCTGATACTATCATAAGAAAAGAATAGCAAAGCAGCTTTTTATCCTTCCTATTAACCGGCAGCAGACTGATTAAAATTCCGGTTATCAGAAAAAATATCCCAGCTTCCCCGTCTGTAAGTCCCAGTGAGCTTGCAAAGATATAAAGCAGTAAGGTAAAAAATATACTGATTTCTTTGTTTAAAACAATGGCAGCAAAGGTAACTCCCATAAAAACTACCGGCATAAATTCCGTTCCGGCCCACAGAAGACCGGGAATCGACAATAATACCATGACCAAAATGGCAGGGTAATCCTTTTTCCTGCCGCCCATATATAAAACCAGCAAAAGCAGCAGAAGAATTCCCAAAACCCCCGCCTTTAAAATTCCAATAGCGCCTATCATATATTCCACCTGTACACTCCAGCTTTATCTCTTCCTGTGGTATCCTTTATCGGAGTTTTTTATCGAAATTCCTTTCGGGCCTCTTCTGGCATATTTTTCCTGCTTTACTTCAGCTTTACTGAGCTTACTCTCATAAGACTCGTAGGCCATAACAATCTTTTGCACCAGAGGGTGCCTTACAACGTCCTGGCCTGTTAAATAAGCAAAACCAATGTCTTCTATCTTACTCAGGACCTTTACGGCAACATCAAGCCCTGACTGGGTTCCTGCGGGCAAATCCTTCTGGGACAGGTCACCGGTGATAACTACCTTGGAGCCAAAACCAATACGAGTCAGGAACATCTTCATCTGGGCAGGTGTTGTATTCTGGGCTTCGTCCAGGATAATAAACGCATTTTCCAGGGTACGCCCCCTCATATAGGCCAAAGGAGCTACTTCTATCAGTCCTTTTTCGGTATTTTTCAAATACCCTTCCGCACCCATGATCTGATAAAGGGCGTCATAAAGGGGCCTGAGGTAGGGGTCTACCTTACTTTGCAGGTCGCCGGGCAGAAAGCCCAGCTTTTCTCCGGCTTCTATGGCAGGCCTTGTAAGAATAATCTTGCCTACGTCATCATTTTTAAAGGCAGTAACTGCCATTGCCATTGCAAGATAGGTCTTGCCGGTTCCGGCAGGCCCTATTCCAAAGGTAATCATTTTCTTTCGTATGAAATCCACATAGGATTTTTGCCCCAGGGTCTTAGGCTTTATCGGTTTACCGGATATTGTATGGCATATCAGATCCTGATCAATCTCGACAATTGCCGCTTCCTTGTTATCCTGGCTTAATGACAGGGCATAGCTTACATTCTGCTCCGTTATAACATTTCCGCGCTTCGACAATTCCAACAGGTTCATAAAAACACTTTTTGCTTTTACAACATTCTCATTCTCGCCAATCAGCTTTATTTCACCGTCCCTGACAATTATAGTAACGGCAAGGGTTCTTTCTATTATCTTGACATAGGCATCAAATTGGCCAAATACATTCTTTTCATGCTCCAGAGGCACATCAATTATCGTTTCCATCAGACTCATCTGTATCAATAATCCTCCACTCATTGTCATCAATTGCTTTATAATCCTTCACAGATTCCAATACCACAAGCTTGCCATTTGCTATACAGTTATTTCCCTTTACAGCCACCGTGACATTATTTTCCAGTATAACTACATCTTTTTCCACCAGCTTCTTAATAAATCGGTTTAAACGCTTTTCAGCCAGAGCTTTTGCCTCAGCCTCCGAATACTTTTTCTTCTCTTCCTTATATTCCAAATACCGGTTCGTATCCAAAGAGACCGGAAGATAAAATTCATCATTTAGATGCAAAGTAAATTCATTCCCAATTATATCATACTTATCATAAGGAATTCTAGGTCTGTATAAATTTATTTTTTTCAAAAATATGGAAAACAGATAAGATTTTTTTTCATTACCAGTATATACTTTATCATTATAGTATAGAGAAAATTTATCAGAATAATCATAAAAGGTCTTTCCCGTAATATCCGCATCGGCTATTACCGGTTGTTTTCTGACCAGCAGTTCGTTATCTCCGATGATATCAACAACGCCGGATACCAGGATATCTCCTTTTTTAACCACATCTCCGATACCGACCTTGGGAGTTCCTGTTCTTGTCACAATCTTCGTTATAATACAGTCCTTAGAGGCTATAATATGACAGTTGCTGGTCGCTGTTACAGCAGGAGCGGGCATATTGGTCTCTGTTATTTTTACAACCAGTCTTGTACCTTTTATTTCTGCGGAAACCCAGCCGATATCATTGTAGCTGTGGCGTATCAGGTCTTCTATTTCCTGGCAGTTTATATCCTTTTTCTGAAGTCCCGGATGGATATCATTATTCCGCAGGAACTTAACCATTGCTTCCTGTGTATAAGTATAGCCTCCTGAAACATTAATATCCCAAATAAACAGAGATAATATGTACAAAATAGCCAGAAAAAGCAAAAAACCCAATGCATATCCGCTTCTTTTCCGGTAGCGCTGTATCACAAAGGGAAGGCCAAATCTTTTTTTTATCAAGGGCAGGGTCCCTGTCTTTTTTGCAATAGGCTTTAATTTATAGTAATCCTTTAACTTGATTTGAAATTCATAATCATCGCCGTTTGATTTTAAATCCCACAAATAAATATAACGATTGCTGCACAAATTGATAAAACGCTCTGTAGAGATTCCCTTTAAACGGACCAGGAGATATCCCTGAAACCAGCGAACCAGCTTTATAATCATCTAACACCCTCCGTTTTTGCATCTATCGCATACATTTCTAATCCTTCTGTGTTATATAAGTTATGGCAGATACCAGTCCGGTTATACGCATTTCATCATTTGTGAAATAGGAAATATTCAAGTGCTTGCCTTCAATCCGTATTGTACCGATTTTGGAAAGCACTTTTATATAAGTATCGTTATATTCTAATATTCCTTTATAATTCTCAATGCAAACCTCATTTCTTCCCAGAGCAGTTATGATCGGTGCCCCTACCAGGATATCCGAAGGCAGCTTTAACTGCTCTGATACCGTTTCCAGGAAGGTCTTTCTGGCTGCTTCTTCTTTCTTTTTATTTTTATTTATATTACTATACAATTCTTTATTCGAAGTTTGCTTATTTTTTTCATGCATGGACTTGAATTTATGCTGCATCCGAAATACTCCATATTATTCTGGATTATGATAGAATATATGGGTAGACTCCCCCAGTTATGCGTATTATCGGGTCTCTGAAAGCATTTTATATGGCCTACGTATTCTTATAGGAATACCTGGACATACCCCTTTCTTTTCCTTCCTGTACTTCTGTCTTGTTCTCAAGCAGCTCCCAGTATATGCCCCTTAATGTCTCTCCGACCTTTCCGATGCTTCTTTCGCCTGCCTTTGCATAGCCCTGCTCTGTCAGCCGTGAAGCCTCTCCTTCCAGAATGTCACGGGCTAATTGTTCAAATTCCTCAAGTTTTCTGCCTTTATAGACCTGCTTCCGGTCTTCCAGCCAGCCTTGGTAAACGGGAATATCACGTATCAAAGCAGGTATTTTCAGAGCCAGCGCTTCCAGCAGCACAATCCCTTCCGTTTCCTCCTGGGACAGGAATAAAAACAGGTCACTGCCGCAGTATGCCTGCCTTAACTCCTCACTTGATATGTAGCCTGGAAAATGCAGGTTCGGAAGCTTCGTCTCCACCGCTCTTTTTATATTTTCAGGCACAAGCTTCAGATTGGTATCTCCAAACCATATAAACTGGTATTCGGGAAGCCTTCCTGCCAGTTCCACAAAATCTTCTATGCCCTTCCTTTCAATGTAATGGCCTACGGATATAATCACCTTATCATCTGCGCCAAAGCAGTATTTTTCCCGAAAGCACTTTCCCGATTCCTCATCACGGTTAAAAAAGTCCAGATCAATCCCATTGGATAAATGCATAATTTCCTTCTTTATTCCATAACCCTCCAGCAGCTCTTTCGAATACTCTGTGGGAGTAATTATGACATCCCCCAGACTATAGCAGAAGCAGATCCATTTTTTGAAGAAAGGAGCAAAAAAATCGGAGCCCCGAAAGGATTTTTTAAAGTCTTCCATTGTGGAGTGGGCATAGTATACCACTTTTTTTCTCATGACCTTTGCCAGAAGAGCCGTAAATACCGAGTCCGGAAATATTGTATTCACCTGGACAATATCGTAATCAAAGCCAAACTGTTCTGTATGGGCAACCCCTGTATCTTCCAGTGCTGCCTTCTGATGCTCCCAGGCCTTTCCGATGCCGCTCTTGCGTATTAATTTTAACCCGCCTTTATATAACCATATTTTCATAATAATAACCTTTGCCTTTCCGGTGCCTGCAAACCTTGGGCTGCAGGTCCCCTTTCCGGTTAACATTGCAGTATAACCGGGTTATCCGCCTGTTAGGAATGCCGCTGTTTATTTTACAGGTAGTACATATTGAATTAACGCAGTAAATACCAGATTTAATCCCATGGAATAAGCTGCTATGGAAAATGGCTTTCCCGCCAGTATGATAATAGAAAATTTCTTCAGCGGAATTTTTGTGATTCCGGCCAGATAACACAGAAAATCATCCGGGGCTACCGGTAAAAAAATTGCAATTGCAAACCATTTGTCGAATTTCCCACTATTTAGCCAGGAGCCGTATTTCTGCCATAGTCCGGGCTTTGAAACCCTTTCCACAAAGCTTTTCCCATACCTTCTCGCCAAGAGGAAGGCGAGAATCGAGCCCAGACAGATTCCGGTATAATTATAAAGAAAGCCTTTTACAGGCCCGAAAATAATCACACCAGCAAGGCAGCCAATGGAGCCGGGAATTATGGGAATGACGACCTGTACGGCCTGCACAAGAATAAATATGATATCCGCGAAAATTCCGAACCGGCCCAGAAAATGATGCAGGGCCTCTGAAGACACAAAAATCTTTGTCTTATAACCGTAAAATATAAAAGCAATTGTCATCATAAGACCAATAATGGTTATGATATCTAAAAATGATATTTTTCTTTTTGCCATATCTGCTCCAATCAGTATAATAATGCAGGAGTTCCCTCCTTCTTTGGCGTAAGATGCCATTATTTCTTATCAACCTGATTATAAAGCAAATAAATAAAGAATAAGTTTATGTTTTATAAATGATTTCTAAAGAAATCCGTAAAAATATACAATTAAGGTATTTTTTATGTGGATTTGCCGTATTTTGAATAAAATAAAGAAGTATTTAGAATTTTTTTGTTTTCAGATAGAAAAAAAGACAAATTAAAAACCCCTGAACAAAAAGTTCAAGGGCTAATTTAAGTAGTTATTCTACTTATTTGAATTTACGCTTACGAGCAGCTTCAGACTTTTTCTTACGTCTTACGCTCGGCTTCTCATAATGCTCTCTTTTACGGATTTCCTGCTGAATGCCTGCCTTCGCACAGTTTCTCTTAAATCTACGTAGAGCACTATCTAAAGTCTCATTATCTTTTACAATAACATTTGACATAGTCTCACACCTAACCTCCCTCCAGTTGTGTATTGTGCCTAAACAACTGTTTGGGTATTTTTTGAATAGCACTAAAGTAATTATATTGTTTGTTATAGGTTTTGTCAATACATTTTTTTGTGTTTCCTAATAATCTTGGCAGTTCCGTTTTATTTCAGCTGCTTTTCCAGGGCCTTGGGAGCAGCTTCAATCAAAGCATCAATGCCGGCCGGATTCTTACCGCCTGCCTGGGCAATATTCGGACGGCCGCCACCGCCGCCGCCTACCAGGGAAGCCAGTTCCTTGATAAGATTACCTGCATGGGCACCCTCTTTCATAGCAGAATCCGTAACCATGGCAATCAGGTTTACCTTGTCATCGGCGGCAGAAGCTAAAATAACAACACCTTCTCCCAGCTTATCTCTTAACTGGTCTCCCAGATTTCTAAGATTATTAACATCTACGCCATCCGCTCTTGCTGCCAGGAGCTTAACGCCCTTGATTTCTGTTACCTGGTTCATAACATCACCCAATGCGTCCTTGGCAAGCCTGCTCTTTAATTTTTCATTTTCAGATTGCAGGGCCTTTATCTCCTCCTGTAAGCTCTCAACCTTAGCTGACAGCTGAGCAGGTTCCGTCTTAGCGGTCTTTGCAGCCTGATTCAATTCTGCCTCAAGCTGTTCATAGTAATGGAATACTCCCTTGCCGGTAAGTGCTTCTATACGTCTTACACCGGCTGCAACACCGGTTTCCGATACAATCTTAAATACCATAATGGAGCCGGTATTGGCTACATGGGTACCTCCGCACAATTCCTTGCTGAAATCACCCATGGTAACAACACGGACACTATCTCCGTATTTTTCACCAAAGAGTGCCATGGCACCGGTCTTTTTTGCCTCTTCAATGGACATAATATCGGTATTTACCACTAATCCATTTTGAATCTGTTCATTCACGATTGCTTCTGCTTTACGGATTTCTTCTTTGCTCATTGCAGAAAAATGGGTAAAGTCAAAGCGCAGCCTGTCCTCATTTACAAAGGAACCTGCCTGTTCTACATGGGAGCCCAGTACCGTCCGGAGAGCCTTCTGAAGCAGGTGGGTAGCGCTGTGGTTCTTTCTGGTGTCCCCTCTCTTTTCCTCATTGATAGCAAGATGGACGGTTTCATTTGCCTTTATCATTCCCTTTGTTACCACACCAACATGGCCAATCTTACCGCCCTGGAGCTTAATGGTATCCTCTACTTCAAATTCTGCTGAAGCCGTTCTGATAAAGCCGGTATCGGCTGCCTGACCGCCGCTGGTCGCATAAAAAGGTGTCTCCTTTGTAAAAATAGTACCCTTCTGGCCTGCAACAAGCTCGGAAACTACTTCCGTTTCTGTTGTAAGGGCTGTCACGGCCGAGTCAGTCTCATCCTTTTCATAGCCGACAAAGGCAGTGATAAGGCTGGTATCCAGCTGTAAATATACGGTCTCATCAGCACCCATGTAATTTGTGACCGCACGGGCACTTCTGGCTGTTTCCCTTTGTACGTTCATAGCTTTTGTAAAGCCTTCTTCCTCAATGGCAAAGCCCTTTTCTTCCAGTATCTCCCTGGTCAAGTCAAGAGGGAAGCCATAGGTATCATAGAGCTTAAAGGCATCCTCACCGGCAAGTGTACTCTTTCCTTCCTTTACAAGTACCTCTTCCAATTCGGAAAGGAGCTTGAGTCCCTGGTCGATGGTCTTATTAAAATTATCTTCTTCTATGGTAAGAAGCTTTAAGATGTAATCCTTCTTCTCTTCCAGCTCCGGATAACCGTCCTTGGACTCTGCGATAACCGTTGTGCTCAAGGTGGCAAGGAAACGGTCCTTGATACCAAGAAGCCTTCCATGGCGGGCCGCACGTCTTAAAAGCCTGCGCAGCACATAGCCTCTTCCTTCATTGGAGGGAATGATACCGTCGGATATCATAAAGGTCACGGAACGGATATGGTCGGTAATTAAACGGATGGAGACATCCGTCTTAGGGTCATTCTTATAGGTTACACCAGCTACCTCGCACACCTTATCACGAAGGGCCTTGATGGTATCCACGTCGAAAATGGAATCCACATCCTGGGTAACGGTAGCAAGTCTTTCAAGTCCCATTCCGGTATCAATATTTTTCTGAACCAGTTCCGTATAATGTCCGTTGCCGTCATTTTCGAACTGGGTAAATACATTGTTCCAGATTTCAATATAGCGGTCACACTCACAGCCTACGGTACAGCCGGGTTCATGACAGCCGTACTTTTCTCCGCGGTCATAATAAATCTCCGAACAGGGGCCGCAGGGGCCTGCGCCATGCTCCCAGAAATTGTCCGCCTTGCCAAAGCGGAAGATTCTCTCCGGCGCGATTCCGATTTCCTTGTTCCATATTTCAAAAGCCTCATCATCCTCTTCATATACGGAAGGATACAGCCTGTCAGGATCGATGCCTACAACTTCCGTTAAGAATTCCCAGGACCAATGTATTGCTTCTGTTTTAAAATAATCTCCAAAGGAAAAGTTTCCGAGCATTTCAAAAAAAGTACCGTGTCTTGCTGTCTTACCAACATTTTCAATATCACCGGTACGGATACATTTCTGGCAGGTGGTAACACGTTTTCTCGGAGGAATTTCCTGACCTGTAAAATATGGTTTCAGAGGTGCCATACCTGAATTAATTAATAATAAACTTTTGTCATTTTGGGGAACCAGGGAAAAGCTGTCCATTTTTAAATGACCTTTACTTTCAAAAAAGTCTAAGAACATTTTTCTCAGCTCGTTAACTCCATAAGCCTTCACACTATTTGCCTCCTGTGTATATAATATGGTGCATTTCTCATATATGTTTTTAACAAAAATCAATAAATCCACTAGTAACTTATTATAAGCAGATATTAGTTTTTTGTCAATAAAATAGGAATCCGCAGTTACGGCACCTGTATATTTTCATTTTCCAAATATTGAAGCTATTTTTAAAACTTTTTGAAAAACTTTAAAAATAACACTTGCATTTTTGAGTCGGGTGTTGTACAATACTAAATGTGATACGGCTCATTGGTCAAGTGGTCAAGATGTGGCATTCTCAGTGCTGAGACAGGGGTTCGACTCCCCTATGAGCTGCTTAATAAAAAGTTGTTTTCCTTAATTGGAAAACAACTTTTTTTGTTTCAGTCTAAGCATAAGATTTATTCCTGCACATCAATAAGAAAGTGAATATAAAAAGGCTCTGTTCTGATACAGTATATTACTTTTATATCAGGAAACAGAGCCTTTTAAATAGACTTATCTTTTTTTCTTACTGCAGAAAATCCATCAATGATATCTGGTTACTCTCCGGCAAATCTCCAAAGAGTCCCAGGTCATTCATCAAATCCACTACCGTTGTACTTACCTTGCAGCGGCTTCTAAAATCATCCCTTGACAGGAATTTTCCATCCTTTACCGCATCTACTACCGCATCCGCCGCCTTATCTCCCAGTCCGTCTATGGTACTTAAGGAAGGCATCAGTTTGCCCTCTACTATCTGGAAATGGTGTGCCTTTGCAGCATAGATATCAATGGGCATAAATTCAAAGCCTCTGGCATACATCTCCTGTACAATTCTCATATCCTTATAGGTATCCTGCTCCTTTTTGCTGAGCTCATTTCCTCTGCGCTTGTAATCCGCCATATGCCTCTCCAGTCTTTCCCTTCCAAGGCACATAAGCTCATAATTAAAAGCAGAAGCACGGATGGAAAAATAGGCGGCATAATAGGCCAGAGGATAGTATACTTTAAAGTAGGCGATACGGAAGGCCATCATAACATAGGCTGCCGCATGGGCCTTGGGAAACATGTACTTAATCCGCTTACAGGACCAGATATACCAGTCCGGCACACCCGATGCCAGCATTTCCTCTTCCATTTCCGGTGTCAGGCCCTTACCCTTGCGGACGCTTTCCATTATCTTAAAGGAATGTCCGCTGTCAACGCCCATATTAATCAGGTAGGTCATAATATCATCACGGGTACAGATGGCAGAGGCCAGCGTACATTTTCCTTCCGTAATCAGGGTCTGTGCATTGTTGAGCCATACGTCCGTTCCATGGGAAAGACCTGATATACGGACAAGGTCCGAGAAATTCTTCGGCCTGGTATCCCGAAGCATTTGCATTACGAAATCCGTACCGAATTCCGGAACACCAAGGCAGCCCAAATCACAGCCGCCCAAATCCTCCGCCCTGACTCCCAAAGCACTCAGGTTATCAAAAAGGGAGAGCACCTTCTCATCATCCAGCCGGATTTCCTTGGCATCCAGCCCCGTAAGGTCCTCCAGCATCCTGATCATGGTCGGATCATCGTGCCCCAGTATGTCCAGCTTTAGGAGGTTATGGTCAATGGAATGGTAATCAAAATGAGTGGTTATGGTCTTGGTGGTCATATCATTGGCCGGTCGCTGCACAGGGGTAAAGGAATATATCTCCTCACCATGGGGAAGTACGATAATACCGCCGGGATGCTGGCCCGTTGTTCTGCGCACTCCCACGCAGCCCGATACGATACGTTCGATTTCCGCCTTTCTTCTATGCTGGTTATGTTCCTCGTAGTATTTTAATACAAAGCCATAGGCAGTCTTATCCGCCAGGGTACCGATGGTTCCGGCCCTGAAGGTATGCCCTTCGCCAAAGATAACCTCCGTATAATCATGGGCCTTGCTCTGATATTCACCGGAGAAATTCAAGTCGATATCAGGCTCCTTGTCCCCGTTAAATCCCAGGAAGGTTTCAAAGGGGATGTCATGTCCATCCTTGCTTAAGGGCTGTCCGCATACAGGACAGTTTTTATCCGGCATATCACAGCCGCTGCTGCCGGCATAGGCCCTTACTTCCTCGGAGTCAAAATCCGAATAGTGGCAATTGGTACAGTAGTAATGGGCCGCCAGAGGATTGACCTCCGTAATACCCGACATGGTCGCCACAAAGGAGGAACCGACGGAACCTCTGGAACCAACCAGATATCCATCCTCGTTGGATTTCCATACCAGCTTCTGGGCAATAATGTACATAACCGCAAAGCCGTTGGTTATAATGGAATGAAGCTCATGCTCCAGTCTCTCCTCTACCTGCCTGGGCAGCTCCGGTCCATACATGGAATGGGCCTTGTTATAACAGATTTCCCTCAGGGTCTTATCGGAATCCGGAATGACCGGCGGACATTTATCCGGGCGTACCGGAGAAATCTTCTCTATTCTGTCGGTAACCAGATTGGTATTGGTCACGACCACTTCATAAGCCTTATCTTTTCCAAGGTAAGTAAACTCCTCCAGCATCTCCTCCGTGGTGCGAAAGAACAGAGGAGCCTGGTTATCCGCATCCTTCATTCCTTTTCCGTATAAAAGGATTCGCCTGTATATCTCATCCTCCGGGTCCATGAAATGAACGTCGCAGGTGGCAACCACCGGCTTATTGAATTCCTCCCCCAGCCTTACGATCCTCCGGTTTATGTCCATCAGCTCTTCTCTGGAATTAATGTTGATTTTTTCACTCTCAATCATAAAGTCATTATTTCCCAGGGGCTGTATTTCCAGATAATCATAAAATTCTGCCAGCCGGTTAATTTCCTCCGGCGGCTGCTCTCTTAAGATTGCCTGGTAAAGCTCTCCCGCTTCGCAGGCGGAGCCTATCAAAAGGCCCTCCCTGTTCTCCATAAACACACTCTTTGGAATACGGGGGCGTTTCTGATAATACTGGATATGGGATAAGGATATGAGCTTATATAAATTCACCCTTCCGATATCGTTCTGGGCTAAAATAATTGCATGATAGGTGGGCAGCTTCTTAATAGCCTCCGGTGAAAGCTTTCCAAGTGGGTCAATTTCCTCCAAACGGGTAACCCCAAGGTCGGTAAGCTTTGGCAGCAGCTTTATAAAAATATCTGCCGTTGCTCCTGCATCATCCACTGCCCTGTGATGGTTCTCAAGGGATACGCTGAGAGCCTTTGCCACGGTGTGAAGCTTATAATTATTCAGATCCGGAATTAACATTCTGGCCATACCAACGGTATCCACTACGGTAAAATCCGTTTCTATCCCAAGCATCTCTGCTTTTTTACGGATAAAGCTGACATCAAAGGAAGCATTGTGGGCCACCAGCACCGCTCCTTTGCAAAAGGCCAGGAATTCCGGCAGTATGACATCAATCTTGGGGGACCCGATTACCATATCATCCGTGATGCTGGTAAGCTCTTCAATCCTTGGGGGAATGGGTATTTCCGGATTAATAAAGGTGCTGAATTTGTCAACAATAATTCCCTCTTTTACCTTTACCGCACCAATTTCAATAATCCTGTCCTTGACGGGACCGAAACCGGTTGTCTCTATATCAAATACCACATAGGTATCCGTAAGGGACTGCCCCCTGGGGTTCACAACGATTTCCTTTAAATCGTCCACCAGATATGCTTCCACTCCATAAATCACTTTAAATTCCTTCAGCCGCTCCCACTCTGATTCCGGATAATCCTTTTTACTTAAGGTATGATTGGCTTCGGGGAAGGACTGCACCACTCCGTGATCCGTAATGGCAACCGCTTTGTGCCCCCATTCAAAAGCCCTCTTCACCAGATCCTTTACATCCACAACAGCATCCATATCGCTCATCATGGTATGGGCATGAAGCTCCACACGCTTTTCCACACTGTTGTCCATGCGCTTAACGGTAAAGGAAGGAATGGATTTTACTCCGACAATTGACCCGATGGAAATTTCCCTGTCATATTTGTCCATGAGTGCCATCCCTTTTAGCTTAATAAATTTACCCTTCTTCAAAACCTCCGTAACCTCGGCGGCTTCCTCCGTCTTAAGAAACAGCTTGGCCGATATGGAGTCGGTGAAATCCGTAATAGTAAAGATAAACAGCGTCTTTTCATTGCGGAGCTCTCTTGCCTCCGTATTCAGTATTTTTCCTCTGATTACAACTTCGCCGATTTCGTCCTGAATATCCGAAATGGGAATTGCTTCTCCTTCAAAGCCCCTGCCATAGATGGTGTCAGGGTCATGTATCACTTTCTTCGGCGTATATTCCGACCTTCCAAAAGACCTGTCGCTCTTCTTTTCCTCTTTGGCCTTGGGGAATCCGGCAGTCTTCTGCAAATGGGCATCCCCGCCCTCAGCCATAGGGGCTGAAGCCGCTACTGCATTGTCTTCTGTCTCACTTTGCTGATTGATATGTACCATATTGCCCACCCGGACAAATTCATATTCCTCCCCGGCCTCTTCTTTGACAGGCTCATAATAGTCGAACAAAATGGAGACCTGCAGATGGAATTTCTCAAAGACAGCGGTCAGATGCCTCTTAAAATCCTCGGCCATTTTACGGACCAGAAAGCTTTCCTCACACCGGAAAGTAATTCTGTTTCCGTCAAAGGTTATTTGGGAGAGTTCAAATATATTATATTCCAGAATACTTCTTTCCCTGAACTCAGTAAATATACTCCCTTTGTAGACTTCAAAGAGATTTTCCGGCGTATACTGGGCGGAGAGATGATAGCTCTCTATAAACCTGACCTCATCAGAGGTCTCGGAAAACAGCTTATGCTTGATAAGCTGCTCCATCCGGCAGATGTCCTTTCTCTGAATCAGTCTGCCGCTTTCCATATGAATTTTTATCTCAGCCCTGGACTTGGATACACACACCTTTTCAATGACTACTTCTTTGAAGAGCTGTACCAATTCCTCCGGTATATCGCTTAACTGGTCAAATACTTCCAAAAAAAGTATTCCCATTTTCCACGCCTCTTTTCTATTTCATTGCATCTGCTTTCATTGCAAGAAGCTCCTCTTTTAAGGCTTCCAACAGCTTATCCTCGGGAACTTTTCTTACGACCTGCCCTTTCTTAATAAGGATTCCTTCTCCTTTACCGCCGGCGATTCCGATGTCCGCTTCTTTTGCTTCACCTGGGCCGTTTACCGCACAGCCCATTACTGCAACCTTAATGTCCATATCAAAATCCTGAATCATATTTTCTACCTGTCCCGCAAGACTGATTAAGTCAATCTGTGTTCTTCCGCAGGTCGGGCAGGATACCAATTCCACTCCGCCCTTTCTGAGACCAAGGGTTTTTAAGATAAGCCTGGCAGACTTTACTTCCTCCAAAGGGTCTCCTGTTAAGGACACTCTTATGGTATCGCCAATACCCTCATAAAGTATGATGCCTAACCCTACGGCTGATTTAATATTGCCTGAGAGCAGAGTACCTGACTCTGTTATACCTACATGAAGGGGATATACGGTTTTTTCGGCAATCATCTCATAAGCCCTGGCACACATTAACACATCCGAAGATTTAATACTGATTACCAGATTGTCATAGTCCATAGCTTCAATGGCCTTAACCTTATCCAGCGCACTTTCCACCAAGCCCTCCGGAGTTACCCCGCCGTATTTTTCAACCAGCTCCTTTTCCAGTGAGCCGCTGTTAACGCCTACTCTGATCGGGATATTTCTTACTTTTGCCGCTTCAACCACTGCCTTTAGCTTCTCATATCCTCCAATGTTGCCGGGATTGATTCTGACCTTATCTGCTCCATTCTCCAAGGCAGCAATTGCCAGACGGTAATCAAAATGAATATCCGCCACCAGGGGAATATGTATTTCCCTTTTAATATCCTGAATGGCGTAAGCTGCCTCCATGGTAGGAACTGCACAGCGTATAATATCACAGCCTGCTGCTTCCAATTTTAGTATCTGCCGGATGGTGGCTTTTACATCTTCTGTTTTTGTATTTGTCATGGACTGGATGAGAATTGGGTTTCCTCCTCCAATTACCTTATTTCCTATTTTTACAGCCTTTGTTTCTTTTCGCATAGCAACCTCTTTTCTATATATAAGAGCTTTGATGGGATAATCCTGAAGCTGTACTAATAACACGTTCAGGCTGTCCCTTTTCTGTATCTCAAAGCCTTAGCAGGACAGTCCCCGCTTACTGACAGGAAAAAATGGCCCTTGTAAAAAAGCTTACTTCACACAATCGAAAGATACATCTGCTATTTCGTTCTATGAATACTAATTTACAACAGCCACCTCTATCATTTAAAATATCCGGCTAAAATCATTGAACATTACAAATACCATAAGAATCATAAGTGCAATGAAGCCTATCATATGCACCATGCCTTCCTTGGTCTGGTCCACCGGCTTTCCTCTGAATACTTCAATCAGCAAGAACACCAGCCTTCCGCCATCCAGTGCAGGAATGGGCAATAGGTTCATAACACCAAGGTTTGCACTGAGCAGCACACTAAAACTTGCAAGACTCAGGAACACCGTAACAAAACCGCTTGGTGCGCTGTCCTTATAAATGCTTCCTATCATATCCACGATACCTACGGGACCTGCCAGGTCATTGGCCTTTACTTTCCCGGTAAACAGCATTTTAAGGCTGTCAACAGTCATTACAATGACATATTTAACCTCTGCCAGACTGTACTTTACAACTCCAAAGCCGCTGGTCTTGACCCTGCTGCCGTCCAGAGCAAAGCCGATGGAATACCCCTGCCCTGACAGCTTTGGCGTTACATTCGCAGAATTCTCCGCCCCGTTTCTCTGATACGTAATGGCAACCGGTTTATCTGATAAAGGTTTTTCCTTGAAATAATTTATGATATCATCCTTGGTCGCAACCTTTACACCATTGATTTCAGTAATGATATCGCCATTTTGAAAACCGGCTTTCTTCATGGGATAATCATCGATTACCTCTTTTACAACAGGCTTATTGCCATCATCATAATAAAATCCCAGCATATAATTCTTTACATACTCCGGATTGATGGTTGCGTTATGTTTTTCGCCATTCCTTTCATAGGTCAGGTCCACACTTGCCTCACTTAACGGATTCATATAAAGGAACATATTCAATTCCCTGGCAAGATTTATGTTCTTTCCGTCTATCCGGGTTATGACATCTCCATCCTGCAAGCCTGCTTCCTTTGCTACCGTAGTAACATTTGCGATCTTTGCCGGATCATAGCCTCTCATGCCTACGATAATAAGGGCAAGAACGAAAGCCAGGACGAAGTTAAAAATAGGGCCTGCCAAAACAACGGAAATTCTGCCCCATACACCCTTCTTGTTAAAAGCTCTTTCGTCCTCAACCGTTTCGTCTTCTCCAAGCATCATACAGGAGCCGCCGATTGGAAGCAGTTTAATGGAATAAATGGTCGCCTCCAGTTCTCTGTTAGCAGCGGTAAAATCACCCGTTGACATAAATCCTCTTAGCCGGTATCCCTTCACCGTTTTTACCATGGAAAGGATTCTTGGACCCATACCAATGGAAAACTCCGTTACAAAGATACCATTGGACTTTGCCAGAAGAAAATGGCCTAATTCATGGATGATAATAAGGACGCTAAATATCAAAATTGCTATTATTATATTCATGCTTATACCCATTGAATATCGCAGGCAGACCTGCGATACTGCCACAATTAAAAACGAGTGAAAGAATCTGTAAGTGGCATCCTTTCAAAATGTTATTTTCTTTCACTCCTACTCCTATCTTAGTGTATCTACACCATATTTATTGTTAATGGCTACAAAAAATGTATAAAACCGCTCCACCCTGTTATCTTTTTAATTTCCCATCAAGAAATTCACGGGTCTCTTTTTCAGTCTCAAGAATTTCCGGGACAGAAGGATTTTCCCTGAACCTGTGTGCTTCCATGGCTTTTTTTATCAATTCCGTGATTTCCAGATAAGATATTTCTCTGTTTAAAAATTTTGCTACCGCATACTCATTGGCAGCATTGTAAACGGTTGGCATACTGCCTCCTCTTTTTGCTGCCTCAAAGGCTAATTTCAGCCCCTCAAATGTCTCATAGTCCGGTTCAAAAAAATCCAGCCTGCCCAGCTTAAAAAAATTGATTCGTTCTCCCTTAAGATGCCTTCTATCAGGATAATACAGGGCATACTGTATGGGAAGCTTCATATCCGGCATTCCCATTTGTGCCATTACACTGCCGTCGGCATATTCGACGGCAGAATGAATAATGCTCTGGGGTTGAATAACTACTTGTATTTTCTCCAAATCCACATCAAATAACCATCTGGCCTCCATTACCTCAAGACCTTTATTTACCATGGTAGAAGAATCAATGGTTATTTTCCTCCCCATAGACCAGTTTGGATGCTTTAAAGCATCTTCCACCCGGATATTTTTCAAATCTTCTCTTTTTTTACCTCGGAAAGGTCCGCCGGAGGCTGTGAGGATAATCCTCTCTATTTCATTTTTATCTTCTCCGTTTAAGGCCTGGAATATGGCAGAATGTTCACTGTCAACGGGAAGAATTCTAACCTGCCTCTCTTTTGCCAGAGGCATAATAATGTGTCCGGCTGTGACCAGGGTTTCCTTATTGGCAAGAGCAATATCCTTTCCTGCCTTAATTGCTTCAATGGTTGGTACAATACCAATCATTCCCACCAAAGCCGTAACAACAATATTGGTATGTATGTCCGTACTGCAGGAAATCAAGCCTTCCATCCCCGACATAACCACCACATCCGTGTCCTTTACCTTTGCGGCCAGTTCTTTTGCCATTTCTGCCTCATAAACGGCTGCCAGTAAAGGTTTAAACTCTCTGATTTGTGCTTCCAGTAAGGAGATGTTGCTTCCTGCCGCCAGTGCCACAACCTGTATATCGGGGTTCTCCCTTACAACTTCCAGAGTCTGCGTGCCGACTGACCCGGTAGAGCCCAGAATGGATATATATTTCATTATAACTCCTTTATTAATACCAAATCCTTGATATGATATTTCCAAAATTTAACTAAATAATTTACTTTCCGTCAAAGCATTATGGATACCGCAAGCCTGCTTACATCCCTGCTTAAAATAAATAACTTCTTTTAAAATTAAGATGCTATATACTTTTAAGGTATCCCTATTATAATATGCTAGCAAGGAAATACACAATAGGTGCGACAAAAATGATACTGTCAAATCTGTCCAGAATACCGCCATGCCCCGGAATAAGAGTTCCATAGTCTTTTATATTATGATTTCTTTTAATCGCCGAAGCCGCTAAATCACCCAGTTGGGATATTACACTGCCCACTGCCGATATTAAGGCAAAAGCAAGGCCTGTGTTGTGAAAACCGGTAATGTAGTCTTTTATTATCACCCCATAGAGCAAGCCGATAAGCCCTGCGCCAACGACACCTCCGATACAGCCTTCAATTGATTTCTTAGGACTTAAGGGTGTAAAATTCTTATGCTTGCCAATCAGCATTCCCACGCAATAAGCACTGGTATCGGAACCCCAGGCCCCGATAAATATAAGCCATACAACATAAAGGCCGCTTTCCAGCATTCTGACCTGATAAATAAAGCTTAACATTACTGCCACATAGAAAAGTCCAAAAAAGGCGGCGGTAACTTCCTCCATCCTGAACCTGGGATATAAAATCACATACAAAATCATTAAAGCCAGTAAAAAGCCGATGAAAAGAAATTCATTATAGTCCGCGAATCCAAATCGCAGTAATCCGAAATAAGCGACGGCAGCTAGATAGCCGGCGATACCAAGAGGTGACTTTTGCAGGTTAACTGTCTTATACAGTTCTGTCATGCCAATTATAGAAATTGCCAGAACCACAGCAAATAAAGCATCTCCCCCCAGCAGGATTACCGCTATGGTGATAGCCATAAGTATGACCGAACTGCGAAATCTTACCCAAAACATGTATTACCTCCCAATAAATCAATCTTCTTTGATACCGCCATAATTCCTTTTTCTGCTTCCGTAATACTCAATGGCTTTTCTCAATTCATTTTTATTAAAGTCCGGCCACAGGGTATCCGTAAAATAAAACTCCGTATAGGCTAATTGCCATAAAAGGAAATTGGATATCCTCATTTCACCGCTGGTTCTTATCATCAAATCCGGATCTGGAATTCCTCTGGTATCCAAATATCCGGAAAATATATCCGTATTCACTTCCGTAAGGCTGATCTTACCGTCTTTATAATCCTGTGACATCCTTTTAGCTGCCCGTAAAATTTCATCCCTGCCGCCGTAATTTAACGCCACCTGAAAACGAAGTCCCGTATTGCCTGCGGAGGTCTTTTCAAGCTCAATGATACTATTCTTTATATCTTCACTTAATCCTTCCGTCTCACCAAGTACCCGGACTCTCATATTATTCTTGCTGCTGGTTTTCTGGCAATTTTTAAGATAGCTTCGAAGGAGCTTCATCAATGCATCGACTTCATCTTTGGGCCTCTTCCAGTTTTCAGTAGAAAAAGCATAAACTGTCAGATACTCCACTCCCATATTATAAGCTTCTTCACATATGTTTTCAACTGTTTTACTTCCCTGTACGTGGCCATAATTTCTTGGCATCATACGTTGCTTGGCCCAACGGCCGTTTCCATCCAGTATAATTGCTACATGTCTTGGAATTTTTATATCGGAATAATTGTCTCCCATGGAATCCTCCAACTGAAAAAGACTGCTTCAAAGATCCAAAAACTATTGGTAAAAAATAGTTTTCTTTGAATTTTGGAGCAGTCCCTGTAAAATATTCGAATGCTTATACCGTAAGTACTTCTTTTGATTTATCCTCTGTAAGCTTATCCACATCGGTAATAAACTTATCTGTGGCTTTCTGAATGCTGTCTTCTAAAACCTTTACTTCATCCTCGGAAATTTCACTGTTTTTGTTCATTTTCTTAATGGCATCATTGCCGTCCCTTCTGATATTGCGGATAGCAACCTTAGCATTTTCAGCCTTTTTCTTAATGTCCTTTACCAAATCTTTTCTTCTTTCCTCTGTAAGCTCAGGAAATACCAGTCTGATGACTTTTCCGTCATTACTGGGTGTAAGTCCCAGGTCAGAAGCAATGATAGCCTTCTCAATATCCTTGATCAGTTTGCTTTCCCACGGCTGAATCTGAATAACTCTGGGCTCCGGAACCGAAACGTTTGCTACAGACTGAAGAGCGGACGGAGTGCCGTAATAATCCACCCTCAGCTTATCAAGCAAATGAGGATTGGCCCTTCCCGCACGAATTGTTGAATATTCTTCCTTCAGGTTATCCAGTGTTTTCGTCATTTTGCTTTCGTATTGTTCCAATCTAGCATCCATAAATATTTCTCCTCTATTTAATAATACTTAAAAATTTCCAACTTCTTTAAGCAGTTACAATGGTTCCGTCAGACTCACCATGAACGGCTTTCATAATACTCTCTTCTTTTTCCAGAGCAAACACCAGCATCGGCATCTTATTCTCCATAGCCAGTACCGTTGCCGATAAATCCACTACCGCAAGCTGTTTATCCAAAGCTTCCCTGAGACTTATCTCACTGTACTTTTTCGCATGGGGATTCTTTTTGGGGTCACTGTCGTAGACACCGTCCACCGCCTTAGCCATTAATATTACGTCTGCTTCCAGCTCTACTGCTCTTAGCACCACTCCCGTATCCGTTGAAAAATACGGATGGCCTGTACCGCCCGCCAGGAATACGACCATGCCCTTTTCAAAATATTTATTTGCCCTGTCCTTTGAAAAGAGCTTTGTCATGGAACCACATTCAAAAGGTGTAAGCACCTGGGTCTTCATACCGACAAAACGGAAAATCTCAGAAACATAAATACAGTTCATAACAGTTGCCAGCATACCAATCTGATCAGCTTTTGTACGGTCAATGGTTTCACTGGTTCTTCCTCTCCAGAAGTTACCTCCGCCTATAACAACTCCGACCTCAACCCCTTCCTGTACCAGCTGCTTTACCTGATTTGCAACCCGGATACAGGTAGCTTCATCAAAACCGGTCTTCTTATCCCCGGCCAGAGCCTCCCCGCTTAATTTCAGTAAGACTCTTTTATACCTGTTCATTTATAATACCTCCAATTATTCGAATATGCTATCAATATTAACAGATGCGTAAGACAGGGAACAGAAACCTTCAATAACCGCACCATTATTAACCTGAATGGACGCAGCTTTTATATTCCCCTTGATTACAGCGGAGGAGTCGATAACAATAGGACCGCTGATATCGATATCTCCCTTGACAGCTCCCGCAATAAAGCTGGCGGTTCCAAGTATATCTCCGATTATAACCGTACCAAGGCCAATTCTTACATTGCCCTCACTGGTAATGGAGCCTTCAAAACGCTTTGCGCCTATATAAACTTCCGAAGCAGAACAGTTTCCGCTTACGGTACCGATTACAGACAGCTTTCCTTTACAGTCGATATCACCTCTGACAGTACCGATTACTTCCAGGGAGCCATCCGTATGAAGATTACCGGTGAGTACCGTGCTCTTAGCTATAATAGTAACCTCTTCTGTGAAATCTGCGCCGTCGCCGCCGGTATCCTCTGTGGTACTCTCCTCTGCTTTCTTCTCTTCCAAAGCCGGTTCTTCGTTGTCAGCCGTTTTTTCATCATTTACTATAACTGTCTCAGATGTTAACAATGCCTCCAAAAGCTCCTTATCCACATTATCATCCTCTGTCAGATTATCCTCTTCCTCTGTCAGAACTTCCTTTGTGTCTTCACCTTCTATGGCTTCTGTCTGTTCCGTGGCCTCTGTTTCATTACTTTTTTCCTCTGAAGTATTTCCCTCAGTCCCGCCTTCTAACACATCCTCCGGCAGCAATTCATTTACTGCCTGTGATAAATCATCTTTAAAGTCTTTAAAAAAGCCCATTTAAGGTTCCTCCTATGTAATTACTTATTATTAAGTTCTGATGAACTAAGTTTAACCTGTTGAATAGGTTTTACTGTTTCATTAAGTGTAAGAAGTTTTGCACCGCTTTGTGTTAAGGTACTCAATAATTCATCAAGGGACTTGACAGTATTTAACTTGGCATCCGTATCGTGCATCAGCACAATGGATTTTGTATGCTCGGTAATGCCTTCCAGCGCATTCTCACAAAGCTGCTTTGGCGTATAGCTCACTCCGGTAGCATCACCGCTTGCCACATTCCAGTCATAATATACTACATGTTCCTTATTAAGGTAGCGGATAAAAACTGACATATCCGTATCACTGACCTGGTTTCCGCTTCCTCCCGGAAAACGGTAAATATCAGTATTATAGCCAGTGGTATCATATATTAATTTTCTTATTCTCACGTAATCACTTTCAAAGGTCTTCAAAGAATTGTAAAGCTGCTTATAATCATGGGAATAAGAGTGCATACCAATAGAATTGCCCTCTTCCACTATCCTCTTGTACAATCTTTTAGACTGTTCATCCGTCTTGCCAATTACAAAAAAAGTTGCCTTTACATGGTATTTGCTCAGTATATCCAAAATGTCATCTGTATAGCTGCTTGGGCCGTCATCGAAGGTTAAATACACTTCCTTACCTTCGTATTTCTTCCGCTCCTGCTCATCAATGCCATTAATCGTGTTTTTTAAAGAAGATGAGTCCTTGCCCTGTACTTTGTTCTTTTTTTCTTTTGTATTAAAAATATCTGCCTTGCCATCGGAGGAAGCTTCCGCCGCTTTACCTGACTGTATTCCGTTACTTTTCCCTGTCCCTGTCTTGGTGTTCTGTGAAGCTCCGGAATCCTGTTTTGTACCCTTAGCTGTATTCTCTCTGTCCAAAGGAGTGTCCGATGAATCTATAACAGATATTTTTTTTTCATTATAACTGTTTTTATCCAATTCTTCAAGAGAAGATGAATAATCTTCTGCATGATAGTAAATATTTTTTTCGAAGGTCTTACTGATTTTTTCTTCCGTCTTTATCTGATTTTCTGTTAACTTGTCGATTTTTCTCTCTAATGAGTAGATTTTGCCGAATAATATCATACAAAGTAAAGTTGGAAGTATCAAGCAGATGATAATTATTATAATAATCGCATTTTTAAGGTGTTTCACACGCCTTTTTCTGCGAAGTGCATTTTCTCTTTCCGGCTGGGTATTATCCATGATAATTTTATGTCTCCCTTGCATTGCCCCTTTTGCAATATTCTATCATAAAATATCGAAAATTGAAAGAAGTGCATTTAGTACTATTGACCTATATAATTTTACTCTTTCTTATGTTGAAAGCTGAAACACCTGCTAAATTAATTGATATGGAAACCATTAACATTTTGCAAAATGGAAGAAAGGTTAAAAGGAAACTTATCCAACCTGTAAGGAAGGGAAGGTATATGGGCAGTAAAAGCATATAGTATCAGCAAAAATTAACGCTTTATATCCTTATTATCTTTTTTACCTTTTCACACCAAAAGGGTACTGCCAATAGCTTGCAGTACCCTTTTTAAAGCTTTAAATATAGAATTTTAAAAACATAAAAAGAAAAATATCAATCTAAGGTTAATTCTATCATATACCCAGGAATTTCCTCTCCAGCGAAAGCCCTCCACATGATTTCTTCCTACAAAAGTAGGGAAAAACCAAAAATTTCTTCCATTAATCAGCCAAATATAAGTAAACCGGTTTAAACAGAGCCATATATTATTGGAGCCTATTTGCCCTCCCATACGAAAAGCTTCCGGTCCTTCTGTGGCTGGCAATTGAGGGACAAAATTAGGTGGCGGTGTCAATGGCTGCGGTGGCCTTGGTCCTGGCCCTGGCGGTGGAAATGGCCCTGGTCCCGGAGGGAATGGCCCTGGCTGCGGTGGCCTGGGGCCTGGCTGTGGTGGCCTGGGGCCTGGCTGCGGTGGTCTGGGGCCTCCTGGTCCTCCCGGTCCTCCGGGGCCTGGCTGTGGTGGTCTGGGGCCTCCCGGTCCTCCCGGTCCTGGCTGAGGCGGTCGTTGGCCGGGTCCTCCAGGTCCTCCTGGTCCTGGCTGCGGCGGTTGCTGGCCGGGTCCTCCAGGTCCTCCGGGGCCTGGTTGTGGTGGTCTGGGGCCTCCCGGTCCTGGCT
>JAEYPZ010000046.1:0-2534 GCA_023410275.1 Bacillota bacterium
AAAGTATGGCTTCCATAGTCGGAAAAAAAGAGGGAGAAGGCCCCCTTGGCAAGCTTTTTGATGTAGTGGAGCAGGATGATATGTTTGGGGCAGATACGTGGGAGAAGGCAGAAAGTGCACTGCAAAAACAGACCGCAGATCTGGCAATTGAAAAAGGAGATGTCAGGAAAAAGGACATCCGTTATTTGTTTGCCGGAGATTTACTGGGGCAGCTGATTGCAACATCATTTGGTACAGTAGATTTGGAAATTCCTTTATTTGGTCTTTTCGGAGCCTGCTCCACCATGGGAGAGGCCTTAAATCTTGGCTCTATGACAGTGGCTGCAGGTTATGCAGACAAAGTAATGGCAATGGCATCCAGCCATTTTGCTACAGCTGAAAAACAGTTTCGATTTCCGCTGGGTTACGGAAGTCAGCGCCCGTCATCTTCTTCCTGGACCGTGACCGGCTGCGGAGCTGTTATTCTCACCAAACACAGAAAAGAAGGAATTGCGGCTATTACCGGTATTACCACTGGCCGTATGGTGGATATGGGAATCAAGGATTCCATGAATATGGGAGCAGCTATGGCACCTGCCGCATTTCATACCATACAGCAGAACTTTGACGTTTTTAATATAGATGAAAATTATTATGATAAAATCATAACTGGAGATCTTGGCCGGGTTGGCCGTACCATTCTCCTGGATTTCATGAAAAATAAAGGGCATGATCTGGAGAACATCCATACAGACTGCGGGATTGAGATATTTGATCCTGATTCCCAGGATACACATGCAGGAGGAAGCGGCTGTGGCTGTGCAGCATCAACGCTCTGTTCTTATATATTACCCAAAATCAAGGACGGAACGTGGAAGAGAGTTCTTTTTGTCCCAACTGGTGCACTGTTGTCCACAGTAAGCTTTAACGAAGGAGAAACCATTCCCGGCATTGCTCATGGAGTTATGATCGAGCATATAGACAACTAATCTGGAAAGGAGAACGCTATGGAATTTGTAAAAGCATTTTTGGTAGGCGGAGCAATCTGTGCAGTGGTTCAGGTTGTAATGGACAATACCAAGTTGATGCCTGGGCGGATTATGGTGCTTTTAGTAGTAATCGGAAGTATTCTTGGAGCCCTTGGAATCTATCAGCCCTTTAGTGACTGGGCAGGAGCAGGAGCAACGGTTCCTCTGCTGGGATTTGGCAATTCTCTATGGAAAGGCGTCTTAAAAAGCATGGGAGAGGACGGTTTTCTGGGAGTGTTTAAAGGTGGATTTACTGCAAGCGCAGTGGGGATATCCGGTGCTTTGATTTTTGGATATCTGGGATCCATTATATTCAAGCCGAAAATGAAAAGCTGATTTTTATATAAGGAAAGGGCATCAGACCTGCTTTAAGGTTTGATGCCCTTCTTCATTTTATCAATAATCTTCCCATGGATAAATGGGTTTGTTTGCGCCGGGATTTTGTGGAATGTAGCCCGGTGCATATTGCTGGGGCGATGTCTCGTCCTCGTAAGGATAACTGCCTGGAGGTATGGTAATGGAATTTGCTGAATGTATGGTGCAATATCCAGGCATTGCGTATTTGGAATCATCTGTCTGACCTGTCTCGCCGTTTGGAAGAACCATAAATACGGCAGTTGTCCGTTCCGGACAATAAGGAGTGGGCAGCTGATGGGATACGGAACATACGGTTGCTCTTACGTGATTGTTACATACGTCCGTGGGTACCGTTCCTTTTGCAAAGTATTCCGTATAAACAGCATTGCCTCTGGGATCTTCCGTACAGACACCGGTCACTGCCAGTTTGCCGGATTTTCGGCAGATCTGAGCCGTTTCGACACTGTCAGGCATAGGAAAACCGGGATCTGGCTTTCCTTCATGGATTCTGGTCATGATTTTGCGCCAGATTGCCTTGTGGAAGGAGGCACCTCCGTTTTGCTTTGTCAGTTTCTGGTTATCGTCGCATCCAGCCCAGATACCGGCAGTATAGTAAGGGGTATAGCCTACAAACCAGATATCGTTATTGGCTGAGGTAGTACCGCTTTTTCCTGCAGCGGACATTCCCGGAATTTTAGCAGCAGGGCTGGTGGAACTGGGTCCTGAGCTGGAAAATTTCCGGCTGCTTTCCATGGAAGCTGCCATTGCATCGGTTAAGAGAAATGCAGTGGAGTCTTTTAAAACACGATGGGTCTCAGGTGTATTATCAATTAAAACCTTGCCGTCGTGATCCAGGATCTTGGTGAAAAAGACCGGTTTTGTATAGACTCCGCCATTGGCAATGGTGGCAAAAGCGCCGGTAAGCTCTAAGTTTGAAACACCCTTGGTGATTCCTCCCAGTGCAAGAGCCGGATTGTAATCGGTATCAGTCAGGGAAGAAATTCCAAAGTTTCTTGCGTACTCCACACCCAGCTGTGGTTTCACTGTTTCAACCAGACATCGCACAGCTACGATGTTCATGGAATAAATAATACCGTCACGGATGCTTGAGTACCCCTGATATCCGGAACTGTACCAGTTGGAAAATGTTTTATTGCCAATCGTATAAAC
>JAEYPZ010000164.1:0-2956 GCA_023410275.1 Bacillota bacterium
ACCAAAGCCCGGTTGGGTACATTGGTTCTTTTCTTTTACCCATAATCTGGGTCTGTCAAAGGAGAAACTGGAAAACATTATCCGGAATACGCCAAAAGGTACGAAGATCTGGAAGAACAAGATCCAAGGCTTGCGAGGTAAAACAACCGGTCTGATCTTCCCAAACTTTGACCGGAAGAAGCATGTGGTCACCAAGGCTCATGCAAAGCAGTTTATCCGAAATCAGAACGACCGCCATCAAACAGAATGGTTTGTACACTTTTCTGCAGGTCTGGATACGTCCTACTCCCAGAAGTCACCCGATACCATTTCCATGAGTTTTATTGGGATCACGAACCGGGGGAACTGTTATGTACTTGATGAGAAGGTTTATAACAATGCAGATCTGGGTACGCCCCTGGCTCCTACAGATACGGTCCATAACTTTATTGATTTTCTTGATCGCAACCGGAACGAATGGGGCTTTGCAAGAGATACCTTTATCGACTCTGCGGATCAGGCAACCATAACGGAGTTTCTAAAATTTAAGCGATTGAATGGCAGCGTTTACAATTTCAATGATGCATGGAAGAAAGAGCAGATCATTGACCGTATCATCAATCAGTTAAACTGGTTTGCCGATGCAGGAGCCAAGCCATGTTTCTACATCGTGGATACTTGCTCAAACTATATCCGGGAGCTTGAAGTATACAGCTGGCTGGAAGATAAGGACAATACACCAGAAGACAGAAACGATCACATGGTAAACAGTGTGCAGTATGCATGGCTACCATACGAAGTAAAAATCGGAACAGGAAGGAGGGCTTCATAAGTGGGTTGGTTTAAGGATATGTATTTTAAATTGCTTAAGATTGTAGGAGCAAAAGAGAGGCAGGTGGTTATAAAGGAGCCGCTATCCTTTCAGGGCAATGTACTAAAGAATAAGATCTGGTACCGTGGGGATCCGTCAGAGCTGGAACAGTTTTTTAAACAGACTGCCTACTGTGATGTGTTTAAGGCGAGGTTCTGGGCTTCCGTTCCTTTCCGGAAAGTAAGGAAGATCCACTCAGGCATTGTGGGAATCGTGGTTGATCGGTTTAAGGATATCATAACCGCAGATCTAAATGATATTAGCTTCGGAGAAAAAGGAGACAGCCAGCCTTTAAAGGAACTATGGGATAAGATTGCAGAGGATAACAACTTTGAAGGACTCCTGGGCGAAGCGGTGGCCGGTGCGCTGTCAGCCGGTGATGGAGCCTTTAAAATAAGTCTGGATCAGGTGAGTAAGTATCCGGTGATAGAATTTTACGAAGCGGATCGGGTGGAGTATAAATATCAGCGGGGCAGGCTGACTGAGATTATTTTTTCCACAAATTACTCATATCCGGATAACAAAGAAAAGGAATACCGCTTAGAAGAGACTTACGGAAAAGGGTATGTGATTTATAAGCTCTTTGATGATGCCGGTGGAGAAGTTCCACTTAATACTCTTCCAGAAACAGCAATCTATGAAGACACCGCCTATGATGGAGATTACATTATGGGAGTACCCCTTATCTTCTTCACATCAAGCAAGTGGAAGGGACGAGGCAAGGCGCTATTTGAGGGCAAGACGGACGATCTGGACGCTTTGGACGAAGTGATAAGCCAGTGGCTTGATGCAGTGAGAAAAGGAAGAGTCAACCGGTATATTCCGGAAGATATGGTTCCCAGAGATCCAAATACAGGGCAGCTGATAGAGCCGAATGAGTTTGACAATGATTACATAGCGATCGGTGCAGTAAAAAAGGAAGGTTACAGCGATAAAATTGAAGTTGTTCAGCCCCAGATATCCTACGAAGCGTATTTAAACAGCTATACCTCCTTTCTGGATTTAGTGCTGCAGGGAATCATTTCTCCGGCTACTCTTGGTATTGACCTGAAAAAGACGGATAATGCAGAAAGCCAGAGAGAAAAGGAGAAGATCACTACTCATACCAGGGGGACGTTGGTTAAGGTGCTATGTAAAGTCCTTCCTGAGCTGGTGAGTAAAATCATGATGACTTATGACCAGATGCAGGTAAAGGCTCCTGGGGAGTATAAGGTTTCCGTCAAGTTTGGAGAGTATGCAGCTCCAGGCTTTGATCCCGTTGTGGAGACGGTGGGCAAGGCGCGAACCAGTGGAGTCATGAGCATAGAGAAGTCCATAGATGAGATGTATGGCGATACTCTGACAGAAGATGAAAAGGCAGAGGAAGTCAAGCGAATCAAGATTGAGCAGGGCATTTTTGAAACAGAGGAGCCAGGACTAAATACGGAGGGGGTGAAGGTGGATGAAAGTGAAGGTGATGAACCACCAGTACCAAATGAGCCAGCTGGAGTACCAGGGGCTCCTGAAAGTGGCAAGTGAGCAAGTTCCGTTTGGCATTTACGCCGTTGAAAAAAAGGATTATTCTGAGCTCCGGTGTGATAAGTGCAAAAGCATTACCCAGCTGAAAGATCTTACCCGGAAGTTTAAGGCACAGGGATTTAAAGTTTTAGCAAACGGCAGGTGATCAGATGAATGAGTATGATATCTCTGCGGCATTTGAAGCGATCGAGCAGGAACTTATTGCCTCCATGATCCGGAATATGAACCGGCACAGAGCTGAGGAACTGAAAGAAGGTTACGATTGGTCCATGTGGCAGGTAGAGCAGCTTAAGGCTCTGGAGAAATATAAGCTGGAAAACCAGAAAAAGTACAGCAAGCAGTTTAAAAGCATAAACACCCAGATCGGGGAACTTATCTGGCAGGCCAGACAGCAGGGCGGTATGAAGCAAGAGGCGCAAATCCTCCGGGCTATCAAGAACGGATTCAAAAGCTATAAGCCAGCTTCGGCAGCCATGCAGGCAGAGTTTTTCAAACTAAATACACGAAAACTGGAAGCTCTGATCAAAGCGACCGGTAACGATATGAAGAAGGCAGAAACAGCAGTCTTGCGAATGGCAAATGACCAGT